>WJLW01000111.1 GCA_014728295.1 Chitinivibrionales bacterium | reverse complement strand
GGGCACACCTTTCCCCCATCGGCGGTACGCCTTTATTGGCGCAGGCCTCGGTGGTGGTACGAAGATTGGGGGGTTAGGAGAGGGGAAAATGAGATTGCGAGGCTGTTATTGCGGTTTTTACTCCATTTTCGCCCTTCAAGCACCACAGCTTTTTGCCGATGAGCTAGTGAAACTGCTTGAAAATAAGGAAAAGAGAGAAAGTATGGGCAATGCAGGATGGGAACGCATTGATAATAAGCTGGGCTGGCCTAAACAAAAAGAAAACCTTATAAAAGCTTATAGCATTTTATTTCCTGATGGTGCCTTTTAGCTAAACCTTCTTTGTAAGTTCAATTTCCCCGAAAGGATCATAGATGAATATTAGCATTTTCGGTCTCGGTTACGTTGGAAGTGTGGGCATGGGTTGCCTGGCAAAAAATGGACACACGCTAATCGGGGTCGATCTCAATGAAACGAAAGTAAATTACATAAATGAAGGCAAGGCCCCGATCGTCGAACCCGAAATTCAGGAAATAATGGCCGAACAAAAGAAGCGCCGTCGCATAAGTGCAACAACCGATGCTGAACAATCTAGTGAATTGGTTTCTATATATAGAATATTGGAGGTAATTTTATTTTCATGGAATAGTGTTTTATTCTACGCACAATGGATAAGATTATAACGGCAAATAGTGGTTTCTTTTTCGAATTCGGGGATAAACGGCCTAAAGAAAAGTATGTGTGGCGTATTATCCCAGTCGCGCCATGTTCTTTTTGGACTTGCCGGTTTCATGTTGGCACCGTTTGCAATTGATCGTTTAATGGATAGTAGAGAAAATAAAAAGCGGGATAGGCGCCTCTGCAAGTCAGTGGTTCAGCAGTTTGGCAACTAGCTTTTCAGCAATTGTACGGTTCAGGGGTGATAAGTGGATAGGTTGATCGATATATCGATTCCTTTATCGTGCATTTGCAGGCTTCTTCGCGTCGCTGCGAGGTTGTGGGTCAAATAGTGGATCCCCTTCTCCAAGGGGATGACAGGTCGTAGCGTCGGGAGCAAGTAAAGATATATCGGCTATCCCCACCCCACAGCCATGCAATCAAACATCTGTGTTATCTGTGGTAAATCTTGTTGTTTTCGTGTCATTTCGTGCATTTAGTGGGCATCTTCGCGTCGATATGCGGATTATTACAAATCGGGGAACGGTGTGCGGTTATGCTCGCGGCGTACCCAATTGACGGGATTGTCGCGTTATCCCCGGTAATGTCGAATATCATGCACCAACTGAATCGACGGGCGCACATCATCGATGCCGAAGCCTTTTCCCGCCAGGATATTTTTATATACTGCGGTATGCAAATCTGCAAACCCGCCCGAAAACTCGAGTTCTTCGCCGTCAATTTTGATCGAGCGGCAGGTCGGTTGGCCGTTTTTCTTGCAGTAATCCGGCAAATCATTGCGATCGATTGACAAAAACCACTTTACCCGAGCCTGCTGCAATTCAAGCGTTCCGCTGATTCGGGTAGGCGTGGACTGATGCACTTCAAATCCCTCGACCGCACCGAAGATCCACATCAGCATATCAAAAAAGTGCACACCAATATTTGTCGCCAGTCCACCGGATTTCTCGATACTTCCTTTCCAGGAAACGAGATACCATCTGCCGCGGGACGTAATATAGGTTAAATCGATATTTGCCTTATCGCGTCGCCTGGTTCCGGCGACTTTTTCTTTGAGCGCAACAAATGAAGGATGCAGCCGCAGTTGCAGAATGGTATATATTCTCCGGCCGAATTCCGCTTCGAGTTCCTTGAGAATATCGCAGTTCCACGGATTAAGCACGAGCGGTTTTTCGCAGACGGCATCGGCATTTATGCGCAAGGCGAAACGGACATGCGCGTCATGCAGATAATTGGGCGAACAAATCGAGACATAATGAATTCGTTGATCCTCTCCAATGCGTCTGAGCTTTTCGGCATGGCGATCGAGGCGTTCGAATTCCTTGAAGTAGCTGACATCGGCAAAGTAGCGATCAAGGATTCCGACCGAGTCATTGGGATCGCAGGCGGCGACCAGGTTTCCCCCGATATCTTTAATCGCCTGCAAATGCCTGGGAGCGATATACCCCGCAGCGCCAAGGAGAGCGAAGTTTTCATTCATGTTCCAGGAGCTCCCTTATTTTCGCCAAATCGAAGTGATTTATTCGTTGCGTTGTGTTCGCGCCCGGCAGAATCGCGTCGTATCTTAAAGGGCAAACGATTTAATTTTCTCAACAACGTAATCGATTTGCTCTTCAGCCAGCTCGGGGTACATCGGCAACGAAACGATTTCCTGCGAAGCTTTGAGGGCGTGAGGAAAATCGGATTCTGTGTGACCCAGATGTTTGTAGGCCTCAAGATACGGTAGAGCAGTCGGATAGTGGATTCCGGTGGCGATGCCGTTTTCCTTGAGATGGGCCTGCAATCTCTCCCGCTTACCGTCGGGAATACGGACAATATAAAGGTGATATACGGCACGAACATCATCGATTTCGGTTGGCGTGACAATAGTGACGTCTTTGAGCTTTTCGTTGTAGAAGTAAGCGTTGCGTCGGCGATTATCGCTCCACGTATCGAGGTGTTTTAGTTTGACATTAAGGATTGCTCCCTGAAATCCGTCCATGCGGCTGTTGACGCCTTCAACTTCGTGTGCGTATTTGTCGCTGCGGCCGTGGTTGGCGTACATTCTGGCTTTGTCGGCCCACTCGGCACTGCTGGTGACAATCGCACCTGCGTCTCCGTATGCTCCGAGATTTTTTCCGGGATAGAAGCTGTAGCAGGTAATATCGGTCAGTTGGGCGATTTTTTTCTCCTTGTACGTTGAGCCATGCGCCTGAGCAGCGTCACCAATGAGTTTGAGGTTGTGCTTCCGGGCAATGTCTATGATGGGATCCATGTCGGCCGGTTGACCGTAGAGGTGTACCGGAATGATAGCTCTCGTTTTATCGGTAATTTTTGCTTCGATCTGATTGACGTTGATGTTATACGTTTCGGGATTGATATCTACAAAAACGACTTGTGCTCCGGCCAGCGTGATTGCCTCGGAAGTGGCGATGAATGAGTTGGCGGCAGTGATCACTTCATCTCCGGACCCGATACCCAACGCACGCAGGGCAATATGCAGCGCATCGGTGCCATTGCCGACACCCACACAATGATCAGCACCGCAATAGCGTGCAAAATTCTGCTCGAATTCCCCGGCAAATTTCCCGCCGATAAAGGCGCACGAGTCGAGTACTTGTTGGATTTTTGAGTTTATTTCATCCTTGATGCTAAGATACTGCGTTTTAAGATCGACAAAAGGTACGTTCATGCGAGATATCCTTTCGGAGAGTTGGGTTTATTGGCCAGGCGACAAAGTGCGAAAGTGATCAGCAATCTGGTGCGGCAGAGCGTGCCAGCAGCTATCGGCGTAGGCTACCTTGGCATTGTTAAGAAATGACAAATACAGATCAGCGTCATAGATCTCATTATTGTGCTTCGAGCTGTCAAAGCGCATGTAATCGGAGTGCGTATTCAGCAATGCGAGGCCGCCCACTTTGGCAATCCAGTCAAGTTTTTGTTTCCATATTTCAATGCTTGTTTCCTGCAATATGATAAACAAAAGATGATCCTGCGGTAGAGTGTACGGGATTTCGATATAAGCCCGATCCTTTTTGGCATGGTTATACTGAACAGAAAACGGGAAAACCGTACGCGCCGGATCGGATTGCGGCTCAAAGGGATCGGTATCGAACATGGTCGTGCCATAGCCGCTCTGTATTTTATGCATCCAGGCAAGATTATGGTGCATGGACGGCGAGCTGAAGCCTTTGGCGCCCCAGTCGGTCATATATCGATTGATTTTGCATGCCCGGGAAATAAATTTGCGATAATTTTTAAATAATTTACCGTCATGGTTCAGGCCATGCACGCCTAATTCAAAACCGCTGCCTTTTATCTCTTCGAGAATCTTTCGGTCGACGGCATAGCGTTCGGGTACAAAATTATAGCTTGACCGAAAACCGATTTTTTTCTCCTCCCGCATAAGCTTGACTGTGTCGTCATGCCCTTTCTGCGTATCAACATCATGCATGAGTGCGAAAGCAAATTGTTTGCCGTCGGGCCACCCCTGCCAGTTTTCGGGAGGCTTTGCGCTTTGCGGATCGATCGGCCATATATTAGAGCATTGGCTTCGCTTATATCGGGCAAGCTGACGTCTGAGAAAAAGCTGAAGCGATCGCGGGATTATCGGCCGTATACTATAATAAAATCTGTAGACATTCTCCATGTAAACCAATTATGCCACCTGTCAGCCTATGTGTCTATAAAGGAGCTTACCAAAGAGCACGAGCATCCGTTGCGGCAGCAATTTGGTTAATGTTTTGGGTATAGTTGTTTGTCGTGCAGATACACAGACAAAGGCATCACGTTTGAAGCTATATTTATGGTCGAGCACCTTGATTTCCTCTGTCCCCCATCCCTGCTTAAAATGCCTGAGTCCATCATGGTCCATTTCCGTTTTGCCCAGCGACAGCTCCCTAAATTTGCGTTTTTGATATTCCTTAATCGCCGCCCACATCAGGGCGTCATTGGGTTTGAATTCAAGGTGTTCGTCATCGGAGGCGCCGTATTTGTAAAGCGCCTTGCGGTTGAATTCGAAGTACATGTTTGCCGCAACCGGAGAATCCCGGTAAAATGCGACCGAGACGGCGCCAAAACCCGGATAGATAAGCTCGTTGAGGATGGTGTAGAAAAAGTCAATCGGCTGGGGCGGCAGGCCATGACGCCGGCGGGTGGCGCAGTGCAGCTCGTAAAAGATCCTGATCCCCTGCCGGGAGTTGATTTTCTGAATCGAGATGCCGGATTCATTGGCCCTTTTTATGTTGCGTCGGGTATTGGTGCGGCATTTTTTCTTAAGCTCGGCCAGGGGCGGGCTGAGATCGATGGTATGCAGATAGTAGGATGAGTTGGGAGTTTGGGATCGATACACGTCCTGCCAGGCTTTGACGTGATAGTAACGCCAGTTCCGGCTGCGCCCCAGGCGGGCAATTTCGTGATGAATTTCTGCTTCGTCAATCTCATGCTTGATGAGTGGCGGGCAGTAATCCGAGAAGGGGATTGACACTCCACGCTTGCCGGTGAGCAAAGAATGTATGTGAAAAAAGGGAAATACGGCGATGATTTCGTTGTTGTCAAGTTTGGTCAGGTAAAGCGGTTGGTAGCGGTAGGCTTCCTGCAATACCTTCGCCCACAACGATGTGTGGAATATCGTCGCCTGCGGGAAGGCGGCGATGTCGGTGTTCCAGGTCGGGTGGGTGATTGGATTAATCAGGTGATAGGTCATACTGGCCCACTAAATGCACGAAATGACACCCAAAAGAAAAGATTATCTACAGATATCACAGATGGCGCTGATATTTGATCTGGTGCGAAGGAGGTATTCGCCATAGCTGATTTGTAAGCGTGTCGGCACTGCCTTGATGGCGCAGAGAGATGCATGTGTTTAGAGCTTCCGCAGCACTTTAGCGGGATTGCCGACGACGATGGTTTCGTCGGGGACATCTCTGGTTACCACCGCTCCGGCACCGACAACCGCGCCTTTGCCGATAGTAACACCGCAAATGATCGTTGCACCGGAGCCAATCGAAGCCCCTTCTTTGACGTGGGTCGGGATAACCTCCCAATCGGCATCGTTTTGCAGGGAACCGTCGGGGTTGGCGGCGCGGGGATATTTGTCGTTGGTAAACATAACGCCATGTCCGATAAAAGCATAATCCTCGATGGTCACGCCTTCACAGATAAAGGAATGGCTCTGTATTTTGCAGTATCGGCCGATCTTCGCACCTTTCTGCACTTCGACAAAGGTGCCAACTTTTGAATAATCGCCGATTGCACAGCCGTACAAATTGATGAATTTTGCCAGTTTGACATTGTCACCAAACTGGACATCGGGTGCGATTGTGTTGAAATTTTCCATCATTTATTCCTTACGATTGTGGTAATGCGCTTGTTGCTCCGCGCAGAATACTCGAAGGACTATTCCGGAACCTGATATATGCTTGCTTCTTTATTCAGACTTGCTTCCCTTGTACCAGGACGATATTGGCTTCTCATTTCCACCCGAATGACGATATGATTGTCATACCCGACCTGATCGGGTTTCTACTGTTCTTGGGCAAAGTAGATTCCCGCCTGCACGGGAATGCCACATTATAGCCCCTGTCTCTGCGGGAATTATAACCTTAAATTTCCTTCAGCAATCAAGATCGCCTCATCACTCTGTCGCTCGAGATAGTCAAGCATGCTAATCCAGTTTCACCACTTTCCCGCCGGCCTTGATTGATTCGTTACATGCCTCGAGCATCTGGACAACTTGCATGCCCTCGATTCCGCTGTTGAAGGGTTTTTCGGATTTTTCAACGCAATCGACGAAATAGTTCGCTTCTAATTTGAGCGCTTCCATCGGATCGACGCGTGGGGCGTACATATCGCCGGAGCGGTAGCTGACAAGCAGTTTGTAGATGCCCTCCTTGGAGGTTACATCGATTCCTTTATCGTAAATTTTGATCTTTTCATCCGGATCGACGTCATTCCATACCAGCATTTTGCGTTCGCCGCCGATCAGCGTATTGCGTACCTTTACTGGTGAGAGCCAGTTGACGGCAAAGTGGGCGATCAGGTTGTTGTCGAAGTAGACGGTGATATAGGCAATATTCTCAAATTCTCCCACATGCGCCTTTCCGGTTGCGACGATGCCGGTGGGTTTGTCTTTGAGCACATAGTTCATGATCGAAAAATCATGCGGCGCCAGGTCCCAGACGACATTAACGTCATGCTGAAACAGTCCAAGATTGACGCGGGTAGAATCGTAGTAAAGCACGCTGCCGAGTTCGTCTTTGTCAACAATGTCTTTGATTTTGCGTACGGCTCCGGTGAACAGAAAGGTGTGATCGACCATGATAACGAGATTTTTCCGCTCGGCCAGGTTGCACAATTCATCAGCCTGAGCCGTCGTGACGGTAAACGGCTTTTCGACAAAAACATGCTTACCCTGCTCGAGGGCTTTCTTTGCCAGCGGATAGTGAGTCGAGACCGGCGTGACAATGGCGAGGGCATCGATCGAATTGGAAGCCAGAGCTTCTTCACAACTGGTGAGGCATTCGATATTCGGATATAGCTTCGAGACTTTTTTAAGCACTTCCGGATTCTGATCGCAGACAAAGGCGACCTCGCTATCATCCAGAGCATTAAAGTTGCGGACGATATTCGGCCCCCAGTATCCATAGCCGACAACACCAATTTTTAACATCCAATCCTCCCGGGTAGAAATTTATTGTAGACTTGAATTAATGTCTTAATCAGAAGTCAGATGTCAGAATTTCTACTGAGCGGAAAATCTGCGATACGATATCCACAGCTTCTGCCCTCTGACTATCACCGGACGCACCCTTCCCCCATCAGCGGCACCGGCCCCCTACGGGATAGAAAAAAGCAAAATAAATCAAGCTTAGTATTCTATCGACGCATGCGAATAGCGCCACGTTTGCTGCAACAGCGTTTCGGGCTCAGTGAGCTGAAAAACGCATTTACAGATAAACTGCCAATAAAGCCGGAACTATGCGAGAGTGATAATATAGACTTAGCACGCCCCTCTATCAAATAGCATGACAAGCGGCGTCTTGATGATAATCTTGATATCCAACCAGAGCGACCAGTTTTTGATGTAATTTATGTCCATTCTGACCATAGTATCAAAGGTGGTTTTGCTTCTGCCGTAAATTTGCCACGGGCCGGTGATGCCGGGCTTTACTTCCAGCACCCGTCTTTTATGCCAGACATCATACTCGTCAACTTCGTAGGGAATGGGCGGACGGGGGCCGACCAATGACATATCACCTTTTAGAACATTGAAAAACTGTGGAAATTCGTCCAGGCTGGTTGCGCGCAGAATTTTGCCGATCCTGGTTATGCGCGGATCATCTTTGATTTTGAAGGTTACTTTTTCGCCGGGATCCTCGGCTTTGATTTTATTGGCAATGAATTGTGCGACAAATTCGCGATGCTTGGAACTATCGTTATTGACATACATGGAACGGAATTTCATGAATTTGAAAAGCTTACCGCTGCGACCGACACGTTCCTGCTTGAAAATGACCGGCCCCTTGGACGTCAGCTTTATAAGAATCGGGATGATTAGAAAAAAAGGCGAGAACAAGATGATTGCCGTGAGGCTTCCGCCAATGTCAAGCACCCGTTTCAGAAACAGGGCCGTCTTGCCGTGCAGGCGGGCATGTGCGGGATCGAAGTAAAATTTGGGAGCTATCAGATCCAGCGGAATGATCTGCGTTTCACCGTCAATGCTTTCCTGAAACGGAAACATGCGCCAGGTGAACACCAGAAATTTTGACAAGTGCGCTCCGAGCTTGTGCCTCAGCATTTTTTTTATTTTATCGCCGACAACGTATTGGTGAACGGCATCAACTCCCGGGCAAACCACCCCGATAATATAGTCGGGCTTGTACCATCCCCGAACATCAATATCGCGCAGGGCTTCATTTAAAGCGGCCCGTATCGCGTCAAGGCATTCCGCCTTGGTTGCTTCGGGAACATCCTTTTGAAAGAGGTGCCAGATATTTACGGTTACAAACAGGAATGATTCACCCGAGCGCTCCGTTCGCTGCCGCTCCATGAGCAGCATTTTCTGGAAATCACGTGCGTCATAGAACGTATCTTCCAGCTTTGCAGATGTTTTGTAATCGCCGGGGAAAGATTCGCCCTCGCCTCTGGTTACCGGAGCTGCATGGTCCTGCCCCGGTAGACAAACTGCTGCCGAGTCCATCTTGTGCGTCCCTTCTGTTCTTTCCGTGTACAAAAAGCAACCTATTGAGAGCGGATGACTTTGTATCAAAATGACACGAAGAAGGTAGCAACGTATTCAGCCCCGAACAAGCATGATAGTCCCCCCCACGCTTTATAAGGCCGATTGTCGCCAAACAATCTCTGCTCGATTTAACCCGATTGCCTCCTATCGGGCTTTCATTGCCGAAATACCCGCTGCCTCAAAGATGCTCCTCACCACATGCTGGGGGCTTTTTGGTATTTCAAACAACATATCAATATAAAATATAATACTCACAAATGCAATCATCCCTGCGCCGGCAGTTGATGAAAAACACAAACAGAATCAACTACTTAGCTAACAAAATGCTAATGTGCAATGACTTCTGTATTCACAATGATATCATCATCCAGCTCGGAATTCAAGCTTTTAAAGAGCTTTGCCCCCATTTTTTCAGCGATATCATCTTTGTTCGGCACTTCAATATCAATCAGGAGCACCCCGATTTCATGGCCTTCTCTGTACCAGCCTTTGAGATCGATGTCACGCGTATTGCTGAAGAGAATATTGATGCATTTCTTGATGAGTGCCAATGCGGAGAGTCGCTCCACCGCATCCGTCTGCTCGCACTTTTTAATGAGAGAAGTGACATCGATACGAAGCAACACTGCCGCTTTGCTAAAGCGTTCGCACCGTTTGGTTTCGCGCTTGAGATGTATGTTGAACTGTTTTTGATCGAAGAACGAATACTTGAGGCTTTTCGAGGCAAATATCGAAGCGATCTTTTCGGACAGAGGCAGCTCCGGATCCAGTTTTCTGGATTTCCCTTTCGTCCCGGATTTTTTTTTATCAGCACCCATCGAATTTTAATGCAACTGTCTGAATTAGCAAGACTGTTGATTTGAAATATAAAACAGGCGATTGAGGAGAATCAAAAGAAATATCTCACCCTTTCAGGGCTGATGAGGTTTTGGAATCATTCTGTCCCGGGCCTGAAGTCTCGGGCTGGTGTGTTCCGGGCCTTCAGCCCTGCAATGCCTTGTGTAGTGTATCTCAAATACGAATATGCTACCACGGGCCCTTTTCATCCCTGTCTTCGTTGCTCATCAGTTGAATACACCCGGTATTCGCCATCTTCGCGCCCCAACAGGAACGAAAATAGCTCCTCGCAAACACACACTTATTTGAGATATATTACACTGGCATTCAATTCCGATATCGAAGGAATCATCAGGGTAACGTCTGTTTCATCCATCCATCCATATCCAACTCACTCCAGCAACCCCTGCACATGCGTCTGAATATCTTCCTCGCTGAGATCGAACTTGAGAGCTTTGGAGGAATCGGTGAGTTCGGCGGCCTGTTGATACGTGCGAACGGCTTTGTTGATATTGCCGGTTTTTTCGTATGCAGTGCCGAGCAGGTGCAGGAGTTTCGGCTCCTTTAAGCCAAGTGCGTTGTTCTCCAGCAGCTTGATACAATCTTTCTCCTTTTCTGCTTTGAGCAGAGCGGTGGCGTAGGTGTCAACCACATGCGGATTGTCGGATGCGAGTTCATAGGCTTTTTCGGCCACCGATAATGCGTCGGCAAAATTGGCACTGGTTGACTGCAGCAAGGTCCAGGCCAGATTGTTCATCACCGTAGCGTCGCGTACGCTGTCCTGTTTCGTTTTGGGGCTTTGCTTTGATATGAGCTTGCGATAAAAAGAAACCGCCTGTTCCGGCTTATTATAATCGGCTACCAGAAATTCGGCATACTCCATCTGCGTGGCAGGCGAGCTCTCAGCCGTCAATATGTCACGATAAACGGTATCGGCCTGGGTGTATTTTTCCATTTTGCGCAGGGCGCGTGCCTGCAAACGTCTGAGCTGCGGTGGAGCATCCTTTTTTTGTGCAATCATATCCACGACCTGTTGATATCTCTCCATTTGCAGAAGAATCGAAGCTTGCGCAGACGCGAAGCGCGTTTCGTCGGGGTATTCCTTTGCCAGCAATCCGAAAATCGCCCGCGCCGAATCGAGTTTTGATTCCCGGATATGCATGATCCCCCGGCTCCAACGGACAGCAACATCCCGGGGAAACGATTTCTCGAGCAATTCCTGCGCGGCCCTGCTTTTTTCGAGCAGATCTTTCTTAAAGGTCAAGTCGCGGAACATCTCCAGTGAGGGACGCGTCATCATTCCCTTTTTGTGCATGGAACTCAACAGCACCAGCGCATGATCATCCTCACCCCGTCGCGAGGCTACCGTAGCATATTCGACCAGGACCGTCGGTGACAGCCGGATCGACAGTGGAAGCCGTTTGTAGACATTTTCCGCCTTCTCGTAGTGTTCGCAGCGCGCGTATTCGCGGGCCAGATCGAGCCTGACGAAATTGCTGTAGGGTGCCCGGGCAACGAGTTTTTCAAGCGGCTCGATAACCGTGTCCTGCTTCGTGAGCCGGGCAAAGAGCGTGCGCGCGTAGCGATATCCGACGTCGTCCTTATTTTCAAGTTGCTGTGCGTAGTTCTTGATCCAGTCGCCCTCTTTGGTGTAGGCTTTGAGATGGATACGGAGCAATTCGGCCTTGCGCAACAAAAGTGTGTCTTTGCTGCGAAAGCGTTCGATGAGATTGTCAAGCATGGTTGCAGCATCATTTTTGTCGCCGCGGATGAAGGTGTACATGGCGTGCAGAAAATGCGCCTGATTTGCATACATGCCTTTGGAAATCATCTCGTTGAACAAGGCATCGATATCTTTGTAGCGATACATAACTGCAAAATTCGAGGCCAGCAACGCGTACCCGGTTTCATTCAGCAGGTTTTGCTCGCGGGCCTGCTTAAGCAGAGACACGGCCTGATCGCTTTGATCGGACAACATCAGCGCTCGCGCAATATTGTTTATATACTTGGCATCCGGCTGCTCAGCATGCAGCTTTTGCCAGATTTCAATTGCCTGCTCATAGTCCTTGAAACTGAAATGCAGCCCTGCTTTTGCCTCCGGCGTCCGCTGCGAATCAGGCAATTGCTCGAATAATTTGAGAGCCAGATCCTTTTTCTGCTCTTCCTGCGTGTTGAAAGAAAGCTTAACATAGGTAAGAAGCACCGGATACTCTTTCATACCGTTGTCCCATGCGGCTTTCGTGTGAAAGTAGGCGGCATTGCGATGGGGCGCGGTGCGAGCGGCCGCCCAGTGATATTTAGAATTTTCCACATCCTTCTTTGCTGCCGCTTCGAAATAGTTGTATGCATCTTCATGGCTGCCCTCTTGCAATTTAGCCAGGCCCTCCTGATAATTCTCCGGCGCCGTGCCTTTTATCGCGCTGCATTGTGCAAGCAGCAAGCCGGCCAGCATTAGCAATGAGAACCGGTGTCGCAGTTGCGAAAATGTCATTTCAATTTTCCTCCCCGCCCAATCGGGCTTGTGAAATCATGAGTTGGCCTAGTGCAATACCGCCGTCGTTTGGCGGCACGATAGTATGGTAATATACTTTGAAACCCCGGGCTCTCAGAAGCCCGACCGTCTTTGTCAACAAATAAAAATTCTGAAAAACGCCTCCACTGAGCACCACTTCATTTATGCCGTGTGACCGACCGGTGCTTTGGCACACTTCGGCGGTAAAGTCGGCAACGCTATTGTGAAATTGAGCGGCAATAACCTCACGCGGCGTTCCGGCTGCAATATCCTCGACGATGCTTCGAAGCAAAACTGGGGTCGCAATGATATTGCCTTCCGCGCACGCTTCAATTGGCGCCGGATATGTTGCCGAACATGGCGGGGCGGCGTGGGCCAGCAACTCCAGCTCGATGGCCGCCTGCCCCTCGTACGCGACCTGATGCCGTACGTTGAGCAGTGCCGCGACCGCATCAAACAGCCGTCCGCAACTGGAAGTGAAGGGCGCGTTGATGCCGCTCTGCAGCATTTTCTGCAAAACAGCCATCTGCTCAGCCGAATACTGTTTGACAAGCGACGCCGGGCATGCAGCTAAATCGCCGCGGTAAATCTCATGCAGAAAACTCATTGCCATCCGGGCCGGCTCCTTGACGGCAGAGTTGCCTCCGGGCAGGCGCACATACTGCAGATGTGCCGCTCGCGTAAATTTGCGGTAATCTGCAAGCAGCACCTCGCCGCCCCACACAGCGCCGTCGGCGCCATAGCCGGTGCCGTCATAGCAAACAGCTATTACGGTGTGCTCGATACCATGCTCGGCCATGCAACTGACCGCATGCGCATGATGATGCTGCACACCGCAGAGCCGAACGTTTTGTTGCTGCGCGTAGAAAGTACTCAAGTAATCGGGATGCAGATCATGTGCAATACACTCCGGCGTTATGTCGAGCATGGCGGATAGATGTCCGACCGTCTGCTCGAAATAGTCGAAAGTCTCTTTGTTTTTGAGATCGCCGATATGCTGACTGACAAAAGCCCGGTTGCCTTTGCTCAGACAAATTGCACTTTTCAGCTCCGCACCGACCGCCAGAATTGGCGGTAGCTTTCTTTTCAGGAATACTGGAATGGGCACAAATCCGCGTGAGCGGCGCAGCATATTCGGCGTTTGTTCTATGACACGCAACACGGAATCATCCGCGCGCAGGTAGATGTCCCGATCGTGGGTCAGGTAACAATCGGCGATGTTGCGCAGCCGTGTTTGCGCTTCGGCATTCTGATAAGCGATCGGCTCATCAGTCAGATTGGCGCTGGTCATAACCAGTGCATTCAACGATTTTTCGAGTACCAGATAGTGCAACGGCGTATATGGCAGCATAACGCCCAGCCAGGGATTGCCCGGCGCAACAGATTCGGCAAGAGTAGAAGGCGACGCTTTTTTGCGGAGCAGAACGATCGGCCGCTGCGGTGATTCCAGCACCTCCTGCTCCGTTTTGTCAATGTTACAAAACCGACGGGCCTGTTCTACTGAAACGATCATAATCGCCAGAGCTTTTGCTTCGCGCATTTTGCGCCGCCGCAGGCGCTTGACGGCATCCTCATTTTCGGCATCCACCGCAAGATGATAGCCGCCGATGCCTTTGATCGCAGCTATCTGCCCGGCCTGCAAACGTTGCACCAGGGCTGTAACCGGGGCGCTGGTGTCAACGGGAGCTCCATTTTCGTCAAGCAGGCTCAGTTGCGGTCCGCAGCGGGGGCAGGCTGTTGGTTGGGCATGGAAACGCCGGTCTGCCGGATTTTCATATTCCGACCGGCATTCGGCACACATGTCGAAGACAGACATGGTCGTCAAGGGCCGATCGTAAGGCAGATCCTTGATGATCGTGTAACGAGGACCGCAGTTGGTACAATTGATGAAAGGATATCGATAGCGGCGGTCTGCAGGATCAAACAGCTCGTTGCGGCAATCGTCACAAATGGAAATGTCGGGCGAAATAAGCGTTGCTTTGTCGGTATCATGTTGGCTCTTGACGATAGCGAAGTCGGTTTCACCCCGGGCCGGTATTGATTCCTGCCTAATGCCGACAATGCGTGCAAGCGGGGGTGCTTTGGCCTGCAACTCGGCGGCAAACGCATCGACAGCCGGCTTCCCGCCCTCGACCTCGATCTCAACACCGCGCGTGTTGTTGAGCACAAAACCGGTAAGTCCGAACGCACGCGCCAGGCGATAGACGTACGGCCGGAAGCCAATTCCCTGAACAATTCCGCTAATATGCAATCTCATACGCGTTGGTGACATAGTTATACTCCAAGATGACGGCAGGTGAAAAATAATTGCCGTTGCGCAGGATGACTTGCAATTCATATTCGTGCTGCATCGCTCGCATGCGTATGCCCGCACGCATCACCGATAAAGAGCACACCCGGGTGTACCGGGTGCACTTACCGATCACGACCGATGAGATCTGCATACAGCAATCGGAAGTAGCACGGGGCGCCTTCGTCACAGGATTCGAATTGTGGCGTGAATTACCTGCGTACGCCGAACGTTCGTGCCTTATGCGCAAGAGTACGAATTGATGCTGTCGCATGTTGAATAGTGTACCGTAGCTCATATTTGCGGGGAGCTATTTTCGTTTCTGTTGAGCCGCGAAGAAGGCGAATACCGGGTGTATTCAACTGGTGAGCAACGAAGACAGGGATGAAAAGAGCCCGTGGTAGCATTTTCGTAGGTGAGATACAGCACACTTGGGGACGCTAACGAGGCATGGCATCACTTCCGGTTTTCAGCATCACCCGGTAAAGCCGTGAATCCTCATCCCCGGACAGATAGATCTTATCGGCTGCAAATACTTTGCCGATCATGTAGACCGGCGTCCCTTCACGCGAGAGCTTTCCCTTCGTGTCAAGATAGCACAAATCACGCGGCGCCAGGACGGGAGCAGCATCGGGCACAAACTGGTCGGCGGTGAAATCCAGCACATATTCTACCATGTCAATATTGATAATACAGAAGGCATGAAATTCCTTGATAAACGTGCCGTCGACGCGGTAGGCCGTTATACCGTATGCATTGAGCAGTTTGACCAGCACCGTCGTAATCGGCGCGCAAGCTCCCAGCTCGAGCGGATCGATCGAGTCACGGATTAGCTGCATTACCGCTGCTCCGGGTCCCTGCAGAAAAGCACCAACCCTGCCGGCGGCGGCCGGTCGCTGATCGACGGGCAGAAATTCTCTGCTCTGCGACTGCTGCAATACCGGCTGCATTTCAGCGTAGCTGCAAATCCGCCTGAAGCCTTCGAAATAGCAGTTGTCAACAACCTCCGAAAAACGGCTTTCCGAAAGTGCCTTTCCGGTTTGCGTCGAACAAACGGACGTGACCGCAATATAGTGCCGCCGTCCTTTAACGGCACGCACGCGTTGACCGTCAACGATATCCCAGATGTAGCTGAAATGAGGTTTTGTCGTTATGAGGTTGGGGTTAATTTGGCGGAAGGAGCTGTCGGGATTCGGCTTGGCGTAGAGATTATAGCCGCAGGCGCCCGGCGCCGCATCCCAGAAGATATCCAGCAGCTTTTCACGGTAGTGGATGCGGATGTTTTGGGGTGTGTCTTCGGGCGGACAGCCGCAACAGGGGAGCAGCAGCAGGAGCACTTCGATCAGGCAATCACGCATCGGCCTTGCCCAACATAATCTCCGCGTCCTTCACCGTTTTAGCGTAGTACGCCTTGTAGGCATTGCTTCTTTCGGCGGCAATTTTGAATTGCCTGACGCCCACGGCATCTTCATTGACAACCCGGACAACACGCCCGACGCGCCGGCTTTTCAGGTGTGCCATTATGCCGATCAGTCTCTGAGCAGCAGCAACATCGGCAAATTTGTAGCCGGTGAGATCATTGATGATATCAAATCCGGGCCTGAGCTGTTGCAGTTCGACATGCAGCTTCTGTGCCGCCTTCTCGGCTTCCCCGTCTTTTATGTAGCCCTCAAATTTGGCAAATAGGATGTTTCTGCTTCGATCTGCTTTTAACGTTACCATGCTGCCTTACTTTATTTCGGTTGTTGCCAAATTATACACCGAACAAGTGAAATTTGCAATTGGTTTGTTGCGGTCAATGCAACGACTTCAATCGGTCAGAAAAACTTCTTTGACAATGGTCTGATCAGCCAATATCGTCACCAGATTATAAAAGCAGGGAGCCTGCGGTTGCAGCGTTACCCGCTCGTCGTCCGGCTGCGAAGTAAATTGACAGAACGAGCTTCCAACGCCGAAGTAGGCTATCCCTTCCTTGACAATCTGCATATTGCGGTGCACGTGTCCGAAAAACACGGCGCCGACATTATCAGCATACTTCGCCAGGCTTTCATGCAGTTCGGCGCCGTTGAGCAGCAACATTTCTTTATTGAGCCAGGCTGAGTCCAGAGGCAACGGCGGGAAGTGCAGGAAAACAGTGACCGGCGCGCCACTTTCTTCAAGCACGTGTTCCAGATAAGTCAATTGCACTTCGGGAATCACACCGTGCGGATCGATTTCGTCGGGTCCGCGACCATCGAGCACCACAAACGTACGGCCAGCGCATTCAAAGCGATAGTCGAGCGATTCAGGGGCTTGGGTCAACGGTTCGTATGGGCCGAATGTCAAGTTGTTTTTCATATTTGACGAAATATCGTGATTGCCGGTTACGAAATAGCACGGGACCTTGAGCCGCGCACACATTCGATCGGCCAGTTGATACGATTCCGCATCCCCTCGCGCAGCCACATCGCCGGTATGGATTAAAAAATCCGGTTTAAAGGGCAAGGCTGCAATATCCTCGCACATCCGCTGCAGCGCCTCACTGGTCTTGACACTGTAGAGTACGAAATCTTCTGCCGGACCGATGTGCGTATCGCTGATATGAACGAATCGAATGGGTTTGTAGTTCACGGCTGCTCCCGGTCAAGATGAAAAATTTCTTCCATGTTTGCCCACCACTCTCCCGCTTTGCGGGTTGGCAACGGCTCCTGCAGCGTGCGCATGAATTCGGACCATTTTTTATTGGCCGGCTCCTGCGCCATCTTATTCATGTCGGCCTGATAATCCTCGCCGGTGTATTCGTAATAGGTAAAAAGCAATCCGTCTTTGTGATAAATGGAGTAGTTGCTGAGATGGTAGATACGCAACACTTCAAGCACCTCGGGCCACACTGCCTGGTGCTGCCGCTTGTATTCCTCGAATTTTCCTTCCTTGACACGCAATATTTTGCCGAATCGCTGCATTGCACCTTCCTTTTGCCACGGACGTAATCGAAGTGTTCCCTGGATCACCGGGATTATTGGCTGAATAAAATAAAAAACTGCGGTCCGGAAAGCTATTTGTTCGTAACGGACGAAGCGTTGGCCCGCTGAACACGCTGGGCCAGAAGGCGGGAGAGAAAGAGCGCATAGTGGGGTTTTTTCTTGATAGCCTCGACAAACTCCTTTTTGGAAATCTTGATCAATTTGCCCCGACAGGTTGCCTGAACCGTGGCACTGCGCCGGTTATTCAGCAAAAATGACATCTCGCCCATAAATACGTCGTCGGCCGAGAGCGTCGAGACTTTCTGTTCCTTGACAAGCACGTCAAATTCTCCTTTGGCGATGAAATACAGAAAATTGCTTGGCTCCCCCTCCTTGAAAATGTAATCGCCTTTATGCGTCTCGATGGTTTTCATGTGTTTGAACAAAGAGGGCGTTATCGATTGGGCGTCCTTTTGGTAGGTAATTTCAAAACTCACTTCATTGCCGGGCTCATTGAACCGCATATTTTTCGTGAAGGCTTTGGTCACGGCAATACCGCGTCCGTGCAGTTGCAGTGGATTTGCCTTTTGGGTCATAGCCGTTAGTTTGCGCCAGTCAAACCCCGCCCCTTCATCGGCGATGACAAATCGTGCCGAGTTCATGCTGATGGCATACTCGAAGGTAACATGCCGTGCGGCTACGCCGGGTTCCTGGTTCTTGCGCTTGATCAATTCGGTGATCATTCCGCCATTCTCGAGCCAGTCGGTCTTTTCGTCGTAGGTAATACCGCAATTGCCGTGCTCGACAGCATTCATCAGCATCTCATTGATAGCAAAGTTGAGCAGGTCACGGTTTTCAGCATCGAGGCGATTACTGTTGTACAGAAAATTGCACACCAGATTGGCATAACAGCTAGCTTCGAGCGGATCGTTACTCAGCTTGAAGGAGCCGGAGATATTATCAACAAAGTCGGAGCCGATTTCCCGCTGGAACAGGATACGCTTGTTCTGTTTGATGATGCGCATAACCTGGGGCAGATGCCGGTCGAGATCGTCTTCGATGATGGTGGCAATCGTATTGCCGCCCTTGATCGAGTTGAGTCGGTCAACCGTCTCATAATCCTCACACAACGCAATGATGCCACCGTGCAAGAGCCAGGGGTCGTTGAGTATGGTGCCCATCAAACCGAATACATCAACATCAACATCCGAGAAATTGATGAATACCAGCTCGGGCATTTCAATATTGAGAAAGTCAACCGCCCCGGAAAAGCTTGTTAGCTCTATCAGCTCCGGGGCAGCATGGATATTTTGCTGCAGAAGTTTATTGATACGGTTGTTGAGTTTTTTGTTGCTGGAAATGAGCGGGAGAGTATCCATGCGGGATCAGAGCAGCTTTTTATTCTTGAGATCCGTAATCAGGCTTCGCACGGCTAGGATGCCGTCGTCGATTTTTTTGTCAAATTCGAAACCGGTTTCGTGGGTTGCTTCCGCCTCGTTGCATTTGGCCCAGCGTTTCTGCACGCCTATAGTTATGGATTCACCGAAAATGCTTCCCTGCGGTAGCTTGATGAGGAATTTATGGTTGTCGTCACTGTCGAACCCATTTTCGCTGAGCAGGCGCATTCCCTTGGCGGATATATCGCTTACCGATCCGACATAATGACCAGAGTCGGAATCGTAAACACGCAGATAGTAAAGGGTTTTTATGCGTTCAAGACGCCGGCGTTCATCCATACAGTCTCCTCACCTGATGTGAGTTGGTTGACAAAGAATCGTGCAAAGGTACCTAGATCATAACATTCTTTTCAAGTGGGGACAAGAGCCGGATTGGGGGAATTAATTTGCTGCATATCATTGCAGAATGCTTTTCAGTCGGGTATGGCAATTGTAATGTCATTCCCGTGCAGGCGGGGACCTACTCTGCCACGCATGTTCGCCAAAGCAAT
The DNA here is from genome assembly GCA_014728295.1 of Chitinivibrionales bacterium. Classification (GTDB taxonomy): domain Bacteria; phylum Fibrobacterota; class Chitinivibrionia; order Chitinivibrionales; family WJKA01; genus WJLW01. Next base: position 35,077 of record WJLW01000111.1, on the reverse strand, counting down.
GCCGACTTACGTTTGCGAATAGTACCGCTTCAAACGATCATAAGCAGCGTTATAAATTTGTGCAACCTTATTGGCAGTATCGGTTTTATCGCCGTCCTGCATAAATTTATCCGGATGGTATTTCTTCATCTCCCGGCGCAATGCAGCGCGGACTTCGTCAAGCGTGGACGGCGGCGTCAATCCGAATACGGCCAGATCTTCCACAACCTGCCCGGACACGCCTGAGGTAGTTCGGGCGCCGGACCGGCCTGGGCCGGTATGGTCACTCGAATCGTGGAATTCATCGTCACTAAAACAGGAGTCCGCTGTATTGCGGGCATCATCTTGGGTGCTAAACCGATTGCCGGACCGATTGGCATACGCGCGCGCTACATTGAACAACCGTTCGAAAATCGATGCCATTTCAAAACTCCATTTCCCAGGATCCGGTTAATCCTGCTGGTGAATAATGGGACATGTTACAATTTACTAATTTGCATCAGCTCTTGACTATGGTAAAATTGGGTTTATTTTGTATTCGCCCTGGAATAGGAACGCAGCCCGATTCAAAGGTGTATTTTATGATAATCTATTGAAAGGACTGACCAATGCCAATCTACGAATACCGATGCAAAGAGTGCGATACTCAGTTTGAAGAATTAGTCACTTCTCAACAGCAGAAAAAACCAGCCTGTCCGGCCTGTTCATCGCAAGAAACCGTCAAGGTGCTCTCGGTGATCGGCGGGATTTCGATGGGGAGTTCTTCGTCCGCCACACCGTGCGGCTCAGAGTGCGCCAACGCCGGCGCCTGCTCCGCCGGAGGAACCTGCTGCCAGGCCGGGTGAGCCTCACCGAAAGCCAGCTACGATGGATACCGGAAAACTCAAAGAACAGGTCGACGTCATTCGTGAAGCATTCAGCTACATCAATCGCTTCAAAGGCCGCACCTTTGTCATCAAAATCGACGGTGCGCAGATCGAGCACGAGCTGCTGCCGCTGGTCATCAAGGACATTATCCTGCTGCACCGCATGGGCATCAAAATTGTTCTGGTTCCCGGAGCACGGCCGCGCATAGATGAGGTTCTGAAAACCTATCGAATCCGCTGTAAAACCGTCAACGGCATACGTATTTCGACGCCCAAGTCAATCCCGTTCATAAAAATGGCGGCCTTCGACGTCTCAAACACGATCATGACCATGCTGGCCGAGAACAAAACCACCGCTATTATCGGTAACTGGGTCAAGGCCCGCGCAATCGGCGTTCGCGACGGAACCGATTTTAAATGCTCCGGCATGGTTGAAGATCTGCAGGTTGACAAAATCAAAAAAGCTCTCGACGACGATGTAATACCGGTTTTCCCCAACATTGGCTGGAATACGACGGGGCAGCCGTACAATGTTTCATCCAACGAGCTTGCCTCCGCGCTGAGCCGGGAGCTGCAGGCGGCAAAACTCTTCTTTGTTACGAATATCAACGGCATTTCAGCGTTCAACCGTTCCATTCCCGACGGCGTGTATGTGTCAAGCAGCAACGTCATTTCGCAGCTTACGGTCGATGAGGCCAACATCTTTCTTGACACAAACGACACCGGCGCCTACGATCCGCAGCTTGAGCTGGTTTCGCTGGCCTGTTCCGCCTGCGAATCGGGAGTACCCCGCACGCACATCGTCAACGGCGCCATCGAAGGCATGATTCTCAAGGAAATTTTCTCCAGCCGCGGCTACGGAACCATGGTGTACGCCAACCAACACGCCAATATCCGTCCCCTGGCGCATGCGGATATTCCCGAGGTGCTAAAAATCATGCAACCGCTCATCGATGAAGAAATTCTGATACCCCGCTCTGCACTCGATCTTGAGCTGCATTTGAGTGAATTCGCCGTATACGAGGTTGACGGGACGATCCATGCTTGCGGTGGGTTGCATCTTTTCCCTGAACGACAGGCCGAAATCGCCGGCATTGCCGTAGATGACGCCTACGCCAATCTGGGCATCGGCAAAAAGATGATCGCCTATTTCATTGACAAAGCCAAAACAGCGCGCCTGAAGCAGGTTTTTGTGCTCACCACACGCGCTCCCGACTTTTTCGAACAGTTGGGATTCAAAGAAGCCGACAAATCCGCGCTGCCCTCATCCAAGCAACGCTTGTACAAAAAAGAACGCAATTCGAAAATCTACATATATCCACTGCGCGGTAGACAAGCCAAGAAGCACATAAGCGTCGAGTAAGCGCTACACAGCCGCACCGCACCAAAATCCTGTCCTGCAAGGGATAGAAGAAACAGCCCTGTTACAGCACTCCGGGCAGTTGCTCAACAAACGTGCGAATCTGGTCCCGTACGTTGCGGTAATGCTGTAGTGCTTCTTCTTCAGTTTTTGCGTTTTCGGCAAGCCTGGGGGGATCGGGGAAACTGACGTGGTATCGCATGACGTTGCCGGGGAAAATCGGGCAGTGTTCGTTGGCATGATCGCAGACGGTAATTACCCAGTCAAGTCTGACGCCAGCAAATTCCTTGATATGCCTGGAGCGATGAGCTGAGATATCTACGCCCTTCTCACCCATCACAATCACTGCGCGAGGATTTAGCCCATGCGTTTCTATTCCGGCCGAATATGCCTCGATTTCATTGCCTTTGAGATGTCGGGTCCAGCCTTCGGCCATCTGGCTGCGGCATGAATTACCGGTGCACAAGAATAGGATTTTCAGTTTCTTGCTCATGTTCGTGATTTCCTTTTCTCAATAAAATCCCGGGCATTGCGATAGAGGGATATGACGAGCAACACTCCAAATAGAAGGGCAAAAAACAATTTTACATACGGAACTTGGTTATGTTGATGCAGGTGAATGTGTTCAATGATGGTAGTATTAGCCGAGTCTAAAAATGCATTAAACAGCATTCCGGCGAGAATTGAAGTCAGGGCAATTGCCCCCAGATACAGAGCCGTCACCTTCTTGCCAAGCGAATGACCGATGAGAACCAGTGAAGCAGCATTGGTTACCGGACCGACCGCCAGAAAAACAAACGCAGCGCCGGGTGAAACACCTTTTGCGATAAGCGCCACGGCAATGGGTATCGAAGCGGTTGCGCATATGTAAAGCGGAATGCCGCCGATGATCATAAGCAGCATCGTTACAAATTCGTTCCCAACCGTTTGCGCAAAAAATTCTTCGGGCACAAACGCGGATATCAATCCGGCCAGAAAGATGCCGATGACCAGATGGACTGAAATGTCGTCAAGAAACGTATGAAACGAATAGTTCCAGAATTGTGTCAGCTTGTTCGGTTGCTTCTTCCGGGCGGCATTTTCATCGACCTTGCAGGTGCATTCCGGTTTTTCCTTGGCAGCCACTACGGGCTTTTTATCCCCGAATATCAGTACGGTGATTCCCCCGGCTATCCCCATCAGGAAGGCGGCCAGAGGTCTGAAAATGGCAAAAACCGGCCCGAGCATGCCGTAGGTGGCGATAATGGAGTCGATACCGGTCTGTGGCGTCGATATGAGAAAGGAAACGGTGGCCGATTCCGATGCGTTGCTTTTGCGCAGAGACAAAGCCGTCGGCACGACTCCGCAGGAGCACAACGGCAGAGGGACACCAAACAGCGAAGCGTTGACTATTGCGGAAACTTTATTTCCCCCGAGGTGGTGGGCAACGAAATGGGGGCTGAAAAATACCCGCAAAATGCCGGCGCAGGTCAGTCCGATAAGCAGGTAGGGCGCCATGGAAATGTAGGTGTCTCGAATGGTAAGCAAAATCTCGTAAACCATGCTCTTCCAGCGTGCCTTTGCTTTTAAAAAGTTCGCGTATTCACAGCAAAATACATCAGTAGTTACCTATACGAATATTTCGACCGAATAATTGCATCTCCTGCTCTGATGGAATTATTTGAGCGCAACGCTGCATACGCAGTGAAAGCGCCGCACGTTCAAGCGCAATGTGCCCTTGATTCTCATAAGCCATTGATTAAGCATAAAATTAAGGTGAAACACGTGTGTAATTCAAACCCGCAATCGCGTGAGATGGCCGCGCGCTACGTATCCCCACCAGCTTTGCTGGATTCTCTTGCAAAAAGCATCGAAAGCCTCTATTGCATCCTGCCGGCGATTCAATTTCTGGGCAATCTGGGCCTTGTTATAGTAACCAAACTTGTAATCAGGTTTCTGATTAAGAAATGCACAGATGCATTCGTAGGCTTTTTCATAATCGGCAGTATGATAATAAAGTATGCTCGCCAGCCAGAGATCGGAAGCACGTGTATGCTCAAGGCCATTTTTGACCTTGTCGTCAATAATCTCAAGCAGCTTTTTAAATTTTGCAGGTGCGAGATTGTAGTACTGATAACGATGTGGGCAGTATATATCGTTTTTAGAAGGCGCAACTTCCGATTCAATCCAGGCACGGGTTTCCCTGGGCAAAATTTTATAGCCACGCGACTCGGAATTTATCCAGCCAATATAGTCTTTAATGAGATAGCCTTTGATCTGCAACACCGAGCGAACGCCTTTGCAATGTGGAAGCCTGGCATATGAGGTAATCAGGCTTTTCTCCTCGTCAACATCAAGCCGGTATTCAATAACAGCATTTGTCAACGAAGCGGAAAAATCCTGCCGCGGCGCGCGCAGCGGTATGATAAAGCGATTTCCTTTCCAGTCATAAGTGCCGTACCCATAGCCCGGCACGACAAGAATGTGCGGTTTGCCCATAAATACGACCCGGTCATTATGAAACACATGCGGATCGAACTCAAGTACTCTCTGCATGGTTTGCTGAATTTTATCAGGCGTAAAGAGAACCTCTTCCGCTACCGCGAATGGGCACGATTCGGCGTGAATTCGCTTGGCACACAGCTTTGCCAGATCGCGCACATATTCAATTTCCTCCCGGATTTTGTTTTCAAATTCAAGCGGTGAAAGACAAGTCTGCTGCTGCTCGATGACACCTATTTCTTCTTTCAGCGAAGCAATTTTGACATCCGCATTGACAATTTTGCGGGAGATTTCCTCAATTGCCTGCGTCATTTTGCGCAACTGCTTTTTAACAACATCATTGCGAACAAAACCGGCGAGGTTATCATATTTATCAGCTTCTTTGGCAAAGGTAGTTCGCAAATGGGCAAATTCTTTGCGCTCCCCGGGCGAATAGAACGAACCGGTTTCAACCTCCTTCTCTTTTACCAGTTTCTGCATGAGCAGGGAATCCAGCAACGGTAGTTTGCCGATTTGCATCGTGAAGGTCGCATCTTCCCCGCCGGGATTGAGCTCTTCGGTCAACATCTTTTTGCGCGAAGATTGACACTGCTTCAACTCTTTCTTGAATTGTGATTTCTGATATATGTAGGCCTTGATCTCCTGAATCAGAAATGCCTTCATGTCAACCTGGTTGATTTTCTCGATAAGATCAAATAGCCAGTCGGCGAACGTGAAAATCTGGACATCAGATTTGGTTTGCTTTTTAACGATGCAGCCTTTTTGCAGATGGTTGAAGCCATTGGCCTCAACCCGCGCGTAATTGATAAAATCCCGTTCTCTCTCTATAAAACCGGCGACGTCCCGATTGTTATGTATCGAATCGCCGAGGGAATCAGCAATTGTTGACCAGTACAGTGAAGAAAGCTTGGATGCGGCCGAGGCATTGCGTGGATCCTGGAAATAATCGTTGAGCACTTCAAGGTTTTGAGCTGCTAACTTCACCCACCCGTCCCTTGCATGCGTAAATGGAGTGTGAACAGAGTACAAGCCGGCTTCGGCAGTGCTGCACTTGACAAATTTGTCCGTACTTATTGTATTACGTTTGTTTAACTTATGCAAGGGATTTCTGTACGGCTGAAAATGGAGATCGTCAATGAAAAGATTGCAATTCCACCCAGCAACAGGAGTCCCCAGGCCCGCACTATGGCCACCCAGATTCACAACAATGCAGGCTGCTCGTTGTGCCTTGGAACCCGGCTATTCTGCAGTTGAAAAATCTTGTATCCTGCTACTCCAGCATCTTTGCAGCGATTTCATTGAATGCTTTTTTCTGCAATTGGCGGTCTTTCTTGCTCACGGTACTGCGCGCAGAGAGGGAGGTAAAAACGTGTTTGTCCGAATCGATTATTTCGGCTTCGATTTTTTTGCCCGCATGTGTACGTACTCCTTTATAAATGAGCAGCGAGCTTGCAGGATCGACAGTAGGGTCGTCCTTGACCTGAAAGATTTTCATCCAGGAACCGGACGGCAGCGTTATTCCGTCTTCGAGCTCGGAGCGCACCAGCTTGCAAAGGCTGTAAAGTTCGTCGAGGGTTTCGGCGGGACGATTGGTGAAGATATATTGCTGCTCCTTTTCATTCAGATTGTCGCGCGGCGAATTTCCCAGCATCGGCCCGACAACTTTGACCAGGGTAAGCAGCTTGTCACCGGGAATAACCAGCGGATCGACGAGGAAGAAATGCTCAGGAGGATGCGCATCGTATTCTCCGGTCGCGATATGACACAGCGCAAGTGTTCCGCCGGTCGAAGCCGTGGCAATATTGATATGTGTGTAGCCTTGCTGCACAAGCGCCCGGTATTCATCAAGGATGGTCGCGCCCCAGTCTTCCCAGGTCGATTTTTTGAATTCGTCAACATTTTTGCCGTGCCCGCCGAGCAGTATGATGGATGTCAGGATCCTTCCGTCGTTTTCGGCATACTCCGCAAACTCCTCCCACTGGAAGGTGGAAGACCCGTATCCGTGAACGAGAATTATTACCGGTTTCTCTCTGTCGGCCACGGTCAGATCGGTTCTGAGCGAGACGCGATACGAAGAATCGGTGAACCAGGGATCCTCAATGACGTAGCCGTCGATCAGGTGATCGCTTTTGTCCAGCTCGACTATGCCGCAACCGATAATAATCAGCATCGAAATGGATAGTACCGGCCCCAGCTTCATCGTGCAATTATCCCCCGGTAAATATCAAAAGTAGCGCCAACTGTCGCAAAGAAGGGATAGACGGTGGAAGAATGAATAAATGAATAGCCACAGTCGCCATAAACCGTAATCAGATCGTGATAAAACGTACATTTCGAACCGATCAATGCGCTCAGAATCATGCCGGCATTATCGAGTTCACCGAAAATCTCTTCATATTCGATATCGTACCGTGCAAAGCCAATATCAACCTTGGCATACGGACCGATTATGTTTTCTGGACGAAAATCCCAACCCAGGGAGAGCAGGACATTATCATTTTTCAGCGTGTTCTGCGCCAGAGCCTGAAACCTGCTGGTCGACCATGCCAGTTCGGCAAACGGGTGGCCGTTCAGGAGCTTTTTGTACGATGCATCAACAACGATTCCGGGTTGCAGGTAAAAATTCTTGCTAAGCTTCAGCCCGCAGGACAGTGAGAGATTGTCATTTGCGAGCGTCAACGGCGCAAGGTGCGCCAGCAGTATTACCACTGCAAGGCAATTGCGCACAGAAAAGTACTGATTGAACCGAAAGCAAATCATATCAGGTAAATTTTCTTTTTCTGACAACACAAATACTCCCCGTAATCACCACCATGAGTACGGTGGAAATCGGGGTAAACGAGCAGAGTGCTTGATACCCGAGCAGGCATTTTTTCGACGCCCACGGAAAAGGCACGAGCGTAAGCAGCGTGAGCACAAACGAAAACACCGTCAGGCCCAGCAATACATGATACGGGCTTACCTTTTGTTCTGCCATCAGTCCTCCGGGATAAATCGATTCGGTGGCACCACGAATACAGATATATGCACTTTCAGCATCCAGCTAAAATAAATATGAGCGAACCGATGACGCACGCTCGCTAGTGTACAGCATCTATCAAATACGTTTTTGTTTACGGAGAGCCATTTTCACTCCGGTTGAAGCGCGAAGATGGCGAATACGGGGCATATTCGTATGTGAGATACAGTACACCAAAGCACAACAGAGACACACATCCCGGCATTGTCTGCTGTTGGCAGTCTTTTTTCGCTGCAAAACAATCACTTTTTCGCTATATTACCCGGTAAGCAAAAGGCAGGCACTTTTCATCTGCACCGACTACCATACCTCCCCATTCCCCGGAGTCTTGATGTACCTTCCGGTATTATTGCGTAAACTGCACCTCCCCTTACTCTTTTGCAGCTTTGCCCACGGCTACCTCTTCGACGATCAGCACCTGTTCGAAGCGCCTGATTTCATCCTGCGTGATTCGCTTGGCCCGATGTATACGATCAACTACGAAAATGTTCCCTACCAAGGCCGCATGGGAATGGTTCAGGCGCATTACTCCCTGCCGCATAATGCATCCGGTCCGGTACCAGCAATGGTGCTGGTGCACGGTGCGACCTGCAATGCCGACTCGGGCTGGGTCAAACACTGGGTTGACAGAGGATATGCGGCTATTGCAATGGATTTGAACGGCAGACACGTATCCTACGGCCGCTACTGGGATGCCGAGAACTGGGATGCGGGCGAGGAGATGAATTACAAAGATACCTGGTATTACTATGCCACGGCGGCAGTGATGCGGGCCAACTCGTTTCTGCGCTCTCGCCCCGAAATTGACACAACGCGCATCGGGGTGATAGGAATCTCGTGGGGCGGCTGGCTGACGTCGATTGTTGCCGGGGCCGATACTCGCTTCGACCTGGCGATACCGGTTTACGGATGCGGCTTTATCCACGAAAACAGCAAATGGATAACACCCGATCCCATAACCAGTCCTTCGTACATCAATATCTTCGATCCCAAAAATCACTTACCTCAGGCGACAATGCCCATGTTGTGGGTCTCCGGCACGACCGATTGCTGCTATCCTGCAGACAGCCGACGCAAGAGCTATGCATTAACGAAGGGTGAATACTGTCTGGCCGAACGAATCAATTATGGTCACTATTGCACCCAGCCCTACAGTCACGAAACGATTTACGCCTTCGTGAATTCACACTTCAAATCCGAAGATAAGCTGCCGAAATTTACCCGCTGGGGCTGGACGCAGGATTCGCTGTGGACCGAGTACGAAACCACTCGTGCGCTTAAAAAGGCCGAGTTGATTTATGCAACAAATGCCGACTGGTCAAGCTGGAAACAGATGGGATGGAGTGACAAAGGAGCCGTAATTGACACACTGCACACACGCATTTCGGCCGCGCTCCCCTCAAACGCAACGGTCGTATTTTTCGTAGTCTATGATGAACACGACAGAGAAGTTTCCACCCCGCACATAGATTTCAGCGTCGATCCACCCGCCGGTATTCGCACCTATAACCGACCGCTTCCGGTAACTATCAGCAAGCAGCAAACCGTGCCGGAGGGCACCCCACATCACGGCGTACCCAGTATCCTGTTTATACCGTCAAACGGCATACGGCAACCTTCACACCGTCTTATTCGGATATGGCGTTCAGATGGTGCGTTTATCGGGCAGATGCAGGCAGGCGAAGTACTCAATTCTGCACAGTTGCCGAAGGGAATTTATGTGTATCGGCCGGTTGACAAGCAAGCACAATCCTCAGTGCGGTGACGAAGCTTTGAGGATACCCGCCAATTTCTCCGGAACCAGACGATGTTGCTCGTCAAAGTCATTTTGACCCCTCCACACCATTTTAAATGTACTCCCGTCGTCCTCACTGCCCATGATCACCTCCTGCCGATAATATGACTGGTCGGCAAAATCGGCCGAATAGACAAATACGACTTCGTGTCCCGGTGCGCCATTGAGGGTGAAGATATTTTCGAAAATGCAGCATTGCTGAACATTCTGGATATCAGCCCCGATCTCTTCTCTGATTTCACGGATGACGGCTGCTTTGCCGGTTTCGGTGAATTCAATGCCGCCACCCATGGGACGATAGTAATAGCTTTGTTTTGCGAAGTCGTATCCTTCGATCAGCAGGTAACGCCCGTGATGTTCAAAAACGCAGATGGCGATGGAACGGATTCTGTTGGCGGGCAAGGCGGCGTCCTTTGAGCGGGTCCGAAATTGCATTTGAAATTGAGAAAATAAATCGGGGAGAAGGCCTTGTTGCCAAATTACGTTCCACCTTTCGATGCCGTCTCACCCCCGCAACAATCTCTCCAGATACCGGCAGCTCCCCGTATCAATTATCTCGCCTACAATCGAAGCGATGCGCTTTCCGACGCCATTGATCGAGCGTAACTTGTCCCGCATTTCACCAAGCGGCTCCTTGACCTGCGCAAGGCGATATGCAGCATAGCCGTAGGGAGACGTCCAGCCGTTGAGCTTGTGAATGTAGTCGATGTGCTCGAGCATGACGACAACTTTGTTGTTGACATCCAGGATATCATTGTACAAGCGGGGCGGGATGCGCACGGGAAGGTTGTGACGCCTGTTGCAGGCAACAAAAACCTGGTTCAGATGCTCGTAATACTGTCCAATCGCCCGGCCCCACCGCTCGCCGGTGTAAATGATATCGAATTGATGCTCCAGCCCGGGGTCGTATTCACGCAGCACTTTGACGAAATACTCCCGCTGCCTGCCGTCTTTGAGGGTCATGCCGCCGAAGATGACAAAATCGATACCGGCCTGCCGCGCGGCGGTAAGCGTGCGGTCGATCATTTTAGGGGTATCGGTGACAAAGGGTATTACCGGCATCAGGTACATGCCGATCGGGATGCCGCGCTGCCTGATCCGGTACAAAACGTCAAGTCGCTCGAGTGGTGAAGCAACCCCCGGCTCGAAATGCCTGCAGATGCGTTCGTCAACCGAGGAAAAACTCATGCTGACAATGGCGCTGCTCCGGTGGTGAATCTCCTCGATCAGGTCGATATCACGCAGGACACTGGTTGACTTGGTGAGAATATGCAGCGGGTAGCCGTATTTGTACATAAGTTGCAGCACCCGAAAGGTCAGGTTGTACTTCTGCTCAAGAGGCTGGTAGCTGTCATTGATCCCACCGCCAAGGAACACATAGCCGCGCGGCAGTGGTTTGCGTTTACGTGCGGGATCCAGCTCGCGCCCGAGGATGTCGATTGCATTGACCTTTACGGAGAGATCCTTGCCAAACTCACCTTCCACCCGATACTTTTCTGCCCGACCATCGCAATACGCACAATTGTGATGGCAGCCGCGATACAGGTTCATCCCGCAACAGGATATAAACCATGAGTCGATACGCTTCTGCTTGCGGAGAATGGTTTTTGCGGTGATTTCGGATACGGCCATTGTGCATTGCCTCACCATTGTTGAACACTTTTGCAGCTATCGCGCCGCAATGTGCTGTCCTAAGTACGCATCCTGCAGTTTTGCTCGATTGAGGCTGAATAATTAAAATAGGTAAGACACGAATCCTGCACAATCAGTGCCTTATTTTAGCAGAACCATTTTTTGCCAATTCAAGGCAGATCACCAACAAGGGCGCTTGATGGGATATGCGAGTTATAAGCACGTATGTCACTGAAGCGGTCGGCACATTCGTGCTCTCGTCTTGCCCGCCGTCACGACGAGAGCACGACGCTCACTGATTATCCACAATAATATCAATTTGAATTGCATTTCTATCTACTTCGTTTCACCTCCACATCTTTTGTCCACAATATCTATATTATGATTGATAATCGCACCAAACCCTCATCGGACAACAGCATGCTTCTACCGCTCACCGATTCCCAGAAAGCAAAAATCGACGCTCTTATCAGCTCGATGAATGAAGAAGAGATGGCTGCGCAGACTTTGGCGTGGCACTTCAACAAGCTCTCCGAGGAGACCCTTGACACCGGCAAGCAGATGCTCGAAAAGTATCAGCTCGGAAGCATCTTCATCGGCGGAGCTCCGGTTGAGCTGGTCAGGAAAGTTGCCCGGCTCGGCAGGGAGCACAGCTCCATTCCCCTGTCAATAACTGCCGATCTGGTGTATGGTGCAGGATGTCGTATGTCGGGGGGGCATATATTCTCGCATCAAATGGCAATCGGTGCAACCCACTCAGAGGAGCTTGCCGAGCAGGTTGGTTACGCGACGGCAAAAGAGGGCCGGTCTCTCGGCGTGACCTGGTCGTTTTCACCCGTGGTTGACCTCAATGTCAATTTCAACAATCCCATGATGCATTCGCGGTGTTTCGGCGAAAAACCGGAGCACGTCGCCCGCATGGCCCGCGCCTACATTCGCGGCATGCAAAGAGATCGTCTCATGGCGGCATCCGCCAAGCACTTCCCCGGCGACGGCGTTGACGACCGGGATTCGCATGTCTGCACCTGCATAAACTCACTTTCCGAGCAGGAATGGATGGACACCTTCGGCTCTGTCTGGCGTCAGGTTATTGACGAAGGCGTTATGGCGGTGATGGCCGGTCACATTTCATTGCCGTGGATTGATCCGGGATCGGGATATCTTGGGGCGCCTCCCGGAACATTCAGCTACAAAATCCAACACGATTTGCTGCGTGAACGCCTGGGTTTTCGAGGCGCCGTCGTATCGGATGCGATATCGATGATCGGATATTCCGCGCAAATGCCGGCCAATGATCGCGCCCCGGGTAACCTCCGTACCGGCTCCGACCTCGTCCTCTACGCCGATCCCGAACGTGACGTTCCCGCGATACTTGACGCACTCAAAACCGAACGCTTGTCACAGGATCGCCTCGAAGATGCCGCTCGCAAGGTACTCGAACTCAAAGCCAGGGTCGGCCTGCTTGAGGACGACATTGCAACCCCCGAAGTTACTGCACAAGATTCCAAATCTTGGATTACCCTTGCCGACACACTCGCCGCAAACAGCATCTGCGTTGTCCGGGATGAAACCGGGGTACTGCCGGTCAAGCTCAAACCCGGCGCCAGAGTACTGACCGTGTCGTGCCAGATAGAGGGTCCTTTGCGGGGCGCTACCCAGGTGCTTGACGTAATCGACGACGAATTGCGCAAACGAGGATACGAAGTCGAGAATATATTCGCTCCCAAACCGGCCGAACTCCTGCCCAAAGCAATGGCGGCGGATGCCGTATTCATGAATATCAACGTCCCCCCCCGCTATGGAACGACACGCTTTTTCGGCCGCACATCGCAGACGTTCTGGGATTCATTCTGGCACGATCATCCGTGTGTCGTGTTCACGTGCTTGTGTGACCCTTACAAAATCTACGAAATGCCCTATCTCCCCAACTGCATCAACGCCTTCTCCAATACGCCGCCAACGCAACGCGCCATAGTTCGCATGTGGCTGGGGGAGGAGCCGGCGCGGGGTAAGTCGCCAATTAAACTGGACGGCTATTTTGAGTGTGAAGTGTGATTCCAGCCTTCCTTAGCTCACGCACCTTCTCCCCTAATCGCTGCTCCGAAACGGTCATTTTCGTTTTCATCGCGTGTTGCGCATAGGCTGAAACGGCATACTCTTCGATCATCAATTCGAATTCGTCAACTTTCTGCGCAAAAGCAAATCCGGCACTTGTTTGTAATCGGCGCAACGCCTGCAGCTCCCGCAAAAATGCTGCCAGTTTGCTTTTTGCCTGACGGTATTTACCGGGGTGCATGAATCCCGCTTCGATGCGGTGCCGGAAGGCAGCGAGGTAGCGTGGGAGTCCGGTGGCAAAGGAAAGTGATGCCGGCGCATGGGATACGTCGAGGCGTTGCAGATACGCATCCAGATCGTTGAGCAATTCATCCCGGACAGCGCTGAAATAATCGGTGATTGTTGCTTGCAGCATCCGGGCAATAAGCTCCCGGCACTCTTTGTAAAGAACAACACACCGGCGAAACAGATCGCGCACCATCTCTTTGCGGGAGTAAATTTTCGCATCAGCATTTGATTTAAGCTGCACATAGTGTTGCCGGTCAAGCGGCAAATGCTCTTCAAGAGCGGTAATTGAGGTGATGTAGAGCTGCTGCATCCATTCGATGAGATTACGACCGGGAAAGAGGTGCGACCAGGATTCGGCGGTAGTGCGGTCGGGCTTGACAGATTCGATTTCCCACGACAATGTTGCGGCAAGATCCTGTTCCAGCAGGCGCTGGACGGCGTGCGCATGTGCAAACTCTGCGGCAGCTTTGGCGAAAAAGACGGCGGAAGTGACTTCTCCACGATTACCGGTACATGCACACCAGGCGGGAATCGGCAGTAGCTGACGCGGCGAAGCGATTTCGATCCGCTGCAGTAAAGGCAGGTCCCAGACAGCATCACCCGATTTTTCGAAACGGGAACAATAGCTTTGCCAGATCGAAGCTCGCTTGCCGGAATGCGGCGCGGGCTGCTCGGGCGATTGAATCGGGGGGCGAAAGCTGTCGATGATAAGGCCGCGCTGATCTACGACCTGAACTTTAATCCACAAATGCGGAGCGATCAAGTGTGCGGGAACACTCCTGTCCCGCATAGCCAGCGAAGTCAATTTTTCAATGCGATTAATCACCGCTTCAATAAATGAGGCCGGACCAATCCGCAGATCGCTCAGCAGATCATCAGTCAATTTGCGTTCATCAATACCGGCCTCATCCAATCGGGGGCGCAGAAAGCCGGCAACACGCCTGACGCGCTCCTTCCAATACGCCGGCAACAGCCATTCCCAATAATAAAGCGGAACAGATCGGAAAAGCGAATGGGGAATCGTGATGGTTGCGCCGTCATGTTCGCTGCGGGCATCAAACACATAGACGACGGGGAGCCGGTAATCGCCAACCAGCACTTCATCAGGATACCCGGCGCACACCTGCTCGGGCAGGGGCTTTGCCAGTAATTCATCGACATCAAACGTCAACGCGGACGATGCCTGTTTTTTCATTTGCGATTCCAGTTCCCGGACACTTTTCACCTTGGGCAGGCGTTCGTGGTACAAGTCAAACATAACCGCATCACCGACGAAATAAGTCGCAGAGCGCAGCTTTCTTTCCGCCGCCAGCACAAAATCCTTACTTTGGCGGTTATGCACCATAAACTCATACGAGCCGGCAATGCGCTCCTTGACTAATGCTTCTTCGATGAAAATCTCATGCGCCTTCTGCGGGTATACCTTACTGAAATCGATCGGGCGATTCTTTGCCAACTGCAGTCCGCGATACGAAACCTGCAGAGTGCCGCGTACTTCTCCGCGTTCGCTGTCGAAGTAAGGCTGGTCGCAGGCATATACGCATTCACGCGCAAACAATTCTTCGATCCACAACGGCTCAATTTCAGCGACGGTGCGGCCGAAAAGCCGTTTGGTTTCGACAATCTCGTGAAACAGAACCCATTGAGGAGATTTTTTGAAGAGCACCGAGCCGGGAAAGACGGCGATATCATGTTCCCTGACGCCACGGTAGAGTCCGTTGCTTTGCAGGCGGGCGATATTGCGTGCAAACCCGCACAACAGGCATTTATGGATCGCTCTGTAGGTTGCCGGTTTGGTATCGATCCGAAAACCGTGCATACGTTTGCAAATGCGATAGATCTGGTTATACACTTCAATCCACTCACGCAGACGATGAAATGAGAGGCCGTTGTCCTCACTGAATTGCAGCAATCCGGCAACGCCCGGATGCGCGCCGGCCCGGCTGGGCAGCGCGTCCCATATTTTGACATATGTCATTAAATCCGATTTCGGATGGCGAAACCTTCTTTTGAGACCGGGCGAGCCGTTTGCCCCGGCGCCGTGTTCGATTCTTGGATCTGAAATTGACAGAGCAGCGGCAATAATCATGATCTCCCGCAGTGCATGCTGCCGTTGGGCATACAGCAGCATTCTCGATATACGGGGGTCCAGCGGAAATCGTGACATCTTGCGTCCCAGCCCGGTCACGTGTCCCTTGTTTTTCATGGCACCCAGATCATTGAGCTGCGTGAATCCATCATTGATCGCTTTCATCGACGGGCGTTGCAGGAAGGGGAATCGTGCTACTTTACCCAGATTCATCGCGCTCATTTTCAGGATAACCCCCGCAAGGTTTGCGCGTTTAATTTCCGCTGCGGTAAAGGCCGGCCGCGCAAGATAATCACGTTCGGAGAACAGGCGAATGCACACGCCATCCTGCACGCGCCCACACCTTCCCGCCCGTTGATCGCATGAGGATCGTGCAACGCGCTCAACGGGCATTCGCGTTACGCCGATGCCGGGCTCATAGCGTGACATACGCGCCAGTCCGGTATCGATTACATATTTAATTCCGGGAACCGTGAGCGATGTTTCGGCAATATTGGTTGAGACAATCACCTTGCGTTTGCCGGACGGTTCATAAATTTGCCGCTGGCGGGCAATCGGCAACCTGCTGTACAACGGCAGAATATCTACCCGCTCATGCGGTAATTTTGCCGACAGCGCATTGACCGTTTCGATAATATCGTTAACCGTCGGGAGGAAAATGAGCACATCACCTGCGTGGCTTTTGTCGAGCACCTCACCAGCGACGGCAACGACGCCGGAGAGATAACTATCCATGCTCTCGCCTTCCCACATCTCAATCAGCGGGCGGTACTCAATTTCAACCGGATACATTCTGCCGGAAACGAAAATGACGGGCGCATGGAAAAAGCTGCTTGAGAACAACTGCGTGTCAAGCGTTGCCGAGGAAATGATTACTTTCAGCTCGGGTCGCCGGGGGAGCAGCGTGCGCAAATATCCCAGCAGAAAATCAATATTGAGACTACGTTCATGCGCTTCGTCGATAATAATGGCGTCATAGCGCGCAAGCATCGGATCGGCGGCAATTTCGGCAAGGACAATTCCATCGGTGGCAAATACTATGCGGGTTTCATCAGACAAGCTATCCTGAAAGCGGACTTTGTATCCGGTCTTCTCCCCCGGTTTTCCCCCCGTCAATGAAGCGACATGCTGTGCCAGGGATACGGCAGCAATGCGGCGGGGTTGTGTGCAGACAATCTTGCCAGTGCGCCCCAGTCCGGCCTGGATGCACAAAAGCGGCAATTGCGTCGTCTTTCCCGAGCCGGTTTCGCCGGCGACAACACTTACCTGATGGTGCTGAATGGATTCGATTATATCCGAGGCTTTTTCGTGAATCGGAAGGTGAGTATCGGTACGGACGGAAAAGATCGGCTTGTGCACAATTGGTGCAGACATAGAGAGCTTCCACTGCAGGTCGAGTTTGCTGCTTTTGAAAGATAGCTTCCCCTACAGTATTCGTGCAAGCAATCGGAAGTATTTTCAGACTGACCTAATATGCACGACTATTTGCTTACCGTAAATCGATGAATGCACCTGCTGCTGCGCAGTTGCGTCTTTGCCACATACGATCCTGCCGCAAGTTTTCGCTGATCGATATTCGAGGCAGCACCGGGCAGCACTTTCCTGGTCATGACCAGCTTGCCGCGTGCATTAAAAAGCTCGACATTGATAGTGTCAATACTCCGGTTTGTGACTGTCAAGTACTTGTCATGTGTAGCAAACGGGGTATCCATAGCCGCTTGCTTCTGCGCATTCTCCTTTATTGCCACCGATGCAGCAGGAATAGTCTCAACTGCACTTTTCAGCACGTTTAGAACATATTGCGACTTATCTCCCCCCGTTCTCCACGACTCGAGACTGTCAACCAGCGGCTTGCTGTAGTGACCCAGATTTTCTATTTCATTGGCGGTGCGCAATCTGACCGGGCCGGAATCATGATTCATGAGTTGCTTGAAGGCCTGGATTGCCTCTCCGTGCCTGCCCATGAGCATCAAGGAACGCGCAGCCATAACGCGCACATCGCCGCAGGGATCCTGCAGGAGCTCGATCAGCTTTGTATCAGCAGACGCAGCATCGGCACGATTCAACATAATCCCGATAACCGACCAGTAGCGCACAACCGCGTCAGCATCACTCAACCCGTCAATCATATCATCTACGTGTGCCCTGCCGCCGTGCGCCCGGTCCGCCGCCTGCAGCCACTTCTCGTAGGTTGTCGACCCCAGCTTCTCGAAGATCTCGAATTCGCTGCCGTGCGTTTCGGCCAGCTTGCGCAATTCGCCTTCGGGAATGATTCCCGTATCGTGGATACGCTTCATGAAATCGAGGCACTCCCGGCGCATGCGTTCAAGAATTTGCCGATGTTGCACAGAGCCGGCAAGGTTGTTGATTTCATGCGGATCGTTGTCACAGTCGTATAGCTCTTCGACCGGACGCGATTGCGCCATGTACGTCGCTACAGCACCCGTTAATTCACCGCTTTTTTCCAGCCTGCGCATGTCCTGCATGATCATATTGAGCTCTTTGTATTGAATTACCTGCTGATACGGTTTCCACGGTTCGAAATTGCACAGGTATTTGTAGTGGTTGTCACGCACGGCGCGCACCATATCGTAGCGTTCGTCAAGCCTGTCTCTGGCGCCGTAAATGTAGGTGCGTCTGGCCGGAAGATTATCGCCAAGAAATGGCTGCCCCTGCAGGTAGTCGGGAATCGGCAGGCCCGTCAGATTGAGCAGTGTCGGTACAAAATCAACGAAACTGACCAGCCGGTCATCCACGCTTGCGGGTTGTCCCTGGCCGTTAACACGGAATTTCGGCGGGATTTTGACGATGAGCGATGTACGCAATCCCGAATCGTAGGTCCAGCGCTTGCCGCGTGGCATACATCCGCCATGATCGGAGTAGAAGAAAATAATCGTATCGTCCGTCAACCCGTCGGCATCCAATCCATCAAGCACGGTTTTAACTTCCTTGTCGGCATTGGTAATAGTCTGGTAGTAATACGCCATGCAGCGCCGGGATTTATCGGTATCGGGGTGATAAGGAGCGACCACCATATCGTTCTGGTCATGATTCACAAGATCGAGGTATTGGATACGGTTCGAACGCACTTTTCCTTCATGACAGGTCATCGAATTGCGCACATGGAAAAAGGGTGCATTGGCAGGTCGTTGTCGCCAGAGGAAATCTTCGGTTTCGTTTACATCCCAGAGGCCGCGTTCGTCGATGCTGAGATTCATGTCATTTTTAAAATTGTTGCTTACATGATATCCGGCTTCTTTCAGCGTGGTAGGATACGGCTTAATTTTCGAAGGTAATTTTGCTTTTGGATGTCTCTGATCGAACCGATGATGTTGACTTCCCAGCGCAACGGGATACATGCCGGTCAGCAGCGCGGAACGACTCGGGGCGCATACCCCCGATGGTGAATAGCAATTGGTGTAGCGCACACCCTCGGATGCAAGCTTATCGATGTTCGGCGTTTTAGCCAGATCATCGCCGTAGCAACCCAGGTATGGACTGGCATCCTCGATGGTTATCCAAAGTATATTTGGCTGCTGGTTCTGAGACTTGCCGGTGGTTTGGGTATGCGCTGCTCGTGGAAGTGCAACTGCTGCTGCCCCTAAGCCAATAGTATTTATGAAGTTGCGACGAGACACCTGCTTCGACTTGTGCATGCTCTGATCCTTGTGAAAGGTAGTTTGCTAACACGGGTTATTAATATAAATATAATGGATTTGCCCGGAAATACTGCCAAATTTTGCTTTTCTGCAGCAATCGCCATTTTTTGGTAAATTATGGGCAATGCATTTTGATTTCAGCAAATAACCTGTTAGCTGATTGTAATTGTTACACCGAATTCAGTAAGTCATGTGGGTGATCTGTGCCCTGGAGATATCCATATAGTGCTTAATTGCAGAAACAGGCACCAGCTTTCGCCGACAGTTTATCCCCCGAACTTCGTTAATACCTAAACCGGCTTCGCCGGAGAGGTCAGACGTCAGCCTTCATAGGTCAGCCGGAATCGATCTTGGTATATTGCGAAAAACATACGCAAAAATCGTAGAAGTTACCAACAGAGAGTCTAATCACCTGTTGCCACACACAGCAGTTGCAGATATAATATATTAGTAGGTTACCAGTGTTTATCAAGGATGCTTGATGATGTTTGCTACCGAAGAAAAAGTCCGAAGCCTCGAAACCGTTCTGGGTGAATTCATCGTTCATACGAAGAGTGCACTAGTAAAGCTGGAAAATGAGATGAGCGAGTTTAAAAATGAGATGAGGGACTTTAAAGAAGAATCAGTCCTGGAACGCCGCAAAACGACGAAACAGTGGGGCGACCTTGCTAATAAAATGGGAACGCTCGTTGAAGATATCATCGTTCCGGGAGTCAGACCGGTTCTGGAAAAATATTTTCAGGAAGAAATCTCTACCTTGTTTGCCAATGTTGAGAGAAAAAGCAAAAAACTGAAATTGCAGGGTGAGTTTGATGTTGTCGCTATTAGTGACACGAATGTTTTCATCGTCGAAACGCGCAGTACGCCCCGGAAAAGACACATTGAGGACGTCGCTTTAAAAGTCAACTCCTTCAGGGATTTGTTTCCAGAATATTCAGATAAAAAGTGCATTATGATATTTGCTTCGCTGTCTTTTAAAGAAGAAGTCATCAATGAAGCTTCGAGAAATGGAATTTATGTGCTTCAGTATCGGGAATGGGAATATCTTGATCTGATAAACTTTGATCAAGTGAAAAGTAAAAAAGGCAAAAACACAAAATCTAAAAAATGATTTTGCGGTAAATTTCACCTTGATCTTGCATTCAAAAGCTTTCCACCGGAGCATTGTGCAGATTCGATTCAGGCACACCTCAATTTGTACGCTCCTGCTCGCAACTACCTGCCAAACAGCTATTTTCTATACTATCTAACCCGCCAAAGGAGCAACGCTTGGAATCGGGAAATTTTAGCGTACGTAGATTCGGCGCACAGAGCACGGGCACAGGCAATGAAACCCGTTCTTTCCAGCAAGCAATTGACACGTGCAACAATAGCGGCGGCGGAACCGTCATTGTGCCTACCGGGACCTACCGCATCGGGGCAATTCGTCTGTGCTCGAACCTCAACCTGCACCTGGCCCCCGGCGCAAAACTTATCGGCAGTGACAATCAGGACGATTACCACGATCCTGCCGGACCGTCCCTTGCTCCGCTGATCGGCGGTGACCAGGTGGAAAATGTCAGCATTACCGGATTCGGCACGATAGACGGCAATGGCGCGCCCTGGCAAAAAAAATTCCGAATCTGGCATCACAAGCATAACGGACGGGGGGATGCGCTGGGCATCAAGGAAGACAGGCCTGCACGGCCACGATGCGTGAGATTTCTCAATTGTCGCAATGTCACTATGCAGGGAATCACAATTCAGAATACTCCCGCCTGGGCCGCGCACCTCAATGCCTGTGAAGATGTCGTGATCGACGGGGTACGAGTCTACAATCCGCAAGACTGGCTCAACTCAGACGGCATCAATCCGGATGGCTGTAAAAACGTGCATTTTACGAATTGCCATTTTTCGGTGGGTGATGACTGCATCGGCCTCAAAGCCGGCACCCCGCTGCGCAAGACTCCGCCCTGCGAGAATATCACCATAACGAACTGTACGTTTGCTACCGGGCACGGAGCGATCGTATTTGGTAATGAAATTTCGGCTGGCTTCCGCAATGTCGTCGTCAGCAACTGCATCTTTGACGGAACGTATCGGGGAATTCGCATCAAGTCCAAACGCGGTTATGGCGGCGGCGTGCAACATGCCGTGTTCAGCAATATCGTCATGCGCGATGTGGCCTACCCGATTGTGCTTGACTCATTCAATTACGATTTTGACAAGGACAGCATACCCGAATCCGCAGATGAATCGACTCCCAGGCACCGCAACCTCCACTACAGCAACATCCAGGCTTACGGCGCAAAGAAAGCCGCCCATTTCGTCGGTCTGCCGGAACGCAACGCGTCGAATATCCTCATGCAGAATGTCACCATTGCAGCCCGCACGGGCATGATCTGCCGGGACATTGACGGACTCATCTGCCGCCAGGTCAATATCGCCGCCGAGAGCGGTCCGCCGCTGGAATGCGAGCGATGCGTCAATATCGACACAGAGGAGTCACTGCCGGTTGCCGAAGGAATTGTCGATACGTATTCGGGTCAGTATATGGATACGTAAGGATGGGGGGAAACAGACGTTAGACTGATCCCGTCGATGGGAAACCGCGTTTCATGATTTTGATGATGTCAAAGCTCTGCCGCCCAGCCAAGCGGAAGCACGGCATGACGTCATGGGAATAAAATGCGAGGCATTGCAGGTCTGAAGGCCCGGAACATACCAGCCCGGCACTTCAGGCCCGGCCGAGAATGACCCAACAACCTCACCAGCCCTGAAAGGGTGAAATATGCCCCCGTCACTGCACCGACTCAAGCTTGCGCTTTTCTTCCAGCAATATCTTTGATATCATCTCGATGTGCTCATGCTCGTTGTTGCGGTGGATAGCGGGCTCGGCTACGCTGAGGAGATAGCTCATTTCACCAGGCTGCAAGCTTACCAACGCAGCAAAACGACGGACCCCGTTTGAATTGCCCTGCTCGTCGTAGGCGACATTGTTGACATCTGCTTCATCTATTATTCTCCAGGCCGTGTCCCAGGATACTTTGCGATAGTCGCAACCGGTCATGTAGAACCCAGAAGTGTCGTACAGCTTTTCGATACGCCCTCTGCCGATGGTTTTCATGTATAATCTGACCGGTGAATCCAATTCGTAGATTTTGCGCTTGAAACCGGGTCGGGCAATCAGACGGATGCTGAGTTCGGGATGGTCGATTTTCTCATACCAGTATAATGCAGCATCCCGCACCACCAGGACTTCGACTGCCTGTCGCGTCCGTTCCAGCAAGCTGTGCAGCGACACGCGCAAGCGCTCAAGATGACTCCCCGAAACCGGCAAAATGCGCGATAAACTGACGTTGCTGAGGTATTTCCTCTGTGCATCTCTGGTCACATATCCGTGCTGCATAAGGCTACTCACTATGCGAAGCAACGTCGCCTTGGGAATGTGGGTTACCCGCGCCAAGTCATGCAGCGAAATCGAGTCGGCATGATGATTATTCAGGCACTCCAGCACTTTGATGATTTTTTCGACTGGCTCTGATTGCATTGGAGACGTTTCAGCTCTCTATACGAAATAGACTGTTCCAAAATATAGCGTTTTTTGGTGAGGAGATTCAACTGCGGCGGGAACCTGAACGCAGTCTTGCCGGATGCTTATATAATGAGTGCGACTGGCCCGGGCGGCTTCCCTTTTTGCAGCACCAGAATAGAACACACACAGTCATCCCTTACAGAAATGCATCATACGCTGTAGATTGGAAGCGCCGGCACATAAAATCACATATACGTCCCAAATGTCTGCTTCTTGACGTTAAAAGCAGAAATCTTGCCGTCCCGGTCCAGATAATTGCTATACTCCTTTGTTTCGTATTGATGATGCCCGCTCTTCGCGGGGAAAATCGTGCGCGGGCGGGTTGTGGTGATCAGCCATTGCAGCAAATCTGACTGCATCTCACGCACCACAGACTGATATTCAGGATCAAAGAATAGATTTTTCATCTCCCAGGGATCACTTTTGATATCATACAACTCACCAAAGCCGTCCGGATAATCATCGGGGAACATCTCGGGCGGATAGTAGACAAGACGATAGTTGCCCTTGCGTACGCTCTTGCTCCAGGCAAATTCGGTTACACCGATTTTATGCACCTCACCTGACTTGCCGCGCAACAAATGCGAAATGTCTCTGCCGTCTGCTGTCTCCAGGTGCGGTATGCCGGCAAGTGAACACAGCGTTGGCGCCATATCAACGGCTTCAACGACTTCCTGGGCCACATGTCCTGCTTCGAGGTGACCATTCCAGCGCCAGACCATCGGGATCCGGGTAACGGTATCGGTGCAAATACCGGGTGCCTTTTCCATGATCCCGTGCTCGCATACGTACTCGCCGTGATCCGACGAATAGATTACAATCGTATCCTCATCGGCGCCTGATGATTTGAGCCAGTCCAGAATCTCGCCAACAGCATGGTCGACGTGACTGACATTGCCAAGATAGCCGTGCAGTTTGCGCAGACGCGCAGCTTTGTAGGTTGGCGGATCGAACAGGTACTCCATCTCCTTAAACTTGGCTACCATGCCCCGCAGAGTCGGTGCCTTGCCTTCGAGGTCCCAGTCGGCATTGGGCGGGAGCGTCAACTTTGATTCGTCATACCTGTCCCAGAATTGCCGCGCCGGGGTGTAGCACTGATGCGGACGGGCCATACTCACATGCGCCAAAAACGGCTTGCCCTTGTCAATGCAGTCTTGCATGAAGCCAATTGACTTGCGCACACTCCAGCCCTCGGGACTGTCTTCGTACCTGATTTCGGAGGGGCGCGCGTCAAGAGATTGACGGCCACGGTCCCCAAATTCCCGCAAGGCGGCGTGATCTTCCAGGTCCGCAATGCCGCGCTCTTCAAGATAGGCTGTATAGTCCGGGCTGCGACCATCCACGCTGCAGGTCGCCGCTTCGTGAAAAACATCGGTATCGTTTTCGACCCAGTGCGCCGGACAATGAATTTTGCCGATTGCGGCTGTTTTATATCCTTGGCGACGAAAATGGCCAAAAATGGTAGGAAGCTGAAACGGATGCGGCCCATCGAGTCCGTAATAGCCGTGATTGTGGCAATATTGCCCCGAAAGCCATGAAACGCGGCTTGGTGTGCATATCGGATTCTGCGGAATTGCATTGTTAAAGCGTACTCCGCCGCAAGCCATGGCATCGAGATTCGGCGTTTTTACCTCGGGATGATTATTGCAGCCAAGCAATTTTGCACTATGCTGATCAGACAGGATGAAGATGATATTGGGATGCTTGCTCATAATCCTCTTTCCATTGCATGAAGAAAAAGCCATTCATGCGTTAGTATAAGGATATCATGAATCCCTGCAAATTGGAAATAATTGCAATAATTGATGAGTAATCTCACTACAGCCTGCATGTGGTCGCGCTGCGTATGCTGCGCGGCATATTTCCTCAATTGCTGCATCAACCGGCACAAAAAATGCCGGACCGTGGAGGGTCCGGCAAAGGAGGAGATGTATGAATAAAGGAGAAAAGTTAAGGCGAAGGCGATTTTGCAATCATGGAGTTGCCTTCGACCCTGTAGACAATCTTATTTCGCTGAAGCGGCCGCCCGAATTTTCGGAACAATTTTATTGCGGTAATACGACAGCTTTTGAGCTTTGAAAGTGCTGTCGGTATGAAAGCGGAGTCGCTTCAGCAGCTCCGAGGAAATCCGGAATTCCATGCCATACCTGGCACGCGCTTCCTGCTCAATGAATTTGAGATTCTTTGCCAACAGTGCCAGCGTATTGCGTGATTTCGTATGCGGCAATAAACCTGCAATTCGAGGAAAAAGGTCAACAAGCCGCTTCTTTCCCAGCATCACTTCAAGCGCATTAACGCTTAACTCGTCGTCTTCCGTAAGCTTTTTTTCCAGCTTGTCGGCAGTTGTGTCTTTCACATGGATATAGGTGTACAGACGCGCTTCCGAGTTCGGCAGTCCTTCGTTTTTACATACCTCATGGATCGCCAGGGCTTCGTCAAAGTGGTCGCTGATAAACGCATCTATCACCATGGTTGCATCTCACGCTATTAGTTGCCGACGTTTTAATAATAAAGGCGGTTTCTCAAGCCACCCACCAGCGCCGTCCCCTCTTTGTGACGATATAAGCTCTCATTAAGCATATTAAAAACAGAAATAATATACACAATTTTCCTCATTTCCGCCATGAAAAAATCGGCTGAAGTCGAAGGTTTCAGGCCGATTTGGTGAAGTAGCTGATATACCAAAACTTAGCCAAAAATCCGGCGCATGAGCCGGCGTGGCAACTATTTCCCTTCATTTTGCATTTGCTGCCGACATGTGCCGAAAAGCTCTTTCGTCTCCCCGAAGGGGTATAGCGAAGACCCTTTCCCCTCGTGTATTTTTTACGGTGATCAACACAAGCAAAAACAATCCTGAACTCAATTTGCCCGAAAAAAGAGTCCGGCACGCTGATAGTTGTAGCACTGCCATGCTTTTATCTAATTTTCCTATCGCAAATTCAATCGAAGACTTCCATAAAAACAATCGCAGAACATCCCGCCACCAGCAATTATCAAATGGAGGAATTTATCATGAGCAGCATTGATGCTCTTCTCCGCCCCAAATCAATAGCCGTTGTCGGCGCCTCGAAAACAGCGGGGAAAGTCGGCTATGAGGTGTTGCACAACCTGGTAACGGGCGGTTACCCGGGTACCATCGTTCCGGTCAATCCCACCTGTGACGAAATCGCCGGGCTGAAGTGCTGCCACAGCCTCAGAGACTACCGCGGCAAAATCGATTTGAGCGTGATTGCGATACCGACGGCACTGGTGCTTAAAGCCGTGGAAGATTCCCTGAAGGCCGGAGCCGGAGCCGTCTGCGTCATCAGCGCCGGATTCAAAGAAACAGGCAAGGAAGGTGCGGAGCTGGAAAAGAAGATAGCCCAAACCTGCTCGTCTAAAGGCGCCTGCCTGCTGGGACCCAATTGCCTCGGATTACTCAATACCCATAAATCAATGAATGCCTCGTTTGCCAAGCACATGCCCGATAAAGGCGGGATCTCGGTTATATCGCAGTCGGGTGCGCTTTGTACGGCAATCCTGGATATGGCTGCGGAACGGCACATGGGCCTGGCTCATCTGATCAGCATGGGCAACAAGGCCGATCTCGACGAAGCGGATTTCATCAGAGCATTCCGCAACGATGAAGAAACGAAGGTAATCGTCGGTTACCTCGAAAGCATCGGATCAGGCAACGATTTCATCAAAGCAGCAGAAGCCACCTCGGGGGTAAAGCCGATCGTCATGCTTAAATCCGGCGTAACGGCAGCAGGCGGCAAAGCTGCATCATCACACACCGGAAGCCTTGCCGGAGCGGACATAGCCTATGGATCGGCATTTCACCGCGCCGGCATCGTACGGGCTGAGACTTTCGAGCAGCTCTTTGATTGTGCCACCGCCTTTTCGATGCAGCCCCTTCCCCGGGGAAAACGCGTTGCCATTATCACCAATGCCGGCGGTCCCGGCATAATGGCGGCCGATGCGGCGGAACTGGCCGGCCTGCAAATAACCACCCTCGCAGAATACTCGGCAACAGCCCTGCGGTCGAAGCTTCCTGCCGCGGCCAGCGTGGGCAACCCCATTGACGTACTGGGTGATGCGGATCCCGAACGGTATGTAACCGCAGTCAGAGCCGCGCGCGAGGATACGGAAATCGATGCGATCGTCGTGATCCTGACCCCGCAAGCCATGACCAAGCCGACCGAAACAGCGCGTGCCATTGCCGGCGAATCCGACGGCACGAAGCCGATCCTGGTCTCCTTCATGGGCGGCAAGGATGTGGTTCCCGGACGCGCGGAGTTGGTTGCCGCGGGATTACCCGACTATCCCTCACCCGAGCGAGCCGTGGCCGTACTCAAAGCCATGTGCGACTACTCCGAGTGGCTGAGCCGTCCCATGCGCATAGTCACCCGTTTTGCCGTCAACCGCCATAGGGTCGAGCGCATAATTCATCGTGACATGCGCTCAGGCATCATGCAGTTGGGCGAGGCCGAAGCCAAGTCGATCCTGGCTGCCTACGGGTTCACCGTTCTGCCGGGGCGCCTTGCCGCGGATGCCGAGGAGGCAATTACTTATTCGGAGAAGATCGGCTTTCCGATCGCAATGAAAATTGCCTCACCCGACATCATCCACAAATCCGACACCGGGGGCGTTAAGCTCAATCTGCGCACGCCCGGAGAAGTCGAAGACGCCTTCGACCTGATGATGCTGCGCATTAAGCGCAAAATGCCGGAAGCCCGCATCAATGGCGTGTATATCGAGCGCATGTGCAATCCCGGCCGTGAAATTATTCTCGGCATGACCCGCGACCCGCAATTCGGCCCCATGCTGATGTTCGGTCTGGGCGGCATCTTCGTCGAAGTAATGAAGGACGTCACCTTTCACATAGCGCCCATCACCGGTGATGAAGCCATGCGCATGCTCGAGCAGACGAAATCCTACGGGTTGCTCAAAGGTGTACGCGGTCAATCAAGCGTTGACATGCAGGCAATCGCCAATGCCCTGCAGCGCATAAGTCAACTGGTAACCGACTTTCCCATGATTGCGGAGATGGATATCAATCCGTTCGTCGTCGGCAAGGTTGGCGAAGATTCTGTTGCGGCGGATGCCCGCATTACGCTGGCAAATAGCTAATGCAATTGTCGTCGCAGCGCTTTAGATTCACGTAACTATCGAAACAACCAAATAACATAAAGCGAGGACAGCATGTCATCAACACAAGCTGCAGAGAAGCCCTCATGGAAGGATGAATATGGATCGCAACTGGAAACTCCCGAGTCGGCCGTATCGAATCTGCGCCCGGGTCAGCGTGTTTTTTTAGGAGCGGGATGCGGGCAACCGCTGCGACTTCTCCAAGCCATGGTTGCGCGCAGCAAAGACCTGGTTGATATCGAAATAATCGACTTTCTTACCCTGGCAGATGTACCCTATGCCAATCCCGAATTGGCGCACAAATTTCGCATCAACAGCTTTTTTATCGGTGAAGGCGTACGCGATACACTTCAGCAGGGATATGGTGATTACACACCAATTTTTCTATCCGATATCCCCCGCCTCTTTTCGTCCGGCAAGCTGCCGCTGGATGTCGCCATGATTCAGGTATCACCGCCTGATGAGCGCGGCAGATGCAGTTTGGGTGTGGCGGTTGACATTGCCAAAAGCGCGGCCGAGAATGCCGGACTGGTTATCGCACAAATCAACGAGCACATGCCGCGCACACACGGTGACAGCTACATTCATATTCATAACCTCGACATCATCGTGGCCCACAATGAGCCGCTCATCGAAGTTCCTCCCGCCCAAGCCACCGACGTGACCAAAACCATCGGTGAGTATATTGCCGCGCTTGTTGAAAACGGTTCAACAATCGAATTCGGCATCGGCGCTATTCCCCAGGCCGTCGCCGCATTTCTCAAAAACAAGCAAAATCTGGGCATCCACACCGAAATGTTTACCGACTCGGTAATCGATCTTATCGAAGCCGGCGCCATTGACGGATCACGCAAGTCTATGGACAAGGGCAAGGTCGTTGCCAGCTTCTGCATGGGCACCCGCAAGCTGTATGATTATATCGACGACAATCCTGGATTTGCCTTTTACCCTACCGAGCATGTCAACGATCCCTTCATCATCAGCCGCCAAAACAAAATGGTTGCCATCAATGTGGCCATGGAAGTCGATCTGACCGGACAGGTCTGCGCCGATTCGGTGGGGACACAGTTTTACTCGGGAATCGGCGGACAGGTCGATTTCAATCGGGGTGCGGCAAAATCTCCGGGCGGAAAAGCAATTATCGCACTGCACTCGACGGCCAAAGACGACACCATATCCCGCATCAAAACAACACTGAGTCCCGGTTCTGGTGTGGTGACCAGCCGCGGGGATGTGCACTATGTCGTTACCGAATACGGTGTTGCCTACCTGCACGGCAAAAGCGTTCAGGAGCGTGCCGTGGCCCTCATCTCGATTGCGCATCCGAAATTCAGGGGTCACTTGCTCAAGGAAGCGATACAGGCCGGATTCCTGCCCGGTGATTTTGCCGATACCGAGACCGGATTCGTGGTCGGCCTGCGCAACTACCATGCAACGCAGGTGCTCAACGATGCAACCCTCGTTACGTTTCGCTCGATGTACCCCACCGACGAACCGGCTGTTCGTGACCTTTTTTACAAACTGTCGCAGCAAACGATATATTATCGCTTCATGTCTCGCATGAAAAACCTGCCGCGCCGCCAGATCAAGGACCTGGTCTATATCAATCACCGAACCGACGTCGCCGTCGTCGCAACCGTGCCGGAAGCACACGGCGATCAGATCATCGCCGTTGGACGCTACTACCTTGATCAGACAACCAACCGCGCCGAAGTAGCCTTTATCGTGCAGGACGACTGGCAAAACAAAGGCGTCGGCACCATGCTGCTCGACGAACTGACCAAAATCGCCAAGCGCAACGGTATCAAGGGATTTACCGCCGAAGTGCTGCGGGAAAACCGGTCCATGCAGCAAGTACTTAACAAAAGCGACTGCAATATCTCCTGCACTCCCGACGACAACGCATTGAGCTACAAACTGGATTTTAAATCATGAAAAATGCCGCATTCGTACATTCTAAGAAACTTGATGAGTCAGGCTATCCCCCTCACTGTCCTTTCAACACCAAACGCGCCGGTAAAACCCTGGAGCTTGCCGAATCGATGGGGCTCATGGGCGGATCGCATAACTCTGTTGTCGAGCCACAGCCGGCAACCGACGAAGAAATGCTGTGGTTCCATGCGCCGGACTATCTTCAAATGCTCAAGTCGATCACCAGTGACAAGTTTACCGACGAGACACTCAAATTCGGGCTGGGGACCATGGATTGCCCGCTCTTTGCGCACCTGTTCGACTACGTCAGCCTGGCGGCGGGAGCCTCGGTGACCGGTGCACGGCTTCTGCTGGACGGCGCCGCCGATATCGCATTCAATCCCTCGGGCGGCTATCACCACGCGCATGCCCGGGAAGCGGCCGGGTTCTGCTATGTCAACGATATCGTCCTTGCGGCGGAAACACTGGTGAGGGGCGGCAAGCGGGTGGCCTTTGTCGATATTGACGTGCACCACTGCGACGGGGTTCAGGAAGCCTTCTATCATCGCAGCGACGTATTGACGATCTCCCTGCACGAAGGCGGCAAAACGCTATTTCCCGGTACCGGCGATGTGCTGGAAGCGGGCAGTGGTGAAGGACGCGGCTATTCCGTCAATTTTCCGCTGCCGGTCGGAACTTACAACAAGGCCTATCACAAAGCCTGGTATGGCATCGTCCCTCCCCTGCTGGATGCGTATAAGCCCGACGTCATTATGCTCGAGTTGGGCATGGACGGCCTGTCGGGTGATCCGCTGGCGCACCTCAATTTGACCAACACCGTCTACATTCCGATTTTGCAGAAACTGCTCGAATACAACCTGCCCCTGCTGGTAACCGGCGGCGGCGGCTACGATATTAACAGCACCGTGCGCGGCTGGACGCTTGCCTGGAGCGTACTCACCGAACAGTACAGCGACGAAGAACTTCTGGGCATGGGAGGCGTGATGATGGAAAATACCGACTGGCTGGCCGGCTTGCGAGATCGGAGCATGTTGGCAGATGCGGGTCAGCGCATTACCATCGACGCATCAATCGAGCATACCCTGACGCAGATTCGGGAAACGATTTTCCCGGTATTCGGCATCACCCAAACCTGAGCCGCGGGGTATTCCCGTCAGCTCAATTTACTTCCGCAAGCTCTCCAGATACTCTCCCAATCCCGCTTTCAGCGGGCGTGGACTATAGCCTAACTCACGACGCGCCTTTGCATTGCTTCCCAGGTAGGTAGCCCCGGCGCTAACGCGCAATCCCTCGGCGCCGTAGGCATCGGGAAGCGGTATGAATTTTTCGACAACACCAGCGACCTTCGACAGCGCTTTGAGCATGCCCGGCTCAACCGTGAACTTTGGTGCGGGAACGCCGGTGAGCTCTTGCGCCAGGTTCATTGCATCGGTCAAAGCACAGCGTTCTCCGGCAATAATGTAGCTCTCGCCGGTTGTGCCTTTCTCCATCGCCAGAATGTGCCCTTCGACGATATCATCCACATGCGCCCAGCAAAACTCGACGCCCCGGGGAACCATGAACAGCTTGCCGTTGAGATAGTTCTGCCAGACGCCGGCCATCTGACTGGTATCCCCCGGACCATATACCATACCCGGCATCACGATCACCAGCGGCAGTCCATCACGCATACGCGGTTGGGCCACTTCGAAATGCGCCATCCATTTCGTGCGATCGTATTCGCTGAGGTGCTCGCCTTCAAAGCGCGTTGTCTCGTCGGCCATGCGCCCGTGCGTATCGCCGAAGACGGCCAGCGTGCTGGTATAGACTCCGCGCGGAATCTGCAACTCCCCCATCAGCTCGAGCACGTTGCGTGTACCCTCGACATTGATCACCCGGCAGCGATTCTTGTACCGGTTGCCCACCTTGTACAGCGCCGCGACATGATAGATTCCGTCAACGCCCTGCATCGGTTGACGCATGCTTTGCTTGTCGGTGATATCGCCCGGCGCGACTTCAATTCCGGCATCAGTCAAGTCGCCGGCTCCTGCGGGATTCCTCACCAGGGCAATGACCTCATGACCTTCACGCTTGAGCCGGTGAGCCAGTTTGCCGCCGATGAATCCGGTAGCCCCGGTTACGAAGTATTTCATATTGACTCCTGTTCTGTGGGGGTGAATTTTCTGTTTTTCTCAAAGAGACAGTACCGCGCAGGTACAATCAACAGTACCAGAATCTTTGACGTAATCAACCCGCCGATGATCACCAGGGAAAGCGGGAATAGCCCCCCGATCGTGGTCAAGGTGGTGAGCAGAATCGGGGTCAGCCTCGTCTGCGCCGCTTCTCGAACCGCTTCCCGGACATTCCTGCCTTCGCGCCGAAGCTGATTGGTAAAATCGACCAGCATAATTGAATTGTTGACAACAATGCCTACCAATCCGGTCAATCCAATAAATGCGGTGAACGAAAAGGTATTCCGCGAGATAAACAAAGCAAGAATCGAGCCGGTAACGGCAAACGGAATCGCCGTCAACACAACAAACGGCTGGGCGAAGGAACGGAATTGGAGAATGAGAATCGCGACAATGCCGATAATCGCAGCAATCAAGGCGATACCCATCCCGCTGAAAGATTCCTCGCGGCTTTCGCACTCGCCGGCAACTTCGTAGCGCACGTGATTGGACCGCTTAAGCTGCATGATCCGCTCGAGGATGCCGGTCGTCACCCTATCCACAACACCGCATAAAGCGACTGGTGAGAAACGGCGTAAATGTCAACGAAACAGCCAGCGAAGCCAGTATCGAGAAGACAACGGTCAAAGGCAATGAGCGCACGAATTTACCGGCATCGGTTTCGAGCAAAATCATCGGCACAAAGGCAAGAATGGTTGTTGCGGACGAGCTGATTATCGCCCGGGTTATCTGCCCGGTTCCTTTTACGGCCGCAACTTCGGGCCGCTCACCCCGCCGGCGATACCGGCCGATGTTTTCAACGACAACGATTGCATTGTCAACAAACAGCCCCAGCGCAACGACGAAACCAACCAGCGATATCTGGTTCAATCCCTGACCGGCTATGTCAAGCCATCCCAGCGCGGCAAATATGGCTATTGGAATAACGGTAATGACGGCGGCGGCTTTCATGAGCTGTTCTCCTTTACCAATGGGGAGAGCGGATTATAGGCCATGCCCGAATTGATGCATCCCCGGAAAAACATATGAGTTTAGCTTGACGATCCAAAGGTTTGCCGCTGTTACGCGCCTGTTTCCCAGCCGCTCTCCTCTTCCTTATTTCCTCTTGGGGGAGCATCTTCATTTTCTCTGTTTTGTTTTCCTGAATACATAAGCATAGGCAACCTTGGTGTATGCAGGCCCCTTCATTGTATTTTCTATTGTCTCTTTGTCTATCTTCCTATTCCCCTTGGGAATGAAATACGAATCAAGAGCATTTTCAGAATAGCTGAATCTATTTCCACCTCTCTTTACAACACCGATAAATCGAAATCTGTCATC
This sequence comes from Chitinivibrionales bacterium, assembly GCA_014728295.1. Lineage (GTDB taxonomy): Bacteria > Fibrobacterota > Chitinivibrionia > Chitinivibrionales > WJKA01 > WJLW01. Next base: position 1,727 of record WJLW01000111.1, on the reverse strand, counting down.
CAGAAATGCAAGCGGAGCATCTCCGTGGCTGTTGTTGACCAGAAGGATTCCGCCCTTCTTCAAATACACTCCGCAATATTTTGAAATGAATCCGGCATACAAAGAGATCAGGATGTCGAATGAACCTCTTTTCTCTTTAAAATCTTCTGAAAAATCTGCCTTGTGAAAACTGTAGGTCGCCGGTTTCTCGTATTCCTTGTTTTTCTCGATAAATGCTCTTGTTTTATCACTATTGAAGAAGGGTTCGCATCTCTTATCCATATCCACATACGCCATGAACGGAATCACAAGTGATGGCGTAATGTGCACGAAACTCCCGGGATACAGGCCGGATTCGATACTGAATTTTTCGGTCAACAATCTGAACAGACCAAGTCTTTCATCTCCTTTTTCGACGAAATACTCCTTGTATATGTCGGGACAATTCATTCTGATATTCTTCTGAAATAGCTGTATTAGAGTTTATCCTTCAAATCTTGTATCTTTTTTTGTACCAGTCTATACCTACTTCATCAAACCCAGGATTTGTCTTCATATTCGAAAATGAAAATAATTAAGGCAGAACCCTCTTATGGCAATTAAGCAGAGTAGAGCAGCTTGCTGCAAACCATGTCAACTTGATCTCGTTAATGTTGAAAGTAAATTGATCTTAAGAATATGTACTTAATTACCTTTTGCTGCCTGCAAATTTGCACTAAATTGCCTATGAGCAACGACGGCTCTGCTGAATTTTTTCAGCAAGCAAAATCTGGCAATTAGCATGCGTAAATATATGATTGCCTCTCGAAATGCATTTTTTGTTTTTTCTATTGTGATCCATGCAATTTTCAGAAATTTACTTTTAATGCGTTTCTGTTTTTATTTCGTTTGATCGCGTAAGGGGGGGCTTTTTTTCTTTTTATCAATCAGATGTGTAAAATATTGCAGCACCGGGTAGGTCAGAGGCCTCACGGCCTCTTTCCCCCCCCTAAGAACCGGACATGATAGTTTCCACTCATACGGCTCAAGCTCTTCAAAGGCAACTGACGTCCCGCAGTCACCCGGTCTCCTCGATAAAGCGTCCATCCCTATTGGAGTGTTTTCTCGATCGCTTGCGATTCTGACCGGAGGGTTGGCTTAACAAGCACGGTGCCGTTGGGGTATTTCCTCACATTCTGGACGAGGAAATCAAAGCCCTGAGTTATGTGGGTAATGCGGGTTTTCTCTTTGGACAGTGATAGTCCCCGTTGCATCAGAAACCGCTCAAGTGCTGATTGAATCTGCTCAAGGTGCTCACGGGTTTTCGCCGCCACGATAAAATCGTCGGCGTAGCGAATAACCGTTACACCACAGCGATTGTTGGTTCCCGGAAAACACCACGGAACCGCCCTTCGTGCGCAGTATTCCAATCCGTCCAAGGTCATGTTCATGATGATGGGGGAGATAATCCCCACCTGCGGGGTTCCTCGTACTGTCGGATAGAGTTCACCCTTGTCCAGATATCCTGCGCCCAGCCATTGCGTAAGCATCTTCTCGTCAACAGGAATGTTGGCAAGTATCCAGTCATGAGAAATCTCATCGAAACAGGACGCAATGTCTGCTTCTAAGTAAATATCCGGTAATCCCCATCTTTACAGGAGCGATCTCATAAGTCATATTATCTCCGAACATTTTCCAGGAGGTACTATGCGTTACCGCAGCAAGCAGCGTAATCCTATTGAAGTGCAGCAGATTCTTGATGATTATCG
>WJLW01000110.1 GCA_014728295.1 Chitinivibrionales bacterium | reverse complement strand
CTCTTGTCAAGCGCAATATACACCCCTGATTTTAGCGCATTGCCGCACAAACGACCTGTCCCCGGCATGCCGTAATCCTTGACAATAGCCAGCTTGCGGCCGGCGTAATCATACAGCGTCAGCGTGTAGGAGCCGGCTGGCGCCGGAGCGCACACAGATACTGAACATATCGTATTTCTGGTGATCATAGGAGCCCAGAATGAACCAGAGCGAGTCGCCATGAGTCATCGGCACATCGCAGATCTTTTGCGGAATGACAAAGTAGAAAGTAATATCGATGGTCGAGCCGCCTGGTTTGGGCGGCATTGGCATGGTTTCGCCGGCGAAGAGTATGCAATAGTAGCTGCAGCAGACACATGCCTTTTATCGAGGCGCTGCGGTTGTCGCGCGCTCAATCATCATCCCCTCGATTTCAATACGCTGCTTTCGAGGAGAAATTGTGCGACGGTTTATCAGATATTCAAGCATCTGATTTACCAGCGCGCGCATATTGAAGTTGTAGCTTGTCAAGCCTTTGCGGAGTGCGTCGGTGCTGTCGTCAAATCCAATGACAGATATATTGTTCGGAATTTGAAACCCTTTTTCATCGAGAAACGCTAGTGCCCATAGCGCAAGCAAGTCGTTTGCACACACCCAGGCGGTAATTTGCTGGTGGTGCAGCGCCTGCTCGAAAAGCGGGCGGATGGCATGTTGATGATGGGCCCAGGGAAGAATGCGTTCGGGCAGATGAAAATCGAAGTAAGGGTCGATGGCTTTCGCAAAATATTGGGCAATATCCTTCCGCCATTCGCGATAGTTGCCCTGTAGCGGCGCAATGTTGCAGGCTGCGTGTGATGGCTCGAAGTGATCGCGATGTATGTTGCCTTCCTGGTCATAGGTACACTGATGAATCGTTGAGAAATCGCCGGCCGCCTGCTGAAGACCGACCATCCTGGCAATCGACCAGGGCGATTTATGATAGGGAGAGATATACGCAACATGGCGATGTTTCAGTTCGCGCAGAAGCATTCCGGCGCTTTTGCCGCATGCCTGCGTTGTTGCCGCTGTAAAAATCTTGAACTGGCTTTCATGCGGCAAAGCGGGAAGCTGCCATTCGCCGACAGTATCATGAATAGCAACTGCCGAAATGCCTTCCGGTTTATGTTGGTCCGCTTGAATCAGCGCTGCGATTCGCGCCGCATTCCACACTTGCGAGCGCTTTCCGCTCGTGTCGTGTGCACAGCGGGGCTTCTCGCACTATTTATATCGGGGCTGCATGCGCAGGATTATAAATCGAATGGCAGAAAGAAGGCGGTCCTCACATTTGAATGGATTGCCAGCGGCTTTAGTTATTCACACCCGTCAAATATTGAAATGACAAAGAACGGGACGATGCTGGCCGTTTATGCCGGCGGTGACAGTGAAGGCGAGAATACGAAAATCGGTGTTTCGCGCAAAGCCAAGGGAGCGAAATCCTGGACCACAATCGCCAATTTTTCTCCGGGGGGAAAAACCTCAGGATTCGATCCGGTCATTTTCGAGCCGTCAAAAGCCGGGGCCCCCTTGCTGCTCTGGTATTATGACGGATGTTGCGAAAAGCAGTTCATGCGAACATCAAGTGACGACGGCCTGACCTGGTCGAGTGAATTTCGGCCTCCCCGAACAAGCCAATACAATCATAACGGCGGCTATTTTGAAGGCCCCGAGCAGAACCCGCCGCTCGAGATGCCCGACGGCAGCCTGTTGTGTTCCTATTCCGTCAGACAGCGCGGCTCGACGCAACAGAACTGGATCACCAAGATCCCGGCCGACAATTACACGTACTTTCGCGAGGACACCGGACGGCCTTTTTTTTGTTTTAAAAATTATGTCAAGGTTTATTTTGACTTTTTAATACAACATACTTATGTTACATAGTGCAAATGGAATTGTATATTTTATACATGCAAAAAAGAAGAGGACCCAAAAAAGGTACAAAGTTTCAGGGTACCCACCGCTATGAGTTCGGAAAAGCTCTTGCCACCGAACGTATCAAGCGTGGGCTAACCCAAGCAGAACTGGCAGAGAGGATGGAGTCAACTGTCCGGGTGATTTCTCATTTTGAACGGGAGGTAAAAAACCCTCCGGCTGAAACAGTAAAACGGTTGGCCGATGCTTTAAATATCCCTGTTCAACGATTACTTTTTCCCGCCAAAAACAACGGTTACGAGGAACAATCTCTTGACCGGGGATTAAGCAAAAGGTTTGAAGTTGCCCAAAAGTTGCCCCCGTCTGCACGGCAAGAGGTTAAAAAATTTATCGATGCCATGGCAAAGGCCAACGGTGTTGCAGTCACTACGGGGTAATAAATGAAAAAACTGTATATCGAAACATCTGTGTGGAACCAACTGGAACATGACGACCGTCCGGATTGGAAAGAAACAGCCGAAAGATTTTTGGATACACTGAAAAAAGGTATTTACGAGCCCTATATTTCTTATGTCGTTGTAAGGGAGATTGAGGCGCCTAAAGATGAAGCCCGGAAGGCCAGACTGGTCGAGCATGTTAATTCTATTTCGCCGATAATTCTTGAGGCGGACGAAGAAGTTGAAGCACTGACAGAACTGTACATGTCTTCAGAATTCGTTAACACCGACTCACTGCGGATTTATAATGATTGCAGTCATGTCGCAGTAGCCACAGTCAACAGTATACGGCATATTGTAAGCTATAACTGCAAGCACTTGGTCAACGACCGGCGCATTGACGGTTTCAATGGAATAAATTTCAAAAACGGATACGACAATATTGTCGATATTACCACGCCGCACAGATTCGTTCTGTCGGATGAGCAGGAGTAAAAATATGAACTACGGAAAAGCAGTAGAAGAAGTCTGGCAGTGGCGTGAAGCTGTCGCAAAAGACATACAGGCCGTTCCACGAAATAACCGGGTGAAGTACATCAACGATACCGCCCGTGATGCATGCAAACGTCTTGGTATAAAATGCCGAACGGCTGCCCCTCGGGTAAAAACACACGCCTGATAGCAAAGTAGTTCCTCCTGAACGCTATATCTGCGGTGCTCGGGGTAAACCCTGCGACTCCTCATACAAATTTGGTAGCCTGCCCAGGTACGCCCTGCAAACGTCCTGTTTTTGGTCTTTACATAATACAAGCTATGTGCCCATCAACACAGGAATGTAACTCGTATCACCCCGCCCGACCCATCACATTAAGGTAGGCTCGCTGACATTTTTAGGGATGTCGTTCGCATTAACTCATAGCCCGTCTGCCCCTGCACAGGGGCTCCCAGTTTGAAAATGCCAATTGATTT
>WJLW01000109.1 GCA_014728295.1 Chitinivibrionales bacterium | reverse complement strand
TCCGTGCTTGACGTGGGAAAAAACTCCCGCAATCCAGACCCCGCCCCTCTGGTTGAAACGGTCTCCCGTTCAAAAACCGCTTATAGGCGATTTTGGGGAAAGCGTTTACCACATCAAAAAGGAATTTGATCAAGAGGGGGCAGTTGAAGGCGTGACGGATGGCATTCAAGCGTATCATTTTGGAGCACGTATTTATGACCCTGAAATCGGACGCTGGCTCAGTACAGACAAGCAAATGCAATTCTATGATGCATATCTGTATTGCCATACCAACCCAATAAAGTATGTCGATAAGGATGGCAATTTCGATACTTTCATCCATTATCTTACAGGTCGATACGGTCATCCGTTGGGGTGGATTAGTCCGACATTTGGTATAGTAAGAGGTGTGACACACGCATTGCCTGATATCTATAATCATTTAGAAACGTATGCCCCTGGGATGGCAGATTTTTTTGGATGGTGTTGCTAATCTGAATGTCTTTTCTGCAATTACTTACGCCTCACTGCAATACGATTCGAAGCACGGCGAAGGTGCATTTTAGCAATATATGAAACAAGAAGCTGGTCAGACGGCTGTTGAAGCTGCTGCATTACCTGTCGCAAGCGTTGTAGACCCAACGGGAATTTCCACGGTTGTAAGTATTGTGAAAAGAATAAAGAGGTGGTTCAAGTGAGAAATCTACCATTAATTTTCGTAGTTATTCTTATTCTTGGCTCTTGTGAAACCGAGGAGCCTGTTTGGTGTGAAGCAACTTTGTATTTGACGATCAATAATTTGCAAAACATTTCTGTTGCCTGCGAATATTCACCTATTTCAGATCATAACAAGTGGAAAGACAGCCTGACCATTAAACAAAATACAACTGAAAACAAAATTGTATTAAATGTGAATGGTTTTTCTGTAGAATCAAATAGCCTTTACACTGATACTATCAAATATTCTTATTATCAATCTGACAGCCCCTGCGCTCGTGGGAGCGTAAATGCGAGGCTTTTGAGCATAAATATTGACGTTAATGGCAATCAAAAGATTGTATATCCTTGGAGCCCAGATATTTTTCACGAGGATGTTTGTGATGGCTGCGAGAATGTCAATTATGATACGATATCTATTCGGTAGTGTATCATAATATTCTCCATCCCCCCCTCTCACAAAATCTCATTCCCTCAACACTTCCATCCTTTTCTTTTCTTCCTCGCAAAGAGTTCGCACTTCGGTAAAATCGGATAAGCCGACTCAATAATTCTAAAAATGTCATCAGGCTTTTGGGAGTGACGTTTTCTCTTTGAAGAAATCACACTTTCAGGTCTGACATTCGGAGCAGGGCAGGGAATATCTCCCTTGGTTCTGCCTGATCCTGCGGACTTCGCCGAGGGGAGCTGCACGGACTGAATGTCGATGATATCGAGCAGCAGGACGGCACCATCCGGTTGAAGGGCAAAGGCGGACGGGAACGGGTGGTCCCGGGCGGCTGCGCAGCAAATATGGCTTTGGCCGAAGCTTTGCCCCGCACAATCTGCGCCATGCCTTCGCCACCGACCTTATCCGCCATGGTGCTCCGGTGCAGGATGTCTCCCGGATGCTGGGGCACAAGAAGCTTGAGACCACGCAGGTATATACCCGGCTGGTTCCGATGGACTTGAAGCGGTGTCATGAAAGGTGCCATCCGAGGGCATAAAAAAATAAACTTGAATATTTATCGCAATATTGGTATATTATGTGCATGGAATTTAAAGTGAAGGTATTACTCCCGGCGCACGATTTTATCCGCAGTCTCCCCGAGAAGATGCGGGCGAAAGTGTACCGGGAAATCGATTTACTCAAGCTTTTTGGCTATCGGCTTGGTGAACCGCATGCCAAGACGCTCAAAAATGCTGAAGGGTTGAAGGAACTGCGGGTAAAACTGACAAGCGATATATGCAGGGTCTTCTACTTTCACCATAAGGGCCGGTTGTATGTCTGCACATCGGGCTATACCAAAAAGGCCAATAAAACAGATGAGCAGGAAATATTGCGGGCTCTGAGAATGCGCAACGACTTTTTGCAGGAGTACGGGCTATGAAAATGTACGATTACGACGAAATGCTGAAAAAGGAACTCAAAAATCTCGAGTTCCGCAAAGAATATGAGGCGCTCGAAGAGGAGTTCGAGGTTGCAAAGCAGGTTATTAAGCTGCGCCTCAAAAATGGCTTGACGCAAAAGGAGCTGGCTCAAAAGGTAAATACATCACAATCCTGTATTGCCAGGCTTGAGTCAGGGAGCTACAAGAATGTCAGTCTGTCGTTTTTACGCCGGGTGGGTAATGCTCTCGGGGTTAAACCCCGTGTCACCTTCCGTCAAGTTCGAGCAGTCCATTAAGAAGGACGCACCATTTTCCGCTGTGATAAAGATAAGCAGCTATTGCTTAGCCTCCTGAATCAGCATATAAAAAACCGGCTTCTTAGTATATGCATGGGCAATTATGTCCGATATTTCAGAATGAAGGTCGATAAAAAAGGACATATATTTCAGGATTCAGGATCTCTTTAAGTCGATTGTTGCGAAGGACCAGAACGATCCAGAACTATATCGAAGAGCTTATTAGTTATGTGCCCCTTAATCCGATGTGAGCAGGAGCTTGGCGTGTCAATCGTGCGCTGCGAGATTCATCCCGATATCATCTGCGACAATAATAACCTGGGCAATCAGACTGCCTGGGTAGAGGATATCGAGACAAATATGGGTAAAATGGACCCAGCCCGTTCGCGTAACCGAAAATCATTCACCGCTGCTGCAAACCTGTTCAAGAATAAAATTGACGATATGAGGATCATCGCCTCGATCTGGACGCAGCCGCACTGGATGAAGGAGAGCGCGCAGGTGTGTAACGGAAACTTCAGCCACGGCGGTCACCTGCCCTTTACCGATGCGGCGCGTGAGCAGAATGCCCGATACATCGTTGCCGCAGTGCAGGCCATAGAAGACCGTTTCGATATCGCGCTGTATGCTTTGAGCCCGCAGAACGAACTGGGGATGGCCCACCCCTGCGCAAGCTGGACCACGTCGAGTAAAAAGTACTCCAGCCAGGACAGCGACGGCCCCGGATATTGCACCTGGATACCGGAGGTAAAGCGCCTGCACAGCGAACTTGAGGCAAACGGACTGCAACACGTGCGTATCATGGGGCCGGAGGAGATGACGATCGGGCACGACGGGGATATCTGGAAGACATGGTTCCAGATGAAGTTCGTCAAAAACATTTACAGCGATATGGGCATGATGGATATTCTGGATATCTGGTGTCATCACGACTATTCCCGAGAGGATGCATCGCCGTCTACAGGCAATCGCATGGTACAGGAGTGGGTCTGGAGCGGCCATACAGGCAGCAATCAACCGGCCCTCAACTGGGATGGCTATGCCGATCATCCCCGCCCGGTATGGATGACCGAAGGAGAAACGGCGGACAACACATGGGAGAGGGCCATGGATTTTGCCAACTACATGCAGGATGCTCTGGTTGCCGGCAATGTGAGCGCCTACCTGCCCTGGGCATTGGGTACAGAAAGTGTGAATGATAAGCACGGGGGAACGGTATATGCCGGTGGTAACGAAACATATTATCGTCTGCCAACTTATGCGTTCAAGCATTTTGCCCGTTATGTCCGCCCGGGGGCTGTGCGTTTTGCGGTGTCTCCCGATGATCCATCCAGCTTAACAGCTTCGGCCTATGTGCATGCGGAAAACCGGACTCTCACGGTGGTAGTGCTCAATAACGGATCATCGGATGAAACAGTACTGCTGTAGCTGCCTGAACATGTATCAGTTGTCCGGTGCTCGGTCTTTACTTCCAGTAGTGGTTCGTACTGGAGCGAGTCTGTGCTGAACGAAACATTGGTGACGACAGGTGTACCCGCACAAGGGATCGTAACCCTATACGGAGAACTTGCCGGTGATGTTACCGGCAGCGCTTTCCGAATGCCTCGACGCCGGTTTACAGCAGTCGGCCGCAGCTTTGATGAAGCAGGTCAGGTTGAGCGGTTTTCCATTACCGGTCGCAACCTTACCCGCACCGGGACCAGACGGGCGGGTATAGAGATCGTACAAAACCGGTACAAGGGTTTTGTACGAATACATTTCCATGGAAAGTGATAGAAAGACGGTAGCCGGGCTGTAGTATGAAAAAACCAATGATGAAATAAATTCTCACAAAGGAGTTGCTCATGATTAATCGTACGCTTATTTCTATTCTGGTTTTACTTTTCACCGTACAGGCCGCAAATAACTCCCGCTCTCCTCTGGGGATCAACCTGCAGGGCGTGATCGACTGGTCTACCGAGCTGGTGTTTCTGGACCAGATGAAACGGGCACGTTCATGGATTTCACAGTGCAAGGGGTGCGGCTGGGACAAGGGACCGGCCCTTGATCTCGATGAACACGGCTGGATAAAGTCGTTTGCCACCGACCAGTTTGCAGAGCTTATCCTGGCTACTCATCCTCTGTATATTCCAGGTGAATATAAGGTGTTCTATGATGGCACCGGCCGCATGAAGGGATCGGGCATGGCCCAGGGTGAGATCACTGCATCCGGTGATATCCTGACATTCAAGGACCCCGCCGGTGGAGGGGGATACTGTATTCTTACCCTGCAGGAAACAGATCCCACAAACTATATCCGAAACATTCGCATTGTGCATACAGATAAGGTCGCGGCGTTTGAGCAGGGCGAAATCTTTTATGAACAGTTCCTTGAAAACTGGGCGCCTTACCGTACGATACGGTTCATGGACTGGGCACATACCAATAACTCAGTCAACGGCGATTGGGATAAACGACCGCATGTTGAGGACTACACCTATGGCACCAAAAAGGGCGTGCCGTTCGAAATAATGATCGAATTATGTAACCGTCTGCAGGCGTGGCCCTGGTTTTGTATTCCTCACCAGGCCGATGATGCCTTTGTGCGGAATATGGCCCAGCTGGTCAAAGAAAAGCTCGATCCATCCCTGGCCATTTATCTTGAGCACTCCAATGAGGTCTGGAACGGAAATTTTCAGGAGCAGTTTCAGTATGCCGTTCAGAAGGGCAAGGAGCTGGGACTCAAGGGCAGCGGTTCGGATTTTGACGGGCTGGTGCTCTACCATGCCCAGCGCAGCGCTGAGATTGTGCAGATATGGGAGGAGGTGCTGGGATCACGGGAGCGGCTGATCGGCGTTTTTGCCGTGGGCGGGCCCAAGGAGTGGATGATCAAAAAAGGGATGGGGCATCTCAAGTCGATCGGTAAGCAGAGCTACATCGATGTGGCCGGCATCGCCCCGTACGTTGGTGCCGATGGCAGCTTCAGCACGGTGAATGAAGCGATCAAGGTACTGCAGGACGGTTTACCGAAATTCAGAAAGACGGTTACGGATTGTAAGGCAGCCGCCGAAGATTACGGGGTGCGGCTTGTGGGTTACGAAGGCGGTTCACACCTGTGGAACTTTGGCCAGGGATTCTCCGAGGTTGCCGAAGAGGCCCAGGCAGACCCGCGTATGCGGCAGTGGGTGCTGGACTACATGAAGGGCTGGAAAGAAAACGGCGGGGATGAGTTCATGGTGTTTGCTTCGGGCGGCGGGTTCTGGGGCCAGATCCCCTGGGATGTTGCGCCCGAGCAGGCCCCCAAGTATCAGGGACACCTGGAGTTTATCGATCAGAATCCGGTATGGTGGGAGCAGCCCTGGTCTGCGGTTGGAGTACTGCCGTATGCTGATCTGCATGAGCCAGGGGGGCGCATTCTCCACAATCAGCTTGGTCTCGCTGTGCCGGTACTGTACGATCTGCGTGGACGTCTCGTCGGTATGTCCAGGCAGAACCGGGTTAGCCTGCCACGCGGGATATTTCTGAAGAAGGAATCACGAGAATGGAGTGCGGCGAAAAGACCTGTAAATATCCAATAATGTCCACGGCGAAAAATTGGTGCCGAAGGGGCCGAGGCCGGCATCAAGGATCCTTGCTTTTGCCGGCATTGCAACCCTTGCTGTATATTGGTATCTACAAGCTCCTGGCCCTGATCCGGGGTGACAGCAACAAGAAGGAAATACTCATGCGCATCCTACTCTGCCCGGTACTGATTTGTATCAGTACCATCGTTGCATTTTCTGAAGCTGGAGATCGTGGAGATTTGCCGCACGCGCGATTTCCTCAGTGGAAAGCGCACAATCTCACTTTTCCCGATGCGACCTGGGATACCGTCGATGTTACCGGGCATGGAATACTGCCCGGCGATGAAAACGGGGTGGCGGCCGATGTGTACCGACTCATCGACGAGAAATCGGGTCCTACTGTCTTTTACTTCCCTGCTGGTGACTACTATTTCGAAGACCAGCTGTTTCTGGAAGTGGAGCACAGCCGGACGGTTCTCATGGGGGACGGACCGGACAAGACCCGCTTTCTGTTTACCGGCGATGTCGACTATTTCAGCGGACTTATCTGCTTTGAAGAGAAGTCCGGCTACGGCGATCGCAACAATGCGGTTTCACTTACGCAGGCACCCCGGCGCGGTGATACATCGGTAGAAACAAACAACACCGAGGATGTCCAAGTCGGTCACTACATATGTGTCAAGCAGGATAACGACCCCGCACTGGTGTTTCCCGAAGGCAGTTCCCATGAAGCCTGGTACAAGAAGTGGCAGGACGGGGAGGCCGACTGGGGCGAAGAGTCCATGGGGCAGTTTTGCCGCGTTACCGCCGTTGACGGCCGTACCATTACGTTTGAACCAGCGCTCGGGATCGATTTTTCCGACAATTTTAATCCCCGCGTGTCAATTTTTGATCGTCATATCGAGCAGGTGGGTGTGCAGGACCTGTACATCGAACACATTGTCGATGACAACCGGTATACTCCCGGGGGTACCAACGACATTTTCAATATCGTTTTTCGCTTTGCCGGCGACTGCTATGTAAAAAACGTCACTTCGTATAATACTACCCGCGGACATATCATGATCGAGTATGCCTTTGGTGTAACGGTGCGGGATTGTCATTTGTCCTACGCCCGGCGCTACGGTGTCGGGGGGGCGGCCTACGGAATCGCAATCCAGAACAGAACCACCCGCGTTGTCGCCGAAAATAATGTGCTGGAGCACCTGCGCCATTCATTGATGCTCAAAGAAGGTGCCAATCACTGCATCCTTGCCTACAATAAATCGGTTGACTGGGCGATTATCGACCCTGAAGTGACCGATGCGAACGGCAATCCCATCGATGCCGAAGCAGATGTGTCGATCCACGGCTTTTACTCGCACAACAATCTGTTTGAGGGCAATCTTTTCAACAACATCTATTATGCCGATTACTGGGGTCCTACCGGTCCCTTTACGACCGTCTATCGAAACAAGACCTACGGCCAGGAGGCAGTTGACGGCATCTATGTTGACGATCACTCACATCTTGCCAATGTTATCGGCAATGTGCTACCCGGCAGCTCCGGCCTCGCCGTCGACCAGAGCTGCCTGCAAGCGCTCGTAGAGGGCAATACCGTCGGTGGCCTGACTGAGTGGAACACGCTTTCTGAAAACAGCAGTTTGCCGGCGTCACTCTATCTGAGCGGCAGGCCCGATTTCTGGAATGATGACACGCCGTTCCCGCCCTTCGGGCCTGATGTTGCCGGCAGTGAAGACAATACCATACCTGCCGACATGTCTGACAGCGGTACGGTTGCATCGCGGCTGCACCAGACCCGGGCAATGCAGGGCTACCGCGCGGAACCACTGAAAAAACACTGTGTTCTGCCCGGCCGGATCCTTGCCGTGCAGGGCGAATATTTTTCCATTACCGGACGATCACTGCGGACCATGCGGCCAGACAATGGGCATTTCGCCACCGGTGTGTATCTGGTGCGGAGGTGCAGTGAGTCCGGTACTTCATCCCCGGCTGCAGAGTAATCGAATTCAACAGGATTTTCAGGAGTATCATACTATGGCCCGAGCATTACTTGTTTCGATCATAACCATACTGATGCTGTTATGTGGCAGCATTCAGGCGCGACTGGTGTATGTCGCTACCGCGCCCGACCTTGTTTCGGCCATGCGGACCGCGGTAGCCGGAGACACGATTCTGATCGCTGCCGGCACCTACAGCGGCGATATGCAACAGAGCGGTGATCCCGGCAACCAGCCTAACGGTAAGGGCTACTTCTGGATCGGCAGCGACGGCACCGCGCAGCACCCGATCGTGGTCGTGAGTGCCACCGAAGATAACCCCCCGGTGCTGCAGGGCAGCTCCATCGAGTCGGGCTACGTTGTGCATGTGACCGGGGATTACGTGATTTTGAAGAACCTTGTTCTGCGTGATGCCGATAAGGGTGTCGTGTTCGACAATGCATCTCACGGCATCATCGAAGACTGCGCCGTCTACAACTCGGGCGCCGAGCTGATCCACGTGCGCGACGGCAGCAGCCATGTGACTATCAGCCGCAACCATGTGTACGGTGCCGGCAACGGAGGGCGCGGATCGATCGGGGAGGGGATCTACATCGGCACCGATCAGGCGCGCTGGGGGGCCGACGACATGCCGCAGTCAACCTGGGGTGAAAAGGCGATCTCCGAAGGCTACGGCGGATACGACTGGCGGGTGCACCACACCAGGCTGCTGTGCAACCTGATCGGCGGCGGTATTTCCGCCGAGTGCATCGATATCAAGGAGGGCACGCAGTATACGCTGGTAGAGGGAAACATGCTGGTGGGTGATTCCATTGCCTTGAAGCCGGGAGCCGAGAGTTACGACGATTCGTTTATCGATCAGAAGGGGGTAAGGGGGACCTTTACCGGCAACACATTCTGTGCCTGTGGTAACGATATCGACAAGTATATCTCGGAGGTCACGCGCGCCAAATACGACCATGTTTCCGACTCCCTCACCGCCGATGATCACTCCAGCCCCTGGTGCGATGACAGCTACAGCGACAGTAACTCCTGCAGCGCAGCCGACAATGCGGTGGTAACGGATGTAATCGATCCGCGCCCCGGCTGCGCCGAGGTCTTCGGCTTTGACTGGGCGGCGCTGGACGCAACCCGTCTGGCGCAGGCGCGCTGCGCCCGGCGCTATGAGCGGCCCGGCGCAGGTGTGCTGCCGGGCAGGCGTGAGTGTTTCTCCCTGTCGGGCCGCACCGTGCCGCGTACCGGGCCTTTACCCACTGGCATCGTCACCATTAAAAATTCTCATGCGAGCGGGTTGCGCAGGCACCTGATATTTCAGTAAAATTTAACACCGGTATTCATGCTTTAGCAGGTGGTCATATAAATGGGTAAATGGGGACGGAGGTGCCTTATTGCTTTTAGAAGTCGGATTAATTTTATTTTGATTATGCCTGGAAAAGCACGTATTGCCATAGTTGGCGCAGTCCACCATATCATGTCGCGCGGAAATGAAGGACGCACCATTTTCCGCTGTGATAAAGATAAGCAGCTATTGCTTAGCCTCCTGAATAAGCATATAAAAAACCGGCTTCTTAGTATATGCATGGGCAATTATGTCCGATATTTCAGAATGAAGGTCGATAAAAAAGGACATATATTTCAGGATTCAGGATCTCTTTAAGTCGATTGTTGCGAAGGACCAGAACTATCCAGAACTATATCGAAGAGCTTATTCGTTATGTGCCCCTTAATCCGATGTGAGCAGGAATATGCCGCTCAATTTCCCAGTTGCGTGATCCAGTAGAGCGAGATTGGAATCTTTATGCTTACGCGGGCAACAATCCTGTGAATTACGTTGATCCTGATGGCTTGGACTATATTGATGATCCTGATGTATACCAGAAGGCAGACAACTTTTTAAACCAAATTTATGAAAAAAATATTGATGGCAGTATTATAACAGATGAATATGGAAATCCTGCTGTCAGAAGTGAATACAAAGAGGTTTATTATCAATACTGGGATTATGCTGAAAGTAATGACCGCTACGATTTAGGCCAACTAATCGATGAGTGGCTCGGTACAAACTCGAACAAAGGTCCCGGGCCAGTCTCAGAATCCTTTGCCAGAAGCATTGCTAAAGAAAGCGGGCCATCATTTGATGAAATAGTAAAGTTTCTTGAATCAATTCAGTCGGGTAGTAAATTGCCCGCAGCCGGTAGCGTGTCTATGGGCAAATCTTCAAATGTGGAGTGTCTCAGTGGCAATTGTGGGGCCACAAACAGGGGATTGCCTAATTATAATAGTGAAATGATTTGGTCAGGTGTCAAGGATGTTGGTTGGGGTATTGCCCAAGGGACTTTTGGGACATTTCTTCTTGGAACTGCACTTGCACAAGAAGCAGCACCTACAGGGGTAACACAAGCCACGGGTGTTGCTACAGGAGCAGCAGGGGCATATTATTTGGTAAATGGAGTTGGAAGTATTGGAATGGGGGCAGGCAAAATTTCATTAGGATTGCAAGCCCCTAATAGAAATGTCAATGATATACCAAGTGGTTTGCCTGGTTTAGATGTTTTATTTCTGCCAGGATACCCACAAGCCACTGAAGATTTTTTTAGAAACCAAATAAAGACCCAGAAATAATATGAAAAAGCTAATTCTGATATCAAGCCTATTAATTTTTGAAATTGGTGTTTTGATTGCAATTTTTTTGTCAATACCTGTATCACTGTACGTCTTTGCGATTGCACTGATTTTCTTAATCGTTTGGTTAGTAGTTGGAAAGATAAAACCTTATACTAAAAGCCCATATTCGCATATGCCTAATTGGTTTATTTATAGAAGGAGTTTTAGAATAAAGTTTGCTACATTTGCCTTAGTAATTTTTGGTATAATTTTTCAGCTTGATATTGGGTTTGTAGCAGTAAAAAAAACTTGGGCAGGAGAGAATGGTGTTTCTTGGATTACAGGCACAGCAGTAATAGGCATTGTTTTTTATTTAATCAAGGCCTTAGTTGCGAATAGAAAGAAACTTTTAGGTGAAGATTCTTAAACCCCCACTTCACTTTTCACCCTTCTACACCGCCACCAATGCTTTCTTGTTGCCACCCCTCGTACCCCGTCCTACCGCCAGCCGTTCGATCGCATCCGGCTTCCTCACTTTTACATAAACGACCTTATGTGTCCGCTGCGCCATCCGTGGCTCCGCACATGCTTGAAATGCGGTGATGGTTTTATTGTATCGCATGTCAACATAAGGGAGTTTATGAAACCGCGAAGCAGAGGCGCCGCAGCTAAGGCTATAGTATCTGCGCCAAACTGTCGGTTTAACGGCCGGGGCACTCGTTCGGGCAAGCGTTCCAGTCTCGCAGCCGTTCGCTTCGCGCACTCCTCTGCAATCCTTCCACGCAATCGAATCCCACCCAGCCACCCGAAGAAAAAAGCACTGGAAATCAATTGGCATTTTCAAACTGGGAGCCCCTGTGCAGGGGCAGACGGGCTATGAGTTAATGCGAACGACATCCCTAAAAATGTCAGCGAGCCTACCTTAATGTGATGGGTCGGGCGGGGTGAT
>WJLW01000108.1 GCA_014728295.1 Chitinivibrionales bacterium | reverse complement strand
GTGCACAATCCGGTAATCTCCAAAAATTCTCTCCCGCAGATCTTGCTTCTGGTACTCTGTTACAACTCTTCCGCTGCCTGGATAAAGTGGTATCTCCTCGATTAGTGCTGTCACTCGCTGGGCAAAGATTTGGGTATATCGTTCAGAGTGCCCACCAACAACATGGCTATTTGCTTGAGAATTTTGGAAGCAGACAACTGATGAATTCGTCCCCAAACAACACACAATTTGCGCGCAGACCGCATAAACCGAATCGGGGCTAATATCGACAGCCGCGGTCGCCATTCTTAAACTATTAAAAAACCACCGTCCCCTGGTATTGCAAGTATTGCAATCCACCAAAATGTATGGTATATTTCCACCATGACAACACTGAAAGAAATCGAACATGCGGTAGAGAAACTGCCGGATAAAATGCTGGCGCAATTTCGCAGGTGGTTTTCTGAATTTGATGCCGAATCATGGGATGATCAATTCGAGCAAGACGCAAAATCCGGAAAGCTTGACTCCCTGGCGAATGAAGCATTGGCCGATCTGGACAGCAACAGATGCACACCGCTTTGAACCATCATGCCTCCACGAAATTCTGGAAAGCATAACAATCACTTCCCTCGTATATTCAGAAATTGGCCGATGCCAATTTTGAGCTTCTCAAATCCAATCCTCGCTACCCGTCACTGCACTTGAAAAAAGCCGGTCCCTACTGGTCGGTAAGAGCAGGCATCCGTTATCGGGCAGTCGGCATCCGGCGCGATGATGATATCGTGTGGTTCTGGATCGGGCCGCATAGCGAATATGACCGTTTGTGCAAGTAGAAACGCCTCGCAGCATAAAAATTTCTATCAGCGCCGGTACTTTTTCCGATAGATTTTCACCAGCTTTGCCACCGCCATTTCCAAGGCCGCTTTCGTAGCATTCCCGACATTTGTTTTGTCCAGCTCCAGCCGCTCTTCGTGGAATGTAAAGAGCGCCGACGCGGCGGTTTTCGTTGAGACGCCTTTGCCGACCACCGTGTAGGATTTTTTCTTTGCGCGGTCTTGCAGCGTCACTTCAACTTTGATAACGACGGCATCGCGTGTCAGTTGCATTGGCCCGAGCGACGCTCTGTCACGCGGGCGGCCGAAATAGAACACCCGGCCCCGGGTGATAAAGTTCGTATTATCGGCGGCGCCGCTGCTTTCAATCATTTTTTCGGCCTTTTTGCTCTTGCCGTCAAAAGCCCACAGCAGCGCGGCGGTCTCTTTGATTTTGTCGCGTATCTCCTGCTTTTCCTCGACCAGCGCGAATTCGCCCGAAGCAAAAAGCTGCTCCGCAAGCATGGTCCGCAGGCCCAGGCCGATACGCGCATCGCGCCAGGAACTGTCCTCCAGTTCGTTGGTGAAACCAATGACAGTGAGGGTGGGTTTGTCCGGCGTCGCTGTTTTTTTCGCGTGCGGTGATGCAGGGAACAGGCAGAGCAGCAATACTGCCAGCATATGTTTCATTGGCGCCCTCCGCATCAGAACCGCCTGCTTGCGCCGATAGTGACTATAAAGTCGTTGTAGTTTTTCACCAGCAGCGTGGTCTTCATACCGGTTGTAAAGCTGAACAGTTCGGTGATAAATATATCCAGGCTGCCGGCAATCGACAACATGTGCGGATTGGTCAATTTAATATAGCCTTTTTCGCCAAACGCCAGCGCATTGATCGTATACAGGCCGTCAAAATTGAGTGCCAGTCGCTCTCCCAGCGGCAACCCGTACATGCCGCCGACACTGAGCAGGGTCGTGATCAGCCTGCCGACAAACGATTCCTGCATCATTGCGCCATACACCAGAATATGGTCATTTTTCAAATAGCGCCTGTCAACAAAGTGGCCCGACACACTGGCGCCGATTCTATTGTCGCCGAAATCTTTGTCCACGATCAGCATATTGACCGTCAGGCCGCCTTTGCGTTGCAGCTCGCCGGTCTCTTTAAGCGTTTTGGTGCCGAACAGGTTGATCGCATTATTGAAAAAAGTTTCATCCAGCATCAGCAGCGTATTGAAAATCAGGTTGCCTCCATAGTTATACACGCCGTCATCGGACGTGCGCGTGTAGCCGGCACGCAGCAGAAAATTGTTGCCGGTCCGGCCGGTGTGTTTGAACAGGTCGTATTCGAGGTCGGTGCTGATATTGTTCCTGGAGAGCACGAATGAACGGGCGGGTTTGTCTTCATCGGGAGAGACTTCAAGTTGCACAGCTTTGCCGGAGTTGTCCTCCTCCGGCGGCTGGTCCGGCTGTTGCGGCGGGGCCTGTTGCACGCTTTTTGACGGCGCGGTTGTGGTCTGGCGTTTCGCGGCCCCACCGGGGATTTGCGCTGCGCGCGGTGAAGCGCGGGTTGAAAAAACCGCGTTGGTGAATATCACCTGGTTCTGGGTACCGATGGGGTTGATCACGCCGCCGGCACCGGCGCATTTGGCTTCTTCGATGTCGCGAACCTGGTGGATGAAATCTTCCCTGCCCATCTCATAATCCGTCCAGCTTGTGAATGTTTTTGAGTGCCCGAGGATGTCAACGGTAATAGTCTCTCCGGTTGTGCCGAATACTGTTGTTTCAGTAAAATCGACCCTCTCTCCCGTACAGGCGAGCTCCCAATCGGTAGTCAAGGTAGTAACCTGTGGTTGAGAAAAACAAACCGATTGCAAAAGCACAACTCCCGTCGACGCCGCAATAAGAAATCTGTTCATACCATAACCTTTCATGAGCAAGTAGCTATTTCATTCTCGACAACAATTTCATCACCGCCCCCCGCACAGCCTTATCCGTCGCAATCCCCACGGTCGACTGGTCGAACGGCTTGTCCGCCAGCACCCACACGCTTTTGGCGGCGGTGGTCGCTTCGCCGTTGCCTGAGGCCGGCACGTATTCGCCGGTGGCAACATCCACCAGCCGCAACTGGATTCCGATGCGCGTGGTTTTGGTCTGCTCCATAGCAATGCCGACAACTTTTTCTTCGTCGCTGACCGCGAACTCGAAAATCTCGGCGTATATCAGATACTGTGGCAGCGACAACCCGCGGCTTTCATCGATCTGCTGCTCTTCAACGACAATGCCCGATTGCGAGAGCGCCCATTGCCGCATGACCCGCTGGCGCACCGCTTCTTTCTCTTCGATAAAATCGAACCGTTTGGTGTCGTAGAAATTATCGATCAGGCGGTTGTACAACCCCCAGCCAATGCGCTTGTCGGCCAGCTCGGGATATTTATCGGCGATCTCTCTGGGGATACCGAACCGCAGCACCTGCACTCGTTTCTTTTCTCCGCCGTATTCGGGATAGGGCTGGTCGGCGGATATCGCGGCGGTTGTGCCCGCGGCCTTTTCAGTCGTGACCGTCGCACAAGCTAAACACAGCAGGGCAGTCGTAACAGCCACGATGCTTGCTATTCGCATACTCAGTTCCTTTTTTGCGCGGCAAGCGATGGTTTCCGGTCTAAGGCTGCCGCGTATGCATCAATTGTACCATAAAATATTCGGGGATTGCCAAACCTTCGGCAATCTTGTTCATTGGCATCCCCATGTGCACACTGTCGTTCCAGAGGGGGGGGGTTACCGAGTGCGGTCACTTCGTCCACATTCCCGATAACTGGAAGCATAAAGCCGAGAAGATATTTGCGGAACGAGTATTTGACTTCTTATTCGATGAGCATAAGATAAATGATGAGATTGCCGAGAGTATGCGCTCATGGAAACACTCGGGATTCACTGCAACCATCCAGGTTTCAGCCTTTCGGGTGCCTCCGGCATGCTCTCCGCGCATCCACGCGCTACGAGTCAGTGTCGATAACTCGGTGCGCATCGCCAAGGGAGAAAACGCCGGTATGCAGCGGCTTGTTCAATACATAGCACGATGCCCGTTCTCATTAACCCGCATGGTCTCTATCACTGAAGAAGGCAAAATTCTGTATCGAGCGTCCCATGCGAAGTGCATACCGTTTCCGTTGTCTGGCGACACAATTGTGAGTTTGAGAATCTCTGAACGGTAAAAGTTGATAGTTTTGCACACACAAAAACGCTGAACACTATATTCCTCTTAGAAAATCAAATTCCTTATCAGTTCAATCAATTTGCCGTCGATTATAAAGATGCCTCTGGAACACAGCCGCGCGTTTTTGCGGCATTAACGTATCAATACGCGCACCGTGCGCCGTGCGGCGCCTGCAACCTGCAACATATAGATTCCGCGCGCGGCAATTGATCGATCAAATACTATTCGGTGCGACCCTGTACCATTGCTTTGCCAGACTGTTCGTCCGGCCCCATCGACCAGACGCGCGCGCCAGCCACGGGCCTGAAGCCCAGATGCGGCAGGTGGTAATGCCGCCGCGCACCCGGATGGAAAGCGGCCCAACATGCACGACTTTGCGCATGCCGTCGCCGGCGCGCACAATCTGTGGCTCACTGCTGGGAATGCTGGTCAGCGCACTGGCTGGTACATTAGCACTGTCCACCCCCGGCCCGGCATAGGTAACATCCAGCCCCCGGCCGCCGCGGATTTGCAGAAACGTGACCAGTATCGGGTGCTTGCCGGCTTCAAGCATTACTCTCCCGGAAGTAAATGAATTCTGATATACCGGCTGCTCAACCACAGCTTCCGAGCCGATATAGAGCCGTGCTCCATCATCGGCCTTGATATTGAACGTATAGATCCCGGTTTGCGGCACATCGATATAGCCCCAGATTTGTACCAGGTAATTTTGCCCGCCAAACGGTTCGGCCGTGAATGCATCGAGCGTACCGCTGTCTGTTGGCGCCAGCCCGTCAAACGTCTCCGGCAGGATACTGTAATCGCCCTTGTACCAGTAATAATTGAGCCCGGCGGCATCTCCCTGCACGTTTTGCGCAATCACCAGTTCCAGCTTTTTAAACTTCTTGTCGATCGGCCACCAACTGGGCGCCTGCCCATCCTTGAATGCCACGGCCCGCAGCAGCAGCGTTGTGTCAATCGTGATCGAATCAGTAAATGCGGGTGAAGTTGCCTGCGGCCAACTGCCGTCGGTGGTGTAGCGAACAACCGCACCGGTTTCTTCACAACCAAGAAACACTTTCACATTATCGGTGAATATCGAATCGGCACATTCTATCGTCGGATTTTTTGTCACCTGCAAGTTGGTTTTTGTCTCGGCCTGCGCGCAGGCGGCGTTATCATCGATACACGGAATGCTGTAGCTGTCGCGATTGGTGACATCATCCTGAAATTCCGGCACCACATCACTGAGCGGCGCCGACACCCAGAACTGCCCGTCACCCGCCTCGCGGCCGTCCGCCATGGTGCTGTCGTTATTGTCAAGGTTCCAGTTGACCGCGGTCTTATGCGGGTTGCGAGTGATATTCAACGATGTCGAATCGCGCCAGTTGATAATCACCAGGTTGGTGCCGTTATCACCGAAGCGACCGCCCGGCGACCAGCCCGATATCGGGTTCCACCAGTAGTCGGAGTTGACGGTCCAGTTGCTAATAGTATACAGCCCGCCGCCGGTCTTTTCGATGCGGTAGCAGGTATCGCCTGAATAGGGGACGCAATACTGAAATGCACTGTCGAGTGCGCCGTCATTCCAGTCGCCGATCTCGACGGTCGCCGCCCCTTCGGTAATCCTGTTCTGATAATCGACTACTCTGGTCACATTGAGTATGTGGTGCCCCGCGCTATGTGTGGAAACCCAGTAGGAACCGGTTGGCGAATTGGCCTGGTTGCACGCCCGGCAGCTTGGTGCCGCCTTCACCCCAGCCCAACTGGCTACGCAGAATAGTATCTGTTTTTGCGTTGCCGATATACGGTGAAATATCAAACGTAAAGCGCGCGTCGAAAGCATGCCCATACGCCAGCTTGCCGTTACCGGTGATACGTGTAACTGTCCCGCCCTCTTTCCACACCAGCACTTTGCGGCTCTCCATGGTCTGCACATTGAACCGCCACAATTCCGCGTGATTGGGACCGTTTCTGCGGTTAAGCGCCAGCCAGACCCATTCGCCGCGCGGCCAACTGATCCGTCCGCCGCCGCCGTTTTCCCACTCGACAAGATACTTGATTTTATAATCCGGAGAATCGAACGGCACATCGGAGCGAACAATTGCCACGGCATCGTTGTTGCCGATTTTTGCACGAAACGCAACATGGGTCCCGTAGGTGTTAATGGCCGGATTAAAACCATCACCGATCTTGAAACTGTCGACCACGGCATTATTTTCAATATGGATTGCCCGCACATCACTGCCGATATTGGCAATGCCGATACCGCTGACGGCATATACCCGCATGATGCATGTAACGATTATGCAGCCAGCCGTCGCACACGCGCGCACAGTCATAACGCCTCCTTTTTACAAAACCATAAATGCAACTATCTCTTCGATTGCAGGCGGTCATAAGCCGCCGTCTATATTAAAATACCTTATTAATATACCTTAGAATACCGGAAAATGCTTGTTTCACATTGCAGCCGGCTACAATTGCCGGGTATGGAAAGTTGTCGGTATGTCCTCATAAACCTGCCGCGCTATCTTGCGCGGCTTGCCGGACTGTGCAAAAAACACGGTGCGCGGATAATTCTAACCTGCCCGTATATGCCGGAAAGTGAGGTTGAAAAGCGGAAGCTTGTTGAAATGTGGCATAATATTGCTTTGTAAAATATCAGCGCTTTATATCGCGGCACTTTATTTGAAGCGTTATTTTGCCAGTAATATTGCGCAAATTATGCCTAAAAGATATATTGTACCAATGCAACTAAAATGTAGTATACTATATAATTATCTCACCAAAATGGAATAAGATACACTATGGAAACAATCCCAAGAGCACTTCAAATAGCGCTTCCGAAAGGACAATCCGCATTTTTGTGGGGGCCGAGAAAAACTGGCAAAACTACGTATCTAAAACAAAAATATCCTGATGGCATTTGGTACGATTTTTTGCAAACCGACCTATATATGGAAATCACGAAAGCCCCATATTTGTTGCGAGAACAACTGCTCTCGCAAAGCAGCAAAGTATTGAGAAATCCGGTTATCCTGGATGAAGTCCAAAAAGTGCCCGGTGTGATGGATGGAAAATAAGGGAATTCGATTTATTCTCTGCGGCTCAAGCGCGCAAGCTTAAACAGAGTAAAGCCAATTTATTAGGTGGCAGAGCATGGCGATATGAAATGCACCCACTCGTATCATGCGAATTAAAAGATATAGATTTGCTTCGCATCCTGAATCAAGGTTTGCTCCCGGCACATTATTTAAGCACTAATTATAGAAAATCTCTTAAAGCATATGTGCAGGATTATTTAAAGGAAGAAATATTCAATGAAGGCCTCGTTCGTAATTTGCCTGCATTTTCGCGTTTCTTCGATGCGGTTGGGTATGTCAGTTGTCCCATCAATGAGGGCGACGCCAACGCTGCCTGGTCCGCCTTCCGCACAGACCCGCACCAATGCTATACGTAGGCTACTCTAAGCCCCCGTACGAACGGCGCGATCAGCTCAAAGTCCCCTCGGTTCGAGGTGTACAGCATTGCCCCGATGGATTGCGCCGTCAGAGCGATGAACAGGTCGTTGACGAACCCGGCATTCTTGAGTCTGCTCTTCTCGCTGTCGGGCAGATCTGAGAGAATCTGGCCTGCGGTTATGAAGTCGCTTCCACTGGGTGACATTATCCTGTCGGCCTTCAGGTATGGCTTCTGCAGCTTCTCAATTGTTCGGCCGGCTTGCTTGGACTTTGCGCCTGCCCACAGCTCCATCAGAACGTGGCACGAGAGGTACTTCTGGGTGTATACGTCGAGCAGTAGTTCCGGGCGCTTTCTTTCACGTATCCACCCAAAATAGATGTTCGTGTCAAGGACTACCTTCATCGACTACCTGTAGACAGGGGTGACCGTGTCAGCGCCACCGACTTCGTCGTGTGCGTGGATAATCTCATCCTCGTCGACAACGATCTGAAGCGCCTTGTTGACGGCCTCCTTCTCAGTCTTAGCATTGAGGATTCTGAGCGCCTTCCTGATGTACGATTTGTTCAGGAACATGGTCTTCTTCACATAGCTCGGTTCCAATGTAACCCTCCGGTTGCCATACGATTTGCATATCCGTACATATTATACATCCAAGACTGTCCTTGGTCAAGCCGGATCTGCTTATCGGGACCATAACTAGCTAAACCAGCTTCGCCGGAGAGGTCAGACGTCAGCCATCTGCTGCGTGTTCCCGTGGCGTGTAGAACTTGCTGTGCGCAGGCTTTTTGTCCGATGTGGGTAATTGTCGAAGAGATGAGTGTGTGGTATCCCGCGCTTACGTTTTAACCGACGAGGTTTAACATACCTTTGGCAGAATGCCACGGAGGCAGATTCTGCATACTGCTGCAATAAAATGCGAACCGATGCCGCTAATGATGCGGCAGTCCCGGAGAATTACATCGGCGCTACTCGACCAGAACATTCTTTTGTCAACCTCGCCCCGCGCGCCGCTGCACCTGGCGTTTCCGATGAAATTCGTGTCGCAATGGATGCCGGGATTGTTTCCGGAGGGATAGCAGTCGGCAATCAACAACCGAAATCCGGTTGCCGGCGCCGGCCCTGGTAGCAGTGTGCTCAACGGTCCGGGTCGCTGCATCGCCGTAGGTAACACTCACCTGCGAGAGCTGCGGATTCCAAAAAGCCGAGTTGGCGCCGACCTCCAGTTTGAGAAAATGCGTTTTTTGCTTAAGCGAATCGGCCACTGGGGCAAATACCGATTTGTACCATGAATTATCTACCGGTGATTGTGTTTGCTGAATGTCACAGGCAATCTCATACCAGTTCCGGTTATCTGTGGAGCCCAGCAATTGAGTGTTGTCCAGATTACGCTGATGATAGAACACCACTTCAAAATCGCAGATATACTCACAGGCCCAGGTGATTGTGCCGGTGACGTTTTCTTTGCGCCGGGCCCGGAGCGAATCACCCTCCATTTTGCCATCGCTATCTCGACTCTCAAAGGTCTCCCAGTTCACGGATTCAAACCAGTGGGACTGATCGGCCATTTCATCAATAAGGGTGGTTTGCTGTGGAAGTGGCGGTGTAGTTATCGTTGCATCCACGTTTGCTGATTGCCCATTGTGGTTGAATGCGTACAGGCGGTAGTCATAAGATGTGTGGGGCATAAGTCCCGCATCACCAAAGGTGCGACTATCGGCAGCAAGCGTATCCAGCAGTGTAAAGAGCTGATCACCGCTTTTTCTGCGCTTGAGTACAAACCCGGTTACATTCTCAGCCGTGGATGACCACGAGAGCTGCACCATGATACTGTTAATGGTGTCGATCGTAAAAGAAGTGGGTCCATCGGGACCGATACCCGTGGGAGCATCGGTAGTGACCTGTACGGTTGCACCGCCGCTGCAGAAACCCGCACGGTTGGAACTGCGGACCCGATAGGTATAGGAGGTCGACGGGTGTGCCGATGAGTCAATAAAATGCTGTACCTGGAAATTAACGGTGCCCACCTTTTCAAAGGACCCATCGGCGCTTTTACGTTCGATAGTGAATCCCCACTCGTTGTCTGAATTGTCAGTCCAGCTCAAGGCAACGGATATTCCACTCACCTCATCCACCTGAAGATTTTTCGGTGCTGCCGGGACCTCATTGCCACGCCCAAGCGGTATTAAACCTACGTTGCGGGTGTGCTGGTTTATCGTTATCTTGCCTGCTGCCGTATCAAGAATTTGTTGTCCGTAGATAAACAGCCCTTCAATGCCCAGGTTCTGCACCAGATGTTCATCATCCCATCCCCCAATCTTTGAAATCGGGAAATTATCGCCATCGATAACCTGAATATTTTTCAAATAGACATCGCGGATATGCCCTCGCCACGCATCGCCGCCATTTTTGGGGTATGCGGCATAACCGGCATAGATAATCCGGAATTCGAAAAAACGGTTTGACAGCGAGCTTTCGATGCGGATGTCTTCATACCTGACATTATAAACAGTTCCTATGTCGTTGACGTGGATACTCATTTCGTTGAGTGGATAGTTGCTGTGTACTTCATCCTTGACTCTGACATGGATGATGTCGAGGTTTTCGTAGTGGATATCGTGTATATCGCCACCGTGTGTTTCGTAGCCGATCTCGATGGAATTGTTCCATATCTGGCTGTTTTTGATAGTGATAAACGCAGCATCCTGTCTGGAATATTGGTTGGTTTTTATCGCTGATGCATCATCATCGCCAAACAGAAAACAACTGTCCACGATCATATGCTGCGTACCTATGGGATTCAGCCCGTCTTTGGCGGTATTGAGGATTCGCCAGTTGGTGAACATGACAGTATCGCTGTTCCACACAGAGCACCCGAAACTGCCATCCCAGTGCATAATCGTGGTGAAGTCACGGATGCGAGCGTTTTTGCTGCGTCCGACCGTCAAGATTGTCGGGCCTCTGGTGCTGTCCGGACCGCTGTAGAGCAGACCGTGACCGCGGACCTCATAGTTGGACCCCCCGACAGTCAGGTTACCCAGCACAACCGCACCGCCTTCGAGGTATACGGTGTGATTTTCCAAACCGGTGAGTTTCATATCGCCGATTTCATGCACCATGCCCTTTTCAAAAAAGGTCACGTTGGGGTCGGTCGGGTCCGGTTTGCCGGTTTCCAGAGGATTGGCATAGATAAACAGGGGTTTGGAGAAATTCCCGTTGATTTCCACCCCGCAGTGACCGGGCCTGTCCAGGGTAAAGGAGAGAGTGTTGCCGTCGACCGTTCCTTCGATCCCCAGACTCTTGGGACGGATGTCGTAGCTGGAAATGGTTTCATCGGCTGTCAGCCTGACCGTTACCGGCCCTTCCATGGAGAAGATGGCGACAGCGCCCGGTCCGGAATTGTCTTTACCGGTGCCATGGGCGCGGTTGGTACCCATTGTGTAGAGCTGCATCACCCGAATCGGTGTGCCGTCGACCGACATCTGCCAGCGCGAGCTTTGAGATATGCCGGGAATTACCGCAGGAAAGTCGTAGGGGGCCACCTCGGCAAAAATCTGAGTGACAGCAGAGCAGCAGATAGTTATAAGTATAGCGGCGCAGAAAGTGTTTTTTTTATTGTTCATACATTCTTTCTATATCAGAGGTCAGAAGTCAGAGCCTCAGGGGTCAGAGATCAGAGCCTCAGGGG
>WJLW01000107.1 GCA_014728295.1 Chitinivibrionales bacterium | reverse complement strand
TTTTTACAAAACCTGGCCATGAATTCTTGTTTATCATCAGTCTCTCTGAAAATATCCGATCCGTTTATTCCACGAGCCATAACATGATAAATTGATCCTGGTGATTCAAATCGTAATGTGCGAGGCTTTGAGGTTCTCCTGATGTATTAAAAATTTACGTAGCTGGAAAAATATTGTTGCGTTAAAGCAATAAAGCAAGTCCGTCCCTAAACAAGCGGTATTTTCAGTTCAGGATTTTTTACAGCGCCTTGTATCGAATATTACCCGGTGATAGATTGTGTCGGTCATTTTCGTTCGGAGGAGCGGAGGGTCAGAGGGTCATGTATCGTTCTCTCGATGGATGCGCTCAAAAATATACCATGAGCTACTGTAAAAAATCATAATAAATTAAATGCAAAATCATCTTCCCATTCATCGCGCACTTCGCGGGTGACCTTTTTCCCGAAGCAATGTCATGAAAATAGACAATAAAACTTTTCGCGGTAAGTATTTTTATCGGAAAATACATAACCAACGACTTTTTATGCGGAGCGTACAAAGTATGAATGAACGAATGGACCGGACGAAAGTCACTGTCGGCACCCATGTCGAATTCGATAAAAATGACAAAGAATACTGGGCACAAGCAAGTGTTGGGGAAAAATTCGCAACAATTACTTATTTAAGGGAGTGCTTTTATGGCCCCGAGGCAACTACCGGAAGACTTCAAAGAGTTTGTAAAATTCTTGAACTCAAATGAAGTCAAATATTTATTACTCGGAGGATGGGCTGTCGGTTTGTACGGCAACCCAAGAGCAACAAAAGATATTGATTTTATTATTGCTGTCGACGATGAAAATGTGGCACGAATAATAAAAGCATTGTCGGATTTCGGCGGCCCGACATCTGAAGCTATTCATTTGAAAAAGCCGGGAAGCGTATTCAGAATGGGTAATCCCCCGATACAAATTGACATTATCAATCAAGCCGCAGGAATTGATTTTGAGGAATGCTACAGCCGACGATCGCTTATTACTGTTGATGATGTCGAAATTTCCGTAATAGCAAAAGAAGATTTAATCCAAAATAAAAAAGCATCCGGCAGGATGCAGGACCTGGCGGATGCAGAGAAATTGGAATGAAACATATGGTATACGTTTTGTGTCTTTTGTTTTATCGTATCGGTTTGGGGATATCGGTTTGGGTCGAGTAGGCCGGGGGTATCTCACCCCCAGTCTCTCACAGAACCGTGCGTGAACCTCTCGATTCACACGGCTCTTCCTGTTCAGTCGTCCTACCGACACCACGCCCAGTGAGCAAAGAGTGTCGGTTCTCTTCGAGATACACCGCGAAGCCACCGATCCGCAGCCACTACTCTACGATGCAACTTTTTAAACTTCCGAGTTGCCCATCTTGCTATCGCAAGCTCTACTTGTCGTAGGATATCGTAAAGTTCAGAACGACAGTAAGCACCATAATAATTCATCCACCCTCGAACTACAGGATTTATCATTTCAGATATTTCTTGTAGTGTTGCCGGGGTTTTAGAACTCAGCTTCCACTGCCGTATTGCATGACTCATGGATCGTTTTGCTTTGGGACTTACAGCTGGAGTGAACCCTACAAAGAATTGACCATTTCTATTCTGGCATCGACGAGGGCTGAACTCGTACCCCAGAAAGTCAAACTTTGTGTGTTCGTTATCACCTGGTCGGTTCACATCCTTACAATAAACGATTCTCGTCTTGTCTGGATGTAATCGTAGACCACACTTTTCCAACCGCTGCCGTATACACTGCAGTGTATACCGCGCCTGTTTTTCTGTGCAACAGTGAACGACTATGTCATCCGCATATCTCTCGAATGACAATGATGAAAATTCCTTTTCCATCCACACATCATAGCTGTGGTGTAAAAAGATGTTAGCAAGCAGTGGACTTATCACACCACCTTGTGGTGTACCTTGTCCTCGTCTGACAACATTTCCATCTTTGTCTCGTGCTGGAGCTTTAAGCCAGCGTTCGATATACAGAAGCAACCATTTCTCTTGGGTATGCTTCTGCACTGCTCGCATCATAAGTTTATGATCTATCGTATCAAAGAAACCTTTAATGTCAAGATCAATCACCCAGTTGTAACGCCAGCACCTCTCACGTGTCACACCAATGGCTTCGTGGGCCGATTTGCCCGGTCGATACCCGTACGAATCTGGATGCAATTCCGGCTCAACGCAAGGTTCCAGATAGTTCTTTGCCACCATCTGGGCTACACGGTCTGATACCGTGGGTATACCAAGCGTCCGGATTTTCCCATCTCCCTTGGGTATGTCGCAAAGCAATACCGGTGGAGGAAAGTAGCAGCCCGAGCTCATGCGGTTCCAGATTTTGTACAAGTTGTCTTTGAGGTTTCCCTCAAAACTTCTCAAATCCTGACCGTCAACTCCTGCACTTCCGCCATTGGATTTAACGCGCCGCCATGCTTCCATTACCACATGTCGGCTTATCTCAAACGACTTTGCTTTTGAAATGCATTCCTCCCATTGTACATGGTTGATACAAAACATCAGCTGAACAGGACATTCCCTTCGCTCCACCTCCATTACAGAGACTTCATCACTACTACGGAATGTTCCGCCCCTGTACAATGCATTGGTACTCACATTCTCGCGCAGTACTGCTACACTTGAATGGCCCCCTTGACATCACGGCACAGGTTCCCACGTTCCTTACAAGAGCCCAAACAGAGATCATGCCACCTCTACACCGGATGCCGTCTGGTCAGTAGACACGTATCTTCCAGACTTATCCCGGGAATCTCGTCCACTCCCCGGTTTTGACATCATCTATTAGTTTCGATGCTTGTTCAATGGTTCACATATGTTCATCTTCTCTGTTCATACCTTACCTTGACGCTCACCACCATGCCTTTTGAACACAGCAGCTCAAGGCGGTTTGAAGTCAACTCGTGTAAGCCGACTTCGAGGGGGCTAATCCCTCATCTCCTGTAAAGCCTCGTGGCACACGGACGGACTAACTTTTCCCCTTTTGAAGCATTTTGCCAACAACGCAACAAAGAGGAAAAGTAAGTCCGTCCCTATATATCCCTTCCAACCATCACTCCTTCGGCAGGGGCATTATGCGCAACCGCAGTTCCTGCAACTGTTGGGGGGTTGCCTCGGCGGGAGCATTCATCATCAGGTCCTGGGCTTTCTGGTTCATCGGGAAGGCAATGATTTCACGGATATTCTGCTCATTGGCCAGCAGCATTACCATGCGATCGACTCCCGGAGCAATGCCGCCATGCGGCGGTGCGCCGAGTTTGAAGGCATTGATCATGGCGCCGAACTTTTCGTCGACGACATCCGGTTTGTAGCCGGCGATTTCGAAGGCTTTGTACATGATGTCGGGGCGGTGGTTTCTTATGGCGCCGGATGACAACTCGATTCCATTGCACACGATATCATATTGATAAGCGAGAATGCTGAGCGGTTCGTCGTTTAGCAATGCATCCATACCGCCCTGGGGCATGGAGAAGGGATTGTGTGAAAAGGCAATACTTTGGTGATCTTCATCCCACTCGAACATGGGAAAATCCACAATCCAGCAGAACTTGAAGCACTCTTTTTCGATGATGCCGAGATCGGCGCCCAGCTTGATACGCACATCTCCGGCGATGCGGGATGCGGCCGGCGCTTTATCGCATACGAAGAAAACCACGTCACCAACCGAAACATTGCACTGTTGAGCAAGCGCTTGCAGTTTTTCATCGGAGAGAAACTTGGCGATGGGGCCCTTTACTTTTTCATCGGTCCAGACGAGATAGGCCAGGCCTTTGGAGCCGACGGATTGTGCGTAGGATACCATGTTGTCGAAGAAGCTGCGCGGCCGATCGGCGATTGCCGTCACCGGGATGGCGCGTACGACACTTCCTTTTTCAACAGCGCTTTTGAATGCATTGAAGCCGGAGTCGGCAAAGATCTCCGAGACATCCAGCATTTCTATGGGGATGCGCAGATCGGGCTTGTCACAACCGTATTTGAGCATGGCCTCTTTGTACGGAATTCTGGGAAACGGTTTCTCGCTGACGCTGGCCGTTGAAAATTCACCGAAAATACCGTGCAACACATCCTCGAGCACGCAGAAAATATCATCCTGGGTGATGAAAGACATCTCGATATCGAGCTGATAAAACTCGCCCGGTGAGCGATCGGCGCGTGCATCTTCGTCCCGAAAGCAGGGCGCAATCTGGAAGTACTTGTCAAAACCGGCGATCATGAGCAGTTGCTTGAATTGCTGCGGCGCCTGCGGGAGCGCATAGAACTTGCCGGGATGCGCACGGCTGGGTACCAGATAGTCGCGTGCGCCCTCGGGAGACGAACTGGTGAGAATCGGCGTCTGGAATTCGTTGAATCCGTGTTCGAGCATGCGGCGGCGGATACTCTGAATGACCTTCGAGCGCAGAATAATGTTGTTATGCAATTGGGGTTTGCGCAAGTCAAAGTAACGGTATTTCAGTCGTGTTTCTTCGGGCGCCTGCTCTTCGGGAAAAATGTTAAACGGCAGAGAATCGCAGGGCCCGAGTATTTCGTAGCTTTGCGCTTTGACCTCGATCTCTCCGGTATCCATTCCGGGATTGATATTTTCTTGGGTGCGGGCCATAACGCATCCGGCGAATTTGATGACCGTTTCCTTGTGGCAATGGCCTACTTCGTACTGGAAGCCGGCATCGGGATAGATAACAATCTGGGTAATGCCGTAATGGTCACGCAAATCGATGAAAAGCACCCCGCCGTGGTCGCGGCGGTTGTGAATCCATCCGGACAGGATGACTTTTTTATCTACATCGCTTTTGCGAAGTTCGCTGCAAACATGAGTGCGAAATGGGTGCATGACAATATCCTTGAATTGAAAAGTGCTGTTTCGGGAGCATAGAAAATAGTATTTCCCGGCTGCTGTGTTCTAATTCCCGGCCATGAACGACCACAGCTCATGCGCCGGATGATATGCCTCTGCTTCTGAAACCTTTTGCCGCAGCATTTGTGATAATTATATTAATAGGATATCGAACAAGCAGGCGAGAGGATACATAATGTATCCCACCCGTTAGTTTTACCGCTTAAACAGTTTTGAATCTTTCACCCGATCCATAAAGGAGTGGATGCGCATGAAGTCATTTACATTTGCCCTGATCGTTGCGGCACTGGGATTGCTTTGCATCATACACGGGGCCGGCAAGCCCAAAACGATGACGGTGACCCTGCCGACCGGGGAGACCGTCAAGCTCAATGAGGACAGCACCTATGAGTATACCGGCGCATACATGGACAAAGAGCTGGAGCGAGTCACCTTTGCAATTCAGGGCGGCAAGCAGGTGTTGTTGCGCGAAAACGGTACCTGGTTTATCGGCAAAAAGCTTCCCGAAGAATACACGCCGCTCAGGCTGAGTGCGCGTTCGGCATCCACATCAGCAGTTGCATCAAAAGGATCCGTGACGCAATCGATGAAAGCGGCAAAAGTTGACGCATACAATAAGATGGTATCCCGAATCCGGGGATTGATCCCGGACAAAAAGTTTACTACTGAGATGATAAAAAAGTGCGTCGGCAGTCAGGTTAAAGACAACAAGCTCAACGTGCAAACCGTTTCCGGCACCAAAGTCAGGGTTGGGATTGAGTTTGCCAATGAAGAAATAGTACGCATTGAGCAATGTCTGGAATCTCTGCGCGAGCAAGAGCGTTTGCGCAAACAGAAGGAAAAACTGAAAAAAGAAGAAGCAAAGAAAAAAGCGGCGGGAAAATAGTTTTCCGTTGCGATTCAGGGTGATGCGGTGCGTGCTGCGTCACTTCGACGGCAAATACATTAACCACAACCGGGGGAGGGATTATGCACCCGGCAATTCGATTTGGCTTGCTGCCGGCAACGGGTTTGCTATTCTTGCTCGCAGCAAAAGACATCATCGTCACGCTGGACGACGGACGAACCGTCGTGTTGCATGAGGACAAGACCTGGGATTTCACCGAACAGCGCGCAAAGCCCCAATCGCGTATCGAGCTGACCGGCATTGTCACGCAACTGGTTGCTCAGGGAACGGCAAAACGGGGAGATGTCATCACTTCCGGCAAAATCGCAGAGCAAACGGCCGTTGACCGCATGGCATCCAACTTCCGCAAATACCTCAAAGGCGGTCCGGTTGCGGATGCCGTTCTCAAACGGTGCATCACCGAGCAGGCGCAGCAGGTTGGCTATCGCAAAGAATTCAAGCAGGATAATACGGCCATTGCCAAACTGGTGCTCGAAGAGGCCACTATCAACAGCATCGTTGCGTGCCTGAACGGTAACTGAGCCACGCTTTCGACTCACTGCCGGGGCAGGTTCGACGCGGCGCGTGCTGTTGTGTTTTTCTACTTGCTTTCTGCAGACACGGCAGGTGCATCCCTCATGATCCGAAAACCGGGAAGTCCTCCGCATATTTATTGATCCACTCTGCGGCCGCTTCTTCTCCCGAAAGCGAGCGCCCTTCTTTACGTTCGATATCGTGCTTGTAGCTTTCTATGTGGCAGACCTGTTCTACCATGCGAATGCGAAATTGCGTTTCCGAATCGGTAAATTTTACGCCGACATTGTAATTATCGCCATACCGTGTGCACCATACGACAACACCGATCGTACTGAAAATGGGACGCACCAGCGGAATTTCGATTGAAATGGCCGTGCCTTTTTTGATGTAACTATGCGATCGAAATGAAAGACCGCCTTTACTTATGTTATTCAGATATTCTCTGGAATTGGCAACAATGTCGCCGAGTTTGTACTGAATAGGGATATCAGAGGGATGTCGAATATATCGCCGCATAGCAGTTTCCTTTTCGAAAGGTGAAATCGGAAAGGATCATTTCGCTCAATAAAAGCGAATTGCCGGTTATACACCTACCTGAATAACAAATTAATATTTCCCACCGCAATACGGTAATTGTTACCGGTAGTGCACCGGTTCTGCTTATACCGGCAATTTGAAGAAGAGAGAATACTGTAGCGCAAAGTTGAAACAATCTCATTAATATTCACGATTTACGCAGCTTTACCACCAGGGAAGTCTGATGTTGGCGCGCACTCCCAAATGAATGTCGAAGGGATGAAGATATATCGGCTTTTTTTCCAGCCCCGCGCCGGCTTGTGCTGAGACTTCCCAATAATATTCACGAACATTGGATTTATTCTTCTTGTCGGGAAAAAGTCCATTACCGATATACAGGAAGTTTTGCAGGAGAAAGTATGCATGCAGATTCGTGACCAGCTTTCCGTCAACCCGGCAGTTCCAGTCAAATTTGAAATCAAGTCGTTTATAGACGGGAGTGCGATTGATCTGCGGCATCCGGACCAAATTGCCATTGTCAAGCACTAATTCCCGATACGGCAATCCGCCGGAGAACGTGCCGATGAGGTAAATACCGATGTGAGGCTTGCGAAAGGTATACGAGAGCGCCGTTTTGTTGAGCCACGGGATGTCCCACGCATGGGGCCGCGTGGTGTCACCAGCCGACACTTGCGAACGTGACGCCGATTGCGAGAGCGTGAAGTTCCACCCGTATTCCCGTTTCAGCACGACCTCGAAAGTCCCGCCATAGGCCAGGAGTTGTTCATCGAGGGTCTCATCCCACAGCGGGATTTCGGGATTCTCAAAGAGCGCCGGCAGGTGGTTGCGATATTTGCAGTACACATTCACGACCGCAGAAAGGGCGGGGGCGGCAAAGTAGTCGAGCTGTGCGTAGGCCTGGTAGGTGCGCATTGTCGTGCGTGCATACTCGGGGGAGGGGAAGCCGCGCTCATCGGGTTGGGTGGTAACAAAACCGATTGAGCTTTCGAAGCTGAGTTTGCGCTTGCGATATCCCGCAAGTAAACCAACGTCGATAAACGGGTTCAATCCCGGCCCCAGTAAACCGCTATTGGTATTGAACTGCATCTGCCAGGAATACACCGGAAAGTGCAGTCCGGCATGGAGCTGTGCACTTGATCTGGTCCCGTTGCGGCCGACGATGACGGCACCATGTGCAGAGTGCAACGCAAGCTCACCGTTCCAATCGATGTATTCACCGAACAGTTTTGTGGTGAGATCCAAGTTGTCAACAAGGTTAAACGATTTTCCCACCACGCCTGCCACGTTCCTGCGCTTTATGCGCTTCACCGGCCGAACGGGCCCGAGTTGCTTGCCTTCATATTGATACTGGGAGCTGCCGCCCACCGAGGCCTTCCAGGGACGGTCCTGTTTGGTGGTGAAAGACACGACGCCGATTCCCCAGGGAAAATTGCCGACAACCTCAGGCAATCCATCGCGCGCATCAATGACGCCTTCCTTGAGCGTTGCGTAAACCTCTTGTGCATACACATCGCGTCCAAACCACAGCAATTGCTCGGTACTTACGTGTGCGGTGCGTTGCAACCCGGTAAATCTGAACGATGAGGTGGAAAACGGTGCGGCAAATCCCAGTCCCGCCTCTTCACTCGACGCATAAAACAAATCATCCAGCAGCCTGCGATACTGATCGGGGGGTTTGAGCATGAACATGTAACGATCCCTGCCTCTGCGCAGCGGGATACTGGCGGCGAGTTCGGCATCCAGAGAACTGTAGGTCAAGGCAAGCTCGGGACGCGGCGCCAGGCCCTCGGTCATCAATGGACGCGGATCCATATTGACATACGAGGCAGAGCTTCCGCTATACACGCCGGTGAAATCACGCGTAAAAAAATCGATTTCAACCGGGATCGAAAGCGACAACAGGCTGCGATCGAATTGAGTTCCGCCGGCAAAATGCGCCGGTGAGTAAACGGGAATGCCGCGCACCATAAAACTGTTGTCGTACGGACTCTCGCCGTGCACCAGCAGCAACGATCCCGATTCGGGCACCCGCCCCACGCCCGGTTGCGAAAACAGGATGTCACTCACGTCCTCTGCAATGCCGAATTTCTCCTCGATATCCTGAACCGGCAGTTGTCGCGAAAACGGTTTGCTCTCGCGTACGACAAGCGTATCCAGCTCAGCCTGAACCGAATCTCTGCTCACAGCCGCCGTGCTTAATGCCGGCAGGCTTGCGGCCAGTATCAAATGCCAACTCATGCTACCGAAACTCACCATTAAGATGAACAGCCCGACAGGAGAAAGATTACGCAGTACTACCGAAATAATTGATGCGCCTCTTAGAAAAAAATCCCGGCCCGGAATATGCCGGCAGTCTGGTAGCTTGCCCGATTTCACCGCCGAGCTTATCCGAACGGCGGGTCAAATTGTCTACATCGCGCCCTGAACCGTATAATAGAGAGCAAAGAGCGCTCATTCCACTCCCGGCCCGGAAAGCTCCCATGCAAACCGACATCCTGCTGGCGACCGTTGCGCGAAATGCGGATATCTTTCGACGCTACAACCGTCATCGAATAGATTATCTCCGGGAGTACCTGAGCGAGCGCAAGCGCAATATTTTCGACCTGCTGCCGGTTCTTTTGCACGAAGACAGTCATGTGCTGCCGGGCAATCGGCCCTTTGAAGTAGTGCCCGCCGGGATCACCTGTTTCGAATATACACCCCAGCTCAAAGCACTGGTCATGGGCCATTTTCCCGCATTCGAAATCAGAAGCAAAGCCAAACCGAAGTTGCCGATTGTCTTTCTGGCGGTGATGGGATCGGCGGGATCGATTGCATTCAACGAAACCAGCGATCTTGACTTCTGGGTCGGCATGGAGACCGCGCGCGTGAGTCTTGACGAAATGGATCTGCTGCAGCAAAAGCTGCGCACCATCGAGCAGTGGGCCATGGAGAGGGCCGGCCTGGAAATCCATTTCTTTGTCACCGACATCAACAGCATCCGCCGGGAGCAGTATGGCGAACTTGACAAAGAGTCGTGCGGCAGCGCACTGGGCAAATTGCTCAAAGATGAATTCTATCGCACCGGCATATTTTTGCAGGGCAAAATCCCCTGGTACTGGCTGATGCCTGCGGGAATACCGGATTCGGCGTATGATAAAAATATCACGACCCTGCGCTTTCATAATGCATTCGAGCACGAGCAATACATTGACCTGGGTAACGTCAGTACCATCAACCAGTCCGAATTCGTCGGGGCGGTAGTCTGGCATCTGCTCAAAGGATTGCGTTCGCCGTTCAAATCCGTGCTCAAAATGGCCTTGCTTGACATGTACAGTCACAACGAGGTCTCCGAACCGCCGCTGTGCGAACAATTCAAAAAGTCGCTGCAAAGCTCATCGCCGGTTGACATGGCAGATCCTTACCTGTTCATGCTCGAGACGCTCAGGGAGTTTTACACCAACCTCGGCAATGCTGAAAACAGGCGCCTGATGGAAGAATCATTCATCATTCGCAATCTGCTGCCCTCTGTCGGCATCGCCGCCCGCGAGCACAAAGCGCGTACGCAATTCTTCATTCACACCGCGCAGCGCTGGGGGTGGGATGCAAAGCAGATTCATCGCGCGGCAAATGTTTACGACTGGCATATTTACGAGCGGGAAGACTTTCAGAAACGCATTGTCGATTTTCTGCTGAATACGTACAAGGCGGTGCGGGAGCGCACGTTACATGTTCAGGCACTTATCTCCGATCGCGACCTGACGGTGGCCGGCAAGAAGCTGCTGAGCGTTTTCGAGCACAAGCACAATAAAATACCCTTCGAACTCGAGCTGTTTCCGCTGCGACACATCATTTCAATCGAGCTGAAGGAGGAGACCGACCACGGCATTGCCTGCGGCTGGAGTATCATGCTGCGTATGAGCGGCATTACCAGCACCGAAAACCAGATTGTCCGCTATCACACCGATCCGATGGTTGCGCTTGCCTGGTGCTGTCTGAATAAATTCTATACCGGCTCGCAGCAGATCCGTATCAAGGGCAGATCAAAACTCACCGCTAATGAAGCGATCAATCTCATTAAAAGCATAACGCCGTTTTTCCGGTTTGATCAGGACAATGAGGTCTCGGTAGCCGATGTTCTCGGCGCCAACCATGTTACACAACTGTATATCATCCCCAACGGGGACGATCCCGAATGGGCGCACGGCATCAAATCACTGTTTGTATTGTACAAAACGGCGACCGGCGAGTTGCTTTACAATCACACATCCGGGGAGAAGTGCCTGCACTGGCTGGCAAGGGAGATTTTGTTCAAGCAAATAGGCGCCGAGCATCTCAAGCAGCTTTACTGGCAGGTGCACGTGTCAAAGGGGCAGACGGGAACATCCCGCCGGATCAGCAACAAGATTTCCGCCTATGTCAAAGAGGTTATTGCACGAATGAACTGGCCGGCCGGCCCTTAGGCGGTTTTGCCCGAAGCATTTGCGCTATTGTTGCGAAAACCATTTCAGATTCTGAATGCGCGTGCCTTTAGGCCCCTTTCCTGCATCAGGCCCGATAGATGCGCACCGATTTACCCGACGTACTCTGCATTTGCGCCCAGCGCCCCCCGGCAATGTGAACCTTTTCCTGGATTTCAGCTTTGGTGCGGAAAGGCCGGTTGTCTATGATGCCGTCTGCCAGGCGATCACCAATCCCGTTCAGGCTCAGCAGCTCGGCTTTGCTCATCTCATTGAGATACACGGTTTGCGTTGGCGTCGGCGACAGGCTGTAATTATTGCGATTGGTGTCTATCGAATTGTCTACCCGGTGATTCTTGATGGCCGATCCCGGGGAACCGTCGGGATTTACTTCACCGGCGCGGCAGTCGAGGGTTGTGGGAATTTTCTCTTCCGCCTCGACAATATCCGCCCGTACATCGTCGTCGGGGTTACCCTGGTCGCGAAAGTAAGTCGCATCACCCGCCCGCGACGCTCTGCCGTAGTTTGCGTGTACGACGAAGTTGACTATTTTGCCGTCTTCAACGGCATTCTTAACCGGCGTTTCGAATCCGTGCAGGTGCGAATCGCCGTCGCGGTTATTGGCGCCCTGTGTCAGCGGCGTAAGATTGTCCCACGTATTACCCGGACCACCGAGATTGTCATTGAGCAGGTGCCCGCGCACATAGTACGTCCCGCCGCCGTCCATCCGCCGGCGTAACGCCTGCCAGAAGGGGTTGCTGTGAATTGTCGGGCTGCCGCCGTCTTCGTGCTGCGCGCTCAGACGAAGCACCGTCGCCGAACTGCCGAACCCGTTCACTCTGCCGCCATATACCGGCGGCGTGGATTCCTGTGTGCTGCCGACCGGCATAAAGCGTGCGGTTA
The DNA here is from genome assembly GCA_014728295.1 of Chitinivibrionales bacterium. GTDB lineage: Bacteria > Fibrobacterota > Chitinivibrionia > Chitinivibrionales > WJKA01 > WJLW01. The sequence goes on along the minus strand of WJLW01000107.1, from coordinate 54,241 downwards.
TTGTACCAAGCTGATCCATCAGACTCTGTATATTCGTGGCATGGTCCTGGGCGCCCGGTCCGCTGCCTGAGGCGCCCTGACCGGACGGGCTCGAGCCGGACTGCGATGCATTGCGAATGGCGGTATCGAGTTGTCCCGCAATCTCAATCGCCTGCTGCTTGTCGGCCTGCTTGTCGGGGGCGACATCGACACTATTGAGAAAGTCCTGGTACGGCGTCGGATCGCTGGCAATCATCAGGTGCGCGCCGGTGCCCGATCCCTGGAAGTAGACCGAGTGTTGCCGACCGTCCGGTGTCCGGAATCCTTTGCGTGCCGACCACCAGTTGCGTATTCTGCCGACCGCGCCGCTCACGCCGCTGCGTACTGCGTTGAGCACACCGGACCCCAGGCGTACTGCTTTGTCAATCAGCCAGTCGAGCGCGGCATCCACTTTTTCACGCACCACCTCGATCATCTCTGAGATGCGCCGCCCGAGGCCGCCCAGACCAACCTGATTCGCCAGGAAGCCAATGGCAATCGGCAGCCCGCGTGCCAGTGCGTTTTCCAGAAAGTTTGCCGCCCGGCTGACATCGCCGCGTGCAATCTGCGCGACGCCCTCGACAAATGAATTGACAATTTCGAGCATTTCGCGCAGGTACTGAATAAAGGATTCTATGGCCCGATACAGGGCGATTACGCTGTTGACGACAGCCATGATGCCGGTGGGATCGAGCATGCTCAACAGTTTGGTCGTCACGGCCTGAATAATGCGCGTGACAATCCAGTTGCGGATCTGTTCCAGCACCAGGTCCCAAAGATTGCTCAGTTTTTCGACAACATACTCCCAGATCGCCACCGGCCCGCGTGTCATCACATCCCGTACAAAGCTCCAGATGCCGGTCAAGCGGTCGATCATGCCGCGTATGCGTGCAACCCGCTCCTGTCCGATTTTCTCCCCGAGCTTTTGCCAGATTCTGTCAACGGTAATTCCCAGAATTTGCATCACTAATCCGAGTATCGAGCTCAGGCTGAGATCCGGTGGCGGCGTAATACCGGCATCTTCAAGCTGTCCGAAGAGCCACCCGGTTACTCCATTGAGTAAATGCGTTGCGATATTGTCAAAAAACTGCCTGAATCCCTGCTTGATGGCCTTGAGAATATTTTTGAAGAAACCGATCGGATCGCGCTTGATATCCTGAATCGCCTGCATGGCCTTCGAGATGATGTTGTTGATCAGATTGATCGGAAAGCGCATGATGATCAGGATCACTTCCACCGCCATCTTGACTACTTCAACGATGAAATTGAACAGTCGCCGCACCGGTTCGGCAAACAGGGCCAGGATACGCCCGAAGGCTTCCAGGGGTGCGGCCAGATCCTGCAGGCTGAACGACTCCCAGGCGCGCAGGAACAATCCTTTGATAAACTCCCACGTCAAGTTGAGTCGCGCGACGGCGCCTTCGATACGTTCGGTCATGCGCTGGACGGCGCCGGTCTGCTTCATTTGCTGGAACTGCTCCTCGCCGCCTTCCATCAGGCTCATGAAGCCGTGAATAATATTCTCGGCATTGCGTTCAACCGGCTCCTCAGTGAACGGGTCCTTGCCCAGCAGCACGGTCAGCAACGGATAGCCGCGGGTGTTGCGTGCAAAACTCGAAAGGCGGCTCAGCAGCGCATCCTTGATAAATTTCAGAATCATCAGGCTGACTTCAATCACGAAACTCACAACGCGCGTTACCGGTTCGGCAAAGAGGCTGACAATCCGGTTGAATGTCTCGATGGGCTGCATGAGATTTTCGATCGTGATCAGGCTCCAGGTTTCGCTGAAGGCGTTTTTGATTCCCTCCCAGGCCAGACCGAGGCTTTCGATCGAGTTGTCGATCCACTCGGCAGCCCGCTGTAGCGCACCGCTTTCCTGCATCTGCCGCAGCTCTTGCTCGCCGTTGGGAGAAAGCAGCACGAAGCCACGAATAAGATTCATGCCATTGCGTTCGACAACTTCGTCCGTGATGGGATTTTTGCCTAAAATAACGCACAGCAGAGGGAAGCCGCGCGTATTGTTCTGCACAAACTCAGAGACTTCGGAAAGCACAATCTCCTTGATAATGCGCAGGAATTCGGTTGCAACTTCGCCCGCAAAAGTAACGATTTGCGCAATTGGCCGGCGAATGATAGTGGCGGCCCGGCTGATAACTCCGGATGGATTGCCGATATCGCTGAGTGAAAGGCTGTCCCAGAAATCGGAAAGTTCCCCGCTGATGCTTGACAAACTGATATCGAGTCCGGCAATCCGCTCGTCCAGCCAGGTAGCGGCCTGCTCCATTGCACCGGTTTCGATGAGTTTGCGTTTGAGGAGATTGCCGAATGGAATGATATCGAGACCGGCTTCGATAAAATTGCGCCCGTTGCGTGCCACCGGATCTCCCCCGATCGGGTCCTGCCCCAGAACAACCGACAACAAGTCATAGCCGGGAATTGCGCGCACGAAATCAACAAACTGATCTTTGATTAAATCTATACCCTCCGACAATGCGTCACCAACAGCCTCCACAGCACTGCTGACCGTATCGCTGACGGCATTCCAGGCATCACCCAGCCACGAGCGATGTATCGCGCGGTTGGATGCGCCGGCTGTTGTGTGCCGGATTTTACTGCGGGCCGAAGCACGTTGCGCAGCGGCGCCCTGCTGCACCGTATGCGTCAACTCATGCGCCAGCAACTGCCTGCCCTGACTCGAATCGGGACGGTACGCGCTTTGGTTAAAGTAGATGTCATTCCCGTGCGTAAAGGCATACGCGCTGATCTGATCGCTCATTTTGACTGCATCGCCGCCGGTATGAATGCGCACCCCGCTAAAATCGGCGCCAAATCGTGATTCCATGAACGAGCGGGTTGCACCGGCAAGCGGCGTTCCGCCGCCTTTAGATGCCTGCAAGCTGGACTCGAAGGATGCCGGTGCGGCTTGTGATTGCTGAGATGCGGCTGATTCGTGGCGATTCACGTGCTGTTTTGCCTGAACTTCTTTTTCCGGTTCTTTTTTCGGATTATTCGGATCAAGTTTATAGGCAACGCCCTTTTTCTTCCGGTCATCGGCTTTGCGCAAAAGTCTGGCCTGCACCTGCTCACGCTCCTGGTCCTGCATCATAGAGGTTTGCAGCTCCTGCTCCTGCTCCTGCTCCTGCTCCTGCTTCTGCAGTTGCAATGGATATGTCTGCGCCTCTTCCTCCTCCTGGCGCTGAACCCCAAGGGGCAGAGCATTTTCTTCCTGATCTTGCATCATCGCCGTCTGCAGTTCTTGCTCCCGCTCCCGGCGTTGCATGCGTGCAGTTTGCGCCGCTTCTTCTTCCTGATCCTGCATCATTGCGCTTTGCAATTCGTCTTCTTGCTCATCCTGACGCTGCAGCAGCGCGGCCTGCATTTCCTCTTCTTCCTGGCGCTGAATTGGCGCTGTCTGCACCTCCTCTTCTTCCCGCGCCTGTTGCTGAATTGGTGCTGTTTGCAGCTCTTCCTCTTCCTGTTGTGCCTGTCGATTGATCGGGAAGGATTGCCTCTGATCTTTTTTCTCCTCGACGCGTCCAATCGCAGACGCCCGTGAGCTCATGACACGATTGGCTACCGAATCGGCTTCCTGCTCGTATTTGTCATTCGGGGCGCCGATAGAGAGTTTCGGCTGGATAGACGGTCGAACGAGCGTTTGGATTCCCCGGGCAGCAGGGGACGTTTGCGAATGCGTAAGGCGGGAGAGGCGGTCGGATTCTTTGCCACGATTGGAACGCTGCAGAGCAAGTCCGTTGGCGCCGTTTTGTCGGGAGGTGCCGGTCGGGCCAGGTTGGGTGGTGGTGGTGGTGGTGTACATTGAAATCGTCCGGCTCTTTTGTCTGGTTGCTAAAGCGTTTTGCCTTCCTTATGGAACTCGCGGCGGATGCCTTCGATCAGGTCTTCTTTGGCTATGAACAGGCGATTTTTCGAAACCGCCATCAACGTCGTGTAGCGCACGATGTTCATTATTGTTCCGCCCGACACTTCGTACTTCGCAGCTATCTGCATCAAATCGACATTTCTTTGCAGTGGTGTTTTGTGTGAAAACGAATTTTGCCAGAGGCGCAGACGCTCCTGCTCGCCGGGCATCGGGAAATGTATTATCGACTGAAATCGCCGGGCGAATGCTTCATCGAGGTTGGAGCGCATATTCGACGCAAGGATCACCACCCCGTCATAATCCTCGACTCGCTGAAGTAAATAAGCAATTTCCTGATTGGCAAAACGGTCATGGGCGTCGCTGATCTGCGTACGCTTGCCGAACAGTGCGTCCGCCTCGTCGAAAAACAGAATCCAATCCCGGTGCTCGGCCTGCGAAAAGATCTTTTCCAGATTCTTCTCGGTCTCGCCAATATATTTGCTGATAACCATCGACAAATCAATCCGGTAAACATCACGCTGCGATACTTTGCCCAGCAACGATGCCGCCAGCGTTTTGCCGGTACCCGACGGTCCGTAAAAGAGGCTGCGATATCCCGGTTTGAGTTTCTTCTTCAACTCCATCTCATTGAGCACCCGGTCGCCGAATTCTACCCAGGCCTTTATTTCAAGCACCTGTTTCAGCGAATGCGGATTAAGCACGAGATCATCCCAGTCGAATTCGGTGTCGATTCGTTTTGCCGGAAATTCAGCTCCAAAAACCGGTCTCCCCATATTTCCGGTGGTGACGAGGTTCAGAATCTCTTTTGACAAATGCAACGTTCCCGACAGATAGGGATGAAAGTGGTTTATGCGGTCGAAACGCAGGATGTTTCTGTTCACAAAGGTATGGTCGGCTTCGAAAAGGTAGTTATAGGAGAGGCGCCGGCCAAGATTGCCGCCGGCGAGAATGAAAAGCGCCGTCTCGGCCGTCGGCAAAAAAATCGATTGACCGTTTGAGGAAAAGTACCCCCCAAACTCGGTAAATGGCCGGTCGTAGGTGGCATTTTTGGCAAAAAACATATCGAGCAGTTGCGGGCGGATATGCGGAATCAGGCTCAATACGAATACGATCCGCTCGTGAGCACCGAAATCGTGCTGCTTTACGAATTGCGCATAGGCTGACTGCACGTGCTCGAGCGGGGGTGGGGCAACGTCGACGACGTCGCGGTAGGCGCACTCGTGTCCGAAGTAAAGCTTGAAGCGGGTGTCGAGTATGCGGTAGAACCAGTCAAGCTCGGCATTGAGGGTTTGGGCGTTGAGGTGCTTGGTCATGTGCGCAGCTCCGGGGCGAGAACACTGAGACGCAGAGGGGCGCACAGAGCGCAAAGAAGATTGGGGCGTGTCTGCAGCACATTTGCGTAGGTTGCATGGGCCGGCAGCTTTGCTCGTGCGGTGCTGCTACCATTCGACATGGATTATCCCTTCAAGCCAGGGGAGCGTAATTATCGACATGCCCCAGGGAAGTTTTTCCAGGAGCATATCGTAGCTTTTACGCTCGACGCGAACAAGCCGGCCGGCATCTTTTTTCTGAGCAATTCCGTTGCGCTGCAAAAATGATGTTCTGAGCCCGTCCACCGAAGTCGATTTGAGCGCAGACCAGTTGTCTATGGCAGCTTTCAGCAAATCCTCCGTTTCCGATTTTGCAACATCGCTCAATTCGAGTCGCTTGGGTACCGGACGGCTCTCATGCCAATTGCACAACAATTTGTTGAGTGCAAGCTCCGATTCAACCGGCTCCTGGGCCCCGGTTGCCGCAAAGTGCAACAGGTGCATGGCGCGCACGGTGGATTCGGCATCTTTGAATTGCGTGCCTTCCAGATACCCGCACCTTTCGAATAATGAAGAAAGGTAGGGCCAGAGCAAAACGAGGCCGGCGTTGCGCAGATACATTTCGTCAGGTTCGGCAATCGGCTCACTTTCCGGCGCCGCCGGCCGCGCGCCGTGCGCGTAATCCTCGAGCATTTGGCTTAAAGGGCGCTTTTTTTCGGTAGCTGCATGCAGAGATTCTGATTGATTCTGCCCGCCGGGCCAGAGTAAATCTTTGTTCCGGCTGCTCGAAGCCACGTCATCGCTTTGGGCATCCTGGCTGGTGCGGCGGGCTTCTTCGCCGGATTTTCGTTCAGATTGCCTGACTACCTCCTGCAGGTTACTATCAAGCGTCGACGATGCATCCTGTGCTGCCTGGACCAGCTCCAATCCGGCAGTGATTTGCCTTTTAAGAGAAGCACTCAGCGGCGATGAGGCGAGCTGCTCATGCAGGGCCGGGACCGTTTCTCCAACGGTAGTATCGCTATGGTATGCAACGTGTCGGCTCACAATCCTGCATGCCTCGGCAATGATGGTTTGTGACTCTTGTTGACCGGCAAGCGCATCGAGCAAGTCTCGATTTATTGCTTCGGCGAGGAGCACACGCTGCGGGGGCGAAAATCCTGCAGGACTCAGCACGCGGTTTCCCGTCACCTCCAATGCGAGCGCGACGATCGCCCTGACCGGCCCGGATGCAAGCAACCTCACCACGGCGCTCATCGATGCATTGCTGAATTGCAGTATCAACCGCTGCCTGCAGGATGAGAAACGCATCGCTTCGCGCAGCATATGCGCAGTGTCATGTGCGCTACGATTAACGCATTCGTCCAGCACTTCATCCAGGTGATAGGCGCTGTCTTCCGGAGCCCACCACGGCAAGGTTCCGTATTTCAGAAAATGCTCCACCAGCTTGAGCGCCCGTACGGATGCATCCTCAATCTCATCCGCGCGTGCATCATCGGAACCGGTGCCAAAGGTCAGGTCAACGGCGGGGGATGCTTCGGCGGAACGTGTGCGCGGCAGGAGTCTGACCGAATCAATCCGGTCTCTGAGGCGCTCCTCGAATGTGCGCGTAATGGCCTGTTCCAGTTCCTCTTCGAAATCCATCGATGAAATCGTACCCAGATCGATTTCCAGCCTGTCAATTTTAATGTAGTCGTCAGGCGCGCAATTTTTAGTGCATATCTCATCCAGAATCGGTACAATTCTCTCCTCATGCAGCCTGCTGAAACGCTCCTGCAAATCAAATGCGCCGGACCGGTGTTCCAGCAAAAAATTAAGGATGCTTTGTTTGATTACGTGATGCTGCATATTTTCGTTCAACCTTTACATGACATGCTCATCAAATTAAGCAGCTCGCGTTTCTAAATAGCTACCCGCTGGGATGCCACCACCTCGCAGCGTTGCTTATTCTTTTCTCGATAGGCGCCCAACATGAGCGTGAATTCTTTGTCTTGGTTGGAAAGTATGCCGCCATACGGAATAGACAATTCTCCGGGATTTTCTTTATTGGAAACCACGAACCGTTTGTTGTTCGTAGGATCCATGAGAAACCATTCGTAGCTGAGTCCCGGCTCATTAATAAATTGCTTGACCTTTACCGCTACACCCGAAGATTGCCGCTCTGCGCCAAATGCTTCAAATTCCGGTTGCAGAGGTTTTTTCAGCACGGCAGCGGTCATCGTCTGAACCACGGCCCCGGCAGCGATCAATTCCATTGTGTGACTGCCGGCGCCTGCTTCTGCGGGAACGAATTCAAATCCATCGGCTGTTTTCTGCACAGCTTTTCCTTTAATTTCAGCATGTGCCGGTGTAAACACAAACGGGTGGCCGCGCTTGTCGTCATCACAGAACACATCGGAGCCGAGCGAAAAAGAGCCACCCTGCGCAGGCGGGGGGATATCGACCGTCGTAGATTTTATTCCTTGACAGGTGATACCGGATTTCCGATTTTCAGCAATGAGTGTAATTTTCGCCCCGGTGAGGCCGGCCGGCACGGCAACGGAGATACGCCCCGGATCTTTGCGATCGGATATCTCTTTGGGCGTAGCAGCGCCGATATCCATCAGCCAGCGATACCCGAACCCACTATCATTGGTCGAGTTGGCCAGATCAAGCAGCACCTCTTTTTCGGTTCGTCCGGCGATAGTAGCGCTGAGCCCGGGTTTGGGCTTTTCAACGAGCGTGATGTCGAGTGTCGCCAGAGCTGCACCGTTGGATTCGAGCGCGACCGTAGTGACTCCTGCGTCCAAGCCATTGGGATTGAATACGAAAGTGCCGCCCGATGTTTCAACGCCATTTCCAACAACCTGTGCGTCGGCCGGATCGATTTTGAACTGAGGTTTGGCCGTTACACCGCCATTGCAAAAGACCGTTTTGCTTAACTCGATAGATCCTGATAGCGGTTGCCCTGCTCCGACGGAGAGATCAAACGCAGCCTCCTGCGAGCAGACAATCTCATCGCCTTTGTTCAGCCCGCGCACAATAATCTTTATTGCAGTGATATCTGCAGGTACTGCCGCCTCTGCCTGCAGCGGCGTTCCCGAGACAGCCAGCTTGCGCGGGGATTGCAGATCCTCGTGCAGATAGAAGTACTCGAATTCGAATCCGGCGCCCGAGCTCAGATTCTCGATTCCAATGCTTGCCGAACTCTCGGAACGCTTCAGCAGTGTCGCCTTCAGTTGAGGTTGCGGCGTTTCGAGAATGGTGAGCTCTGCGCTGTCGAGAATACTGCCGTTGAGCTCAAGCTCGAAGGTGTGCGTCCCGGGCGCAGGAACCGACGGATCGAGCAGGTAGGCATTTTGACCGGCATCAAAAGACACGCCGGGGCCCTTGACAACCGCATCGTTTGGCGACCGCATGAACTGCGGCAGCTTATCCGGCTGCGTGTTGCAAAACTCTGTCCGGCCTCCCTCCAGGCTCAGCGAGCCTTCCACGTAGTGCCCGATCTCGATAGCCTGCTCTGTCGAATTCATGCACTCAATCGTATGTTTGCTGTTCGTTGCTTCCAGTAAAACCGTGATTGTTGCGACATCCTCCGCAACCGGAATTCTCATCTCCCCCGGTTGCTGCTTATCTGAAATTTCAACGGGCTTATCCATTGCGGAATGGGTCATGAGCCACCGGTAGGTATAGCCGTCGTCCGCAGTCGTGTTAGTAAGCTTTACCCTGACACCTTCGGCAACTCGCTCGACTACTTCGGCATCAAAACCGGCCTGCGGTGTCCCGACAATCGTGACTTGCAGGAATGCCCTGGCCTGCCCGAGAATTTCATAGCGAATCGCATGTGTTCCCGGCCCGGCGTCTTTCGGATCGAATACAAAGTTGCCGGCATCGAGTGTGACTCCCGGCCCGATCACCTCTCCACCCTGCGGACTGGCATCAAACCGCGGCGCATCGCCGGAATAATCGCTGCAGAATATCGTTTCGGGCAGCGTCAGCTTCGCAGCTTCGTCAACGACCATATAATTGATCGGCGGCGCATCGGAGCAGCAGATATACGGCAGGGCAAAATCGGCAATGACCCGTTTTTTCTCATCATACACGACGATGAAAGTACCGCCCTTTGGCACTCCGCCGAGATGTTCGATGCCCGGATGCCGCTTCACGAAATTGGCGAATACGATCAGTTCGCGTATTGCTTCCCTGCGCTGCACATAGGCCGCAAGCAGCTCTGCAAAATAGCTCAAGCTGCAATCAAAAATGAGTATGTCAAGATGATCGATTAGTGCCATTAGCTCACATTCGCTTATATCGTGCCCGTTATTATCCGATTGCAGGCTTTCTTTGTATTCCGTGGCTTTTGATATGAGGGGGTCGTAGAAGCTGGTGAAATCTTTCTCGGCATAGGAGCTTATTGACTTGTGAGATTGCAGATACGATTTGAGGCCGGCAATACGCGATTCAATCTGGGTCGGGTACTGAATCGTGTTGATAACGTCAATTTTGATGCCGTAATCCTCTGCCAGGCGGGCTATCTCCAGCGCACCGTAGGTTCCCTTGCCGTATTTCCAGGCTTCGTAAATGCTGTTTGCCCCACCAACTCCCAGCTCCTTGTCGAGAAATTCGGCAACCTGGTTACCCTGCTGCGGTTTGTCGTATTGGGGCTGCACGCCAATTGCGTAATTGGTAACAATGTCTGTAATGAAATCATTGGTGAGACCGGCATTATAAGCAATCGACTCACTGCCCGCCGAGCCGGCATTGCCCGCCCGCACAGTGCCGGTGGATGATGCAAGCTTGTCGACCGCAAAATCTTTGATCATCGCGATATTGCCAGCATCATCATTTGTGGACTCATACAGGGCCATCTCCTTGGGCTCTTCCTCAACAACCATCATCATGTTCTCTTCCATAGCCGGCTTGTCTGTTGATGACCCGCTTGATCCGCCCGCCACGTGCATCATGGGGAAATTGACATGCATGCCGCCGCCTCCGCCGCCCCCGCTCATAAGCCGCAGCACATTTTCAGGCGTTTTGTGCGAGCTGCCGGCCGAGCTTCGGTGTCCGCCGACAAGAACTTTTTCACCGGTTGTCGAGCCGCTTCCTTGCAGGCTGCCGTCCGTCACCGACTTCCCGGAGGTAAGCTCAATTACTCCCAGGTCTTTTACCGCCCCCGATTGGGCCGATACCGATCGCGCAACAAATTCATTACCCCGACCGAAAACAATGAGACTGTAATCACCTGCCGGTATACCTTCGAGCACAAAGCTGCCGTCCGAAGCGGTTTGCGTCAACGGTGCACCTTTGCCGGCAGTAGGGGTACGCAGGCTTTTTTGATACTGCTCCAGGGTTTTGATGGATGGGGGGGCCAGACCCACAACAGCCTGTGAAATGCCTTTTTTCTGTGCATCAACAACGGTTCCACCCAGTGCCCCGCTACGTCCTGCTGTTTTGCGGGCGATGCCCGCCTTGTCTGCGGTGTTCGGTGATGACAGGTCTATTTTAATTTCCCCGACATCGAGCGTTTTCCCATTAATCACGGATGCTTCGACCGCTTCGTAGTAGGCTGTTGATGGTGCGGCAACCTTGAATCCTGGAGATGCTATGCCTACCAGCGTGTACTTGCCCGGCTTGACATCCTTGAATTCAAAATTTCCGCTCGTGCGAAGGGCCTCGCGAGCTACGATATCGATTTTGCGTAAATTCTCGACCGGATCCCGGAGCGTAAGAAATTTTTTGTATTCGATATCCAGTATCGCAACGTCAATCTTGCTCACCCCGGTGATTCGTTTGGATACGGAGACGTTCCCCTTGACAATGGTCGGCTTTTGGGGAGTTTGGCTGCTGCCGGGCCGGGCCAGAAACGCATCTACGTTATCAAGTTTACATATCAGATTCAGGCGCAATTGATCGTACAGTGCCTCGTAGTCGGCAAAATCCGCCCGATCAGGGATGTCTTCCTGCGCTGCGGTATCAACGCGCAGGCCCAGCAGCTTAAACGGCAGATTGCAGCGCTGAATGTGATTTTTCAATTCTTTGAAAACATACGGCCAGGGTTGATTGATGTGTCCCTCTATGCGGAAAAAAGGGAACTTGTCGAGGGCGTACTCTATCGGGCGACGAATGAAATCCGGCGTATCGGCAAAGGGATACCGGTCCGCATGGTACGAATAATTCAAATACGCTTTTTCGGCTTTAAGCAATTCGAAATTCCAATTGGTCAGGACGTTGGAATTTTTTGTAACTGGATAGTAATACGGTATCGCCCGGTGTCCGAGCTCCGATTCTCTATCGCTGCCGGGAGTAATTATGGCCGTGTCGAATGTTCCAATGTCAAATTCCGTATACATCGCCTGCAGTCGTGCAAAGAGCGACTTTACCTTGCGGTTGCTTTGCTCTGTCGCGTTATGCGCGGGGGATGCAATCCAGCCCGTTCGCTCGATTGAGGCGAGATCATACGAAGAGGCGCCGACACCGCCCAGCAGCAGATGCTGCGGGAACAGCTTTTCATCCGGCATACAGGCCTGGCGCAGGGCTTCTGCTTCAGTGATAAAGGCGTGATATGCATCCACCAGGTCCTTCAGGAAATCATAGACATATTGAATCGTGCCGGATGCTTTGTTGAATTTTTTTACCGCTGCTATCAGGTCTGAATTCGAAAAGGGATTTGATGGAATATCTAAATAAGGCTGGTACGCATCAAAACAATCTTCAAGCGCCTGCGCAAATCGCTTCAGGTCGAACTCCTCGATCAAATGGCTGTAGTGCCTGACGAGTGCCTGTTCTGAGTCGATTCTGCTCAAGTGCACCGCAAGGTCCTGCACGCATCTGGGCACGGCAAACCGGCGCAGCTTGCGGCGCTGTGCATAGCGCGGCTTTACTGCTACTAGTTCTCTGATGTCATTTTTGTCAACAAGCACCGGTCGTACCAGATATTCAATCTGTCGTCCCTTTTCGTCACAATCGCTGCCGGTGCACGTACGCAAATCACGGTCGAATAGTTCTAAAAAGAGTACGACAATTTTATCATCCGCATACGATTCACCCAGCATATGAGCATCACCAGCAGCATTGTCCTCAAGTAGCTCTGTCACCTCAAGGTCTTTGAAATAGCTATGCTTGAAACTGCGCTGAAAAGGATAAGTCGTTGCATCGAGCGGGATCACATAGCCTTTGGAGGTTATGCCGCACCCTTGCGAGATGCGCAGGCCCTTGAACCTGCCGCCCTGCTTGTCTTTTGACACTTCAAAACCGCAGATAATGCCGATGCCGACCGCCCTGGTTCTGGTCAAGCGATCCTGCTGGTCCAGAAACGCGTGCACATCATTAAGCTGCTTTGCGGTTAAGACCTGGTCTTTTTCGAAAATCGGGTAGGTGCTAATCTTTTTCATAAGCTTCCATCCTGGCAGATCCGATCTTTGCATTGTTCAAAACGATCGGGTTGTTCTTTTCGGGATTTTCACAATTAAACAGGCGGGCTTCAGGATACACGCTGCGTAGCGATTCCAGCACTTCGGTAAATTTATCCTGAGCGAGCCGATATGACAACGTGGTGCGATTATTCTTTTGAAGCTCTTTGAGCCACGGATAGTAGGCATCTTCAAAGCGAGCCATCGATGCCTCATTGACCCAGCAAATCTTGACATGCACGTGTGCGGGTGCTTCTTTGCGTACGGTGTCTTCAAAATAGTGGCGGAAATGCATGTTTTGAAATCGTTGCGGCCATGCCGGCACGACAATGGTTATGCGAAAGGAGTACGGATCGAGAAACCCCGGCTCGGTGCTACCGGCGGGATCCAGGCAGATATTCAGCAGCCGGTTCTCCGTTGAGTCGGGGCGAATGAAGATATGCTCTATAACGTGCAGCCCCTCACTCATCATGCGAATATTTTTCAACTTCCCGATCAGCTCGATTGCCAGCTCGATCTCCTTTTCGCAGGATTGTTTATCTTTGGTGAAGCGAATACGGCGCGCGATCACCTCACCCTGCTCATCGGTCAAATTGAAATACCAGAACTTGCGCGCATCCTGTTTTTTTTCGTAACGCTCCGGCTTGGCGCCGTTTTTAAAGACGGCGGCGATCTCGGCCCAGGCATCTTCACGGGAATAATATTTGGTGGAACTGCTGATGAGCACCCGCCCCTGCTCGTCTTTCATGCGAAAGCGGTATTCATCAATTGCATCCTCATCGGCTTCCTGATAAATTTCGATGTAACTGGTCAGCGCATCAAAATCGATTCCGGTGAGGCGGGCCACACGATGATGCAGTCCGCTAATATTAATCCCTGCAACGGGATTGTGGTTTTTCAGATAATTAAACCCCTGCCCTCGCTGCGAACTGATTGCCGGGAGGCTGTTCAGCATTGCGAGCTTGTCACTGATCAGCTCTTCCCGGTCTTTCTTTTTGTCAAGCGCATAGGAAATTAGCACATACTCTGCAAACTGCTCACCGAATCGGGAGACCAGATGATCAAGCAGGCGGTTTTTGCGGTCGAAATACGTCTCATCCGATTCGACAAGCGGGTCGGCTTCATACGCATGTGCCACATACAAATCCGCCTGGTTTTCGAGATAGGTCTGCCAGGCGTTCTGATATGCCGTAGAAGTAAACTGTTTTTCTTTTACCGCCCCCTGCGATGTGACGAAATCCTTTGTCAGATGCTTCAGGCCATACATGCCTGCGGCAGGTAAGCCCGGCTGCTTTGCATATGAGAGAATAATCGCCTCGTACCGGCCCAGATCCTGCGCATCCAGTTTTGCCGAGAGGTCGGCCTGGAAGTGCGCGCCGTCGGCTGCCGGTTTGCCGTTCAGCTCCACGATCTTCTGCACCACGGCCAGCGGTACGCCGGCTGATTTTAAATCGCTCAGCACATTGTCGGTAATCTTAAAGAGCTGGGGAATCTCGAAAAAGGGCCGGGAGAATCGGGTACGCTTAATTGCAGGATCAAGAGAAAAGAGGTCTTTGATGTGCGCAAGTTGTGAAAGGTAATCGGCCAGCAGGCGATCGAAAAACAGCACATATCCCTGCAACTGCTTCGCCCGGGCCTTGCGCATATCGCTTGCCGAGGCGGGGGGCTCCACAGTACCAACCAGATAAAGCGGTGGAAAATCCTGCTGCAGGCTGGTATACTGCTGAATATGCCGATGCTCGCCCTGCGGCACGGCTACATCATACTCATCGGCGGCCAGTCTGCTCTGCCGCTGCGCTCCCCGCAGCTCCTTCAGGCGCTCCTCAACGATAGCGTCCTGCGCGGCATAGGGAATGAGCCCTTTGTAGTAGACACATTTGGAACGGAACCGGTTGAAGCGAACGGCACGATTCGTTCCGATTTTTAACGTCCACCCCTCACCGTCACTCAAGGGGATGCCGTTGAAATAATTGGTAATTTGAAATTTTTTGATCGCGGTTACACCGGCGATCGACATGATGATATTGATTAAATCCGATGCCCTGATCGTATCCCGCAGCGCCACATTCTCCAGCTCATCGTCAATCAGAAAGCCGTGATCGAGCACAGGGCCTTCGAAGATTTCGTCGACTTTTTTGCCCATGTCAAGCAGCTCTTCCAGTGAGCGGAAAATGGCGTGCGGCGTGAGAAACATTTCTACCGCATGGAAAATCTGCGCTTCAACCAGCTCGACATCCGCATCCGGTGTAAGCTCAACATCCGAGCAGATACCGAGTTCCTCGATTTCGGCATGGTCCACCGAATCAAAATCTTCGCATAACGTGCGGTGTGCGTTGAGCTTGCCTATGACTGCTTTTTGGATGCCGAAGATTTTACCGATCTTTTCACGGACGGCCTCATACAGCGCCTGCTTTTCGCTTGCGAGCTTGTCTGCAATGAGATCGGCATGCACCAGCGTCACTTCACCATGCGACACGATGGTTATATCAAACACGGTGACAATGTTGATTCCCTCTTTTACCGTCAACCCGGCGCGATAGATATCGTCATTGTGATCATAGGCGAGGGCGCTCAAGTGCAGATCGGGGCCGGCAGGCAGGTGTGCGGCATGACGCAATTGCGAAAGCTTGCCGGCAATGGGCAGGTAAACTTCAATGCCGAAGGTCTGCGCGATACTTTTAAGCGTATACGTGGCATAATGTCCGTTCAAATCGCCCAGCAACGGATCTTCCTCAAATTCCAGTCTGATCGCCGAGAGCCCGCGCGGTTTCACGAGGTGATGCTCGCATGCAGCAGCCAGGATTATTGACATATGCTCATCCGTAACTGCGGCGGAGGCTATGCTTTCGACTTTTGCGATAACGGCGGCTCGGCTCAACGGTGCGCTGTAACTCTCCCCTGCAAGTTCGGTTGTGATCTGCTGCGGCAGGTCGGCCTTTGCAAGTTTGTCTACAACGGCCGGTGTGATTGCAAACTCGGCGTCATAGCTCAACTCGCTTTCCTTCTGGTCGACATAGAGGTAGGGTTCGTGATCATCTGCCGGAAAAACCCAGGCGTTGCGTATTCCCGGAACGTCAATCATCAGCTTGCGCAGGTCTTTTTCGGTCAGAGGATGGTTGGGCAGAATTTCCCGAGCTGTAAAAAAATTCATTGCCTTCCGCGGTCGGCGCTCGGTCTCTTCGGCGAGGATATCCGGCATGGAGTAAGCGGTACGAAATCCGAGGTCGGTAATTGCATAGCAGAGCAATTCCAGAATGGTTACCCCGGGATCGTGTACATTGTATTCGGACCAGAGCTTATGTCCAAGCCTTTCAATATACGCAACCCCCTCCTTGCGCAACCATTCGTAATCCTGGCTTTGCGCAAGTGTGCGATTTTTATGCAGTATCAAATTATCCATGTACTATGCCTGCGATATATCATGCGTTTCGTAGGAAACGAGGATCGAACGTGATGAACTGACGTTGGCACTTTCGTCATGACCGGGGATTTCAACGCCGTCGATATATTTCTTCATCGAAAATTCAGTAATGTAGTCGACATAGCGGCGTGTTTCCACAAAATGCAGAATGGTTGACTTATGAATCGCCCCGCCGAAATGAATGTCTTTTCCGCCTTCAAAGGCCCACGGGGTGAGAAAGCGTTTGATTTCTTCGATAAGGATTGCCCGATACGCAACCCACTCCTGCGTGAGCTTGACTTTGAGTAGCACCTCGACTTGCTCAAACAAGGGATTGACAACACTGATATGATCCCGGATATGCAGGGAAGCATATTCCCTGATAAATTGCCGTATCTGCTGCAGCCTGCCGACGGCAACGCGCGGCTGCAAAGGATCGACGGCGGCGGTATTGCGAATATCCGGCAACACGACGATGGTCACCTTTCCCGGAGCAAATTCGATAAGCTCGAGTTTAGCGGACGCATCTTTCCGGACGAGTTGGCTATGGTTGATGCATTTAACTTTGTAGATATCGGGAAAGTTTTCCAGGACCAGGCGTTCAAAGTCGGCAAGCGTGACGGCACGGTTCTTATGGCGCAAGCGTTCACTGGCACGTACATACAATTGCTCCGGCTGCTCCGGCATGCGCCCGCCAAATGACGCATACGGCTGAGAAACGTCTTTGACGGCAGCATTTTTGACAAGCAGCTTTTTTATCGTATCGGCTTCCAGACGCTTTGCCGAAAAGCGCGGGTCGTTGTTTCTGTCTTTAAATACGGCAACAGCCGCCTGGGCGTGAATGTCGACGATGCTGCACAGCGCCGCCACATGTTCGGTGACCGACAGGCGCAGCCAGTGGAAACCAGATCCCAGCAGAGGTGATGCATCTGTTGCCTGTCGCGGGACGTCGAAAATGACAATGCCCGATCTGGTAAGATTGAGCGTGGTATCTTTGAGGATCTGCTCATCGCCAAAAAGCTGCCAGCCGGCTTCGGTGAGATATGACCAGCTTACCTTGGGAGGCGCAACATCCGGTTCGCCGCTGCCTTCTACCATCTGGATGAGCAGCGAGAGGCTTTCGCGAGGGTGCAGGTTCTGTATCGCAAGGTATAATTCACCTTCGTTTTTAAAGGTACCCGCCGCGGTTTCGATCTCCAAGGGCGTCAGCAAGCGCGGCAAGGTGCTGCCGTCACTTATCAGGCGAATGCTTCCGAAGGCTCCTTTGTGAAAGAACTGGAGCGCGCAATTTTCGTTGGCGCCGGAAAAATCGATGTTGTCATACGCCTGATAGCGCAGTTTCAAACCGGTCATCGCGGGCGTATATGGCTCTGTCGGCAGATTCGGTTCGGGGGTTGCGGCTTGCGCGCCGACGCCGACCATTCCCTGCTGCGGTATCTGCCCCAGCTCTTTTTTTGTAGCCGACCCGGATGCGACAATCGGCAGGCTTTTGCTCTGGATGTCGGGCGGATTCAGAACATCGGCATTGTATTTCAGAATTTGCTTCGTATACACCGCCGAAAAATCTGCATGTCCGAACGCGTGCGGCGGACCGTTCAACTGGATGGCCAGCGGATATGCGACGCCGGCGTCCACCGGCTCATAGATGCCCCCGCTTCGGCAGAACTCCTTAACGTACGCATCACCCGGTTTACCGGTGAAAAGCTGGAACGTCTCACCGCTCCATGCACTCCCCTGATCGATGTATGCTTTTGCCGTGAAATTGGCATTCGCAAATTGTTGCGAACCGGACAGGTTCAATGCGTTATTGTAGACGCTGTAATGACTGGAGAAATTCTGTGGCGCATCCAGCCAGTCATACACAAGCGTGATGCTGTTCAGCTTTTTGGTAAAAATCTCCTCTCCGCCGATGTGCAGGGTAGAGCCAACGACCGGACGCGGGCCGAAAGGCAGGAATGCTTTGCCGGGCCCGGCGGCACCCGCAGGGGTCTGCATGGTAAATGATTCGGCCCCGTCAACGTCAACCAGTATGCTTACCGCGAGGATGTGCGCGTCTTGCAGCGCGGCAAACTTATAGGCATGTTGTGAACGGGCAGGATCGGCCAACGTGATTTCAAGCACCGGATCGGTGGTCGGATAGCTTGACTCATGCAATTTTGCATCCAGCCCGACGAGCGGGCCGTCATCCGCAGACAGTGCAATGGTTGCGGTAATACGGTCTCCCGAGCCGGTATCCACATCCGTCAAGCCCTTCTCGATCCAGCCTTCCTCACCGGTCAATTTTGCTTTGAACATGGGTGCACTAATATCGCTTGAGTCAATCACTTCGGCAAGCGTGATTTCAACGGTGATCGTGCGTACACCTTCCGACACCTGCAGCACCGGCCCTGCAAACAGCCATCCGATTTCTGCTGTGGGAAAATCATCCTCGCGCAGCTCGGTTACCGCCGTCGGAGCGGGAACCAGATCATCCCCGAACGCTCGCCAGATTTGCGGCTTGTCTTCGAACTCACCACCCGTTCCGTCGGTGCTTTTCGGTTGCGCAACGGCAAATACTCGCTTGTGCGAATCCGGCGCCGATTGAACATAAACGGCTTTAAGATCGGCAACCGATGCATGGTTCAAAGTTATGTCATGATCGAGTTCGTAGGCGACATCCTTTTCCCGGGCATCCTTACCCGCTTTGAGCAGCGTCGCTTTCGGCAATAAATAGTACGGGCGATGCTTTGCAATTTCGAATAAAACGTGCACCTGATCCGGCTGGGCCGGTTTCGGCTCGAACCGGAGCACATCATTATAGTAAAAGTCAAGATGCCGGGCGGTAGTCCGGTTCAAATCCTGCTGCGCGACCGCATACAACTGCAGAAAGGCCAGATACAGGCTCATATTGGGCGAATGCTCCGGCCAAGCGCTAAGCGTCTCTTCGATGAATGCGGCGGCACCGGCAGTGATTTGCTGATGAGCGGCGACAAAGCTGTCGGCAATTATTTCGAGCTTGCGAATTGCAGTCTGCACCGCCGCCGGGCTCGTTGAGTTTTTGGGGGGAAACGTGAGGGTATCGGCGAGGATGTCAACAACATACTCGTTCCACTGCGGCTTTATCGACTCGGGTAGCGGTATCCACACCTCATCGAGGGCTCGCCCGATGCTGAATTTTGTTTTGGCCGGTTTGATATAGTTGTTCTCCTCGGCGGCCTTGAAGTAGCTGATAGCGCGTGCATACTCTTCCCGCAATTGCGAAGAAATCAGCCGATGAATTTCGCGTTCGATTTTAAGGCCTTTCGGCGCTCTGACATACCACCGGTCAAACAATCCGGCCGCATACGCAATTACATTAAAGAGCGCATGGAATGCCTCTTCCAACTGTGCATCATGTACACCACCTGCGGCAGCGGCCTTTTGCCGAGCGTCGTCAATGCTTTTCTGCATGACATCGGGCTTGTGCTGTACGATTGAAGCGATGATTGCGGTAACATCGCGATCAAAAAATTCCCGCCAATCACCATCCGGGCGGTTGTTGTTGTCGAAATATTGCACCGTTGCGGCAAAGCGTGACGTATACGCCACAAAATCCGCCGTCGAGCGCTCATCAACCCGAAAATGCTCCGGGTTCAGCGTCTCAGGATAGCGCTGCAGCCTGCTCAGTCCATCGTGACTAATCTGGTGAGAATATGAAGTCATGATTATCAATTCCGGCTTTTTACGTTTTCATGCTATCCCGTGGCGCCGCCGCGTTCCCGCTCGACAGGATCGTCGCATCGTTGCGTCGTGGTGCCGTCTCACGCCACTCCTTCCTCAAGATAAAAGGGATAGACCATATTGTGGCGCGAATTGGTCGCGCGAATTGTGTAATCAATCAGTATCTCAATCTTGCCTTCATCCGGCACGGTTACCAAATTGACGTCGTCAAGTCTGATGCGTGGCTCGTGATAGAGAATCGAGACGCGGATGCGGTCTTTGATATAGGTTTTCAGCGACGTATCCAGCGGCTCGAACAGCAACGGGCGCAGATCGCAACCGAAATCAGGCTGCAAAATGCGCTCGCCGGGTGCGGTCGAAAGCAGGACTTCGAGGCTGCTGCGAATTTCGTCCTCATCCGTTATCGTCTCCACCGAAGCACGCGATTTGATGAAGGTCGGCGGAAAGCTCCACCCGGTTCCGGAAAAAGGAATGTGTTCTGCCATAGCTTATCCAATCATCACCGTGGGTTCTCCAACCACCGCCATTGCACCGCAAATCGCCGTATCCGTAGTTCGCAACGCGCCTTTGCCGCCGATCAGAACCGTCGTGCTACCCATCGGAAACGCACTGACGGTCGGTTGATGCGCGTTGGGCGGCAGAACGCATACGTGATTGTCAAGCTGCACCGCAGCGGGCATGCCGCCGACAAGCACGGTTGGATCACCGGGCCCGACGATTGTTCCGCCGTGGTTGGTTGTGTCGGTTACTCTGGCTGCCGGTGGCATGCTGACCCCGATTCAAGATTTATGATTAACGCTTTTTGCACTCATGCTCATACTTCAACAGGCTGCCTGCGACGGGCTCAGGGTGACATCTGCTCCCCCCTTTTTTCTATCCCGCAGTCCAGCTAATTAATCTGCACCAGCGAGCCCTCCACCTTGCAAATTGCGCCGGATGTCAACTCGGCGCCTGCTGGTCCTTCAGCTTTGAATTGTGCCTGAGCGGCCATTTCAATGTTGTTGCCCTCGATCTTTACATCCCCCTGCGAAGAGATGCTGATGTCGCTCGGGCTGTCGAAAGTGATGCCGTCGGATGTCATTTCTATTTTGTTGCTGTTTTCATCTTCCAGGGCTATGCCGCCGTCATTGTCGCTGATAACGATTTTGTTGCCGTTGGGAGTTTCGATTGTCAAGCTGACTTCATCATCGTTGAATACGACCTTCAATTCGCTGCGGGTGACGATGGCTTTTTCGTGGTTGTCGTCGGCGGCTTCGATGGGGGCGGGTTTGGCGCTGCTGTTGAGCATGCCCAGGACCAACGGATCACGCGGGTCGTCATTCAGAAAGCCCAGCACGACCTCGTCTCCGATTTCCGGCCGGAAGTAGACCCCCCGGCTGTCACCGGCGTCAACACAGGCCACTCGCGCCCAGACGCCTTCGTCCTCGGTTGATATGACCGGCATTTTTACCTGCACGCGATGCTCGCCGTCCGGATCGCCCTCAAGCGCAGTGACTATGCCTATTTGCAGGCCGTGCACCGGCGGAACCAGCGCCGACGCCTGATTGTCCTCGATACGTACCTTCTGCGCAAACCACTCCGGCGACAGGCCGAATTGTATGTTCGTTTCCCAATTCTCACGCGTCAACGAATGCCGCACTGCCGTGACAAAAGCATTGCCGTTGAAGCGGTCGCCGACGCCCTGCAATTCGACAACGGCGCCGGGTTTGACCCCAGCGATACCCTGACACTTGACCCTGCCGATAATGCGCGCCATCCTGCTTTTGAGCAGTTGCGCATCGGCCCAGGCCTTGAGTTCCCGGTCTCTGACCTGCCCCGTATGGGTCAGCGGAAACGAGTCGAGACCGAGTACTCCGGCCAGGGTTCCGCCGTCGATGTTACCCTGTCCGTTGTATTGCGGATCGTCGCCTTCCTCCTCGATCATGGCCTGCTCGGCGTAGTCCCACGAGGCGCTCTTCACGGCCTCGAGTTGATTGCGTGCGTCAAGGGATGCCTCGAATTCGAGCATGGTCGAACCGTATATGAGGCTGACAACCGCTTCCTGACCGCAATCCGGTGACGTGACGTGCACTTTGCCGTCGTCGACCATGACCAGCTTGCCGTTGACGTCCGCCCGTGAGACCAGAAAGTCCCAGTCGGTTGCATAATACTGTACCATTTCGGCATGGATTGCATCGGTCGATTCGACGTCGGTTTCCAGCGCGTAGGCGCCCAGAAGCTCTTCCATGATGTCGCTGTCGGTCATCTCGACAAAGTATTTACTTTTGCGTCCCAGGGTCATGCCGACGGCTTTGTCCTTGAGCTCAATGGTCAATGCGGATGGTTTGTTGCTGCGGGCTTTGATGCTGTGCGATACGATAATGCCCTTGAAAATTGTGTCTTCTTGCGAATGATAGCCGGCGAGCAGCTCGATTTGTTTGCCGGGGACGAGCAGATCGCTGTTGCTCAGGGGGAAATCTTCCTGCGCGGGATCGCCATCCAGCAGCGTCATCACGGCCGACGGGATTTTGTTTACGGTCCGGGTCACCGAGAGCGCGACGAGATGATACTCGCTGCCCAGCTCCACTCCGTCAATTACAATACGGAAGGTGACGAGGTCTGCCGGTGCGGGTGTTGGTACGACACGACTGTTGTTCATGATGCAGCCGTCTGTTTAAGCGGCGGAAAGCGCAGGCGCATGCCCGTTTGCAAAGAGCGGAAGTTTTTCAACCCGTTTATTCTGGCAATATCGGGATAGTACGAAAGGTCACCATACATGCGCCAGGTCATGATCGGCAAGGTATCACCGTCCTGCACGACGCGATAGTGCGTTAAATCGGGTGAGTTTTTGCCTTCTTCGGCGGTGCGCAGCTCGTCTTCGATGTTTTCGGTGAACGCGGCGCGCACCTTGGCGCGCAGAGGCGTGCCGTCGGGGCGGAACAGACTGTAGTTGATTTCGGCGGTTTTGAGAATGCACCGTGAGATCAGGGTTCCCCACGAAATCTGCAGGTAGAAGGGCCGGTGAATATCACCGTCCATTTTGCCGCACACGGTAAGGAAGGCGTCCACCTCGTCGGACACCTCTTTTTTCTCGGCGGTAATTCCCGTTCCGTCAAACAGAAACTCGAAGGTGTATTCCTGCGGCTTGATGCGGCCAAAGGTCTGCGACGATCCGCTGGTGCCCTGTCCGGAAGCGTCTTCATATTCGACTTCGTACTTCTGCGAATATTTTGTCGGGTTGAACATGACGACAAATTCCGTCACTTTGTCGCCGTAGTCAATTGACGAATACGCTTCAATTTTGAGCTTTTTCAGTTCTCCGTCCATGCGTGTTTACCGCTCGCTGTTTTCTTTGAGTATGGTGAATACCTGATCGACGGCTTCGGCTACAACATCTTCGGAACCACCGGATTGGCTGCGGCCCGCCTGACGCGAGCCGCCGCCCGATTCATCGACACGGGCCTTGATAATGAGTTCTCGGATTTCTATGGGCATACGCAGTCCGTTTACTTTTGAATACGTGAGAAATAGTTGTAACTGAGTTCGAGCGTTTCAACCACAATCGAGTTGTCGGTCGACTTGAAGTCGGATACCGCCCACTTGACCGGCCAGGCACGCACGAAGCTGTAGGTATCGGCCACCGGCTCACTCTTTTCGTTGAGCAGGGTCACGTTAACCGTCGTGGGCTTGAGATTGTCTTCGTCGCCGGCTTCGATATTGGTGACGGCATGCTCGATCCACGTGATCAGTTGCGAATCGGCCAGCAGGCCGCGCTTGAGCGTGAGGTTCGAAAATTTCGCCATGGTCGGCATGCGATGCGCGAAGCGGTTTTCGCCGCCTTCGTTGTAATCCTCGGTTCCCAATGACATTGACATACCGCTTACCTCCTGAAAGAGCGTATCGGTGCTCTCCTGCGCAAGAAAACCGAACTCGACCCGAAAGTGGAATCCGACCGGTGGATAATATGAGGGCATTGGCTTACTCTGCCTCTATGGTCAGTCCTTCATGAGCAACTTCCAGAGACTCGATGGCGACTTCATTGCCGGTTGACTTGAGCCCGGGTCCTTCGACCTTGACCGGAAAACAGTTCTTGACTTTCCAGGTCATCGCCGGCTCGTGATTCTCATTGAGCAGGCTGATCGTCAGGTCGCGCCGCTCGACCGTGTTAAGCGCGGTCGTATTTATCCAGGCATAGAAGTCATTATCCGCCTTGGTTATGCCGCGTTTGAGCGTGATATTGCCGAACTTGGGAATACCCGGCATTTTGACCGGACCGTATTCCTTGCTGGCGCCGTCACGATATTCGACCACCTGCCTCTCGATTGTCAATCCGCTGACTTCGGAGAATCCAACCTCGGTTCCTTTCGAGCCGCCCCAGTCTACCTGGAAATGAAACGCTGGTAACGGATACTGTGCCATAGTTTACCTTTCGGTGAAGTTTTGGTTATTCGATACGTTTTTGCTTAGATGAATGCTGAAAAAACGAAACTTCCGAGCGCATCCAATCATCCGTCCATTCTTCCAATCACGCCTCCGGCATCTTATGTGAGAACTTGAGGATGATGAACTCGGCCGGACGGACCACGGCCATGCCGATTTCGACATTCATGCGGCCCTCGAGAATATCCTGCGCCGACATGGTGGTGCCGAGACCGACCTTGACAAAGAAGGCCTGCTCCGGTTTGGCGCCCTGCAGCGCGCCGTCGCGCCACTTCTGAATAAGGTAGTTTTCGATCATGGACTTGACTTTGATCCAGGTATTGGCGTCGTTGGGCTCGAAAACGGCCCAATAGGTCGACTTTTTCACCGACTCCTCGACCATGTTGAAAAAGCGTCGCACCGATACGTAGCGCCACTCGTTGTCGTTGCCCGCCAACGTGCGTGCACCCCATACCAGGGTTCCCTTGCCGGAAAAAGCACGAATCGCATTGACCGACTTGCCGGCATTGACGTCGACGTTGAGGCTTTCCTGTTCCTTGTTGTCAATGTGCGTCAGCAGGCCGCCGACACCGTTGAGCGAGACATTGGCGGGAGCTTTCCACACGCCGCGCTGATTGTCGACGAATGCGTAGATTCCGGCGATGGCCCCCGACGGCGGCAGCTCTGCGAGGTTTTCGCTGATTTTGTTGAGAATGTTGCGATACAGCGAGAACGACTCACGCAGGCTGGAATCAAAGGTGGTTTCGTAGCCGCGCGCAGTCGACACAAGCGCCTGTACCGCCGCAAAGAAGCTACCGGCAACGCCGGTTGCGGCATTGAGCGCGACCAGTGCATCATCCTGCCGTTTCTCCGCAATTCCCGCATACAGTGCCGTGACTGCGGCATCGGTAACGCCGCTTGGCGTTGCATGGCCCAGATAGTCCTTGGCAACGGCCGTGAATTTCGTATTGCTCGAAACAAAGATCTGCTTGGCACCGCTGCCGCCGGACGGCTTGAGGTTGATGGCATTGCTGTGATGCAGCAGCGTGGTGAAGCTGCTTTCCAGATCGTGATCCTGGATTATGGAATCGATATCGTTTTTGAGCTTGAAATCTTTGGTCTCGCCGTTTGCGCTGTTGGGCTCGCCAACAATCGGCGGCAGATTATCCTGCAGGGTTATAATCTCATAGAAAAGATCGCGCATAAGATGGTACACATCCTGCAGAACCGCTTTAAAATAGCCGTTGTCCGCCGTGCCTTCGTCATAGGCTTCGTTGGCGCTATGAAACGCGTCAACCAGTGCCGCCAGCTTGTCTTCCAGGCTTTTCTCCGTTGTGGGATCGATGTTGGTAATCATGCCGGCATTGATATCGTCAACCGCCTTTTTTGCCTGATTCAGATCGAATACAAGTTGACGCATGCTGTTATCGCCGGTCTGGTTGTAGAGGCTGATCGAGTCGGCTGCGTTGGGATCGTTGCGCTTGAGCGTAATCTCGCGGTACTTGACGGTTTTGCTCAAACTCGACCTCAGCCAGGGGGCGTACGAAGCGCCGTACTTCAGATTGTTGATACCGATTTTATCCCTGAACTCATCGACCGTATCGTCAAAATTAGTATCGTCGCCGCGCTTGAGGTCGCAGAGCAGCACACGATCCATCAGCTCGCCGCACTGCATGAGGGCTTCTTTTTGCAGATCGTACAGATCGGTGGCGCCGCTGAGCAGTGGCGCGTCGGGCATGACGATGATCGTCGGCTCATCCCACTTTTTGAGTACGCTGAGGCCGGCCTGAAGATCGGCTTTGCTTTTCACCGTTGCATTACCGCCGCTGTCTTTGAACAGCCCGGTCGAGATGATGTAGCACTTGCCGCCGCCGTTGGCAAAAAACATGCGCAAGCTGTCGTACATGAAAAACTGCGCATTCTGCACCACCTGGGTCGCCGTGTTGTTGGTGTCAAGCACGACGGTCAGGTCCTTTTCGGGGCCAAAGCCGAAATAGTTCTGATACTCGACCAGCGAGCTCACTTTGGTTGGCTTCCGGTGAAGGCTTTCACCGTTTTTCGCCGCCGTCTCGGTATACCCGATAAACGCGGGAACTGCTGTCTCCACCTCAGCCACCGATGGTGGAAACAGGGAGATCTCTTCGACGTACACGTCAGGTGTTTTGTACGTTGGCATACATGCTCCCCTGGGTTTGTGTGTTAAACGTAAATATTAATTTCAGAAACATTGCTGTCTTTGCCCGGCTTCAGGTTTGCGAAATCGGGTGCGGGAAGGTTGGCTACCTCTCTTATGGCGCCAATGGGTGATTCATCATCATCATCGTCGCCTCCCTCCCCGTGTCCGTGTCCCGTACCATTGCCGTTGCCGTTCTTTTTCTGAAGTCGCATGCCGGATACCGGCGCACTGGCAAAGGGCAAGGCCCGGTTTGAAACAAACGGTACCGCGTAGAACCCGCCGGTCGCCTGATAGATATCATTGGTCTGCGGGGTAATGGCAACGGCCTCATCCGGCGGGTAGCTGATGCTCCATTTCGAGGGCCAGTCCGCCGGCCACTCGTGCGGGTCACTGTCGCGTAATTGGTTTTTAAGAATCACATTGTAGCGCCAGATGCTTTGGCGGCGGTTGAAACGAAGCGTATAGGTCGGGAAATCATCCTTTGCCGGATCATCTTCAAACGCGTAATCTCTGGAAACCTTGCTGTGCCTGAATATCGCAATCACCCCGAAGAGAGTCTTGCCATACAGGCGATCATCCGCATAAAATTTCATTTCCCGCTTGTCATCCACGAATAAGCGCACCTTCTGGGGACGCCTGCCGAGCAGGTTGACGGTTTCGGAAAACTTGCGTTTGTCGGGTTCGGCAGGATCCGCTATCGAATAGATCCGCTTTTTGACAAGAGAAGCATCGACCTGCGATTTTACTTCCAGCAGAGTCGAGCGCTTGCCGGTCTGCGCCTCGAACTGGAACCGCTGCGGCCACAGCTCGAGCCGGTCACGCTTTGAGGCAAATGCGGTGTCTTTCCATTGCGTCAGCAGCAATTGGTCACTGCCGCCCGGTCCGGTGGTCTGCTTGTTTCCGGTGAGATTGCTGAAATAGTAAATCTCATTCGGGGCGTGATCGATGGGTAAATCGGTATAATTAAGAAAGGCGTTGTTGCGGATGATAAGCTTGAAGGTAAGCAGGGCATCGTCACCAAGCGGACGCGTCCGCACGCTATCGTTCCTGCCCCGCTCCTGCACCTGATACAGCACCGTTGCGCCGCGGGATGTCGGACGAAACAGCAGATCGAATGAGCGCAGCGTCTCGACCGTCTCGTCGGTGGGCGCAAGAGCAAAGTCCCGGCTCGCCCCGTTTGCATAGAAATTATGCAGGATATCAATCGAGAACAGTGTCTTATACCGTATCATCATGGCGCAGCCTTGCCTCCCGCCGTTATGCCGATACCCAGAATCGGTTCCTGACTGTCTTTGGCACGTAATTGCTGAATCGCAACGATGCGCACCTTGTACATCAATGACGGCAAATACTTTGCTCCGATAACCCCCCAGAGCTGGTGCTGCTGCTCAAGGTTGAGCGTGTACAACTCCACGATGAGCTTTTCGATTGTCTCGTCAAGCACCGGCGTGTTCTGCGGAGTAAAAACGTTCTTGCTCTGAAATGCGCTCACCACACCGGAGATGTATTGCAGAGATGCTTTGTGCTCCTTGAAATGAGCCGTAAACAGCACATACAGATTCAGTCGCATCACCGGATTGACATGCTCGATTTTGTCCTGCCCGGTTTTGTACCAGGCCTTTGTGGAAGGCAAATTGCGCTCTTCCTCGACATTCATCAGGGTCACCCCCAGGGTATTATCCTGCATGCCCATCGTCCCGTCGTTTTTGATAATGTGCGACAACTTGACATTTGCCTCACTGCCGATATTCAGTTCGGGAAGCATGCTCAGGTAATCGGAGGTAATCGAGACCAGGGCATTCAGAGCTTTGTCAATCATAGCGAACGGTTATTGCTAATTGTGAAAAGTCAGATAATAAGCAACTCATGTGCCGTAGGGACAAGCAGACCGCATTCGAAGGTTTTCGTGATGAACGCACGAGGATGCTTGACGCAGGACATGGTTTCGTCACAGGCAATGTTACACTTTGTACCTCTGCGCGCATTTGGGCGGTGCGATTCAATTTTCTTCCGATCGGGATCTGCTTGACGTTTTGTTGTCCGTATGGACGCCCGGACTGCCCCGCATCTCCGCTGCGCACGGCTTGAGCCTGATGCGCGGCGTGCGCATCACCGGCGGGACAGCTTCGTGTAACAGTGCACGGTTACACACGCGCGGACGCCTGCAGCATGGTCAAAACAAAAAATATCCGCCTTAGAGATATTTCTTTTCCTTATCGCCTGGTGGTAATGTATATTACTTGAGTCGTAAAATTTATCGCGCCTGTGTAGAATAGACGGCGCGACAGCAATTGTCAAAGAGTCTGCCACAAGTAGGAATCCACACCATCCATAGTTCCCACCCACAGTAAAAGTAAGCATATACTACCCTCATACAGAAACCAGAAACCATTGATTACTCACAACTATCATTCATTTTTCACACTATTCACACACCGAAAGGATGGCATCCTATGAGTAAGGGTACCGTAAAATGGTTCAACGCGGACAAAGGCTACGGCTTTATCACTCCGGATGACGGCGGCAAAGATCTTTTTGTCCATCATTCAGAAATCAAAAGCGGCGGCGGCTACAAATCGCTCGATGATGGTCAGACTGTCGAGTTTGACGTCGGACAGGGACAAAAAGGCCCGTGCGCAACAAATGTCGTAGCGGTATAATTGTAAAAAGAACAGCTCCTGCATGACAAGTGCAGGATGTATCGCGTTTTGTAAGGCCATTGAAGCAGTTGGTGCTCGTGGCCATTTTTTTTGCTGTCATGCCGGGGGAGGCTTCAGGCTACGATTGCAGGTCACTAGAGTAGTGCATCTCAAATAAGGGCGTGTCGAGGAGCTATTTTTGCCTCCTGTTGAGGCGCGAAGATGCCGAATACCGGGTGTATTCAACTGATGAGCAACGAAGACAGGGCTGAAATGAGCCCGTGGTAACATATTCGTATTTGAGATGCACTAGGGCGAAGCAAGCCACCAGTTTACTGCGACCGGCTCGATCGCAGACAACTATTGCCTGATTGCATTTGCCTTGCATCCCCGACAGTAGCTCATAAACACCTCAGTGCTGCCGGTAGGGTTTGCCGGGAAGCTCTGCATCTAATTCAACCATCCATCCTCAATTCGATATCTGGCAAGCTTGCGATACAGCGTCATGCGCGACCAGTTGAGCTTTTCGGCGGCTTTGCTTTTATTGCCCTGCGTTTCCTGGAGCGTGCAGATGAGCAAGTCCTTTTCTTCAATAATCTTGTCCACCTGCAGCCTGTCAAACTCTTCCCTAAAATAGGCGGGAAGATCGCTGCAGGTAATAAAAGGGTAGTTGGCCGAGACATAGGCGGCTTCGACAACATTGCGCAGCTCACGAATGTTACCCGGCCAGTCATAACGCAGAAAGCAATTGACAACCTCGTCATCGTAGCCATCAATTTTTCTGGCAAACTGCTCGTTGAACCGGGTGCGGAAATAGTCCAGCAGCAGGGGGATATCTTCTTTGCGTTTGCGCAGCGGCGGCAGTGCCACGCGTATAACATTGAGCCGGAAATAGAGATCTTTGCGGAACAGCTTTTCGCGCAGCATTTTTTCGAGATCCTGATTGGTTGCGGCAATGATGCGAATGTCAAGTTTGTGCGCGGCGCCGTTACCCAATCGCTGTATGGTACGGCTTTCTATGGCGCGCAGGATTTTGGCCTGCGCAAACATGCTCATGTCGCCAATTTCGTCGAAAAAGATGGTACCGCCCTGCGCCGCGCGCAGCAGGCCTTCCTGCTGTGTACCGGCGCCGGTGTAAGCGCCGCGCTCATGACCGAAAAGCTCATTTTCCAGGAGCGTATCGGGCAGTGCGGCGCAATTTATGCAGATAAACGGCTTCTGCTTGCGCAGGCTATTGTGGTGTATGTATTCGGCTGCCAGCTCTTTACCTGTTCCGGTTTCTCCGTACAGCAGCACATTGCTTTCGGTTGCCGCAGCCTGATGCAAATAGGTGCGAATATCGACGAATTCACGGTTGTCACCAATCATGGTCGAAGGGTCGCCTCGCTGTTCGCTGCCTGCGTATGAGCCTTTGCAGGTACAGATCGTCTCGCGATGATCGACGCAACGCTGTACACTCTGAATAAATTCATGTTTGGCAAACGGAACTTTAAGATAATCCTGAATTCCCAGGCGTAGCGCGGTAATCGCCATATCTTCGGTGCTTTGCTTGACGAAGACGATGCTGGGCAGGTTCGGGTCGACGTCCCTGACCTCGCGGATCAAATCCAGCATAGACGTAGTGTCACTTGTTATGAGTCCGAAGATCGCCAGATTGAGCGTGCGACGTTTCACGCAGTTGAATATTTCAGATTTGGAACGAGCCTCGAAGACGCAGACATTTTTCTCAACCAGGTAGCTTTTGAGAATGGATCGTTGCTGCTCGTGGCCGCAAGCCAGCAGGATAAACGGTTGATTCATACGAAAAGCCCTTCCCATCTCGGCGTCATGCCCGTAACTTATTTAAAATCAGCACGTTTTGACAACGGTCAAATAATATAATTAATATTTGTGAGGAGGGGTAACAAGTATTCAGCCAAACAAAAATCCCATCGCCATCAGGTACCGGCGCCCGGCTTGTTCATTGACATACGCATCAACCGAATTCGTCGTAGGCAATCATCTCTTGTTCGACGCCCAGATCGTAGAGCATCTTGTTGACAGCCGCAAGCATCATGGGGGGGCCGCAAAGATAGTATTCGATTTCGGACGGATCTTCATGATCCTTCAGGTACCTATCGTGTGCGACCTGGTGGATAAAGCCGCTGGGGCCGTCCCAGTTATCTTCGGGTTGTGGATCGGAGAGCGCGACCTGATACTCAAAGTTGGGATTGTTTTTCTGGATTTCGAGAAACTCGTCGTGATAAAACATTTCGCGTACCGAGCGTGCGCCGTACCAGAACGTGGTTTTGCGCTTGGTGTGTTCGGTGTGAAATTGATGGTAGATGTGCGAGCGCATCGGAGCCATACCCGCGCCGCCGCCGATAAAGCACATTTCCCGCTCGGTGTCTTTGACAAAAAATTCTCCGAACGGTCCGCTGATGGTAACTTTATCTCCGGGCTTGAGGCTGAATATGTATGAGGATGCGATTCCCGGCGGCAGGTCGGTTTTGGGTGGCGGCGTGGCAATGCGCACATTGAGCATGACCCGGTTGCCCTCGGCGGGATGATTGGCCATCGAGTAGGCGCGAAACACGGGTTCATCGCTTGTGGCAACGATATCCCACAATTTGAAATTATCCCAGGCGTCACGATATTTCTCCTGGATATCAAATGATGTGAAGGGGATTTCACCGAATGCCGGGATGTCGATTTGAATATAGCCGCCGGCCTTGAAATTCAGTTCCTTGCCTTCGTCAATGTCGAGAATAAGTTCTTTGATAAACGTCGCAACGTTCTTGTTGGAGCGTACCGTGCAATTAAATTTTTTGATATTGAAGATTTCATCGGGAATTTTGAGTTTGAGATCGTTTTTGACTTTTACCTGACATCCCAGACGCCACTTGTCTTTGGCCTCCTGGCGGGAGATATGTCCCAGTTCGGTGGGAAGGATATCACCGGCGCCGTCAAGAATTTGCACTTTACACAGACCACAGGTTCCGCCGCCGCCGCAGGCTGAGGGCAGGAGCAAACCCGTGCTGCTGAGTGTGGTCAGGACGGTGTTGCCGGCGGGGACGGTTTTGGTTAATGATTCGTCATCGTTGATATGCAATTTGACGTCGCCGGTCGCGGCAAGTTTGGCTTTGGCCAGAATCATGATGCCGACCAAGATGAGAATATAGAGCGTAAAGATGAGTACGCTGATTCCTACGGTGCCAACAAGACCCATTGTAAAACTCTCCAGATGCAGGACGGTGTGTTGTTGAATTTCATTTCATGTCGCTACTTTGCTTTTGATGTTTCACGCGCCGGTGCGCTCATCGGGAGCAGGTGATTCTTTTTCTTCCGGCATCACAGCTTTATCCCCGAAAATCCCAGAAAGGCGATTGCCATCAATCCGGTGACGATAAAGGTCAGTCCCAGATCTCTCAGACCTTCGGGAGGGTTTGCGTAACGTAATTTTTTGCGGATCGCCGCCATGGAGATAATAGCCAGGGCCCAGCCGATACCGGAGCCGCTGCCGAAGACGACTGCTTCGCCAAAATTGTAATCCCGCTCCTTGATAAACAGCGACGTGCCCAGAATTGCACAGTTGACGGCTATCAGCGGGAGAAAGATACCCAGCGTTCCATAGAGTGCCGGCACGTATTTGTCAATAAACATCTCGACCAGTTGCACCATGGCCGCAATCACGGCGATGAAACTGACGAAGACCAGAAAGCTCAGATCCATCTGCTCAAGCGCCGGAATTCCGGTCCAGGAAAGCGCTCCTTTGCGCAAGAGCATATTGTAGATAAACCAGTTGGCGGGAGCGGTCATTGTATTGACAAATATGACAGCCAGTCCGAGGCCGACTGCCGTCTGAATCTTTTTTGATACCGCCAGAAACGAGCACATTCCCAGAAAGAATGCCAACAGAATATTCTCGACAAAAATTGATTTGACGGCCAGCGAAAGATAATGTTCAAGCATCAGCGACCTCCTTTTGCTCTGGCCAGCACCATCGTTTTCTGCGCCCAGATAAACAGGCCAAGCAGGATAAACGCCGCAGGCGCAAGCAACATGAAACCGGAGTCGACATAGCCGAGATCATACAGTGGCTGCGGGACGATCTGGTAGCCGAGGATGCTGCCACTGCCGAACAATTCCCGGGGGACGGCAACCATAATCAGAAACATTCCGTATCCCATCGCATTGCCGAATGCATCGAGCAGTGAATCCCACCAGCCATTGCCCATGGCAAAAGCTTCGGCCCGGCCCATCACAATGCAGTTGGTGATGATCAACCCGACGAATACGCTGAGCTGCTTGGAGATATCGTACATGAATGCTTTAAGCACTTCATCGGCGATGGCGACGGCAGAGGCGATAACTACCAGAAAGACGATAATGCGAATGTTGCCGGGGATAAATTTTCTCAGCGATGAGATTATTACATTGGATAGGCAGAGCACGAACGTCAACGCCAATACCATCACGATTGCCGTATCGACCTTTACCGTTACCGCCAGCGCCGAGCAAATGCCCAGCACCTGATTGGAAATGGGATTGCCTTCCCAGAATGATTCTCGAATATGATCAAGCCGCTTCTTTGAAAACAAACCTTCTTTCAAAATTTCACTGGCCATGATGTCAAACCCTCCCCTTTAATTTTTCGAAATGGGGTGCGTACTTTTCCAACGCCTCTTCTATGGTGCGGGTTACGCCATTGGAGGTCATGGTGGCGCCACTGATACCGTCGACGTAATATTTTTGCTCGCTCTCGTTTTTGACAACGTCCTCGACCTTGCCTTTGACCACGGTGATTGGGCGAAGCTTGCCGTCGGGGCCGTAGATTTTCTTGCCTTCGAAATTCTCCTGAAACCACTGCGCTTCTATTTCACCGCCGAGTCCGGGGGTTTCACCGTGTTTGTAGAAGGTGATTCCTTTGACGGTCTTCAGATCCTTTTCAAGAGCGAAATAGCCGTACATCCATGACCACAGACCATAACCAACGATAGGTATGGCGTAGCCTTTCACCGAATCCTCGCCCACGGCTTCGTAAACCGGCAAAAAGGTGCTGTCCTTTTCGGGATCGAGATCGGCAGGCTTTTTTCCTTCGACGATGCTGCCGTTGCGCTCCACCACGTATTCATTAATCAGCTCGCGGTACATACCGGAGACATCCTGCTTGTCAAAATTTTTAGTGTTGACCCCGAACGCTTTAAGTACATTGCTCTTTCTGTCAAGCTCGACATTCAGATTTTTTTGCGGCTCGAGCCCTTTGGATACCAGCGTCAGCGCCGTGCTGCTGACCAGACAAAGGATGACGGCAAATATAATGGTACTTGCATTCGTATTACCTCGCTCCACGTAATAATCTCCTCTTGATATTGGCCTGTGCGACGACGTGATCTATGATCGGGGCGAAAACGTTCATGAGTAAAATTGCCAGCATCATTCCTTCGGGATAGGCCGGGTTGACCGTTCGGATGGTGATGGCGAGTGCGCCGATCAGAAACCCGTAGATCCATTTGCCGGTGTTGGTGGCGGCGGCGGATACCGGATCGGTTGCCATGAAAACCGCGCCAAAGGCAAATCCGCCCATTACCAGATGATAGTGCGGCGGGACCGAAAACATGGGATTTTCCACCTGCCCCGAAAGCAGATTCAAAAGCGTTGAGATAAGGAGCGCGCCGATGACGCAACTCAGCATAATGCGCCAGGAACCGATTTTCGTGAGTATCAGATAGGCGGCACCCAGCAGGCAGGCGAGGGTGGAGGTTTCGCCCATCGAGCCCGGGATGGTGCCCAGAAACAAGTCCGTAAAGGTATATCCGGCCTCATTGACGGCTTTAATTATATCGCCGCCGCTTTGCGCAACGGCAGCGACTCCCAGCGGTGTTGCCGCACTGATGCCGTCAACGATTTTATCCTTTGACGAATCAACAAAGCGCCAGATTCCCTCCCCGGAAATCTGACCCGGCCATGAAAAGAATAGAAAGGCGCGCGCGGTCAATGCCGGGTTGAGAATGTTGCGGCCGGTACCGCCAAACACCTCTTTTCCGATCACCACGCCGAATGAAATCGCAACAGCCGCCTGCCAGTAGGGCAACGTTGGCGGAACAATCAACGGGAAAAGCAGGCTGGTGACAAAGAAGCCCTCATTGACTTCATGCTTGCGCACCACGGCAAAAAGCACTTCCCACAACCCTCCGGCTGCAACGGTAATAAAATAGAGCGGCAAAAACGCCAGCGCTCCCAGTCCGATCGCCAGCAGGTGGTTCGGTTGTGCGCCGGTAGCAATCATCCGCTGCATGCCGGTATTCCACATTGCCATCAGCGTGCAGGGTAACAGGGCAACCACAACGGTTGTCATGAGGCGCTTGGAATCGAGCCAGTCACGAATATGTACGCGCCCTCTGGTTACCGTGTCGGGCGTCAATACAAATGTTTCGGCGGCCTCAAATGCCGGATAGGCCCATTCGAGCTTGCCGCCTTTTTCGAAATTCGGTTTGACTTTCTCCAGCGTGTCGGCAATGAATTTCACTCTAATAGCCTTCCTTTTCGATGACGTCAAGTCCGCGCCGGATGATGGCGCTGATGTCAACCTTTGACGGGCACAGATACGTCGCAAGCGCAAAATCTTCGTCGGACACCTCGAGCAAACCAAGTTGTTCGGTTTCGTCAACTTCGTCGGCGAGGATGGCCTTGACCAGAAAGTTTGTGTATATGTCAAGCGGCATTACCTGGTCGTAGACATCGGTCCACACGATAGTGCGATGTCCGCCGTTCAGGTTCGTATCAAAGTTCCAGACCTTTCCCGGCGCCAGAGATGACGCAAATACATTCGAACTCGCCGAGTAGGCATTGAATCCCGGCATGGCCCATCCCATAAAATGACGCCTGCGCCCCTCGGGAATCGCCTGCAGGTTTGATTCGTAAAAGGGGAGATAGTCATCTTCCGATTTAGTTTCTCCAAACAATGCGGTACCGGCTATCAGCCGCATTTCACCCTGTTTTAATGAATCGGCGATAATCGGTTTGAGCGGCGCGCCGACCATGGTTTTGATATAGCGCGGCTGCGCTACCCCGCTTGCGGCGAGTGCAATTACTTTTTCGGTGCAGCAGGTTCCCCGTTGCAACAGCCAGCCGATTGCATACACATGCCAGGCGTCGAGATACCAGACAATGTCGCCTTTTTTAATTGGATCGACGAAATGGATGTGAGTGCCGACCAGACCTTTGGGATGCTTGCCCGCAAAGCTGTGATGCTGTGCGCCCTCAAGGCCGGCAAAGGTCTCGACATCCCGCTGCGGGTCGTAACAGAGGTGAACTTTTCCATCGGTCAATTTAGTGAGCAAATGGATACCAAGCTGCAACTCTTCGCCGCGTTCCTTCAGCATAAATGCGGGATCACCGGCGTTGGGCGCCGAATTCATTGCCGTAATGAAAATTGACTTGGGAGCACGGGACGGATCGGGTATCTTGTCGAACGGACGCTGGCGAAAAGAGACGAAGGCCCCGGAATCGAGCAGGAGCTTGAGGGCTTCTTCCCTGCTCATTTTTGAGATGTCGCTTTTGCTTCTTGTGCCGAACTGCACGTCCGCTGCATCCCAGTCAGGTTTGATCACAATCGATTCAATGATGCGGCGCGGGCCATAGTTTACCGACTCGATCCTACCCCCTGCCGGAGCAGCGAAATGCACATCGGGATTGCGTTTGTCAAAGAAAAGCGATTGTCCACATTTGACCGTTTCCCCCTCTTTGCACAGCAATTTCGGCTTGACGCCACGAAATTCGGTGGGATGAATGCCGACACGTTGCGGCCGGGGAGCTGAGGTAACTTCGGTCTGCGGCGCACCTGCCAGTTTGAGATCCAGTCCTTTGCCGATTTTAAATGATCCCATTGCTTATCCCTTGGCTAAACAGCCTGTTGAGCTATTTTCTCATCCACAAATGCCTGAAGCTTTTGTTGCTTTATCGGCCACGGCGACAGTAATTCCACGGCACGACTGCATTGCTGTTCTACGTAATCCTGCGCACCGTCCGGATATGGAGCATCCGGCACGGCAAGCGTATATTTGCTGCGCAACATATCGGTCCCCAGTGTTTTACCGGCGGTTTGTTCGTTTCCGGTGACGTCAAGAATATCATCTTTGAGCTGATAGGCAGTTCCTATCAGATAGCCGACCTCTTCCAGCACCTCTGTAGCTTCGGACACACAGAACATGAGAGGAAATGCGAAGAGCGGCCCCGTTTTGGAGCGGGCAATCTGCAGGGCCTTTTCGGCAGGCATGTTTTTGCCGCGCAACAGCAATTCCTGTTCGGCTTCGGCAAAGCAGACTTCCCGCACTTTCAAGACAAAGGTGTTCACATCTGCGGTATTTCCGGTACCCGCCAGCAAGCGCAGCGATTCGCAGAGCAAAAAGTCGCCCGTCAAAATCGAGGCATTGGGTGTAGTTGCTTTCCACAAGGTTGGCCTTCCTCTACGCAAGGAAGCTCCGTCAATTACATCATCGTGAAAAAGACTGGCGGTATGCGCAATTTCTGTAGCGGCGCATGCCAGGGTGAGGCGATTGAGAAAGCCTTCGTCGGCGCATTCATCCATCAGCAAAACAGCAAGCCGCGTTCTCAGCATCTTCCCGAAAAGAAATCCATTAAAATCATCGATATTCTTACGCAGGGGAAGTTGGCCAAGCCAGTCGGAAAGCGTCTGTTTTACTCTTGCAAGCATGATTAGGCCCTGGTAGAGGTTCCAAACTGCTGTTTTGATATAAATTAATGTGTTCCACGCTAGAAAATACTTTCGGCTACCTTCAAGGGAACCCGGTTATTGTGACAAGCGTAGCACTAATATATATTAATAATGCAAATTAATCCAGATTAAATTAGTCTTTTTTTATCCTTTTGCGAACATAAAGTAGCAAATTTAGTACATATAAAAGATGGAAATTATCAGAAGAAATTCCGATTATGCACTGCGCAGCCTGATATATCTTGCGCGTGAGCCTGCAGGGACCGTAGTCGACCTGACAACGCTGGCTACAGAGACGGGAACGCCTCCACTCTTTTTGCAGAAAATTTTGCAGTTGCTGGTGCGCGAAAAGGTGCTCATTTCGCATCGCGGAGCTCACGGCGGGGTTTCTCTGGCACAAAATCCGGGGCAGGTCGATGCCTTACATATTATAGAGCTCATGCAGGGGCCGCTGGTTCTTTCGATTTGCACCAACCAGGACAAGGCGTGCATGCGCAAGCAATTTTGTTCGCTGCGCAAAAATTTTATCCGTATTCAGGAGTCGTACCTTGAATCGCTGCGGAGTTTGACGCTTGATACGCTGGCGCAAGAGGAGCGTGCCGAGTTGCAGAAAATCCCGGGTGGCTGACCCGGGTCGTTCGCATTCTTTGCCGGCAAGCTTATTATCAATTTGCTTGCGATCTGGTAGTATTCTGGACGTTCAAGTCCCTTGCCCCGCTTGTTTGCGCAGATTTTTGGGGAACGGGGGTAATAATGACAAAGTAACACACAGCTTCCATCGTTGAAAATTGTAGCACCTGCGGCTATAAAATATTTTCTTTAATGATACAGTCCTCCATTTAAGCATTTGCAGTGAAGCTACGTTTATTCTCCCGAGCCCGACTTTACTTATGATAGAGCGTACAATTACCGTCACGAATCCCAAAGGGGTGCACGCACGCCCGGCTGCGCTGATCGCCAAAACAGCCATGCACTATGAATCATCTATACTATTAAAAAAGGATGATGTTGTGGCAAATGCGCGCCAGATCATAGAAATATTGATGCTGTGTGCCCCCTGCGGTTCGCACATAGTAGTAGAAATTGACGGCGCCGACGAGGAACAGGCGTTGCAGAGCCTGGAGGAAGTGTTTCAAACCCACTTCGGAGAAGAGGATTGAGCAGCCCAACTGTTTAGCCGGGGTATTTCGGTATAAGCTCGATAACACACGGGAAACCAGCCCGTCGTTTAAGCGTTTAACATTTGGTTTTGAGTATTTAGTAGTGTGCATGAGTCAGTAAATCAGCCTCATTATAAGCCGCATATGTAAACATTATTTATAGAAATATAAGAATAGTAATTGCATTTATCTGCAAAACATTGCGTTCTTAAGCTATTGTATATCAGCATGATACAATGCTTAGATATTTTGTCTGCCATATCACATGTCAACCTATGTGCACTTTTCACTTTACAGATATTCAATTTATGGGTATAATAATTTTCGTAAGTTTAAGCTAAAGCGGTTAAACAACGGCGGTAACTAACAGGGGTTGCAAAAAATGAAGCAGTTAATCTGCCTCCTCGTCTCTTGTTGTCTCTACACGGGATGCTTCGTAGATAACAACGCAGTATCAGTGGATGAGACTGCTCCCACAACAGGAACGATCAACGGATACATTCGTAGCTTCGACGGCAGCGGCCTGAAGAACGAGCTGGTCGTCATCTATGGAACCAATTTCTGGGCCTTGACCGATTCGTCTGGTCATTTCAGGTTTTACCACATCCCCGAGGGTAATTACAGCCTGGCAGTCGGCGATACGGCCATTGCAGTCTTTATTGCTGCCGGCGACACCGTTGCCTTGCCCTCCATTTACTTCAACCTCAGTCAACCGGCGCCGGTCGAAACCGTCACCGTCGATACGGTTATCAATCAGCACCTGACCGTCAGTCGCCGGGATACCATTATCCTGCAGGATGCGGCAGTTATCCGGGACACAATCGCTACTATCATAACCGATACATTCGTTACTACCATAACCGATACAATCGTTACTACCATAACCGATACAATCGTCGATACGATTGCGCTTATAGACAGCAACCACATCGATTCAATTGAGCTGGACGACTTCGGAATTTACGACGGCCTGAGCGGAAAGCTGCTCAAGAACCTTGACAATATCGACAATGCCGCCGTCTATTTCATGAATAGTGACTCCATTTCATTGAGATTCACTGTTGTCAAGCAATCCGGCGATCCGCATATCAGCGCTTTGCCGCTGGAAGTGCCGGTCGAGTTGAAATGGAATGGTGTGACACTCTATGATGCTCCCGCTTCTAAAGGACGTGTTCATACCGCCCTCATCGCACGCAGTTCTCTGGATACCATTTCGATTCGCATCAACGGCAAAGAATTCACCAGCTTTCACATTCTTGACAGTATCTATATCGACTCCGTCAACCGGAATTTTCTCTATCTGACCACCGGGGACACCCCCCTGCTGCGTCAACGCTACGGCGCCACCCCATATTTTGCCGTCTTTGCAGGCGACACCTTCTGGATTGATGATGCAAATTCCGACTCGATTGACTGGGACATCTTCATCGTCAACCAGAACGACGACACCTGCTCCTGGCGCCACAGCAATCCCGACTGGGGAATTGCCGGGCAACAGCATGACGATCCCGCTTTCAGTGGCGACAGCTACCAGTCCAGCACCACCAGCGGCATCACCTACGATGCCGACAAAATCCAGGCGCAGGACCTTCCCAACGGCGCCTACAAAGTATACGTGCGCTTCAATGACGGACCGGCATCCATAGCACAGGCCGTTCCCCAACTCAGTATCGGAATCGGGCTTTTTTCCGCAAACAATCGTTTGCACCAGTTCTACACCTTAGAGCCGGAAGTTGCCCTCAAAAAGGGCTATCTCTGGTACGCCGGAACACTTTCCATGCCGGAGCATAGCTTTGATCCAAGCAGTCAGCACATTATACCGGCTAACCAATAATTGCGAACGTCAAGTCAATATCTGGAGGAATGGGGTATGAATTTCACCAAAACAGCAGTCTCGATCTTGCTTGCAGCAGCGGTGGCGTCGGCAAATATCAGCATAGCCGATAAGCCATTCAAAGATGGCGCCGAAGTAGACTACCTGATCATCGCTCCTGCCGAAGAGCGCATTTTCGAACAGGCACAGCGACTGGCACGCTGGAAGTGGGAAAAAGGTTTGAAGACTCGCATTGTCGTTGTCGATTCCATCCTTGACAATGTACAGGGTGACGACGACCAGCACAAGATCCGAAACTTTCTCAAATACGCCTGGAGCACCTGGGACATTACCTGGGTGCTACTGCTGGGCGATCATGATTTCATTCCGGCCCGTACCGTATCAACCGGCGGCATGTACTTCCCCTACACCAACGAAGAGGCCGTCTCGGATGTCTACTATGCCTGCCTGGAAGGCGAATGGAATACCGACGGCGACGACATCTTCGGAAACGAAAACAGCCGAACCGAATTCAAGTTGAAATGCCGCTACACCAAAGACGGCAAATACATCTGCGATAAAATTGAGCCGAAAATAGAAGGGCTTGACTTGTGGTTTGACGTGTATCTCGGCCGCCTGCCGGCATCAACCGGCGAAGAAGCTAAAATCATGGTTGACAAAATCATGCACTATCGCAACACACCTCGCAAAAAAGGGTACGGAGATGACATGCTGATGTCATGTGCACAGCTTCATTATCTGTGGACCGATTACTCTCGCGGCATTTCGATGGACGACGCATCGTATTACTTCTTCTATAAGCTGCGTCCCATTATTCAGGGAAAAGACTCTCCTTTTAAAAATGTCCGCATCGATGCCCTGTTTGAAGATCAGATGACCGAAGACGGCGAAATCGTAAACGATTCGAATGTGATCACGAACAATCATATGACGCAAACCTTTTCCCGAGGCTACAACATCGTCAACTTCTCCTTTCACGGCAACCCCCGCGGCATTCGCATCAATTCGCAACTACAGGAAAACGGCTTTTACGCCCCGGACTATTCAATGGATGACGTCAAGGATATCGAAAGCGACAACTTTTCTCATTTCGTGTCGATCTCCTGCCTCGTCATGAAAATGCCCGAAGGTAAAAAAATGAATTTTGCGAAGAGTTTCCTGGTCAATCCCAAAGGCGGCGCCGTATCATTCACCGGCAGCAGCGCGATTGACTATTTCAACATCCGCGGCACGCAATATCTCAAAGCCGCCGAGTTGATGACCAAAAACAGCATCAAACGGCTTGGACGCGCCTACATGCTTGCCAATGCGCTGACCAGCTCCCGGCATAACATACTCGTCCAGCAACACTGGGGCGATCCGGAACTGGTTTTGTGGACAAAATCCGTCGAGGCAAGCGACAGCTTCAAAATCGTGGTTGAGAAAACCAATCGGCGCTATCAAATTAACGTTACCCCCGCACTCGACAGCGTCCTTGTCTGTGCGTACAAAGAAGGCTCGGTTTTCAAGCGCAGCTATACTTCAAACGGGATCGTCGAATTCGATGATATCGATGCCGGAATCAGTAACCTCAAAATAACCGCCACAAAGCAGGATTATCTGCCGGGCAAGGTGCTGATGAATACGCACGGTGTCACTTCGGCACAACGCAAAGTCGTTGCTGCTTCCCGAGTATTGCCGGCCATCAAAACCGCCGGCACGCAGGTGCGGATTGCATTCGGTGCCGCGCACATGCCCTCACGCGTTGTGGTGTTCAACGCTCTCGGATCAGCAATTGCCTCATACCGCGATAACGAAATCACCTCCGATCTAGTGCTTGACAATGTTCCGTCCGGCCTGTTCGTAATCCGCAGTGAGATCAACAACCAGGTGTTCACGCAAAGATTCATGATCAGAAAGTAACCAATGAATTTTCCTTACCGCCCTTCCTATTAATGACGTTTCAATGTGCAGGAAGCCTTTTCAGCAGCCCCCACAACACCGCTTAAACTTACAGCTCAGCTTCCTGCACATCCCCCCTCTTGCCTGACATTCTTCCCAAACACTGTCGCTTCTCCCCTAATAGGGTACCTCGAAGAAATACCGTGGCTCTGCGGCTCGTCTCCTTCATTTTTTACCAGCCAGATTATTTCAGACAACGTTTCACATAAACAGGGAATTAAAAAGCGACGTATTCTTGAATTGGCATATCGGGTAAGCTATTTTTCAAAGCGCTCCAAATAAAGGTATCGACCGTGACCCAAACCATACTCCAGAAAAATCCCCATAAAAAAATAACCATCCTCACCTGTTACGACTTTCCCACCGCACGAGCTCTTGACTCCAGCGATCTTGACATCATCTTTGTCGGCGATTCGGTTGGCACCAACGTCCTCGGCTATCGTTCCGAGATGGAAGTTACCCTGGAGGACATGATCCATCACCTTAAGGCCGTCCGCAAGGGCGTGACTTCGAAAACGCTCATGGTCGACCTGCCCTACAACACCTACCGCTCAAAAGGCGAGGCGGTGAAAAATGCCCGACTACTCAAAAACAAAGGGGCCAACATTGTCAAGCTGGAAGGCGGCGCCGAGATTGCCGCAATTGCGCAAGCCATCGTTGCTGCAAAGATTCCCACGATGGGGCATATCGGATTCCAGCCTCAAATTGCTCAAACCGCCAAGCGCACGGTGGTCGGCGCTTCTGCCGAAGATGCCGTCAGCCTCTACGAAGACGCCCGTGCCCTGCAGCAAAGCGGTGTCTGCGCCGTCGTACTGGAGTGTGTACCCGAAATGGTTGCCAAAGAAATCACCGACCGCCTGAGCGTCCCGACCATCGGCATCGGATCGGGAAAATATACCGACGGGCAGGTGCTGGTCTATTGCGATGTGGTTGGCTGGTACAATCTTCCTTATCGTTTTGTTAAACGCTACGACAGTTTTTTCGAGCGCACGATCACCGCTGCCAATCGATTCGTGCAGGAAGTCGACCACGACCTCTACCCCCAGCGCAATCACGGATTCCGGATAAAGGCCGATCAGTTGAAATCATTTAAAAATTCGATTTGATCGCGTAGCACAATGTCGTATATTCTCAATCTTCCGATTCACTTCGAGCTAGGCATATCATGGAAACTGCAGCAATCACAGGCAAGTCCGGCTTCATTTCCGACATGGACGGCGTCATCTATCAGGGCAATACGCTCATTCCCGGCGTCAAGGAGTTCGTTGCCTGGCTGGAGGAAAACGGCAAGCACTTTCTCTTTCTC
This sequence comes from Chitinivibrionales bacterium, assembly GCA_014728295.1. Lineage (GTDB taxonomy): Bacteria > Fibrobacterota > Chitinivibrionia > Chitinivibrionales > WJKA01 > WJLW01. The sequence continues at coordinate 10,376 of WJLW01000107.1, read as the reverse complement.
ACCAACAGCTCCGAACGCTCGCCACGGGAACTCAGCGAAAAACTGGCACGTCTTGGCCTGTCGATCGGCGAAGGACATTTCTACACCAGTGCCATGGCAACCGCCGCATTTCTTACAAGTCAACGTCCCGGCGGAAGCGTTTACGTCATTGGCGAACCAGGCTTGACCAATGCGCTTTATGCCGCCGGCTTTTCCATGAACGACATTTCGCCCGACTACGTGGTCATCGGTGAAACATCCTCATACAGCTACGACAAAATCAAGCATGCCGTACTGCTCGTGCGCAAGGGGGCTCGACTTATCGGCACCAATCCCGACGTGACCGGGCCTACCGAACTGGGGATCGTTCCGGCTACGGGAGCACTGATCGCACCGGTTGAGCTTGCCGCAGGTGTCAAGGCATACTTCCCCGGCAAACCCAATCCGCTGATGATGCGCAATGCACTCAAAAAGCTGGGCTGCCGTCGGGAGGAGACGATTATTATCGGCGACAGGATGGATACGGATGTACTTGCCGGCATCGAGGCGGGAATCGAGACTGTGCTGGTATTGACGGGGGTTACGGCAAAAGATGATGTGCGCAACTATCCGTACAAGCCGCACTATGTGCTGGACAGCGTTGCAGATATTATGAAAATCAGCGGCTAAGCCGCCGGCAGCGCTTCGGCGGCGACAAGCTTTTTGCGCCGGAGTCAATCGCAAGATTAAGCCCTTCCAGCGTCCTGGCGCCCATTACTTTTTCCTTTGCGGTCGACGCTGCTTCGGCGAAGATGTGTCCTTGTCGCCTTTGTCTATCTTCTTCTGCGGGTCGATCGGCGATTCGTCTGCAACGGGTTTCGGTACTTCTGTAATTGTATCGGCTTTGGCCTCTTTCTCTGTCTGTTTGGCGGGCTTTTTGACAATCCGCCGTCCGGCATCAAGTGTTGACGGGACACTCATCAACAGCAGGAGCGTCAGACAAATAGTAATGCTGCGGATAATTGTTGGAGTGAACATCGTGCAAACCTCATTATGTATGGGTTGTTCTTTGCTGCTTAAAAGATAACGTCCTGCGCATCCTCCGTCAATAATTGAAAGCAATCCCTCCCAGTAGGCGCTGGTCATAGCGATCTTCCGAAAGTGCATTGCCGGTTGCAGCGGTAAATTTGCGCACAGAATAAGCTGCATCCAGCTTGATATTGCTGGTGAGACAGTAGGATAATCCGGTTGCAAACGTATGCTCGCCAACTTCGGATTCGACCGGTAAATCGTTTTCGCCAAAGACCTCGCCGTCATAGTACACCAGGTACGGATTTGGATCAAAATCCTGATAACGATACCCGATTCTTCCCCGTAATGTCGAGGGGACCAATGCCACTTCAACGCCGACGCCGCCGCCCATTTGCCAGTAATTGCGCTGATTGTCATAGCTGTAGGCATCGGGATCGGGCGCACGGGCGGCGAGGTCTGCGCTGATAAGCATGAAGGGAAAACGATAGGACAATCCCAGCGCGCCGCTGTAGTATGACCGCACGTCTCCATCGAGCGACCAGGCATAGTACTCGCCATCTTTGGCAGGGAGTTCTTCCCTGCCGGACTCCGAAAAGTCAATGGCGGATGGAAATGCAATGCGCATGCCCAGCGAAAAAGCATCGGTCGGCCGAAGCAGCAGTCCCAGCCGGGCATCCAGACCCCGATAGCTCCGTTCGGCATAATCAAGATACGCGTCATTGTCAGCATCAGCAATTGCACCGTTGGTGCGCTTTTCGAAAATCAACTCCTCGGTACTGCTGCCGGTAACCACCGAGAGCGCCAGGCCGACGCCAAACTCCGGCGCAATCTGAAATCCGAAACCGCCGGTCCAGAAATCAAGCTGTCCCTTTGACTTGTAATAGTTACGCAACTCAATGGCATCACCATTTTGAGTGTAGCTGCCGGAATAATTTAGCACGGCATCGAGCAGATATGGGTTCTGATATCCTAAGCCGAAGCCAAAACCCCGCCTGCGGCCCTGGATGCCGCGCGAGTACGCAATGTTGCCGGGACGAATACGCTGGAAACTGGTTTCAACTTCGCTGCCGGTGCCGTATCGGCTAAACAGCGTGGTGGTTGACGTGCGCAGCCCCCCGATACCGGCCTGACCGTTGTGGCCGTCCAGAAAGGCAAGTCCGGCCGGGTTCCAGAAAAGTGCGGCGCTTCCCTGCGCAACAGCAGTGTAATTTTGGGAGAGTCCTGTCGCTTCGGTTCCAACGCCGATGTCGGTGCGGGTCGGGTTACCGAAAAGTTGTGCGTCGGTCGTGCTCATCTTTCCTGCCAGCAATACTGCCAATCCCAGAAATACGGTGCGTGTTACCATTTGCGAACTCTCCTTCTTTTGATTTTTTTCGGCTTACGCTCGGTGACAATCGTTTTCGAACGTGTCGTGGTAACCGTTGTTCCTGATGTACGCTTTTTGCGCTTAGGTGCTACTTCCACGGTACGCGTTACTTTGGTCGAACGGCCGACCGGTCGAATTGTTCGCCGCTTTACCTTCACGGACGGCTTGTGCACGTGTTGGACACGCCTGGTTACCGTGCGATGGGGACGGTGGATGTGCACCGTTTTATGCGGACGTCCATAGTAGCGCTTCTCGACGACAACGTTACATCCGCCATGGTGACAGGAACCGTGATCCCGGTAATGTTTGCATCCATGCGCGATGCGGTGTTTGTGGCGGCAATCATGATGGTGCTTCCATCCCGCATGGTGGCAACCGTGGTGATATTTTTTCGGACAACAATATCGACACACCTCCCACTTGATCCACCAGGGCCCGAACGACCACTCATCCCAGCGGGCATCGAAATAGGCTTTGCGACATTTCATCACCCACCTGCCCGACGGAAGTCGCTTCCATCTGCAAATGGTCTTCTCCAAATGCCGATCATCATCACATTCCTCCTCTTCCCATCCACAATCGACGCACTCTTCGCCATCGCCCAATTCGATTTCCAGGCCGGCACTCCAGCGCGCTCCTGCATGTGTCGGGCTGATGGAGACCATCCCGATGAACAAGGCTATAAGCATCAGTCCCCGGTTCATAATGATGTTCCTTTCGGTTACAGGTTCACAGGAAGCTGCGATCGCATTTTGCATAATGCAAAATCAATCGGCGTGCCATATCTGTAATGTGCTGGATTAAAGTGAGTTACGATTCAGCAATCGGATCGGGGCCTGACAGCTAAGGGGAAGGTTTGCCCGGTCGATGCACGGAGAAAGTGGCGAGAGCAAGCTAAGTTATTGAAATTTCGACATTTGCTAATCAAAAAGCACAATCGGGAAAAAGTTCCCGCCCGGCTATTTAATCTCGATATCGTATTTTTCCAGCAGGATGCGCAGGCTTTTTCGATCGATGCCCAGAATGCCTGCCGCCTGGGTGAGATTGCCGGGTGCACGCTCGAAGGACATATCGATCATCTCCCGGTCAACAGCTTCGCGGGCTTCCCGCAGCGTGGAGTGAGCCGGGCGATCGGTGCCGGCAAGGTCGAGATCATCCTTCGAAATCGTGGGTGTTGGGGATGTTATCACCGCCCGCTGCACCTTATTTTGTATCTCGCGCACATTCCCGGGCCAGGCATAAGCCATAATTGCCTTTTGCGCCTCCCGTGACAAGGTCATGTGCTTGCCGCCGAATGCTTCTGCATACTTTTTCAAAAAGAAATTCGCCAGCAGGAGCGCGTCCTCGCCGCGTTCGCGTATCGGCGGTACGGTAATCGGCATCACGTTGAGCCGGTAGTAGAGATCCTTGCGAAATGCGCCCTTGTCAACCGCGTCCTCGAGCATGACATTCGTTGCCGAAACGATGCGAACGTCCACCTTTGCCGGCTTTGCCGAGCCGACCCGCATGATTTCACCCTGCTGCAACGCACGCAGGAACTGGGCCTGAACCTGCATCGGCAGCTCGCCTACCTCGTCCAGGAACAGGGTACCCCCGTCGGCTTCTTCAAAATAGCCCCGCTTCGAGGAAATCGCCCCGGTAAAGGCCCCTTTCTCGTGACCAAAAAGTTGGCTTTCGATGAGATTCTGCGGCAGAGCACCACAGTTTACCGCCAGAAACGGTTTGGCCTTGCGGGGGCTGAGCGTGTGTACGATACGCGCAAGCTCTTCCTTTCCCGTACCGGTTTCGCCGATAAGCAGCACCGGCACTTGCGCCGGGGCGGATTGTTTGACAAGCTTGAGACAATGTTCGAATTTCCGGCTGTTGAAAATGAGATCTTCGAACTGCTTCTGCTCGACCTTGCCCTTGAGCACCTCGATAGTCGCTTCCTGCTCGGCCAGTCGTTCCGATTTGTTCAGCAATGATTCGAGCAAGTGCGAGAGGATACGGAAATTGTCAAAGTCGTCGTTGGAAAACGGATGCCGGTCGGTCTGGCTGTCGAGATACAGATACGCCGCAGCATCCCGCTTCCATGATGAGATTTGCGTGCACAATATCGAGCGAATATCGTGGCGGGCGATTGACTCCTGTACAGAGAGTTCTTCATCCTCAATGGTATCCGAGATGAGTAGCGGCTCGCCTTTCTCTCTTACCAGACGCAATGCGGTTCGGCTGAATGACTGATCGGCAAGCGTTTTGCCGGCGTGCTCGATGATCGTGCGTTTGCCGTCGCCGTTTTCGGCAATGATCAGCCCCCGGTCACAGTCCAGCACCTTGACACACAGCTCCAGGCCCTGGCGCAGCAACCCCGTCTCGTCATTTTCACCGGCCAGTCTGGCCATGAGCTTGAGTGCATCTGCAATGGGGGAGACACCATTACTCATGAGCATTCCTCTCTTTGCGCACATCCCATTCGACAACCTGATAGGGTACGATTTCCAGGTCGCGCACCAACGGGGATTTCTGCGGACCATGGATAGCGATTTGGTTACGTCCGGTCTCGAGCGAAAACGCAAGCACCCCTTTTCTGTGCGCGGGGAGTTTCTTTCCATTGATGTAGACAGTATCCTCGACATCCAGCCCGCGCAAAATGAGCGTGCCGATCTCGATTTCATAGTCGGGGCCCTCCAGGGGCATCGGCCTGTCATCTTTCATGTGCGATGTGTCAACAGTCGGTGACGATGGTCCTTTTTGCAGACTCGTGCGAAAGGAGTCCAGCGACTGCATTGCCGGCAATTCTGAGTTGCGCTTCATGTTCGACATCCGCAGCGCGTTCGAAACGAATACGTACCCGATTGCCAATGCCGCCAGAATGAGGCTGCTGAGGGCAATCCGGCGTTTGCGTCGGGAGGGCGGGGCCGGCTGCTCGACCGCCGCTTCAGACTTTGGCAGCGCGGGCATAGAAGCAGCAGCGGAAGCCTTGCCGGACTGCAGAAACGTATAGAGGTTTTTGCGGGCAGCATGATAGGCATCACCCAAAACATCACGAATTGCGTCCTGCACCTCATCGATTGCGGGGCGGGCCTCTCGGTGCTTCGACAAGCACTTCATCGCCAGCGCCGCGAGCGCTTCATTTTCGGTTTCGAGCTGCAGTTGCGGCGGCTGTTCGTTGAGCACGCTGCTGGACACTTCGGCGATTGATTGCCCTTTAAACGGGAGAACGCCCGACAGAACCCGGTACAGAATGCATCCAAACGAAAACACATCGGTGCGATAGTCAATGTCCTGCGGATTGACCATTGCTTCGGGTGACATATATGCAAAGGTGCCGATCGCCGCCGGACGGGATGTCTGCTGCAGCATGCCTTGCTGAAAGGTTGCCAGCCCAAAATCCGAAAGCTTGACCTGTCCCCGCCGACCGAGCAGGATGTTGCCGGGTTTGATGTCCCGGTGCACGATACCGGCACTATGCGCATAGGCGAGTCCGTCGGCGACCTTTTCCAGAATGTAGAGCGCTTGCGGCCGGGCAATGCCTTTTTCCAGCGCATCTTCGAACGTATTGCCCTCGATGAACTGCATGACGATGTAATAGGTTCCGCCCTGAAAACCATAGTCGTAAATGTCCAGCACGTTGTCATGCGAGAGCTTCGCCATGGCCTGTGCTTCGCGGCCAAAGCGCATGATATCGTCGCTGTTCTGGGCTTTTTGCGTCGAGAGGGATTTGATGGCAACGCAACGGTCCAGCGATTTCTGTCCGGCTTTGTACACCGTGCCGAACGCGCCGCGTCCGATTTCATTGAGAATGGTGTAGTCGTTAAGCGAAAATGCCATCAGCCGGCCCGGGTTGCTGCTTTCTCATACCACAGTCTAAAATACGCATTGTCGGGCTCGAGTTGCAGCGCTTTTTCAAAGTGGACTCTGGCAAGCTCGAAGTCCTGCTGCGCCCAGGCAATAGAACCGATATTGAAATGCGCCTTGGCATAGGCGGGCTGCAGTTTGATGGTCTGGCGATAAAACATGAGCGCCCGCGCAAGGTTGCCCTTTTGTTGATGCAGCGTCCCCAGCAGGTTAAATGCTTTGAGCAGCGTACTGTCATAGGATACCGCCTGTTCCAGCCGTTCGATGGCCGCATCGGCGTCTCCCCGTTTCTTGTAGGCAGCGCCGAGATTGAAATGCAGGATCGCCAGGGTCTGCTGAACCTTTTCATTTGTTCCCAGATTTGCCGCGCGTGACAGGTGATAGATCGCCGGATACCAGTCGCCGGGTGTTGCAAGCGACAGATCGGTTTTGTGCATTGCTTCGGCAGAGTAGGTCATACCCAACCCAAAGTGTGCTTCAAAACTCTGCGGTCGCTTTTGTGCAATCTTTGCATAAATCCTGCGCGCAGCCAGAAAATCACCGGATTCGAGCAGGTTGTTTGCAGATTGGAGTGAAGTGTTGGTGCATGAAGGGATCACCAACAAAATCGATGCGGTCATGAGGTGGATGCACTTTTTCATATCGGGTACTCGCATAATGAAAAATAGTAAAGCGAGCCCGGCATGGATTGAAAACCGGTTAATATTGCTATAAATCCAACCTGCTTTGCTCGAGTTTCAAATGCTTTTTGGGTGAGCGTCAAAATCCGTTGTGCTACATTGTTGCTAAATCGGAGTGCTTGCAGCACAACGTTTGCGCGCGGGAGTTCTCTCTACATGGACATCTGCAACACACCGTGTGACACGTGCCATACGCTTTTCGTCCTTATTAGCAGCACACTGAAAAACAAATCTTCACACGTACAGGGCACCCCGCGGTGAACTTTTCCAAAGACGACCGGAGGCCTTTTTTGTGTTTCCAAAAACCTGTCAAGTGTTTTTTTATGCTATTAAAACACAACGATACGTTGTATGATGCAGAACTTATTATTATCCTTTATCCATGATTAAGATGAGCGATCGTATAAAAACAATCAGAAAGCAGAAGAGTTTCTCCCAAGTAGAACTGGGTGAACGCATTGGTGTTTCACAGCAAGTTATCACCAACTATGAACGCGGCATTCGAGAACCAAGCATAAAGATGTTACTCAAAATTGCAGGGGCCTTGGATGTTTCACTTGAAACACTTATCGGAGAAAAACCTAAAAAACCGGACGACCAGACCAGCAGAGTTCTTCAGAAAAGGTTTGAGCATATAAAACAGTTGCCGCCAGAAAAACAAATTGAAAAAAACAAAATAAGTATTGCGAATTATTCGTATTTTTCGTATAATTATACTATAACGTACTTATTCTTAAAAGAGGATTAAGCTATGGTTCACATTCCCGTAAGCAGTTTCAAAAATGAAATAGCGGAAACACTCAATCGAGTGGCATATGCCGGCGAAAGAGTGTTGCTGCAAAGGCATGGCAAAGATGTCGCCGCCCTTGTTTCCATGAAAGAACTCGCTGTCCTTGAGGAACTCGAAAATATGGAAGAAGAACAGGATATTAAGGAAGCCCTCAAAGTCTTAAAACGTATTAACGATGGAAAAAGCAGTACCTTGCCATGGGATGATGCGAAAAAAGAACTGGGCATATAAGGGGTGCAGCTTGCCATATTCAATACAAATCGAAAAAGCCGCGCTCAAGTCACTCAAAAAGCTACCCGTTGATGAAGTTAAAAACATCGCCAGAAGCATTGACGGTCTGAAAAAACAACCCCGTCCTGATGGCTGTAAGAAGTTGAAAGGTCAACAAAACCTTTACAGAATACGCTCTGGCGATTATCGGATAATTTACGAAGTGAGGGATAACGTATTACTCGTTCTTGTTGTTTTAATCGGGAATAGAAAAGACATATACCGAAAATTCAAGTAATCCGGCTATTCTAAGCAAACACTCGCTTTACTGCCTGCCCCTGTTTTCCATTCTTCGAAGGAACTCCCGTTTGTCAATGACTATAATCAATCCTCTACTACACATTATCAGTCATCTTTCCATCGCATTTCTACCTGCAACTCCAGCTCCCTTTTGCAGCCCGAGAAGGTTTACATCGAATGCTGTAGATGCACCTGCTCGCATTAGTTGTATATTCCCAGCAGTATTGCTTGTCGTAATAACTTTCCCAAGGCCATAGCTGGCTCCCATACTTACAACGTTGCCAACGTGTGTTCCCCAACGCGAACCTTGATTACCTCTTCCGTAAAGCCGTTTTTCAACGTTGTAGTTAATTTCCGCATACATGGAAGACATCAATTTGTGCGAAAGCGCAGTATGTCGAGTGAAATTAGCAACCAAACCAAAGGCATCGAGAGCCAATCCAACAGCAGGACGCATCCAGCTATCGTTCATTGTTATAAAAGACATATAGTTATTGTAGGCTTGGTGAGATTGATACGCTGCATTTGCTACTTATCAGTTAAAGGATGGCGCCCAAAGCGAAGTTATTACTATTGATGAAGATGGCAATATGCACGATTTTGAGCAATTAATATCTGACAACCGTCAGGCTGAAATGGACAATTACGGCTCGCTTTCAAAGCTGCTTCATCAAAGAGTTGAGCAAGCAAGCAATGATTATAATTTGATTCCTGTTTCGCTAAGCTTAATGATAGATGATATCGAATACTCACCTCCACCAATTATTACTTCAAATAATATTCCACCTGATATTGATGCATGGAGAAATTCACATTTGGCTGCTATTGATTCCAGGAATACAAAGATTATTCAAAGAGCAAATAAAATGGTTGATAGCATAAATACTGCGGTTTCGCGTGGGTGGGCACCTGCAGGATTTGATCCTCAAGTTAGCATTGATCCTTATTCTGGAACAATTAATGCAGTCTTAACAGCAAAAATCTTAGAAAATCATAAAATTTTAGATAGTGTTTCTCTTATTGTGCCAATAGACAGTGTTTTGCCAGTGCAGGATATGTGGTGGGCATCATACAGAATGAATATTGATAATTTTCATACTCATAATTATCAAGGAAGTGGAATTACTGCTGCAAATTGGGAAGGTGGATATCCTAATTTTGAAAATCAGATGTCAATTGATGATGCAAGATTTAACAATCCAGACCATTTTGGCTACTGTGCTGATCCATCTATCAGTACAGAAGCTGCTTGTCTAGCAATCACTGGCGGTACCTGGAATAGCACCGAATCAAGATGCGTTATCCTTACTGGCGGCACGATTAATAAGGCTGGGTGTGAAGCAGGTGGATATACATGGAACTTGACACCAGACCAGCATGTGGCATACATGCTTTCTGCAATAAAGAATGCAAGGACAAACACTATAAATGCTTCGGCTCCAACTACATATGGTGGCACTGGTTTTGCGCCAGGGGCTGAATTAATATTAGCAAATTTCAGGTATACTTTTGATCAATTTGCTGTACCAAGCTTTTATGTCAGTGAAATGTTTGATGGATTGCAATGGGCGATAAATCTTAATGCAACTGCTATAAATCAATCCTGGCACACAGCTCCTATTACTACTGAGACTGTTGGCGGAGTAACTTATAGCTTTGACTCTGAAATTAGTGGAGATGATACTTATGATGACAAAAGAATAGATTTAATTGCTTCAATATTTCCATTTCCTACAATTTGTCAGTCAGCAGGCAGCATTGATAAACCAGATGAATATGTCAACCATAAGGGATATAATACCATTGTGGTAGGGCAAGACCTTAGAGATGGATATCAAATTGCTTCAATAAGCGCATATAAAAATCCAGCAAATAAGCAAGAACTTCCGCATGTCACTGCTGGTTTTGAAGTGCCCGTAAGTGGATGGATTTAAAGTGCCCACCAACAAATCATGTCTGGAAATTTTGGATGTTGACTACCTTTTTTCCTGTCAATTACAATTTCATTTTGATTTAATAATGAGTTTACATAATCCCAATAATCATTCATTTTCTTCTGTCTTTCTGTGCACCTCTTTATGAATAAGACTGGTAGCTATTGCGCATAACGTTCCGCGGTACGCCAGAAGTTTTGCGGAATGAAATGGAGCAAAATTTGGGTGCAGCGAAGCGGAACCTGGCTACCGCTGTTGTTTGCTGATTG
>WJLW01000106.1 GCA_014728295.1 Chitinivibrionales bacterium | reverse complement strand
TGAAATTTCTGGATGTCAGGCTGGACAAGCATGGCAGGACAACAGCAACTCATTATCAGTCAAGTAGTTAGAAATGGTGCAAAAAATTTCTTGCACGAAGAGGTTGACACCGTGCTAATTTGTGCAAAATTCAGGTAATAAGATGAACGCCATGGGATACGCTGTTCCCATTAAAAATCAGATTGTGTAGGGGACGTTGATCAGATTGATCTCTTTTTTGCCTTTGATCTGCCATTAGCTCCCCATATTAGTATTGCGATACTAATATAAGATAAAAAAATAGTATTGCAATACTAAAATTTGTAGTCGCGTTAGTATTATGCTACGATATATGTGGAGTAACAACAAATCATAATTGAGCTTTATAAAAGCTGCCACACGAACGATTTTGCGATTCGCAATGCATGAGCCGCTCCGCCTTGCAATCACCGGGGAATATTGATCTTTTGCGGCAATGTTTGTATATTATGATCATATACCATGCGTGCAAAAGAATTGCTAAGTCAATGTACCGGCTTTGAGTGGGATGATGGCAATTTTGATAAAAATCTCATTCTGCATCGCGTGTCGGCTTTAGAATCGGAAGAAGTGTTTTTTAATCATCCGCTTTTTGCTCAAAGAGATGATAAACATTCCGCGAATGAGCGTAGATATTATTGTCTGGGACATACCGATACCGGACGGCTTCTTTTTATAGCATTCACAATACGAGGCAGAAACATTAAGGTGATATCGGCAAGAGACATGACAAGCAAAGAAGAGGAGATCTATTTGTCGCAATGAAGAATAAAATACCCGCATTCAAAAATGAGGACCAGGAACGCGCGTTTTGGGCCGGGCATGATTCCGCGGACTTTATAGACTGGAGAAAAGCGGAGCGCAGCCATGTGCCCAATTTGAAGCCTTCACTGAAAACCATATCGCTGCGCCTACCGGAAACGATGCTCAAATCGTTAAAAATGATCGCTAATAAAAGAGATATACCCTATCAGTCGCTCTTAAAGATCTTTTTAGCGGAGCGATTGCAAATTGAACAGAATTCCCCGAAAGCACATACAAGGAAAAGTGCGGGAAGGAAATCGAGAAAGACTGCCGTAACCGTACGATAGATTTTTCCGGATGCGCACGTGCCGGCTATTTCAATGCTCTTCATTGTTTGCATGCTGCATCGGTTCCGCTTCATGGCACTAAGATAGCCCGCTCCCGCCGTACCGCATGCATGCCGAAGCCGGTCTTGCACACATACGCACCCGCCGGCAGGTTGCCTGCATCGAAAGCGCGGCGTAGTGACGCCGCGGCGACCGTTCGTATGCGCCTGCCGGTTGGCGTATATACGGCAATTGTCCGGGGCGTCCGCGGCGCAGCCACGACAGAATTTTTCGGCGCACCGCGGGGAAGGTGCACGTTGGTCGCGATATCGTCGACCGGCTTTACCGATACAATGCTCGCCGTGCCATCGCCAAGACCGGTGACTTTTGCCGTTGCGGTCATGGTCCCGGTCTGCATGCCCGCCTTGACCAGAAACGCCACCTGCCCGCCATACAGCCGGAAGCGGTCATCGGCAATAACGCTGCCCGGGCCGGTAATCGACAATGTCAACGCCGGCGCTTTCTCCCAGGCGACCGGCACAACGGTCCCGTTTGCATCGACCTGCGATACGACAACGCGTGTGAAGTCGGCACCGTCGGCATAGAGCGTGTCGTAGTCAGCCGCCAATTTGAGGCGTTCGGCCGTAAGCGGCGTTCGTACGCTGTGCTCGGTTGTGGGCCGGCCGTTGACGTATCCGCGCGCAACGATCTCACCTTCCGCGTACGCCAATCCCGTGAAAGTAAACGGCGGATGCTTGAGATGGTCGGTGTGGGAGGAATTGTCGGGAGACTGCGTGCCCGCGCTTGTTCCGTTGACAAGCAGCTCAACGCGATCGCAGTTGCTGAATACGGTTACGTCGGTTGGTGATTGTGATCGCCAACTGTTCGCAACGAACACCATGGGCGCTTCCGTCAATTCCGAGCGATACCAGTGCCAGGTATATTTCGGAATTAAATAAATATCACTGAATCCGTGAAACGCCATCCCGATATCGGGATCGGAGGCCTGGTGGTATGATTTGTAATCGTACATGCACCAGCCCGCGACGCCTGCATTGCTGTGCGTTTTATATGCCGCGTTGATTTTCTTCCAGTGCTGGCGAGCCGTATGCAGCATTTCGGCGTCGGCGATATTTTGATGGAAATCGAAGCGTCGGGCCGCATATTGATGGCCCGTATGCTCGATGCATAGGGCGCCGTTGTCGGGTACGCAGGGATTGTCGCCGCAAAAGCACATGGGGGCTGGCACATCGCATTGCCCGGTTGGTCTTGTTGTGTCTTCTTCGTGCGCGGCGTCGTTCAGGCGGCTGTTGCAGGTAGAGTGGTTAATGCATGCGTTCCAGATGAAAATGCACGGATGATTGCGATCGCGGCGAATCATGCGGCGAAATGATTGTTCGAGGTTGTTCCACCATGCTGCATTTCCTTCATGCATCCAGGTCGGTCCTTCCGCCAGGCAGAGCAGGCCGACGCGGTCGCAATGATCGAGCAGGTCGGGGTCGTGGGGGTAGTGCGAAAGCCTGATCCAGTTGCAGCCGATGGATTTTATATCATCGACACGCCGGCGATGGTAGCGATTGGTAACCGCGTTGCCGACCCAGGGCATGAACTGATGAAGATTAGTCCCGATAAGCTTGTACGGTTTGCCGTTGAGCAGAAAGCCTCGCGATTGATCGAATTCAAACCGGCGCATGCCGAGGGTTGTCGCGTAGTCGTCAACCGGCCCGCTACCGTCGTTGATCGTGATGACGGCTTTGTACAGGCTGGGGCTTTCCGGCGACCAGAGGGCCGGATTGGGGATTGCCGGACTCTTCAAGGTGAACGTGTGCGGAGCAGATGCCGCGATCCGGCTGCTTTCCCGCATTGTAGCCGCCGGTGCGCCGGACGGGTCGACGATAGTGACGGCCACGGTGCATTCGCGGGATGAAGCATTGCCGTTTTTCACCGTGGCTTCAATCGAGACCGTTGCGCTGCTTTGGGACAGATCGGATGTTGTCACGCGAATGCCGGCTTGTGCATCGCTCCAGGGATAGGTGATACGCAGATTGCCGGTTGTTGTCAGGAAAACATCGCGATATAAGCCACCGAACAGGAAAAAATCGTTATGGCCGCTTTGGCGTTTTGCTTTCGGACCATCCGGCGGGATATCCGCGTTTTCCGAGTTGTCCACTCTGACCGCGATGACGTTGTCTTTCCCGCGATCGTTTATCAGGCTGGTGATATCGAAATGGAATGAATTGAAGCCGCTGACGGCAAACTGACCGGCGTGCCTGCCGTTGACCCAGACATCGGTCACCTGCATTGCTCCCTGAAATTCCAGGAAAACGGCATCGACCGATTCCTTTGCTTTGATTGTGAAATGACGCCGATACCAGCCGATCTCCGTGCGGTTTCTTTCATGATCTTCGCTGCTGATATTGAATTTGCGCAGATAGTGAGGGACCGAGACGGTTTCCCATCCGGCATCGCTAAATGCTGTCGATGCGGGAGTTTCCGCAAGTGCTTTACTATTGTCCGCCGCGTATTTCCAGCCGGCGTTGAGACTGCGCATGGTTCGATGAGCAAGCTGGTGCCGTGCGATATAGGCGCATGGGTGATTGAGAAGAATCGTCGTTAGAAAGAGAAAAGCCGATCCGACGAAGATGTTTGTGCGTATGCTCATAAAGCCTCCCTGGATAATGCTGTAAAAAGGTACAAGCGGCAATGTAAGCGCATTGAGATCGCGGATCAGTCTGTGAAAGTTTGGTGAATGCTGTGTTTAGTGCAAGACTTGCAGGTTGTCGGGAGAGATTTTCGGCAGCACGCAAGGTCTGTGCGCCTCTTCTAGCCGCTGCCTCGTTCAATCAAGATCCCATCAAATTCCACGGGCCTGCGGGAGGGGAACGTGTCGCGGTTGATGATGAAGCCGATGGCGGCGCGGATAATTGCTTCAATATTGAAGTTGTAGGATGACAAGTCGTATGTGGAGGCTTCGACGGTGTCGTCAAATGCAATGACCGAGATTTGGCCGGGGACGTCAATACCCCGTTGCTTGAGGAAGTCCAGCGCGGCAATGCCGACAATATCGTTTGCGCATATCCAGGCGCTAATCTCGCGCTGTTTGAGCGCTGCTTCGAATAAATTGCGCACATCATGAAAAAGTTCGAGGCGCGAAAGCAGGTCGAACGGAATCTGCTCATATACCAGATAATCAAAATGGGGGGCGTAGGCATCGGGAAGATTGGGGCGCCATTGTTTATAAAACTTTTCGAAGCGTGAAAATGCGCAGTGCGTTCTTGCTTGCTCGTGGTATGTCGAGATAATGGGGCTGCGTTCGAATGTAAACTGAAAGGGGCTGCTGCTCATGCCAAATTGATTGAAGGTCACCTGTATGGCGGCGAACCGCTCCCGAGACCAGCGCGCCTGGTGAAAAGGCGAGATATAGCCAACGGCCGCATGCCCTTTCTCCAGCGCATACCGGGCGGCAATCTTCCCGCAGCGCCGATGCGAGCGCGCATGAAAAACCCGCGTATTTCTCGGTGATGCCCAGGCCGGAAGGCTCCAGCCGCCAAGATGATCGATCAGGGCAATCGGTTTATTAAAATGAACAATTGTACGAAGCACCTTCATCCACGTGTCATCCGGCATGGTTACCGGCAGAATATAGCCCAACACCTTTTCGCTGTCGTTGAGCACGGGACCGGTTTTTTTGTTGTCAACGAATAATAATTCATTTCGAGAAAGCAGCGAGCCGACAAACCTGCTTCGTATGCCATTATAATGGCACTCATGCTCAAAGCCGCGGCTGGCATTGTCGCTCATAATCAGTTGCTGTTTGATATTGGTCAGCGGGAAGTAGACGATTTCGCTGTCGACCTTGCCACGTGATATCGTGGCGGGCCGAAAGCTCCCTCCCGACGGTGCCAGTATCTGTTCTTCACATAAGGAAAGGAGCGCTTTTTTAATCGTCTGGTACGAAGCATTGTACGAATGCTGGAGTTCTTTGTTCGAAGGAAAGCCGACGGGGGGATCGAATTTGCGAGCATGCACTTTTTCCCGGATATCATGAGCAATCCGCTGCCAGGCACTGGCCCGTGCAGGCGGATTTTCGCCGGATTCGGGTATTGCAGTAACATGAAGCAGTGCTGATAGCACATCTTCATCCCGGCAGCCGGCAAGCAGCCTGGTAGGTCTGCCATGCATGCAGTCAACAATCTGTTCTTTTTTCAGAATTCTCATTGCTTTATGCATGGTGCGGATGGAAACCGATGACATGCGAGCAAGCTTTTCAATTGAGGGCAGCGTTTGGCCGGTATCAAGTTGATCAGTTTTAATATGCTTGATTACGCACGCAATTGCTTTGCTTATTCCGGGTGCTCGACAGTTCATGGTTCATCCATTCGCATTTATGAATAACCGGCAAGACTTCTATTAAAATATTAATTTAGTGGCATAAATTATGCAAGATGCGGCTTGAATTGGCAGTACATTTGCCTTCAATAGCGGAAGTAACGCATATCAAATCGCATAAGGAGGCACATTAATGATGAAGCGACATTTCATACAGGCAAAGTCCTTTTTGCTGGCAGCACTCTTTGCCGGATGCATACATGCGGCTAATTCAGGCAGAACATCGGCAATCATTGAAGAAAAGACCACCGCCCCTTCGAGCTGGGGAGAATGGCGGCCTAAAACGGGGCATGTCTTCGCGCATAATCCGGTCATTACAGAGTGGCGGCCGGGGAAATTTGCCCTGACGTTTTATTATGCTGTGTATGAAGAAGGAGAAAATCAGGACCTGTATGTAACCTATGACCACGGCAGCGGCTGGGCTGCGCCGTATATGCTGGCAAATAACGATGATTTAGGAACGGAGGCGATATACAATCCCGTTATCTGGCAGCCGAAGCGCGATCCCGATGCAAACATGTATTTGTACACACGCATCAATACCGCCAGCGCAAACGGATTGGCTGCTTCGTCGGGTGACGGCGGCACGACGTGGAGCAAACTGGCATCGCTTCCCAGACTCCCCAACGGGACCGTTCTGAAAGACTGGAACAGCACCGTGAATCGTTATGTCGGTCCGAATAACAATGCTCCGCTTGAGTTGCCCAATGGCGACGTGCTGTTCGGAACGGCAACCGAGGTTGGCGTTAAACAAATGTACGGTCATATCGAAAAAGCGCCGTATGGCAATTATGACGGCAAAAACGCTTCCGGCGGTAATTGGCAATACTGGCCGATCAGAGGCGGGGGCGCGCCGTCGGCGATAATCCAGCCTTCGTTTCTGGTGCTGTCGGGAGATTTCAGGAAGCTTGCATCGACCTGGCGCGCCGGCATTGGCGGTCCGGTCTGGGCCGCGCTTTCGCACGACGGCGGCAAAACCTGGCGCGGATGGTCGAACGTTGCGCAAGACGGTCAGCATCGCGGTCAAAGCTCGGTTACGCTGGACAATGGCTGGCACGTACTGTGCGGAGAGGGCAGCGGGCGGTCGAATATAAAAGTCTCTGTCTGTCCGCCCAACAAGCCGGTCAATCAGCGTTCATCCTGGCAGCTTGTGCTGACTTTGCAGCATGGCGATCGATCGGGCGGCGCATATCCCACAATAATCCAGGCCGCCGATCGCAAAGTCCATCTTGTGTATCGCAGCCACTGGAGCATTGCCGCATACAAGCCGCCGAAATGGAAGGATGCAATTACCGATGAGTATCGCATTTCGCATGTCATTCTCGATCCCGACAAACTCATCGGCAAATCGGGCAGCGGCAGTCCGTCTATTTCGGATGGGCCATCCAATGAAAATGCAGCCATGGGCAAAAGCGCCACATTTTCCGTCAACGCATTCGGCAGCGGCAGTTTATACTATCAGTGGCAACGCAATACCGGCAGTGGCTTATGGCAGGATGTTGGCAGAGGCGCCGACTATTCGACTGAACCAGCCAAAAAATCAATGGCCGGTTGGAAATATCGCTGCGTTGTGACGGATGCCAAGGGAACATCAGTCAGTCATGCGGTGGTGCTGTCCGTTGATGGGGCCACGGCAGCTAGCGAAACTCCAGGCAATGCAAAGGCCGTCAATCTTCTGCATGCTCAACAAGCAGTTGTTGCATATGATGTAACCGGCAGGCGCATCCTTTCAGCTCGTGAGGAGCGAAAACACCAGCTCTCGACCGGCCGGCAGAGAGCCCGCGGCGTTTACATCGTTGACGCGGCAATCGGTCCGGCAAAGCGCCTGAGCATGCCGACGGATAAGTGAATTTTGTTGTCACCTTTTTGCTGAACTATGTGAAGGAAGCCTTTAGGGCTTCGGTGTCCCGCGGATGGCAATTCGCGGGACATTTTTTATATTCCTCTCCGCGTGTTTCGCCAAGCTCTCGGCGTATTCCGCGTACCTCTTTTTCTCAGCCACCGCCAATTCAGGAAGCATCAACATGAATCAGCACGATATCGAACGGACCCACCCCCAGCTTTTTCAAATCGGCAAAGCCGCCGGCATCCGGTTTCACGAATCCGAGGTGCCTGCCCCGGGCATTGCAGACAGAAATGCGCGGATTTTTTGCCTGCGATGTATGCGTCAGGCGAAATCGGTTCCCCATATGCGTCCATGGCAGCGATGATTTTGGCGCACTGCCTTGTTGCGCCGATCGCACGGACGTTGCCCAGGCATCCGGTACGACCCACTTGTTCTTCCACCAGGCATTGTACATGTCTTTCAGTTCATGCGCGACATCAGGATGCCGCGCGCTGAGATCGTGGATCTCGGTGCGGTCGATTGACATATCGTGCAGCGTCCAGGAGCCGTCGGGCTGCAAGACGAGCTTCCAATTGCCTTTGCGGACCGCTTTGCGGCCAATAAATTCCCAGCACAGAAAAGGGTGTGACTCGCGCGGCTGGTTTGTCATGAGCGGCAGCAGGCTTTTCCCCTGGTGCGGTTTGATGGCGTTGCCGTTGAACGTATCCGGGTATGTTGCCCCCGATGCTTCGAGACAGGTTGCCATGATGTCCATGACATGCCCCGGTTCGCTGTTTTTTGCGGCCTGCTTGACTGCCGCGGGCCAGCGCGCAAGAAACGGTGTCGCGATGCCTCCTTCATGCACCCAGAGTTTGAATTTGTAAAACGGTGTGTTGCTGGCATTGCCCCATGGCGGCTGGTAGGTGCACTTCGATCCGGTCTGTCCTGGCGTGCCTTTGTTGTGCCCCTCAGCCGTGCCGCCGTTGTCGGAAAGGAACATGACCAGCGTATTGTCGTCTAAGCCGGCGGATTTCAAATGCCGCAAAACGCGACCGATACTCAGGTCGAGGCGATGCATCATTGCCGCATGGACCGACATGCGCAGGTCCCAGAGGTCTTTGTCCTTATCTGCAATAGTCGACCAGGCCGGCACATCATCATCGCGCGGTGTCAATTCGGTCGGTGACGGAATTATCCCCGATGCCTTCAAACGCGCAAAACGCTCCGAGCGAATAGCATCCCAGCCTTCCAGATACGATCCGCGAAAAAGGTCGATGTCTTCCCGGCGCGCCTGGATAGGATAGTGGGGGGCGCAAAACGAAAGGTATAGAAAGAACGGATCGCTTGAGTGATTTTTGTTCTCACGCATGAAATGAATACCGAAATCTGCCTCGGCGTCGGTGAGATAATAATCTGTGTATGGCGTACCATCCGGCTTCGTTCCGGTATACGGCGCGCTGTTGAGGAAGTGGTCGCTTTTGCCGCCAATCGCGAATGTCGGATCGAAGTAGTCCCTTCCGTAAATTTCGGCCCAGAACGCCTGATCGAATCCGCGCGATAAAGGACCATTATCGCGCATATGCCATTTGCCCGATACATATGTCCCGTAGCCGGCCGATTTCAGTACCTCGGCAATCGTCACGCACGACGTATTCAACCGCCCGCCATTGCCGGCCGTGCCGACCTGATGCGGCTGCAGTCCGGTCATGATCGAACCTCGTGTTGGCATGCATTTGCCGCAGTTGTAGAACTGGGTGAAGGTAACGCCTTCTTTGCCGATGCTGTCGATGTTCGGTGTGGGAATCTCCGAGCCGAAGCTGGAAATGTCGGAAAATCCCATGTCGTCGACCAGGATGAGGATGATGTCGTCCGACGGTAATGCCGATCATTTCGAACAGCTCGAAAAGCGACGCGACAGTTTGCGCGCAAGTTTGCGGCCCGTCTTCAACGCATTTGACAAATGGCAGTCTCGACAGGCGGAAATAGGTGCGTCGGTTCTCGCAAATTCGCTTCAAACAATGTTCGGCGCATATGCCGTCTCGCGCACCTGCTATGCCGAACAGATTCGCGCGCTGTTTCAGCGGGCCCTGAAAAATAAAAGCATCACCGCCTGGGTATGCGCCAATGATGATGTCGCCGAATTCGCGCAGGTATTTTTGCGCGAGCAAAGTCGCTCAGTGCGGAAACGTATTTCACTGCTCGGCTTTGACAATACCTATCGCGCGATGCATCTGGGGATCAGCAGCTACAGCTTCCGGGTCGATGCGCTGGCGCATATGGCGTTGTCGATTGCGCTGGGAAAGTTTGGATCGCGAGGAAATATGGGACGGGGATGACTTAATGACATATTGTATATTGTTTGCATGCCACGTAAAGCAAGAATAACTGTTCCGGGAGCGGTACACCACATAATGTCCCGCGGTTCCGATGGTGCAGTAATATTCAATAATGATTCAGACAAGC
>WJLW01000105.1 GCA_014728295.1 Chitinivibrionales bacterium | reverse complement strand
GCCCTTGGGAGCATCGATGATGGTCAGGGGAGTGGTTAATTGGCATACGGCAGATTTTGGAGCCGTGATCGTGCCGGCAATGGTCCCGAATCGTAATTGGACGGTTTCTTTGAATTTTCCCTCTTGTCTGGCAAGGATAATTGCCGCTTCGGAATTGGAGTGCATGAAAAAGCGGCTCCGGCTTCTGACCAGCAGGATTTCGGCGAACCCCCGCCGGCCGGTTTGCAGATGTGCACCGGGCAGTGCAATATACCCTTTGTCAACTACAAGTTTTTTGCGTCCCTGCCCATAGGCGACCGTGACGATACCCCGGGTGCGCACAATCAGGGCAACCTCTTCGACCGGCACGGCGAAAACGCGGCTGAAATGCAGTGCAAGAAAAAGTGCGAGTGCGTTCCTCATGCCGCTGCCTATTTTCTCACTTCCACGTGTTCAATGTCATAGGTTCCGGCATTGATCCGGGCTACAATCTGCTGTAGTTCGGCAAGGGAGGTTCTTTTGCCGTCGATGATAATCTCGGCATCATCATCATAGCCGTACAGTGGCTGCAGCACCTCTTCGGGATAGACCTGGCGCAACGTTTGAATGATCTGATTGACATATGGATTAGCGGGCTTATACCGTTTGAAACGGTAGAGCGGCGATTTCAGGTTGCTTAATGAGGAACCCTTGATCTTAGCTGCCACCTCCCAGACATACACTTTCCCTTTTTCCAGTTGCGCGCCCGTTACCGGGTACTGATACTGATTGGTTGCCACGAGTGCCTGTCGTATGGGTGGACGGCTGGTGATATCGCCGACCTGCTCGCCGTCATCGCCTTCGTAAATGCTGATTTCAAAAATATCGCCCAGATTTACGTCAAGCGGAAACAAATCAGAATTCCAGATGAAAACCGGGTTTTGTTGGTTGACGATGGAAATTTCCGACCCGGTTTCGGACCCGGGGGTAATGAGCTCGACATAGGTGGCGTTGATGATGACATGGTCGGAGTTGTCGCTGTTGATTGTCGCATTGTTGCTTTCGAGCTGGAGCTTGAAATAGATCGTTCCATCGGGCATGTTCTGGCTTGTCGCAATGCGCTTTTTCAGATCGTAGTCGTCCAGCTCATAAATAGTTGACGTGATTGAGGCACGGACATTGAAATTGTCATCCTTGAGAAAGTCGTTGCTGCGGATTATGAAATTTTCGCCTGGCTTGACGTCAAAGGGATAGGTTATTCCTTCGTATATCAATTGACGGCCGCCGGTTTGAGCAACCTTGCTTTCATAGTGCACGATGTAGCGCACGCGCAAGCTGGTGTATGTTGCCGTGTCGCCGAAATTGTTGATGTGCACCATAAACATCAGCGGACCGATACCGGTGCCGAATAGATCAAACTGGGATACATGTGCATTGGTCATCACGGCAGGTAAAACCGGAATGAGATCGATTGTCAGTGCCGCAGAACTGAAATGGACCGCAAAGGTAACGAACAGCACAAGTTGTAAGCAGGTAATTTTTCGCATGCCGGGGCGCTTTCCTTTCGAGTCACCCATCCATTGCACTAAAATAGTTTCTGTTTGTTGGTGAAGTGTTTTGCAAAATATGCCTGGATATGCACTGCGGGGCGCATGCTGCTTTTTGTTTGAGTCTACCTGATAATCCACTTCATAGCCGCATCAATAATGGTGATAAGAAATGCGGCGAGGAGTGTGGCCGGGAAACTCTTAATCTCAAAATCATCGATCAGCTTGTCGGTCAGCCAGAGCAGGACCGCGTTGATAACAAATTTAAACAGACCGAAGGTGATGATGATAACGGGAAGTGAGATGAGAAAAAGAAGCCAGCCAAAGAAAAACGAAAGCAGGCCATAGACAATTGCGACCACGATTGCCGTGCCGAAATTTTTAATGGTTATTGCCGGCATGAGTTGAGCCACAAGAAAAATGGCAATACTCAATACCAGGATGTTGATAATAATTGACATTGCTTGTCCTTTCTCATTTCAAAAATGTATTATTCCAGACAACACCGACAAAGGTAAAACCATGTTACTGAAAAATATGCTGACAGAGCGGCCCCTAAATGAGCGATGCCATGACGGCGCCGGCAGGGTCATCAACCGCCGGCTGTTTCGCCAGGAAGATTTTACAACGAAGCTCGCTTCTTTTATTCGAACGGAAATACCTCCCGGCTCGTCGGTAGGCTGCCATCATCATCCGCATGATGAGGAAGTATTTGTCATTCTGGAAGGGGAAGGGATATTAACGGTGAATGAGAAGGAATTCGTTGTCGGGGCCGGCGACGTCATCGTCAATCAGCCGGGGGACAGCCATGGCCTGAAAAATGACGCAACGAAGAAAATCGTCATACTCGTATTCAAATGCCTCCAATAAATAGTGCGCAACGCAGAATGTAGCGGCGGCAGTACCGGACTCCCGCCACATGGTAATGTTTTGCCTTTCGATAATAATTATATCTGCACAACGAGACTGCTGCTAATCGGATAACGTGACGAATGATAGTTTCGACGGTTTAAAGTGCTGCGGCTTTTGAACAATTTCACCTGTGCGGCAGTCAACCTCAACCCTGCCTTCAATAGCGGGCTTGCCGGGCAATGACAAGAAACACCCCGCTTTTCCGGCATCTGCACTGAATACGTGCAACTCGACGGATTTCCAGTCAATATCGTGAGTGGATTGACAGACCGGAATATGCGGGAGAATGGCACCGTCTTTGACCAAAACAACAACCGGCAATGAGCCGCTTGCAATCGTATGCCACGTTTTGCCGGTATAGGCGCGCCGCGTGTGATAGTCTATCCAGGTTCCTTCCGGCAGATAAACGCTGCGCTGTTTCTGATGTGCTTCGAATAGTGGGGCCACGAGCAGGTCGCTGCCGAACAAATACTGATCGTTGATATGCCAGCTCGAAGGATCGTCGGGGTATTCAAAAAATAGTGTGCGCATCATGGGCCAGCCTTGGCGGGAACTGATAACCGCCTGCGAGTAGATATACGGCATCAGACGGTATTTGAGCTCGACGGCTGCGCGAAACTGCGTCTGAAACGCTGATCCATAGGGCCACGGTTCCTTGGGTTTGCGCCCGTGACACCGGCTGTGTGAAGTTAGCATGCCGAATGGCATCCAGCGTGCATACAGCTCCGGCTCGGACGGGCGGCAGAAGCCTCCGATGTCATGGCTCCAGTACGTAAACCCACACAGACCCAGCGAAAGCCCGGCGCGCAGGGAGGAAGCCATGGCGTTGTCGGTAACTTCGGAATCACCGCCCCAGTGCACTGGGTAGCGCTGGCTTCCGGCCCAGGCACTGCGGGCCCAGATAATGGCTTCGTGGCGTATCTCCTGCGTGACATCCGCAACCGCTTTGTTGTAGCGCAGCGGATACAAGTTATGTTCGTACAAGCCGCTTGCACCCGAAAAATAGCATCCTTGCAGTGGAGCGCTTTCGCCAAAATCGGCTTTGATGGCGGCGACACCCATTTTCAGTAGTGTGCGCAGCTTATTCTGGTACCACTCGACGGTACGCGGATTACTGAAGTCAAGTATCGCATCTTCGGTTGGCAGACGCCCGTCGGCGTCCATGATCGCAAGCATACGATCTTTCAATTCTTTATACAGCACGTTGTCCGGCAGAAAATAGGGAAGCTGCCAAAGCGAAATTTTAAATCCCTGCTTGTCGAGTTCTTTGATCATTTTGCGGGCAGTGGGGAAGCGGCTTTTTGAGAAGCTGTAGTCGCACAGCCAGTTGCGCTCGAACCAGTCGGTGTCGATGTGAATGACGTCGCAGGGTATTTTGTGCCTGCGCATTTTGGCCGCAACATCCCGAACCTCTTTTTCCGAATGATACGAGACCCGGCTCATCCATAATCCAAACGACCAGAGTGGGGGAACGGGGCTCCTGCCCGTCAAGGCAGTATATTCGGAGAGGATTTGCTTCGGCGATCCGATAAAAAAGAACAGGTCGAGTTGCGGGCCGCCATAGACTGAGCTGTACTGGTCGTGCGTCAGGCCAAAATCAAACGTCACCGGGGCGCCGGTGTGGACAAATACGCCGTATCCGGCACTACTCATGAAAAACGGTATCGGCTTATACATTGACCGATTGAGCACCCCGTAGGCATCCTGCGTCCAGAGCGTCAGCTTTTGACCGCGTTTGTCCAGTCGTGTAAACGATTCGCCGCAACCGAATATCTTTTCGTCATGACGCAATGTCAGACTCAGTGCCATTCGTTTCTGTAAATCCGCTTTGCGTTGCACGTAACTGAGTACCCGGTATTGAGCTGAAGGGAATCCGGCCCGGTCATGAAGATGAAAAGATTTCGTCAACAAACGTCCGGTTGCATCAGACAGACTCAGATCGAATGGGTCGTGACCGATGCGCAAGGCCGCATGCTTGCTTTTCAGCAGTGTCACACCTGTTTCGCTGGTCGTTTTCCAGGCTCGGGATGTTTTGGGGGGAGCGTTCAGCATTGGTGAATCATCAACCGGGGTGCTGCCGGGCAGGGCCGAAAGCGTTAGGCGTATAGTACGGGAACTGACCGGCTGTACCTGCAGGGGCAGCGATTCATTGCTGCTGTAAGAAGCCGGAAACTCCCAGCGATCTTTGGGCTTATAGGCGCGAACGCACTGATTGAATGCTCTGACGGTATCGTACAGGTACGTTTGCCACTGCAACGAACCGCTGAGCTTCCGGGAATTGAAGTCGGTGAGCTTGTGAGCTATGAAATGATAATTGCCGGGTTCGCAGAAATCTTTGCTAATGTCAATTTGCCCGTTTTGCAGATCCACATGTTCCGAATGCATATCATCCTCGCAAAAGTGTGAAAGAAAAGAATCGATGCGGATTACGTGAAGAAATCCGTCGAGCGCCATTAAAAAAAATAATGATTGGGATTACCCGTGAGGCGGCAAACCGATCAGGGATGCTTTGATGCTTTACGATCCGGATCAGGCAGCGGCAGCGAATCGGCGATGCCCGTATCGAATTGCACCTCTTCCAGGGCAAATGCGTGAAATACATTAAAAGAAGGTGACGATCCTGTGTTCTCTTCGACTGAGTCGGATGTCCTCAACCGTTCTTACATGACTGCCGGTGTTTTGCTTGGAAAAGGCCCGTTCGTTTCCGGGTGACAACACCATCGTGTGACGCTGTACTGCGCAACGTCGTTATTTAGGCCCCCTGCACGCTTCGGTTCGCTTAATTGAGAATCAAGCGAACGGCCTGCGTATATGCGGGTGTTGCGATTCTGACTATGTACGCTCCGGATGCTATGCCCAAACGCGCCGCGGAAAACAGATGAGCGGGTAAAACTGTGTGCTGCTTGTGCAATCGACCTGAATGCAACGTTGCAATGAGCGTACCGTTTATCGAGTACAATTCAACGTCAAGCCGCTTTGCAAAGCCGGCGATATCCAGAATGGGAATGGCAAAGCCTGTCGAGGCGGATACTGACGGAGCGCTCACTCCGGTTGTTTGCGTTACGTCAAGCGTCCGGCGGTAAGGGCGGAAGTTGTGACTGGTGACCGTCAACAACACCTCCTCACCCAGATCCGGATTGCTGAGTACATCAATCGAGGAGGTGCCCCGGCTGAATTCATCCTTGCCGATTATTTCACCATCATACCAGAGCGTTGCGCAGCCTTGGTCGCAGGCGAGGTTGGAAATGGTAAAGCTGCTCTGTGTATGACCGATATTGGCACTGTGCTGTGCTGTTATGGTCTGCGGCGGGGCTGTCCAGATTTTCATGGTGGGATCGCCATGCCAGTGAAACAGCTCGTAGGTATGCTTTTCTGAATTGTGATAATTCATTGCGGCACAGTAGGTTGATGAGACACGCAATTTTCCCTGAGCAACTACCAGGCCCATTTCGAAAATCGGATCATGCGATTGCTGTGCGGGACTTGTCTTTTTGAAATCGGGAACAAGGCCGGGTTCGGGCCAGACGGCGTCGATCATTCCTGCTGCCAGTGCGTCGTTATAGCCGCTATAGCTTGTCTGTGTCGCAGCAACAACGCCGACTGCGCCGCCGTTTTCTTTACGCAGAAAAACTTCGGCAAAACAGGCGCTGGTTGCATGATTGAACCGGCCAGTCTGGCAATTGAGCGAAAATACCACCGGCAGCTTGTCGCCGTTTGTCAGTTGGCCGATGTCCGTGGTGGTAAATCGTGGATCGGACCAGCGCGTCTGCTTGCCGTGATCGCGGTGGGTCAGCAGAAAACGTCCGCTGTTGAGGCCGTTGCGAATATCACCACCGTTTCCATTCCAGGAAAAATTCGAACGTTTCAATGAATCCGGCATTGCGCCGCCGGTGCTGTAATTTGTTTTGTTCCAGTAAAGCGGTGTAGCATCAGATTTTGTGTAGTAAACTCTTTCGACATCATACCCGTGCTGCAGCAGGTAGTTTCTCATTTCCCACGATGTTTGCAAAAAACGTCGATCAGCATAGGTGTCTTTGGGATCATTGTCCTGGTAATAAGCGGCAACCAGTGCGTGGTTGTAAAAATTCTCATCATCCACCGGATCACGCTCATAATTCACAATTTTGCGAATCACCCGCAGCGCTTCGTTGGCGTTGCTGACCGAGATGCGGCCAAAGCCCAGATCCGGCGTTTTCCAATCGTCTGGATCGTCCACACAGGCGTAGTACAGGTCGGTTACATGTGGGCGGCTGCTGCTGGTGTCGCTGGAGCTATTGCGCAGGTGCATCTCCATGGGCACATCCGGCTCATCCCCGATTATGCAAAAGAAATCTATCGATTTGTCGCTGGCATACCCGTGAATTGTGTCCTTGACCACCTGCGAATCCGCCCAGGAAGATCTGCTTGATACATACACGTCATATCCCATCTGACGTTTCCAGACCGCCAGGCTGTCGGCTGCCTCGCGATACTCATTGACGGTAAGTATCAGCAGCCCTGCAAAATCGTCTCCTGCGGCCTCTTCATCCGGCTGGAGAAAGGAAGGATTATTGAGCGCAAGGTTTTTAACCAGACTTAATTGGCGCCGGCCGACGGGCTCCGCGGCTTCCTGAGCACCCTCGAACTCAATTGCCAGCCGCATATGCGAGGTGACGGATAATTCCTGCTTTGCCGGATTATACTGCACCGGATACAAACCGACCAGTGCCATCGACGCAGCGCGGAATTTCCTGATTTCGAGAATTCTGGCAACGCGCTCCGGAAATTGAGCATCCCGGCTGTAAAAGGCGGAATCCAGCTCGAATTCCGGTTCAGCTTCGCCCTCTTCGTCTGAAGCATCCTGCAAGGCCGGATGAATTATATGACCGGGCACTGTTCTGCTCTGCTGTGACAAGATGCGAAGTCTGGGTTGTGCCCCCCGGGGAAGTGCTATCCAGACGACTCGCTGAGGAAGCGCCGGGCGTCCGGGAATGCCGATCCTGCCAAAACCCGTGATGCCAATGTGACGATAATGTACTCCATTTACCTTCTGCTTATTGAGCCATGCTCCGGGGAAGCTGAATTCAATTTCGACGCCGTTGGCGCCTTTGTCCCGCAGATCAAGCGCGGGCCTGGCACCTGGTGAAGCACTTCTTTTGGCTAGTCCGCCGTCAAATGCAAGCCACTCAGGTGATGCTAGCAGCGATTTTGCAGAAAGCAGCAAGAGGCTCAGAGCAGAGATGGTCACGGCATGAACGCACTTTTTAAGCATGACTATTCCTCGTTAATCGATTAAATTATAAATGCTTGCTTAACCTGAAGAATTCCCCACTTGCTTGCCATTATAATATATACAATTTTTGTGCAGAAAGGGCAAATACTGTCTGCCGGATAGTGAAAAATGCTGTTTTGACTCAGTATGCTTCCAACAGGGGATGTACTCAACCAGATTTATTTCATTTGCTCTTGAGCGGCCAGGGTTTCTTCAGCTTCGGGGCAGCGTTGCTGCAGTTTGTTCCAGACCATGTTACGAGCCTTTACTTTTTTCTCCCGTTCGTAGGTTTTGCCCAGTTTGTAGAGTGCAACGCAAATTTTGGCTCCGGAAGGGTACTCCTTGATATACTCCTTATAGAGTTGTTCTGCCGTTGCGTACTTTTTTCGGGCATAATTGCTTTCCGCGATCCAGTACTGCGCCTCTTCGCTTTCGCTGGATTGCGGATATTGCTTGCGAATGTCGCTGAATCCGCTGATTGCCAGATCGTAGCGACGAGCCATGAAGTCATCATAGGCGACTTGGAAGAGCCGGGCAATTTCAGATTTGACCATGCTTTGCTGCATAGAATCCTCACGCGCTTTTTCAGCCCAGTGGCTCTTGATATCCCATGTCTGCTTGCCGATCTGGTCGAGGCGTTGCTGGCTTTCGCTCAAGTTTGATTCCAGCACCGAAATCCTGCGGTCAAGCTCGTTGAATTTGACCTGCTGATCGGCGCGAATAAGCCGCAACAACTCGTTGTTTTCATTCTGCTTCGCGTGTATTTCTTTTTGCAGGGAGGTCAGTTGCGTATTCAGCGAATCTACGTGATTTCTGACAGCCCGCAGTTCCTCAGTACGCAACATGGTCAGATGCGTGCAGTTTGTCAACGCCAATACTGCTGCGCTCAGAGCAAAAATGCCGTTTTTGTGCATATCTTACTGCCTCATCGGAATAAGCTGCGGATGCACCAGCAGTTGAGTCCGCATTGGCACATCGATTCTAGCGGGCCAGTACCTTGAATTCGGCCCGCCGGTTTTGCTGGTGGCATGTTTCGGTGGTACAATTAGAGTTAACCGGCTGTTCTTTGCCGTATGAGGTGATTTCGAGCTGTGAGGCGGGCACACCGTAGTTCATCAGGTAATTTTTGACGGCGCGTGCCCGGTTTTCGCCAAGGCCCATGTTATATTCGGAACCGCCGCGTTCGTCACAGTGGCCTTCGACCAAAACTCTGACGTTGGGGTGATCGTTCAAAAACGAGGCGGCGGTTCCCAGGCGGCCGACGGTCTCGGATGTCAAGGTGTATTTGTTGTACTCAAAGTAAACCGGCAGCAGTTTTTCGTCGATTTCTTTCTGCAATTGGGCGTCAAGGTTGGCCTGCTCGAATGAAACTTCATCTGAGGTGTCAATCTCCATCGCCTTGCTCTCAGCTTCCACCGGGGGCTTTTCCGGCTCGGGTTCGGGTTCAATTTTGGGTTTGTCTTTTGGCGGACAGGCTGTCAGCAATATGAAGGTGAATGCGGCCAGAACCCGGCCCAGGCGTGAAAGAAACAATTTCATTGTCCCTCTCCTTTCTTAAAATGAGGACCAATCCGGCATTTTGGCATTGCCGGTAGATGTCAGTTTCTGCAAATCGGTACCGTCTTCTCGTACCCAGTAAATATCGCTTTTGCCACCGGCGGTGCGTGCAAATGCAATGTGCGAGCCGTCGGGCGACCAGCAGGGATATTCATTATTGCCCGAAATGCCGGTGACTTGCCGGGCATTGCGTCCGTTGGTTTCGATGGTCCAGATATCAAACTTGCCGTTTTGCATGGAAGCAAAAGCGATTTTATCGCCCTTGGGCGACCAGGCGGGAGAATCCTGATATTTGCCGTTAAACGTCAGGCGGCGGGTATTGGCGCCGTCACGATCCATCAGGTAAATCTGCGGTGAACCCGAACGGTCGGAAGTGAAGGCGATGTGATATCCGTTGGGCGACCAGCATGGCGATGTATCGATGCCGCGATTGAATGTCAGGCGGCGCAAACCGCTTTTGTCGAGGCCGCAGGTGTAAACATCCAGGTTGCCGTTGCGGGAGGAAGCAAAGGCGATCATGTCTTCTATGGACGAGATATCGGGAGAGGTTTCAACAAAGCGGCTGTAAAGGTAAATACTCGACTTTCCGCTGGCAATCGATCCACGATACAGATCGGGTTTGCCACGCAAATAGGATGTCCAGACAATCGTTGCCGAATCGGCAAAGACGGGAAATAAATTGACCGTATTCAGCGCGGTTATACGTTTGAGATTGTGCCCGTCAAAATCCATTATATAAAGGTTCTTTTGTGTACCTTTATCCTGCACAAAAACAATTTTGCTCGCAAAGATGCCTTTTTCCCCGAGTATCATTTCGTACAATTCGTTGACATACCGATGGGACATGGCTCGTAATTGATGAGCTTTACCGGTATACTTGCGGCCCAGAATCAAGTTGCCGGTTGTCGCATCGTGTAAATAACAGTTCATGCTCACCCGATCGCCGTGCATCGCATAATCGCCATAGATAAATATGCCGATATTTTTGCTGGCAAAAGCGCTGCTGTCGGCGCTGTGCAGGCGGCTGACATCAAACTTTCCCGTAAAGGCAAGGTCGTCGGCAATAATCTGCCATGGCTGGTTGCGGGTAAGTGCCGCACCGGAAGAAGGTTGGAACTGCACCACCGCAATGGGGATGCTGTCAAATCTGCTGGCGTAGATATCGAGATTGAATTTTTCGGCAAATCCCGACACGCAATGAATCAGCACTGCGGCGCAAAAACATTTACAGAAGTTACGAAAAGGCATATATCCCTCAGGTATTATTTACGTATTGGATAGAACGTTATTGCCAGCTCCAGCCGGTTTTCCTTGACCGTCGGCGGGAGTTTTGCAAATGGCGCGGCACGGCGAACTGCATTGACGGCCTGCATGTCCAGGCTTTTATTTCCGGATGTTTTTCTTACCGCCACCTCTCCCAGCGCACCGCTTCTCAAAATAGTAAAATGCACGGTGACCGAAAGCTTTTCATTCTCGATTGCCGGCCGCCAAAAGCTTTCTATTTTCGAGCGCAAGGGAATGAGGTACCAGGGAATGTTGAGCCTTGACAAACTGGTGAGGCGGCTTGGTACCGGTACATCGCCGAGCAGTTTTTCGAGCTCTTTGAGATTTTCGTTTTGCGGCTGGGGTTTGGGGCGTGGTTCCGGTTTGGCGCGCGCCGGTTTCCTGGTTTTGACCGGAGCCTTTGCACGTGGTTTTTTTATTGCCGGCGCTTTTTGAGGGGATTGTCGAATTCTGGGCGGACGGGATTTCTGCACCGGAAGTTGCACTAGCTGAAAGGTTTGCGGGCGTTTGAATGTCGACGGCTTACGCACAAAGCGTGAAAACCAGGGGATGAGCACAAACAGCGCAAGGTGCATCAGCAACGAAATCATAATATGTGGCGCAAATGAAGTAGAACCGTTCTTATCACGCTGCATGATTGTCCACATCGTTAGCGGGGTTTACCCGATTTTGAAAACGGTGTCGTCAGGAAACCGAGTTTTACGACGCCTTCGCTTTGTAATTCGGAAATTACCCGGATGGCGATGCCGTAGGGAACTTTCTTATCGGCATTGAGAAAAACGGGTACTTCTTGGCGATTGGCAAAGACTTCGCGGAACCGCTTGCGAAATGCCAGCAGTGTTGTGCGTTCCTGATTGATATAGATTTCATTGCGGGTGTTGACTGATATCTGGATATATTCGTTAGCTTCAACATTCTCGGCTTGAGCCTCAGGCAGATCCACCTGCACGCCCTGGGTCATCATGGGAGCGGTAATCATGAAAATGATGAGTACGGCAAATGTCACATCAACCAGATTGGTGATGTTGAGTTCGCTGATCAGTTTCCTGGTTCGTTTGCGTTTGCGATTGCGTGCCATGGATATTACGCCGCCGGGCCGGCAGTGCTTCCGCCATACAAGAGTGAAAACAGCTCCCGCTTCATTCGGGCAAACAGCAACTCTTTGAAATCGTATAATTCGTCCTCGATTCGTTCGGCCCGGTGGTTGAGGTAGTTGTAGAAAAAAACCGAGGGAATTGCTACGGCCAAACCTATAATGGTTGTAATGAG
Source organism: Chitinivibrionales bacterium (assembly GCA_014728295.1). Taxonomy (GTDB): domain Bacteria; phylum Fibrobacterota; class Chitinivibrionia; order Chitinivibrionales; family WJKA01; genus WJLW01. The sequence continues at coordinate 84,792 of WJLW01000105.1, read as the reverse complement.
CGCTTCGGCAATACCCGGCGCAACTACGGGCAGACTGGCGGATCCCTGATTGCCGATTTCGAAAAAGGAATTCATGATGCCCCACACGGTTCCCAGCAGGCCGATAAATGGCGCCACAGAGCTGATGATCGCCAGCAGAAACAGTCCGTGGTCAAGCCGCGCGCACAACGAGATCAGCAGCGATTCGAGATGTTCCGAAGCTATGGCAAATTGATTTTGCAGATAAAACGACCAGTCCTTGACATTGGTGTGCGCCTTGGCGTCGCTGATGATTCGCTTGTATTCCCCCGCACTTGCCCTGCCGATCCGGCTGAGTGGAGAGTGCCCAAACTTGGAATCGATCTGCTCTAAATCGACAAGGTTGCCGATTGTAGCGTATGAAGATCTGAATTTCTTATTCAGCTTCTGTATCGAACGCAAAAAAAGCAGGCGATTTAGAATGACGGCTATGACGATCACCGATAAGAATGAAAGCAGCACCAGTATCAGCCGGGCCACCCAGCCCGAACGAATGATCATGACAACAATGGGAATATTCATTAACGACCTCGCTAATGTTAAGGCTGACCGGGCGCAGCCGGAGGTTGCAGGCGGTATATCATGGTAAATTGCTTATTTATGGAATACCGATCAAGGAATCCAAGCCGTGCATGGGGGAAGCTCGGTCGATAACAAAAGTACGCGGCTGAAGGCTGTATGGTTTATTCGACGGCTTCCTCGACCGGCTCTTCCAGTGCATATTCGGCTTTACATCTCGGGCACCGGTGAAAGGAGCCTTTGCGCTTGGTTTCACGCAGTACCAGTATCGGGTAATTGCAGGCTGGACAGGGTTTATCGACCGGCTGGTCCCAGGTGGCAAAGGTGCATTGCGGATACGCGTTGCAGCCATAGAATACTTTGCCGCGCTTGGTGCGCCGCTCAACCAGCACGCCTTTGCAACCCTCGCTGGGACAATGAACGCCGGTGGTCAGTGATCTGGTGTTTTTACATTCCGGGTATCGCGAGCAGCCCAGAAAACGGGTGTTCTTTACATTGAGTATTACCATCGGTGCGCCGCATTTGTCGCACTTTTCCTCGGATTCCTGCACCTGCGGCTTCTCCAGAGGCTCGGTATAGCGGCAGGCCGGAAATCCCTGGCACGCCAGAAATTTTCCGTTTTTGCTCCACTTGATCACCAGGGGAAATTTTTCGCATTGCGGACACGTGCGGTCGGTTACTTCCTGGTTTTGAGCGCGCAGCTTTTGAATGTCATTTTTGGCCGATTCGAGCTTTTTTTGGAACGGATCGTAAAAATGTCGCAGTGTTTCAATCCAGTCGCGGTCGCCGACTTCGACTTTGTCAAGGTCATTTTCCATCTCGGCCGTAAATCCAACCTGAAATATGTCGGCAAATTCTTCCACCAGAATGTTTTTGACCATGTAGCCGACCTCCGTTGGTATGAAGCGTCGGTTTTCCTGATCGACATATTTGCGGTTTTTGAGCGTGTCGATAATCTGGGCATAGGTGCTGGGCCTGCCGATTCCCTTGTCTTCCAATTCACGTACCAGCGACGCTTCGGAGTAGCGCGGCGGGGGTTGTGTAAAATGCTGCTTTTTGATAGTTTCCCGGCAGCTCAGGGAACTCCCTTTTGTCAAATCCGGCAGTCGGTCGTTCTGGTCTTCGGCACTATCGCTTTTGGAATCGTCTTTTGTTTCGTCGTACAAAGCTAAAAAGCCGTCGAACTTCATAATCTGGCCGCGTGCCCGGAACAGATAATCGCCGGCGGTGATGTCGATGCGGGTAACATCAAAGCGCGCATTGGCCATTTGAGAGGCGAGAAAACGTTTCCAGATGAGCTCATAGAGGCGGAGCTGGTCGCGTGAGAGAAATTTTTTCAACTGGTCGGGTGCGTAATCAAGCGTGATCTGGGCGGGTCTGATCGCCTCGTGAGCATCCTGCGCATTTTTCTTTTTGCTGAAAATACGGGGGCTGTCGGGGAGATGGTTTTTATCGTAGAGCTGCTCGATAGTCTCACGGGCATTGGTAATTGCCTCATCGGCGATGCGGGTAGAGTCGGTACGCATGTAGGTGATAAGTCCGGTGCCGCCCATTTCCCCCAGCTCGAGGCCCTCGTACAATTGCTGCGCGATGATCATGGTTTTGGCGGCCGAGTAACCCAGCTTGCGCGCCGCCTCCTGCTGCAAGGTACTGGTGATAAACGGCGGATAAGGCTTGCGCTGCTTTTCGGTGCGCTGAATGTCGGTGATTGAAAACGTGGTGTCTTTGAGGCCGGTGATTATTGCATCGGCAGCTTCTTCGTTTGGTATTTCGGCTTTTTTGCCGTTTATATGCAGCAGCTTCGCCTTGATTACGGCATCCTGATGGGCCAGCAGGGCCTGAATCGACCAGTATTCTTGCTGGACAAAGGCCTTGATTTCATCTTCACGTTCGCAGATGAGACGCAGGGCCACCGATTGGACACGGCCGGCGCTGAGCCCCCTGAATACAGTTCGCCACAGAAATGGTGATACCTGATAGCCGACGATACGGTCGAGGATGCGGCGCGCCTGCTGGGCGTTGACCTTGTTCATATCTATCGTATCGGGATGATCGAATGCCGCAAGTACGGCCCGTTTGGTAATTTCGTTAAACATCACCCGCTTTACATTGGTATTGGCTTTGGCAATGGTCTGGGCCACATGCCAGGCGATGGCTTCTCCTTCCCGGTCGGGGTCGGGTGCGAGGTAGACGGTTTCGGCTTTGGCCGCTTCTTCGCGCAGTTGACGCACAATCCGGCGCTTGCCTTTTGAGGTAATGTATTTCGGCTTGAAGTCATGGGTGATATCAACCCCGAGTTCTTTTTCGGGCAGGTCGATGATGTGTCCCATAGTCGCTTTGACGCTGTAGTTGCCGCCCAGGTATTTGGAAATGGTTCTGCATTTTGCGGGTGATTCTACCACCACCAGGTTTTTTGCCATAACTATTCTTGTCCTTATCTCTGTCTGTTCTTGGGCTTTGCGCCGATTGAGCAAATATACGTCAACTGAACTGCCGGGACAAATAAGCCGAAATTGCCGAATCGTAATCGGCTGTGTGGGTGAATGCTTTCAGTGCGCATGTGCGGCGTGTGGGTAGTGAGATGCCGCCGTTTATCTGTAATTCAGAAAGCACGGTGCGATAGTCATCCGGATCTACCAGTACCGTTACCCAGGCATGATTTTTTGCAGCACTGCGCAGCATTGTCGGACCGCCAATATCGATGTTTTCAATTGCCTCCTCCAGCGTCACACCAGGTTTGGCGATGGTTTGTTTGAATGGGTACAAATTGACGACAACCATATCGATCGGTGATATGCCATTTGCTTCCATTGCCTGGCGGTGATCGTCGTTGTCACGGATAGCCAGCAAGCCGCCGTGCACTTTCGGATGCAGTGTCTTCACGCGACCATCCATTATTTCGGGAAAACCAGTATAAGAATCAACCGTTTTGACCGCAACGCCGGCATCGGCAAGTTTATTGAACGTTCCGCCGGTCGATAAAATCTCCACATCAAATTCGGTCAATTGTCGTGCGAATTCTGCTATGCCGGATTTATCCGATACACTTATCAAAGCCCGTTTGACTGGACGGTACTGCATGCCAGAGCTTCCTTTCGAGTGGGATTTGCGGCCGGACAGGGGTAATTATTTATCAATCCCCCCGCACCTGATACATTTTGCTGTATCAAAATGATTGATTGTACAGAGTGATGCAAAATTCTTCATTTGTGCAAAAAAATTGTCGTGATTGTTTCGAATTTACTCATGTGGTATTTTTGTTGAGTCCACGATCCGGTCGTATTCATTGAATTGCGGCCGGCACACCTTGTTATAATGAATATATTACCTACAAATATCATTCGCAAACGGCAAGCTGCTTTTCTGCTCCTGATAGTGCCAGTTCTGCACGTATGGGCCCAACCGGATACTGCTTCTGCACCTGATAATCCTTTGCAGCCGGTTCGGAAGGAAGTCGCCACTGCTGATACGCTCTTTGAAGATTCAATTGTCATCGAAGATACAACCGAGGAGGCGGCACTCAAAGATACCGTTCGCTATACTGCAGATGTAATCGACTATGACCTTGAAAACAAGGTATTATATCTCATCGGCAATGGTTCGATACATTACCAGAACCTGATTCTCTTTGCCGATACCATCACCTATATAATTGAAGAGGATATATTCAAAGCGCGCGGCAAACCCATGCTGGTCGAAGGCAATGATACCACAATCGGTGAAAGCATGCGCTACAATATCGACACCCGCCGCGGTAGTGTTACCTATGCCAGCACGCGCATGAACGGAGATTTCTTTAACGGGCGGCAGATCGTAAAGACCAAAGAGAACGAATTCTACGCCGCCGATGCCGATTACACAACCTGTACCTACGTCGATTCTCCCCACTACTATTTCTATGCCCGCGATATTAAAGTAATTCCCGATGATAAGGCCGTTGCGCGCCCGGCTGTTTTCAATATTGCCGAGGTACCGGTGGGTGTACTGCCCTACTTTATTTTCCCTATCGATCGGGATCGAACCAGCGGCTGGCTGACTCCCGGCTTTGGCGGTAATCCCGGCAGCGGCGGATACCTGGATAATGTCGGATATTATTGGGCCATTAATGAATATGCCGACTTTCTTACTGCATCCCGTATCGAGGAATTTCAGAATTATCTGATTCGCGCCTCATCCCGCTACAAGCTGCGGCACTGGTTTGACGGGAGTATCGGAAGTCAATTAGCCTATCGCGGTGGTTTCGAACGCAGGAGCAGAGAGTGGTCGCTCAATTATCGGCATCAGCAGAAAATCACACCGGATAACAATTTAAACCTGTCCGGCAGTGGGACGATCCTCAGCAACAAAGATTTCTTTGTGCGCAATTCGGATGAAGATGACGAGATACTGCGGCAGCAAACCGATGCCAATCTTACGTTGCACAAAAATTTTGCTCGTATCGGCGCAAGTGCCAATGCGACGTGGAGTCAAAGCCAGAATTTAACAACCGGCGTGATTACCCGGGATGAGCCACGTATGAACTTCTCTCTGCGAGATCGCGCAGTGCTACCCGAAAAAGATAATGAAGAAAAACTTTCGGCCCCCGAGCAGCAAGAACCTGCATGGTACCACAATTTCAGGTACTCTTACAATGCCGCTGCAAATAACAGATACTTTACAAATCCCGAGATCAGAGACAGCGATCCCTGGTGGCAATATACCCGCAAGGGGGTCTCGCAGAATGCTCGCCTGTATTATCGGGGGAAGCTGTTCAAGCATATATCCGTTGATCCGTTTATAGACGTTCGTAGTGTATACTTCGACTGGTACAAAGATACGCTGTCTAAAGATACTTCCGTATCAACCGACACCCTGCTTGACACCGTGCGCGCGTTTGAATTGGATGAACGCAGGGCGCAGGGCGACTCAATCTTCAGAGAAATTGACACGCTGGATTCCCTTGGCTTTGCCGATACGTTGTATGTGCTGATCGACAGCACGATTGATGATACGCTTATTAATGATCTGGCTATGCATGAAGGTGATTTAGACTATGACTGGTCGACAGGTGTCTCCCTGCGAACGCAATTATTCGGCAAGTTCCCGATCAAATTATTCAATTTCCAGGGATTGAAGCATGAATTGCGGCCGGGTATGACTTTCTCATATGCTCCTGTCCATGAGCAGGACAAACGCTATTTCCCTGTTGGCATAAGCCCGCTCGGCCCACGCGACAGCAGTACGCTCTCGACAAATTTCACGCTCGGCAACGACTTTTTCGGCAAAGCTCTGGTCAAGCCGAAAAAAGAAGGGCCCAAGCCCGAAGAAGCCAAATTTCACCTGCTGAATTTCAGTTTAAGCACCTCTTACAATTATAAATTCAGAGATTTCGACAACCTGATTGCTACCGGCAATGGTCGCTGGTCCAACCTGGGTGTCCGTGCAGGGAACAGCAATAAATTTGTCCGCATCTCCTATAGTTCGACCTACTGGCTGTATGATGAGTTTGACAACCTGTTGCTGCCCGACAGGCAGCCTGCGCTTGCCAACTACTCCGTAACCGTTTCGCCCGCAATCGGGCTTGCAGCAAAAGGTGCTTTCTGGGGCGGTGATTACATCGTTCATAACGACGCACACCCCGAAGATGATCCCGCCGAGTATCAGCGTGCCGGGCCACAGGCATGGAGCGCATCGATACAACCAAATTATTCATTCAGCAAATCTCGCAGCAGCCTGCTGGAGCCCTTTACCACACAGAAGAGTTATCAACTTTCAGCCAACGCTCGAATCAATTTTACCCGCAAGTGGTCGCTTGCCTGGGACGGGCGCTGGGATTTTCGCGAAAACCGTCTGCTTTCCGGTACGCTCAATTTCTACTGTGACCTGGAGTGCTGGGATCTGCGTTTTCGCTGGCGTCCTCCCGGCGGTTTCAATCCCGGTTATTACTTTCTCGTGCGTATCAAAAAGATACCCGAAGTCAAGTGGGAAAAGCAGGATTAGCATAGGTCAAGTTACACATGCCGCAACATACATTTGCCAGATCACTTGAGTTTGCATCCTTGCGCTTGCTGGAAACGCTCATACACGCAGTTCCGCGCACGCTGGCGCTTGCCGTGGGAAGCATGGCCGGAGATCTGTTGCGTCGCGCCGGATATCATCGCAGCATCGTGCGCAAGAATTTTGAGTACGCAGGTATCTGGGATGCGGGCGAAACGGCCCGGATCGAAAAACGGCTTTATCGCAATATCGGTCGGTATGGCGCCGATTTTCTGCGTCCGGCCGACAAGATTCCACCGTATACCGCAGATCATTTCGAATTGATTGATGCACTCCTGAGAAGAGGCAAGGGTATCATAGTGCTGTTGGGACATTTTGGCAATTGGGAGATGCTGGCCCGGATTTTCGGCAGGAAAGTGGAGCGGCTACATGTGATAGCCCGCCCGATGAAGAACAAAATGACGCAGGCATGGCTGGCCGAAAAACGTGCTCTTACCGGTGTGCAGACTATCTATGCGAACAAAGCATTACGCAAATCGCTGCGGGTCCTTAAAAACAATGGACTCCTGGCAACGTTGATCGATCAGCATGCGCGGGAGCAGGGAACCGACGTACCCTTTCTGGGCAAGCCCGCCAACACCCTGCGCGCAATTGCCGGCTTGCAACGGGTCACGGATTGCGCAATATTGCCGACATACGCCCTGCTGCAAAAGGACGGTTCCTACCGGGTGCACATTACTTCGGCCGAAGCGCTTGATATCGATCCCGCCAATGAAGATGCGTTTATCGCCGCGCACCAGAAACAGCATAATGACATCTTATCCGCCTGGATCACCTCCTATCCGGATCACTGGTTCGGATGGTTTCATCGCAGGTTTAAGGGGAACGTGCAGTATTAGGCAGAGCCCGGAGGTTTTGCTTTAATTCAGAAGAGGTCGTGCCGGTGTTGCCGTCACGATTGGACGGGGACGGGCAAACCGGTTGACCAAATTCAACCCGAGGCCGTAGACGTGTGTCGCCGATGTTTTTTTTTCGCTACTGCCTTGATGTCTTAAGTCGGTGGCCCGGCAGTGCGTCGAGGGGTTTTAAAACTCGGCATTCCCCGGATACCGCGGAAACGGGATGACGTCACGGATATTCTGCATACCCGACATCAGCAGCAGCAATCGCTCGAATCCAAGCCCGAATCCTGCATGCGGTGCTCCGCCGAATTTGCGCAGATCAAGATACCACCGGTAATCGTCAACGTCCAGGCCCAGCGCCCGGATGCGGTTGACCAATACGTCATGACGATCCTCACGTTCGCTGCCCCCGATCAGTTCGCCGATGCGGGGGACCAGGACGTCCATGGCACGTACGGTTTTTTCATCATCATTGAGCTTCATGTAAAATGCCTTTATGGCCTTGGGATAGTTATACACAATTACCGGCTTCTTATGTACCTGCTCGGTAAGAAAACGCTCGTGCTCACTCTGGAGGTCTGCGCCCCATGAAACTTTATATTCGAATGTTTCATTGTGCTTTTCCAATTCCGTTATCGCTTCGGTATACGTCAAGCGAACGAATTGGTTGTCGGCAATATTTTCCAGTGTCCGGATAAGCGTTTTTTCGATGCGCAGGTTGAAAAAGTCAATATCCTCCCGGCACGCGTCAAGTGCGTGACGCGCCAGGTAGCGCACGAACTCTTCGGCCAAATCCATATCCTGCAATAGCTCATAGAAGGCCATCTCCGGCTCGATCATCCAGAATTCGGCAAGATGGCGGGAAGTATTGGAATTTTCTGCGCGAAAGGTCGGGCCGAATGTGTATACCTTACCCAGCGCCAGTGCATAGCATTCGGCCTCGAGCTGACCGCTTACCGTCAGACGGGCTTCTTTGCCGAAAAAATCTTTGCCAAAGTCAACTGTTCCCCCTTCTGTGCGGGGGGGATTGTGCGCGTCGAGTGCAGATACCCTGAACATCTCGCCCGCCCCCTCACAATCGCTGGCGGTTATGATGGGGGTGTGGACACAGATAAAACCGCGCTGCTGAAAAAATGTGTGTATCGCATAACTGAGTGAGCTGCGCAGGCGGGCGATGGCCCCCAGTGAATTCGTCCGGGGACGCAGGTGGGCGATTTCGCGCAGATACTCGAAGGTATGTCGCTTCTTTTGCAGCGGATACTCTTCGGGCGCCCGATTATGCACGGTAATGGAGGTCGCCTGCACTTCGAATTTCTGTCCCTTGCCGGGTGAGTCCGCCAGGCTCCCGGTAACGCAGATGCTGCTGCCGGTTGTCAGTTTGCTGATGCTGTCGTCATAGCCGGGAAGTGAATTGTCGGCAACAATCTGCATGCCGCTCATGCAGGATCCGTCGTGCAACTCGATAAACGAAAATGTCTTGGCGTCCCGCCTGGTGCGTACCCACCCGCATAGCGTGACAACCGAACCCGCCGTGCCCTGCTGCAGAATTTTTGTGATTGACTTTTGCTGCATTTCGGCGCCTCCTCTGCGGATAACTCAGGATTTTACCTGCCGGCGCAATTTCTTGAACAAGCTCATTTCCTCGTGAGTCAAGTGTGCGTTATAAGGTCGCATGCCGCCGGCAATGGCCTTGACGTGTTCGACAAGATCGCAGAAATACTCCGTCTTAATCGATTTTATCGCTTTTGACAAGTTCGACTTCATCTGTGCCGACTTGCTGTATCGAATGGAGCGATGAATGGGTTCTTTGCCGATCGAGCCGAATGTCGGGTGCGAAGGGAACTGGTAAGAGACTAAGTACTCATCATTGATTACCGCCTGAAAACCGTCCAGGAAGCCCTTTTCGTGGATCCACACGTACAGGTACATATCACTGAGTTTATCTTCCGGCTTAAAGGATGTTTTAATACCCTCAAAAAGCAGGCGATACACATTGGGCCTGCTTTTATCGTAGAATGGCTCTTTAAATAATCGGCAAAACATTCAGTAAGCCTGCGTTTCTTATTCGCTGTCGTAGTCGATAAGCGTTACCGGGTTGTAACGTCCGATTTTTTCGTGATAGTTGAGGAACGGTAAGCCGATTATCGCAAATATGCCGGCAATCTGCCCGCCGGCCCGTTCGATCATACGGGCTGTAGCCTGAAGTGTGCCGCCGGTTGCGATCAAATCATCTATTATGAGATATTTATTATCCGGCTCTATGTCAATAGTCTGGATCTCGAGGGTTGCCTCACCGTATTCCAGTGCATAGCTTTCGGAAATGGTTGTGTTGGGTAGCTTGCCTTTTTTGCGCGCCAGCACCAGGGGAATTTCGCGCTTTTCGGCAAAACAGGCGCCCAGCAAAAAGCCGCGGCTTTCAACGGCAATTACAGCGTCCACATCCTTGGTATTGTACTTTTTCAGCATCTCCCCGAGGCAAAACTTGAACGCGTTTGGATTAGTGAAAATACTGGTGATGTCATAGAAAAGAATGCCCGGTTTGGGAAAATTCGGTACTTTTCGTATGGCCTTATCAAGATCCATGCAAGCACTCCTTGAGATGACTGCATTTGAGAATAATTGAATGGTATGTGTAAAATAGTTTGCCATGCCGTCGTCATCCAACCCCACAGACGGCAACGCCGCAGCCGCAACTGCTGATTGCGGGAATAAGCATCTTTTGTAAGAATTGTGTGAGCAACCGTGCCGGCCTTGCAGTCTGTCCGGCGAAAAAAGTATTATTATGGTTATGCGTAGGTTCGTGAAATTCTTGGTGGCGGGCATGAGTGTTGTGGTCCTGCTGTGCAGCTGCTCGGTTAAAAAACTTGCAATCCAGCGCATTTCCGAGGCTCTTACCGGCCAATCCAGCGCTGTTTTCACCGGGGAAAACGATCCTCAACTGGTTGGCGAGGCGCTTCCCTTTGCGCTCAAGATGTACGAATCGTTACTGGAAGTCGACTCGACAAATGCGAAATTGCTGCTGACCACGGGCACGGCATTTTGCCTGTATGCGTATGCCTATGTTCAGGAGCCGGCGCAACGGCTGCCGGACGATCGGATTGACGAACAAAGGAAAAGCTATGGACGCGCCGCAAAGCTGTTCCTGCGCGCGCGTGACTATGTCCTGAAGGGGATTGAAATCAGGCGGCCGGGCTTTCGCTCAATTTTGATGAAGCACAGCGCTGATTCTGCTTTGTCAATGTGCACGACAACGGATACCGCATATCTCTACTGGGCCGGAATGTCGTGGTTCGGCGCGCTTTCTGCCGACAATTTCAATCTGGGCCTGATGATGACCATGCCCAAAGCAAAAGCGCTCATAAGCAAAACTCTCGAGCTGCATGAACCATACGGCAATGGTGCGGCGCACGAGTTCTTCATATCTTTTTACGGAAACCTCCCCGCCTCTATGGGCGGAAGCGTTCAAAAAGCGCGTGAGCACTTTGGGCGTGCCATCGAACTTGCCGCCGGAACCAGGGCCAGTCCCTATGTCGCGCTGGCGAGTTCGGTGTGTGTAAAGAAACAGCAGAAGCAGGAGTTCAAAGATTTATTGCACAAGGCTCTTGCTGTTGACGTTGATAAAGATCCATCCAATCGCCTGGCAAATATACTCAGCCAGGGTCGAGCGCAGTGGATGCTCGATAATATCGACAGGTATTTTCTTCCCCCCGAACCAAAGGAAAAAGAAGAAGAATGAGACAACTCCGCTCCGGCCTGTTGCTGCCGACTGCACTGCTATTCATTTGCCTTACCGTCTTTGCCGCCCGGGGACTTACTATTAAACTGGGCAGCCTTGCCCCGTCGGGTTCACCATGGGACACCGGCCTGAAAAAAATAGCCGCCGAATGGAAAAAGATCTCTAATGGTAAAGTCACCGTAAAAATCTACCCCGGCGGTATCGCGGGAGATGAGTCCGACATGATTCGCAAGATGCGCATTGGTCAACTCGACGCCGCCGGACTGACCGGAGTGGGCCTGTGCAGAATATATCCGCCGATACTGGCGCTCCAGGCTCCGCTGACCGTGCGCAATGATGACGAACTCAATCATGCACTTGACAAAATGAAGCCCTCCTTTGAAAAAGGACTCGCCGATAAAGGATTTACGATTGTTGCCTGGAATTTTGTTGGATGGGTGCATTTTTTCGGCAAAAAGCCCATTGCCGGTCCGAATGATCTGCGTAAGCAGAAGCTGTTCATCTGGAGTGGTGACCCCGACGGCGTACAGCGCTGGAAAGAAATGGGCTTTCATCCGGTTCCCCTGGCTTCAACCGATCTGATGACCTCGCTGCAAAGCGGTATGGTTGAGGCTTTCTCGGCGACGCCGCTTTCCGCTGCTTCGTATCAGTGGTTCGGCCTGGCGCCGAATATGTCGGATCTGAAATGGGCCCCGCTGATAGGGGGCATAGTCATTTCAAACAAATCGATGCAGAGGATTCCCCAAAGCCTGCGACTGCCGCTTCTGCAGGCCGGCAGCCGGATCAGCAGCGGTTTTCAGGATGATATTGTGCAGGCCGACCAGAAAGCCATTGACATAATGAAAGAACATGGACTGAAGATAATTCACGTTTCCGAAGAAGGTGTTGCTAAGTGGAGAGAGGTGGTTGACAAGGGAATTGCAGACTCTTTCGATAAATCAATCGACAAAGATACCTATGAGACGATTCAGCGTCATCTCAAAGCATTTCGCACCGAGTAGTAGCGTCGGCAGCATCTCCCACCAGCCCGAATTGACATGATGAGTATTCGCAACAAGCTGCAAGCCGTCGCACGACCGCTCTATTATGCCGAAAACGGACTCGTGTTCACTATCCTCGGTCTGATTGTCGCACTGCCGCTCATCGAAATCGTCGGCCGTTTCTTTCGATCGGGACTTCATGGATCCACCATTTATAGAAATCATCTGGTAATCTGGATCGCTTTTGCCGGCGGGATGGTTACTTCGCGGTCGGGACGCCATCTGGCGTTGACGATCGCAACAGAGGTGCTCGAAAAGCCGGCCAGAAAAGGAGTCGGAGCCATCATTGGCTTACTGTCCTCGGCAGTGTGCACTGCTCTGGCGTGGTCGTCCTGGCAGTATCTGAATGTAGCGTTTGCACAAAACCATACCATAGGCATATTGCCGGTTAACGTGGCGCTGGCTATAATGCCGGTTGGATTTGGCGTGATGGCAATCCGCTTCATTGCCCATGCGCCGCCGGGGATTGCCTGTAAGCTTGTTGCGCTTGCAGGTCCGGTGATCGCACTGGTACTGGGTTTCCCCCTCTCCGGCGTTGCGCATTGGTATCAGTGGCCCAGCATTATCGTTTTGATTGCTGCTGCTTTTTTCGGTCTGCCGATCTTTGTCGCCCTGGGCGGAATTGCCGCAATGCTCTTTTTTACCGGTGCCGGCACCATCGCCATTATTCCCGATGAAGCCTATATTATCCTGCGAAAAGATATAATGCCGTCGATACCGCTTTTTACGGTTACCGGCTACCTTCTGTCGGAAAGCAATGCCGGCAAGCGACTGGTTTGCTTTTTTAACGAGGCATTCGGCTGGCTGCCCGGCGGCATCGCAATCATGGCAATTGTAGCGTGTGCATTTTTCACAACCTTTACCGGTGCCTCGGGGGTTACGATTCTTGCATTGGGTGGTCTGCTCTCCTATGTACTGACTAAAAGCGGCTATCCGAAAGGCTACAGCGAAGGGCTGCTTACCGCCTCGGGAAGCATTGGGCTGCTCTTTCCGCCCAGCCTCCCGATCATTCTCTATGGTGTTGTTGCCCATGTCAATATAAAGCATATGTTTGTGGGAGGGCTGATCCCCGGAATGATCATGGTCGTTGCTCTGGCAGGGCTTGCGATTGTGCATGCGCGCAAGCACAAAATTACCCGACGGTCAATTAAGCTGGGAAAGGTTATGCATGAATTGAAATCATGTTCGGGTGAGCTGCTGCTTCCGGTACTGATTATCATTTCGTTTCTCATGGGTTGGACGACGCTGGCGGAGACGGGGGCTGTTGCCGTTGTGTACGCAATCGTTCTGGAGGTGGTTATTCACCGCGACATTTCCTTGCGCACATTGCCCGGCGTTATTCTTAAAGGCGTGCCGATACTTGGCGGCATTCTCATCATCATTGCCGTATCGCAAGGTGTCAAAGCCTATCTGGTCGACGAGGCAGTACCGCAAATGCTTGCCACATGGTGCCGGGAAGCAATCGAATCTAAAATTGTCTTTCTTCTGCTGCTCAATGTGGCCTTGCTGCTGACCGGTTGCTTCATGGACATTTTCTCCGCGCTCTTTGTGGTCGTACCGCTTATTATTCCCCTCGGAGAAGCATACGGCATACACCCTATACACCTGGGTATCATCTTTCTGGCAAATCTGGAGCTGGGCTATCTTACGCCACCGGTAGGAATGAACTTGTTTCTGGCCTCATATCGCTTTGAGGAGCCGTTGCATAAAATCTACCGGAACGTATTGCCCTTTTTGATTGCCCTGCTGGTTGCCGTGCTGCTTATTACCTACCTGCCGCTTATGACGACGGGGTTGTTGTTTTTTGTCGAGTAGACAAAACGCTGCGGGAGGGAGCAAACTAGCCCTTCGAATTCACTTCCCCACCTCAATCAATCGACTGCGATCTGCTTTTTCTTCAAAACAAACATATATCGTGTCAACCGGCATTACTTCCGGAAACATATCCGCCCATTCGATCAGGCAGATACCATTTGCGGTGGTATACTCCTCGAATCCGATTTCGATAAGCTCTTCGGCCTCATTCAGCCGGTAGAAGTCGAAATGATACACCGGAAAACGGAGTGTATCGTAAATATTGAGCAGCGAAAAGCTCGGGCTGGTAACGCGTGCGTTGCGGGCAAAGCAGGCGGTAAAACCGCGTACAAATTCCGTTTTGCCGGCGCCCAGTTTGCCAATCAACCCGAAGGTGTCACCGGCCTCGGCGGCAGCAGCGATACGGGCGCCCGCAGCGCGGGTCTCACCGGTGGAATGGGAGGTAGAGGATCGGGGTGGCAATTTCATACGCACTCAGACAAATTCTGCAGGTGGTTCCTCGTCTCTGAGCGGCTTGAGCACGGCAAGGGGGAGTATCATCTCTTCCAATGATACGCCGCCCTGCTGGAAGCTGTTTTCGTAGCGGTCTTTATAATCCTCAAATTTGCCGGGCACGCAAAAGTAATAATTTTCCAGGGCAAGTATATAGTGCTCATCCTCGATACTCCGGGGCAAACGGAATATCGTCGGATCGGAGAGATGAATTGCACGGCGTTCGTCGCTGGTAATTTTGACGCCGCGCTTGTATCGGGTATTTTTCATTATCTCACGGCTTCCATACAGATCGGTCGAACGCGTGCAAAAAACGCTGCCGTGATCGGTGGTCATCAATACCGTGCAGTTCTGATCGGCCAGCTTGCGCAAAATCTGATAGAGTGTAGAATACTGAAACCAGGCCCGGGTCAGGGAACGAAAGGCGCTTTCGTCCGGGGCTATCTCCTTGAGTATTGCAGAGGTTGTTCTGCTTTGCACCAGCATGTCGACAAAGTTTACCGTGATGGCAACAAGCTGATCCTTTTCGTATTCGTCAAGGTTCTTGAGGAATTGTCTGGCATCGGTCGAATTATTTATGGCAACAAGCTTGGGTTGTGGCGACAGCTTCACATTGCTTTTTTTGAGCTTTTCCAGTAACAACATCTTTTCGAATTCGCACGAATCAATATTGTCTTCGTCGAGGTCCCTGTACATGCCGGGATGCTGATGAGCTATTTCGTCGGGAAATTTTCCGGCAAAAAGCGACCTGCGTGCAAACCCGGTTGACGAGGGCAGGATCGAATAAAAATAGCGGCGCTTGATGTCGTAGCTTTTTTTCAGAAGCGATTCTATCGCCAAGAATTGATCCAGACGCATGCAGTCCATGACTACGAAGTAGACCTTTTCGCCGTTCTCAAGAAACGGCAGAAGCGCCTTGTCGATGATATGCGGGGTCATCACCGGTGGATTGCGGGTGTTGCGCATCCAGGCGGCATAGTGTTCGACAATGAATTGCGAAAAGGCACGGTTGCAATCGGACTTCTGTCCGCTGTGCGTCTGGCGCAGCCCTTCATCATCGATCCGCTCGAGCTCGAAATCCCATTTTACAAGGTTCTCGTAGAGCGTTATCCAGCGCCTAGCATCAAGGGGGCCTGAGATCGCCGAGCGGTTTTCGGAAAAACTGCGTATGAATTTCTGGTTAATTTCGGAATCGATATACTGTTTTGAATCGAGCAGGCTTTTACAGATCGATAGAATCTGGCTGGGATTGACGGGTTTGGTAAGGTAGCCGTCGATTTTTTTGCCGAAGGCGTCTTCCATTACCTGCTCTTCCTCGCTTTTGGTAACCATGACCACAGGCAGTTCGGGCGAGATGTCCTTGATCTCCTCCAGCGTGGTCAATCCGTCTTTTCCGGGCATCTGCTCGTCGAGCAGGACGATGTCGAATTCCGACGGTTTCTCGGAAATAATGTGGATTGCATCATCGCCGCTGAAAACCGGAATGACGCTGTAGCCGCGGGTTTCCAGAAACATGATATGTGAGCGCAAAAACTCTATCTCATCATCAACCCAGAGTACTTTTTTGCGGGAGCCTGCCATACTATTTACCCTTTATGAGCTTTGAGTGACCTTGATGTTCAACCGGTAAATCGACACAAAAAATTGTTCCTTTATCTTTCTGAGACCACTTCACATAAATATGGCCTTTGTGGTAATCTTCCACTATGCGTTTGGCCAACGTCAAACCCAATCCCCAGCCTCTTTTTTTGGTAGTATAGCCTGGTGAAAATATACCTTTTTGCACTTCCCACGAGATGCCTTTGCCGTTATCCTGGTAAAATACCCGCACGATGTTGTCCACCTCAATGAATTCGGAGGTTATTTCGATAAGTCCGTTGGGTTTGTCAATGGCGTCGATGGAATTCTTGAGCAGGTTTTCGAGCACCCATTCGATGAGTTCGCGGTTGGCGGGTATCTCGGGAGTATCCTGCAGGTTGGCGCGTATCTCGATGCGCTTGCTGAGGAGCGGCAGCCGCTTTGAAAAATAGGCCATAGCATCTTCCAGTATTTCATTGATGCTGCACATTGTCAAGTCGGGTACCGAGCCAATCTGGCTGAAACGTGCCGTAATCTTGCGCAGACGGGTCAAATCATTGCGCATGTCGGAACAGACCCGGTTGCTTTGCATGATGAACTCTTCCGGTGAGAGATCCTGCTCGGGATCGGTTGCCGATTCCATGAATTCCACCCACCCCATGAGTGACGAAATCGGCGTGCCCAGTTGATGAGCTGTCTCCTTGGCCAGTGCCACCCACAGGTTACTGCGTTCGGTCACCCGGATATTGTGAAACGCAAGATAGGCAAACAGGATCACCGCAATGATGAGGGCAATTTCGACAAATGGCATCCAGGCCATGCTGTGCACCAGGTCGCTCTTGCCGTAGAGCAGGTAGCCGATTTTGAGGTTGGCCTCTGAAACGTTAAGCGTCTTCGGTTCGAAGGAGTTGCGAAAATGTGCCACTTTTTTGTTGAGCAGGGCAATGCTTTGCGCGGTGGTGTCTTCCATGGTAATGGTGCGACGGTTAAAAAACGGCCCGGTCTTGATATTCTTCCAGATGACCGGGCGCCAGGTTGTGTCGGTTATGATGAGCGGGAAATTGAGTTTCTGGATGACTTCCCGGAAGACGACCTCATTTTTCTGATCGTTCATGCGTTCGGCAATTGCCGTGCGGATCAGTTCGGCATAGGAGTGAGTTACCGATATGGCATCGTTTTCGATTCGACCGATAACCTGCCGGGTAAATATCGCATACCACAGCAGTGCACCGAGAAAAACCAGCAGAAAGAAGTTGCGACCGGTAAAGGGGCGGATTTTTGAAAAGAATGCGTACAGGCCTGGAGCTGTGAGCATTTCTTTGAGGGTTAATTTCACGTAGCCGTTATCTCCGTCATGCCGCGCATGTACGGACGCAGCACGCCGGGAATGGTGATAGTCCCGCCTGGTGTTTGATACGTTTCGAGCAACGCCACCAGAATGCGCGCCGTGGCCACACCGCTGCCATTGAGTGTGTGGATATATTCGGGTTTTGCTCCCGGTTCCGGCCGGTAGCGGATATTAAGACGCCGGGCCTGAAAATCTTCGAAATTGCTGCACGATGAAACTTCCAGGTATTTGCCTTCTCCGGGAGCCCAGACCTCCAGGTCATAGCATTTTGCGGCGGCGAATGACAGGTCGGCATCACACAATTCTACAACACGGTAGGGAAGTTCCAGCGACTGAAGAATGTGTTCGGCATTGCCGCGCAGTACTTCAAGTTCGTCATAGGACGTTTCCGGTTTGACAAATTTGACCAGCTCCACCTTGTTGAATTGATGGACGCGCAGGTAGCCTTTGGTATCTTTGCCGTAGGAGCCTGCTTCGCGACGGAAACATGCACTGTAGGCGCAGTAGTTCAGTGGCAATTGATCCGCATCGAGCAGCTCTCCCCGATGCAAATTGGTTACCGGAACTTCGGCGGTTGGGATGCAGTAGAGTTCGTCTTCACCGATATAGTACATTTGCTCCTGCGATTTGGGCAATTGCCCCGTGCCGAAATGGCTGTCGGCATTGGCCAGAAACGGTGGAAAGACCTCGCGGTAGCCGTTGTGGATTGTGTGCGTGTCCAGGAAGCAATTGATCAGGGCGCGCTCGAGCAAGGCTCCGTGTCCCTTCAGAACCGGGAATCCGGCTCCGCTAATTTTGGCGCCCCTGGTAAAATCGATAATGTCAAGGCTCTCACCCAGTTCGAGATGATCTTTGAGCTCGAAATCGGCTTGACGAATTTCACCCCATGCCGCTACTTCGGGATTGTCGGCCTCACTTGTTCCGTGGGGAACGCTGCTGTGCGGAATGTTCGGGACGCGAATAAGCTCATGGCTACATTCGCTTTCTATGACGCGTAGCCGTTCATCCATGTCTTTGATGCGGGCCGAGACCTCTTTCATCTCTTTGATCTGGTCGGTTGCCTCCTTTTTCTGCTTTTTGAGGGCTGCAATCTTCTGCGAAGCTTCATTGCGAATATGTTTCATTTTTTCGGCTTCATGGGTGAGCCGGCGGCGCTCATCGTCTAATCTGACGATCTTGTCGATATCGGCATGATCGTTTTTATTCGTAACCGCCTTTTTTACTTCGTCAGGATTTTCGCGAATGCGTTTGAGGTCAAGCATAGACTGCGTCTCCGGGGGTTTGCATCGATGGGAATACTGCCTGATCAGGCCCACCTAATATAAATAATGGATCGAATGCACCATTTCGGGTTGTGACGGGTTTCAGCAACTGTTGCACCGCTCTTGTCTAAACTATTTTATTCAAGATCCGCTATGCAATCTTCTATACATTTAAGATACGCCGATATCATAACCCCGTTCGGATTTCTGGATGAAACGGTCGACGCGTTGCTTGACGGGAAGTCAGCCGTGCGAACCGGCCCCTGCTTCGACCATCCGGTTGCATTCGCCCCCTTTGAAGATGATTCTCTGCGGTCGCTTAAAACCAGTTGCCGTACGCTGGCTTTCCGGGCGCGGAAGGGGTTGTTCGATCTGGACCCGGCGAAAACGGTTTTCGTGTACGCCTGCGCCAAAGGCGACATATCCCCGCTCGAGGAGGTCATTCTCAACGATGTCGAACAGGTTGCTTTCTCGCCCTGCCTGCAATCCCAGGCGGCTGTTGCCGAAATTATGCTGGGTGGACCGTTTGCCGACACCCTGGTAATTTCCAACGCCTGTGCGTCGGGAACAATCGGTGTTGAAGTAGCCCACGAATTGCTTGGCGCCGGATACTATGATCATGCCGTCTGCTTTGGTTGTGATTTCCTGTATCGATTTGTTGTCAGCGGCTTTTACGCGCTGGGTGCGCTTTCTGCTTCTGGTGCGCGACCCTTTGACGCACACAGAGACGGGTTGACACCGGGCGAATCTGCGGCGCTGGCAATACTGGATCGTACCGCAGAGGGCACGAACGGAATCGAAATCCTGGCCGCGGCCAGCACCAACGACGCCAACCATCGCACCGGCCCTTCTCGCACGGGCGAAGGACTGTATCGGGCTGCCCGGCAGGCTGTTGAGCTGGCGGGGATTGCGCCCGGCGACATAGGCGGCGTCAAGTGTCATGGCACGGCGACACCATATAATGACGCCATGGAAGCAAAAGCGCTTTTGTCCCTCTTCGAAGACGCCATGCCGCCTGTTGTATCTGTCAAGGGGGCGCTCGGCCATTCGAGCGGCGCCGGCTCTCTGTGCGAGATGATTATGACGGCCGAATTCTGCAAAAAACGCTGCCTGCCCCCAACGATCAACTTCCAGAAGAAGGGCGTTGAGGAGCCGTTGCGGGTAGCGGCACACAAACAGGCACTTGCAACCGGCACGGTGCTTTGCCTGGCTGCCGGATTCGGCGGCGTCAACAGCGCGGTCATACTCAAGGACAGATCGGCAATATGATATCAGCTCTTATATCCTACGGTGCACTCACCGGTGAAGGTTTATGGGATCCGGCTGGCATGCGCCCTTGGGATCCGGATCAGCGCGGGCCTGTGGATGTGCGCCGAAAACAGGTGCTCGGATCGCCGTTTACCGTATTCGGCAGATTGCCCCTCACCGACAAGCTGGCGTTCTCGGCATCTGCACTGCTGTTTCAAAACGTCGCCGGAATAGACAGAGATGCGACCGGTATATGCATGTATGTACCTTTTGGCTCGCTGGAGACCGATATTGGCTATCTCGAATCGGTCAAGCAGGGCTATCCCAGTCCGGCCCTTTTTTCGGCAACCCTGCCTTCATCTTCTCTGGCGGAAGTAGCCATCTACTTTAAATTGAAAGGCCCGAACCGAGTGTTGACCGGCGGCCTGCATTCGTTGCTCAATTGTATCAGGATTGCCCAATCGGCATTGAGTGCCGGCAAAGCCGAGCATATGCTCATCATTGCCGTTAATGCACTTCCGGCCGAACCGGTTGACCAGTGCCTGCTTCCCGCCGTTGACGGCACGCAGTGCTGGGCTTATGCCTTTCTGCTTTCAAAGGCCGCCGATCGAGCTGTAGCCGCCCTCACAATCAAAGACGGTATCGATCCCGATGCCGGGCCGGTCAACAGCGATTATGTATTTTTATCATCTCTGGTTGGCATGCTTGCTTCAGGCAACACCGGCAATCTTGCCCTGGTTCGTGAAACCTGCACACTTGTCATAGAAAAGGACCGTTGATGGAAGCTCTGGTTGAAAAACTCAAGACGCAAATCATCGAATCACTGAAATTGAGTGATGTAACGACGGATGAGATTGATCCCGACGCACCGCTTATCGGTGAAGGGCTGGGCCTGGATTCGATTGATACGCTGGAGCTTCTGGTACTGCTTGAAAAAGAATATGGTGTGACGGTCCCGGATGTCAACGTTGGACGCGACGTATTCAAATCCGTCCGTTCGTTGGCAGAATATATTGAGAAGAATAAACCGGGTGAGTAAGCCCTGCGCGCTCATCTGCAGTGAAACCATTTTCGTATCATGACCGCTATTCCAATTGCAGGCATGGGAGCAATTTCGGCTGCAGGATCCACTGCCGGTGCGGGCTATCCTGCTGTGGAAAAAGGCAGTGACAATCTCCGGCCCCTGCAAAGTTTTCAGTCCGGACTCAAAGAGCAGCCCTTGTGTGCGGAAATTCCACCTGAGGTTACTCTGCCCGACGCCCCAAACCGGACTGCAGCTCTCTCTGCGACTGTGCTCGAACAGGCGCTGCAGCCGCTGGCCGATCGCTCCCGGCTGCGCGTCTCGTTGACCTTTGCAACCACGGTTGCCGGCATGACCCGCTCCGAAGTCTTTTATCGCGCCTGTCTGCGCGATGCGGCCTTTTTGCAAAAAGCGGGGGAGGAGCTGGCCTGCCATGAACCTACCGCTATTGCCGGTTATCTGGCGCATAAATTCGGATGCCATTCATTTTACTCGTTGTCAACAGCCTGCTCGACCGGGCTGCACGCAATCGGCATGGCAAAACGACTCATCGAGGCAGGGGTGTGCGATGCATGTGTGGCGCTGGGCGCGGATGCGCTGTCGATGCTTACCGTACGCGGCTTCGCCGGCCTGTTGCTGGTCGATCCCGGAGGCGCTCGTCCCTTTGATAAAAAAAGGGCCGGCATCAGCCTGGGAGAAGGCGCCGGGGCCCTTTTGCTGATTCATCCCGATATTTTATCCAGCTATGGCTTGCAGGCGTATGCGTGGGTTGAAGGCTGGGGCGCTTCAGCCGATTGCCATCATATGACCGCCCCGCATCCCGAAGGCACAGGCGCCCGGCGTGCAGTAGAATCGGCCGTGAAGCAGGCCGGTATCGAGCCCGCCCGAATCGATTATATAGCTTCGCATGGAACCGGCACACCCGATAACGATGCCGCCGAAATCAGGGCAATGCATTCGATTTTTGATGAACTGCCGCCATTTGGTTCGATGAAGCGCACCATCGGACATACCCTGGCGGCTTCGGGCGCACTCGAGTCTGTCTATGCCGTCGGCGCCATGCAGGCCGGCATGATCCCGGCAACTGGCGGCTTCGATGAACCTGACGAAAGCATCGGGGCGGCCCCGTCACCCATGCAGAAGCGCAATATTAACTATCTGCTGAAGAATTCGTTTGGATTTGGCGGCAATAATGCAGCGGTAATTTTCTCAAACGGTGAGAATGAGTCCGCAGCGAAGTGAATGTTTCTATGAACTACCTTTGCATCGATTCGATTCAGATTCTCAAGCCGCGTCAGGAAGACGGCTGGGAGCAGGCTATACCGGCGGGGCTGAAACGGCGCTCGCCGCGTATCTGGCAGATGGCGTATGTCGTCACGCGGCGTTTGCTTGATACATGCACTACCCTGCCGGGCTCGATTGTTGCGGCAACGGCGTTGGGAGCCCTTGACGAAACCAGAGCGTTCCTTGAAAGTATCTACAAAACAGGGTTTGGCTCACCGCGCAATTTTATCTCTTCGGTCCATAACAGCATGGCCGGAAAGCTGGCGATTGAG
Source organism: Chitinivibrionales bacterium (assembly GCA_014728295.1). Taxonomy (GTDB): domain Bacteria; phylum Fibrobacterota; class Chitinivibrionia; order Chitinivibrionales; family WJKA01; genus WJLW01. Next base: position 62,281 of record WJLW01000105.1, on the reverse strand, counting down.
TTCAAGATACCCGGTCCGAACTTAACGCTCTGTGACGGCCCGAATTCCCTGGCATCGGCTCTGGTAGCCGCGTCGCTGCTTGACGATGATGACTTCCCGCTGCTGCTTCTGACCATTGACGAGCAAATCGATCTGCTCGAAAAAATCAAACCGCATCTTTCTTTGGCGTGCAGGTCTTTTTTGTCAACCGAATGGGAAGAAGCCGCGGCGGCAATGATGCTCACCCGTAAACAATCCCCGGCTCGCATGCAGGCACGCGGCATCGGGCCCATTACGGTGCGCGGCAACAATCCCGAACAGGAATGCCGGACGCATGCCGCAACGTTCTCCCGGCACAAAAGTACCTACATCTCGCCGAAAGCAGGTTCGAACTCATCCGTTGCCCCCTGCGAACAGATTGCCGAAATTGGAACCGGCAACGTTCACGGAACCTATATAATCGCAACGACCTCACCTTCGGCCAATAGCTACGGGCTGGTTGAGCTATGCGTGTAAGGCCGTTTGGCTTCTGGCTTATCACTTTGGTTCTGAGCCTGATTGCCGCACGGGCAAAGCGGCCGTACCGCAAAATCGCACTGCTCTTCGCCGGGCTGCATTTGCCGGTCTTTTTTGCCGGTGTCGGATTTTTGAAACTGCAATTCTTTACCAGTGCCTACATACGCAATCCCGCAAAAAAAGACTGCATTGCCCTGACATTTGATGACGGCCCCGATCCGGGGACTACCGAGGCAATTCTGGATTTGCTCAAGCGCTACCATGCAAAGGCGACCTTTTTTGTCATTGCACGCAAAGCTCAGATGTACCCGCACCTTGTCAGGCGTATATTTGACGCAGGTCATACTGTCGGCAACCACGATCTTACGCACGATCTGTGCAGCAACTTGCGGATGACCCGTGCAATGTCCCGGGATATCCGCCGGGCAAGTGAGATAATCGCGCAGATCATCGACAAGACACCGCGTCTGTATCGCCCGCCCGTCGGTCTCAGCAATCCGCACACCGGCAGGGTAATGGCAAATCTTGACATGCTCTGCATCGGCTGGAGCAGGCGCGCTGTCGAAGCCGGTAATCGAGTGTCGGCTAACATATCCCGCATTGCGCGACTGGCGGCTCCTGGTGAAGTTGTTTTGCTGCACGATACATTGCCCAACTCCCACGTGCGTGACAATTTTCTGCACGCACTCGAATCGCTGATGGAAAGCATACGCGAACAGTCGCTGCGTTGCGTCGGCGTTGAGGAACTGTTCGAAATTGAACCGTATCGAACGATAGAGCCTGCCGGGTAGATATTATTTTTCGACTGCACAACGATCACAGCAGCGTACGGAACCATTATGGCAATTGATATACGAAGCGCAAAAATCGATGATCTCCCGAATGTGTTTCATCTGGGAGAAGACCTGTTTACTTCGCAGGAATACAGCAACCTGTACCGGACCTGGGACGAATTCGAAGTTACCGGGCTGTTTCAATCCGATCCCGATCTCTGCCTGGTCGCCTGGGATGTCGATGAGCAACGGCTGGCCGGCTTTCTGTTTTCGACTACGTACCAAAAAGCCGGATCTGCCTGGAGCTACGGACACATCACCTGGCTGGGAATCGATCATGCCTACAATCGCAAGGGCATCGGCCGGGGGCTTTTCGACGCGATTATCAAAATTATGAAAAAACGCGGCATTCGCATGCTGATCGTCGATACCCAGGCCGACAACGAGCCGGCTATCGCGTTTTTCAATCGCATGGGCTTTTCGCAGGCCACCGAACATGTGTATATGTCAATGAACCTCGAAAACTGGAACCGCATTCAGCAGGATGATTCCGCTAAAAAGAAACGGAAACAGACATGAGCGCATCCCGCACCTGTGCCGTCAACCAGGAACGACTCGAGACTCTGCTCTGTGACATGATTGACATTTACAGTCCGTCCGGCAAGGAGCTTGACGTACTCATATTCATCGAAAAGTATCTGAAGCGCCGGGGTTTGCCCGTTCATCGCATTGATGTGGATGGCCGCCGCTATAATATTCTGGTTGCCGATCGTTTCGATGAGAGTGATCTGGTATTTGTCGGGCATTGCGATACCGTATCGGCCTGGGATCTGGATTCATTTCGCTCCGTTGAAACCGACGATACAATCGCCGGTCTCGGCGCCGCGGATATGAAAGGCGGCTGCGCGGCAATGATGGAGGCATTCTGCACCTTTTTCGAGCGGCAGAGATCGCTTGGCCATGTTGCCCTGGCACTGGTCGTGGGTGAGGAAGAAACCGGCGACGGCGCCGAGGCGCTGGTGCAACATCATCGTTCGCCATGGGCGCTTGTCGGTGAGCCCACCGAGATGAAAACGAGTCCGGGACACTTCGGCTACATCGAAATTGAGCTTGCCGCTTCCGGGCGACGCGCGCATGCATCTCAAGCCGGGCGTGAGCACAATGCTGTTTTGAGCATGCTGACCGCGCTTATGGAATTCGGCAAATTTGTCGAGAGCGAACTGTCGAATGCCATCTACAATATCCGTGACGTGCATAGCGCCGATGCCGGATTTGCCGTGCCCGACCGCTGCTCGGCGGCAATCGATCTGCATCTTTCACCCGATGCGCCCGTCGGCAAAATTGTTGTTGCGATCGAGGAGTTTTTTGAAAACCTGGAATTGCCCCGCAAAAATGCAATTGATATAAATTTCCAGACAGTCCATCACGGATACGAGTTGCCGGTCGAAAGCTACCTGCCGGCATTGATCAAAAGCGTCCATCAACAACAGGGATTAGCTTTTGACGCAGCGCCTTTCACCAGTCACTCCGATGCAAATGTATTGTGGGCCGCGGGGATCAAGCCGGTGGTTTTCGGGCCGGGTTCACTGTCCCGGGCGCATACGCAGGACGAGTGTGTTGCCAGAAAAGAACTGATTGACGCGGCAGAGATGTATCTGGGGATTATCGAGGCGATTAATCGGGAGTAGCGCATGGCTTATGCTTTAAGCCGTCTTGCATGCACTATATACCCGAATTGACATCCACCGAACACATTTTATATTACTACAGAGGCAGAACCTGTTCACGCCAATGGCTCCGCTCCAGCTTTCGTATGTAAAAGATGTTCCATTTATCCGGTTAAGTTCAACAAAAGGAGAACAGGAATGGTACGATCCCTCAACCTCATCTGCGCACTCATTGTTGCAGGCAGCCTCAACGCGTTCGCCGTCAGCGGTATCGGCGTCGCTGCCGTAAACGGATGGATACGTTCGATTCACCTTGAGGACAACGCGGTGGTCGACAGTTTTCCCCTGGCAAAAGGGTGGAATCCCGCTATTAATACGCACGGCACGCATGTCGTTTTCTGGCTGCCGGGTAATGATGCAGATACCCTGGCAATCGTGCGCGCGGATGTGCCCATGACGTCGCCCGATTACAAAATCAAGCCGCTGGTCGCCTGGCAAAACGGTGCTTCAGGCAATATTGACTGGCCGCAGGGAGACTGGGTCTGGGTTGCGCTCAATCGCAAAAATGCGCCGGCTCGTGCCGTTCTGTGGCGCTTCAATGTCAAGACACTGGAAAGCCGCAAAGTGGTTATGTGGAAAGAGGGCAGCACCGTTGTCAGAATCACCGGGAATGGGCAGTATGCTTTCGGCCACGCGTATGGCGCAAGATTTTTTATGAGCCTGGAAGATATTCTTGCTGATGCAAAGCCCGATACGATTCTGCGCAATCAGAATGACTGGACGCGGGACGGTACCAAATTTGGCGGCGGATGCAACATGGCGGCTTCACCCGACGGACGGCATATTGTCTCCACACACAGCTCCGGTCATACGGTACTCAACGCAACGTCGTTGGACCATGCAACACGCAAAACGCAGGGCGCAGCCACCGTGGAAGTCGGGGAATGGAACGATCGTGCGCTCGACACCACTTTCCAGTATTGTGTTTCCTACCAGCGCGATCCATGTTTCCGTGTTGAAAAAACGGGCGGTGGCCTGGCAACGATCAGCAACTGGACGTCAAACTCGCGCTACTGGTGGTGCCCGATATCAGGCTGGTCTCCGGGCGGACGGTTCGGCGATAACGGTTCGAATCTCATATTGCTCAACTGGCACGATTCGACCTCTCTTAATATCACCAAAATTCCGCACAAGACGCAAGACAACCTAAACCGGAACGCACCCGCCGCCACGATTGAAAAAGGACACGGCGTTGGCGACGGCGATTTCTGGGTGTCGGCGCCGCGCGGTGATATCGATCCTGCTATGCTGGATGATCTTGATAATCGAGACAGCTACGCCATACCCTGTATTGACGATAACGCTCCCTGTGCCGATCCTGAAGCACGCGACAACCTGCGCGTCACGGCAACGCCCGAAATTCATATTCAAGATTCGGTATTCAGGAACTCGATACATGCCTGGCTGACCTGCGACGATCCCGGCGCCGTGATCCGGTATACGCTCGACGGCAGTTGGCCCAATGCTCAGTCACCCGCCTTTACCGACTCCATTACCGTCGACACGACGCTGACCTTACGTGCGGTTGCCTTTAAAAACGGGCAGGATCCCTCGTGGTGGCCGGCAAAGCAACGCTTTCGCAAATTGACACTCGTCAATGCGGAAACCGTTGCGGGTGATATTGACGGATTGTACTATGAAATCTATAGAGGCATCTGCAATTTGCCGGACAATTTCAACGGACTCGAACTGGTTGACAGCGGCACTGTCGATTCGGTGCAGGAGCTGAGTAAAGGTGATTGCACGGTCTCACGCCTGTGGGGCTATATCGACGTTCCCCAGACCGGCTATTACACCTTCTATATGCACATTGACGACGGCGCACGCCTGTATTTGGGACCTGAGTTGATTATTCATCAATCCAAACGCTCCGATGATGTTTCCGAAGGGAGAATCCAGCTCGAAGCCGGCAAACATCCTTTGTTTATCGAATACTATCAGGCGCATGGCTCTCGCTATCTTGACATGTCGTATGAAGGTCCCGGTATCGACAGCACAGCCGTCCCCGCTGCAGCGTTCAGCTACGTCCCCGGCAATGCCCCTTCGCAGGTTACGGCGGTCACGAAATCCGGTCCGGCTCCGATCAGCGTCCGCACCGATGCCGGCATGAGCCGGATTCTGCTTCGTAAAGCCACAACCGTTCGTATCCCCTATGCGGATGCCTGGCAGGCCCGTGCGGTTGATCTTGCGGGAAGAACCGTTCGCAGCTATACGGGCAACGGCCCGGCAACGATCGCCATCGACCGGCAGACGCTAGGAAGCGGAGTGTATTTGCTGTACGTCAGGAGCAGGCCGTAACCACTACCAGCATTCGTGATGCAGCACGTACCGCCGCGCTGACTGCATGCTGCACTGTGTGCCGAATGTCGCCTGTAGTGCGCTGCTGTCGGGCGGCGGCATATTGACACCTGTGTTCCATCCGCGGTACACTATTACAGGAACAACCGACCCGTCATCGTTCTGTGATGAAAGGATGCTTGCATGCACCAACATCTTTACATTAAATGGAGCGAAAGCAACGACACCGGCATCGCAATCATTGACGAGCAGCACAAGGGGATTGTATCCGCCGTCAACTCGCTTCATTACTGTATCAGTTCGGGATATGGCGAGGAGATGATCAAGCCGGTCATGTCAATTATCAAGCAGTATACGGTGCTTCATTTTGGGACCGAAGAGAAGCTGCTGCGCAGGTTCAACTACCCCGCTATAGAGCAGCACCTGTCGCTGCATCGCCAGCTTCAGGCCGAAACCGCCCAAAAGCGACTTGAAGCGATCGATCGGGGAGATGCCCATATCGCGCTGGCGTTTCTGAAGGAGTGGTGGTTGACACATATTAATCAGGAAGATACGAAATACGTAAGTTATATCACATCCCAAAACGCTGTTACGACATAGGGCATTCCTCGAACATTACCTCGGCGGCAAGCGTCTGTTGCAGCTCTGCAGCTGATTCAGGCTGCACGCTCTACGAGGGATGGAACTGCCATGAGAATCGGGGTGCATTTGATGGCCGCACTGAATGGGCCGGCCGGGTACAGGCGCCGCACACCGGCACATTCACGTTCTACACGCTTGTCAACGACGGCGCGCGGCTGTGGGTGAACGGCCAGCAACTGGTTGATTCATGGGTCAACCGCGATACAGCGGCCGAATTGTCCGGAAATATCGCTCTTGAAAGCGGGCAGAAATACGATATCCGCCTTGAATATTACGATAACACCGGCGGCGCGCAGGCGAAACTGAGCTGGAGTTCATCGCAAATCTCAAAGGAGGTTGTGCCGTATGTGCGGCTGTTTGCCGATGGCTACACCGGCGATGTTTCCGCGGCATTTATCGCCGCCGATCTTGTGCTGACAAAAAATGCCATGACCCCGTATTACTCCGATGTGCTGCAGGTCAGCTACAAAGTGCTCTACAGTGGTAAGGCATGGTGCAGATTCAATTCCGGTCTGATACTCGGAGATTCAACGGCAACCAAAACACCGGGTGTATACAGCGAAATCTGGTACGGCACCGAAGACCAGAGCGTTTTTGGGACAATACAGGAGCCGGCGACATACAAATTGAACTTGTATACAAAGGACAGCGCCGGGACCAAGGCGCTGGTGGCGGATGAACGGGAAATTGATATTGCTGGTATTAATTAAATGCTGAAGGAGTACTGAAATGAATGTGAATGTAAAAAAAATAGCGATTGTATGTTCTGTTGTGATAATCATTGTGAATGCAAAACCAATGGGTTTTACCCCGGAGTTAAATTAATAAATTATATTACCTCCTATGCCAACAAAAAAGAGAATAATTATTCCTGGTGGAATCACTCATATAATGGCACGGGGAATCGATGGAAAGAACATCTTCCCGTCAGATGATGACCGCGAATATTTCCTTTCTCTTTTTTCTCAAGCCCTCCGACAAAGCGGCCACCTCTGTTATGCCTGGGCATTGATGGATACGCATTATCATCTCATTCTGCGGTGCAGTGAATCGCCTTTAGCTCGTATGATGCGGGTACTTAACGGTAAATATGCCCGGTATTACAACCGAAAATATGATCGCAACGGCTACCTTTTTCAGGACCGGTTCAAGTCCATCATGAGTCAAGATCAGAAGTATCTCGAGGAATTGATCCGTTATGTGCACCTCAATCCGCTCAGAGCAGGGATCTGCCGTACCATCGAAGAACTGGATCGGTACCGCTGGTGTGGTCATAGTGCGGTAATGGGACAGGCCTCCTGCGGTTTTCAAACAATAAAACCAGTCCTGAGGCGATTCGGACGAACTCTGAGCGGAGCGCGGATCGAGTACCGAAAATTTATCAATGAGGGAATTGGCAGACATTCCGATGACTGGTTGATTGAAATGGTACGCTCCAGCAATCATGGTATTGACAGAAAGGATCGCCCCGAGTGTTGGGTCATTGGTGATCGGGATTTTGTGGTTACGGCGATAAAAAATTATGCGATGCATATTGGTCTGACCCGCTCTGTATCAGAGAAGTGGACTATCGAGAGGCTGTGCAACGCCGTCGCCTGCAGCGATGGTCTGAATATGGAAGATTTACTGAAAAGGAGCCGCTCCGTGCCGGTATCGAACAGCAAAAAACGGTTCATATTTCTTGCCTGTAGAGCATTCGGATTCCCTGCGGTTAAGGTTGCCGCCTTCTTAAACGTGAGTCAACCCGCGGTATCATATGCAATCCCCCTTGGAGAAAAACTGGTCTCAAAGAAAGATATCTCTAAATTTATTAATTTAACTCCGGGGTAAGATACGGGGTAAGATATACGGCGTACGGCGGAAGATTTCTCCTTGCAAATCGGCAGTTTTATCGGCTGTGGATTTCAAAACAAGCCGTCCCGGCGCAGAAAAGAGTCGCAATTGAGAACCGAAAGCAGTGCTCCAAGAAGTGCAAAGCTTGGATATTTAGACCTGGCTTTGGGTCGGCGTGTGAATTAGAAAAACATAGTAATGCCGAATCCGGCCGCCGACAGCAGGGCAATGACGGCCCATATATTGCCGTGTGTGGCTTTGCGGGCATATGAGCTATCATATTCATTATCGCCGGTCTTTTGGTAGGTGGCCTTATCGCTGTTTGCTGCAGCATGCAAGCTGATTGCGGCTATCCCCGCGCCGACGGTCACGGTGCCCAATCCAATACGCAGCATCAGTTTTGGACGGAAGCGGGAAGGCGCCTGCGCCGACTGTGATTGAGTGCGGGCCGAATGCTGCTTTGCAACGGCAACCGTGTCGGTTACGGGAAATGTGAGGGAAAGCGGTTTGTCTGTGTCAACTGAAATGATGGCGCCCCCGACTTTGAGATGCTGATATCTGTTGTTGCGCATCACGACACTGTCAAGCACAATGCTGCCGTATCCGGGCGTTGCCTCTATGCCGTATTTGCTCTGTTCGATTATAGAATGGCTCAATTCGGCCCGCGCATCATCGTGCACAAATATCCCTCCCCACCGCGTATCGATATCCTGCTCGACCGGATAAAAGTACTTTTCATTTTCCAGCCGTGAAAAGGTGATTTTATTGAGCGGGGTTCCCTGGCATATCAGGGTCCCTTCGACCTGGATACGGGCGTTTTTCGTGACAATAATCCTGCTGCCGGGATAGAAGGTGAGTGTTTTGCCGCGCTTGACCGTAACATCTCCATTGATGAGATAGGTGTTTTCAGGATAATCTCCGTCCTGCTCGTCATAGAGTGGCTGATAGCCCTCTTTGATGTAGTATTCAAATTCTTCTTCAGAAAATGCGGCGGCGCAGTTGAGTGATGCCAGCAGCGTATGCAGGAAAAGTGCGTTTATCAGCAATGCAGCGCTTCGTCGCTTAATTCGCATGTGGATGATGTCTCCAATTCAGGGAGCTTGGTATGCGGCATGTATATTGAATTTCAATTATACAGAAAATAAATAGACTCTGCCACCGGGGAAAAGGGAGCGGGTGTGCAGCCCGTATTCATACCTGTGCGCACCTTGATTTTCCTTTTGCATCTTGCAAGCTATGCCCGATAATGTTGAATTTTTCAGAAATTGTTTTGTGCTTGCCGACGCTGGTTTTCCTGATGTCGAAGCTGTAATAATTCAAGATCAGCGGAAGAAAAAGCGGCGTGCATTCTGCAGTTGCACCAGAGGGGACACGCCCGATTGCCAGCATGTCCGCTTGGTGCGCCGGGGCTGTGATGCGTTGTATCGTCTTGCTGAAGATAAGGGTCCGCATGAGACGATACTTGCTTCACCCTTATGGCGGATGGTTGTAAATTTTGTCAAATCCCATCCTGTGTCAGTTGGGTCGATCTCGATTTCGCATGAATCAAGCCGGAAGGGACAGGGGGCACTAACCGTCTCGCACTCACAAAATCAGGTGTGTGCAGAGCTTTGCGGTGATGAGGGCGCTCTCAATCGATTGAAAAGCAGGCTTGATTTGGCGGGTCGAAATGAAGCGCACTCTCGATTCGAGCGTGCCTGGAAAGCCGCGCGCTTCGTGCTGAGCGATACGGAAAAAAAACTTCTGGAACATGATCGCTTCTCCCAGCAATTGTCACTTGAGCGATCGTTCTGGTTTAGAATTATGTATCATTTTTTTTGCGAATACGGCTTTGCAAAAGTAACATCAGAGCTAAAACTCAAGAGTGCCACAGGGCAGGGCGTGCTGGATGCGCGATTTGCAGAAGGCGCACGATTAAGCATACCCATTCCCGACGACAGGCTGCCGGCTTTGGCAGCCGTGGCAGCGGGATGTGGCATTGCTCTTCCGTTTACGCCGCGTACTGAAAAATGCTCCCTGTATTTTAAATTGAAAACCCTCAAATCGAAGATACATGTTTTGCCGCATGTATGCATTGACTTTGGCAGGAATGGCAGGACGTGCCGGCCATTTAAGCATAAATTGTTATTCGGTCATCAATACTATTTTGGCGCCGAAAAAGCAATGGCTGCTTTTGATTTTGCGTCGATCGGACTCATTTCGCAGGGACTGGGCAAAGAGCAAGTATTTAAGAGAGAGGAATTTGCCCGATTTCTCGAATCGCAGAGATATGAATTGTCACTATGCGGAGAATCCGATACAGCCGCGACCCCCGACTTGTTCGGGCATGTTGCCGAAGTCAATTTTGGCAGGTTGCTGAATGTAACCAGGATTGTACAGTTCGAGAGTGTGATTTTTCATCCGCATCAGGTCGATGCTTCAGATTGTATCGCCCGGATTTGCTTTTGTGCCGGGAAGGAGCGTGTCCCGCTGCAGACCTTGCATAAAGCATGCAGCGGTACGCAACGCTATCTGGTTTTTGGCGAGGCGCTGATTGATTGTGCAAGCAATGCGATTAACCATGCGCTTGTGCCATATTCGATGGTCTCTGACGATCTGGTCGGCATCAAGAAATCGTCGGTTATACGACTTCAAAAATCAACCGACGCGGAAGTGCTATACGAAGGTGATGCTCAACAAATTGACAAACTGAAGCGCATGCTCGCTTTAGCCCCGTTTAAACCGGTGAAAAAGCTTCGCGGACTCAAAGCACAATTACGCGGCTATCAAAAAAAAGGGCTTACCTGGCTGCTCTTTTTGTATGATAACGGCCTGGGTGGCCTGCTTTGCGATGATATGGGGCTTGGCAAAACACACCAGGCAATGGCGTTGATGGCGGCCGTGCGCGAACTGCGGAATGCAAGCGGAACCTTCCTTGTCGTATGTCCTACGTCGGTAATGAGTCACTGGCTGAACTTAGTAACCCGCTACCTGCCGGGATTCTCCGCACAGACGTATCATGGAGCCGATCGCATGCTGGATGAGCTTCGAAAGCCTGATGTCATATTTACCAGCTATGGAGTGATGCGCAGGGATGTCGATCGTCTTAGCACCTACGGGTTTGCTGCAGCGTTTTTTGACGAGGCCCAGCACATGAAAAATCGTGAAAGTATTAATTGTCAATGTGGGCTCAAATTGAAGGCGCCGCTCAAGTTCTGCCTCACCGGCACGCCGGTCGAAAATAGTCTGCGTGACATGAAAACGTTGTTCGACATAGTATTGCCCGGTTTTTTTGAAAACGATGCTCGTTTTGAAGAACAGTTTCGCTTTCCCATAGAAGTGAAAAAAGATACCGGTGCAATTGTCCATTTCAAGCGTATCACTGCGCCTTTCCTATTGCGTCGTACCAAGGAGCGAGTCGCACGCGATCTGCCGCCCAAGATAGAAGATGTGCGCTGGTGCACTCTGTCGCCGCTGCAATATGAATTGTATCACCAGGCGCTCGAAGCCAGAGCCAGGCCCTTGATTTCTCAACTGAAGGAGGTGGACGGCGCTATTCCCTACATGCATATCTTCGCCCTCCTGAATTATTTCAAGCGTCTGTGCAACCATCCGGTACTGGTGAAGGGGGATATAGACATGTATGATGCCTGTGAGAGTGGCAAATGGGAACTGTTTAAAGAGATCCTTGCAGAATGTCTGGACAGCGGCCATAAGGTCGTTGTGTTCTCGCAATATCTCGGGATGATCGAAATCATCAAAAAGTATCTCGCGAAGCTGGATATTACTGCCGCGATTCTGACCGGCAGTACCATAGATCGCGGACGAGTGTTGAGCCAATTTGATACCGATCCGGACTGCCGTGTTTTCCTGGGAAGTCTGCGGGCCGCCGGGTTTGGCGTAGACCTGGTGGCCGCGTCGATTGTCATACACTATGATCGCTGGTGGAATGCTGCCAGAGAAGATCAAGCGACCGACCGCGTACATCGCATCGGGCAGAAAAAAGGCGTGCAGGTATTCAAATTCATCACCGCAGGCAGCTTCGAGGAAAAAATCCATCGCATAATTGAAAGAAAAAAGCGCCTGGCCCGGGACGCGCTGCTTGCCGATCGGGAATGGTCACTTAAGTCTTTCTCCCGCAAAGAATTAATAGAATTAATGTCGCAGGTTGCCTAGCTGCTGCTCCGGTCGAATGGAATGGCTTTTGTAAATTTTTTCATGCATTGCGTCTTGCGCAAATTTTTTTCCCGCGATATACTATAACGGCGCATAAATCGAGAAAACGCTTGATTTGTGCTTGCTGCCGCCTATGACACAATCCATTCACCTTAGTTGCCGAAGCGAGGAATCGATGAATTACGCTGCAGGAACACAGTGGTCAGCGGCCGCCATGGCCGACTATGCGGGAAAGAACATACTGGTGACGGGATCAAACAGCGGCTTGGGCTACGAGATAGCAAAGTTTTTTGCCGGCAAGAAAGCAAATGTCATCATGGCGTGCCGCAGTTTTTCGAAAGGTCAACAGGCGGCAAAATCTATCCGTTCATATTATCATGATGCCTGTATTAACATCATGGAGCTGAATCTTGCTTCCCTGGAATCGGTCAGGTGCTTTGTGCAAGGCGTGAGAAGCATGTACACGCGTCTTGATCTGCTTTTCAATAATGCCGGTGTCATGGCTACACCGTATACGCGCACAAAGGATGGTTTTGAGCTGCAGTTCGGTACGAATCATCTCGGTCACTTTGCATTGACGGGGCTTCTGCTGGAGCTCATTTGCAGCAACCTCGATTCCCGCATTGTTACCATGTCCAGCGCCATGAATACCCTGTGCCCCTTAAAGTTCGATTCATTGAACAAGCGGACGAACTATAACAAGTGGCTTGCTTACGGTCAGAGCAAGCTGGCGAATTTGCTGTTTGCTTTTGAACTGCAGCGACGTCTAAGCAGGGCATTGAGTTCGACAATCTCGATTGCGGCGCATCCGGGCTGGGCCAAGACAAATTTGCAGCGGCATACCGGATTTTTCGGCTATCTCAATCCCTATCTTGCTCAGAGTGGCGCACAAGGCGCACTCCCGGCTCTCTTTGCTGCGACGTCATCGAATGTCAAGGGTGGGGAATTTTACGGGCCCGACGGATTTATGGAAATGCGCGGCAGTCCCGCCAGAGCAATGGTCGGCGAACGAGCCCGCAATTGTGAGGATGCACAAAAATTATGGCAGATTTCGGAGGAGATGACGGGTGTTTGCTATTCATTTCCAATGAATAGACTGGCGGCGTGAATGCGCAGAGCGGACAGTGCGGCGGCGCGGTCTGTTTTGGCTCCCGCAAAACGCGGCCCTGCCTTTACTGCATGTACGACGCTGCACAATAAAAAAGCCCTGCGTTTTGCAGGGCTTTTTTATTGGATAATCGGGGTGACTGGATTTGAACCAGCGACCACTTGAACCCCATTCAAGTGCGCTACCAGGCTGCGCTACACCCCGATAGTATTCACGGTCTGAACCTGTGGGCTGCTTCCGCATAGCGGGGCGCTACACCTCACTGCACGGTGTGTGAAATATACAAAATTGACGGCTGGATTGCTAATACATCGCAAATAAATGAGCGCAATCGTTATACAAACGCAAGGAAATCTTGCTGTGGGACAAATCGTCTCCGTTTAGGTGCGTTTTGGTTGTTGCGGGGGGATTGATGAACGCCTGGTTGCTGCATTTCGCCTGTTGAATCTGATATAGCTGCCGGCAAGCCAACCGGCCAGTGCGCCAGCCAGGATGCAGAGCAAGACGGGTATGCCGGCAAGATGCGAAAACACAAAGCCGATCAATGCCACTCCGCCCAGAATCACCGGTGAGAAAAACAGGAGATACTTTTTGACATAGCTGGCAAATACAAAGGTGCGATATTCGGCAGGATTTTGTCCGAAATAGCGAAACATTCGCAGTCCTTCCTGCGCCCATTTGCCCCGCAGGCGTTTATGGCGCGCAAAATCCTGCATAACTTCATTCCACCCGGTTTTTTCGATATAGCGCAGGAAAAACGGAGCGATATATGCTGAATGGCCTTCGTCAAGTAATATGTCGATCATGGGGGGCAGCAGGTCGATATCGGAAGGCATGAGCTGGTATGCTTTACGCAAAAATTGAAAAGCCCGTTTGTTTCGTCCCTGCTCACGATGATAATCGGCCAGAAACCAGAGGTCCTCATTGCAATAGGGGTACTCCTGTTTGATAACCTGGCGTACCAGTTTTTCCATTTCGCCGTATTTTTTGACCGATCGGAGGTGATGATAGTAATCCCGCATGATTTCTGCATTGTCGCGGTCTGCGGAAAGAGCCGATTTGAAGGAGTCCTCGGCCACCAGTTCGTTTCCCTTTTCGGAATGGATGATGCCCTTGAGGCGCAGAGCTTCTGCATCGTAGGGGGATACATCCAGGGCGCGTTTGATGCTTTCAAGCGCGGCATCATGCTGGTTTTCGTTGGTTTGCACATAGGCGAGATCGACATAGCCCACGGCTGAGTTGGGATACAGCTCGATGATGTTCCTGGCTGCTTCTCCGGCTTCATCCATCCGTTCTGATTGACACAGGCAAAACACCAGACGCGAAAGGCTGCGGATGTTTTTCGGCGAAGTCTGCAGGTGCATGCGGTATAAATCAATGCTTTTTTCCGGATGGCCCTGCATGATGTGCACATCCGCGAGAAAATCACGACTCTCATCAAAGGAAGGATTCAGCTCCAGTGCGGTTTTGAAGCAGAGTTTCGATCGATTCAAGTGCCCCAGCCGCTGAAAGGCAATACCGGCATTGTGGTAAACTTCCGGGTTGTCAATATGAAAATCTTCCGCTTTTTTGAAATAGATCAGCGCAGTTTCGTATTGGCTGGTTTCATTGTAGTACCAGATATATGAGCTGATCACCAATTCATGCTCGGGATCGATTTTTTCGGCCCGTACGAGAAACGCGCGTGCTTTTGCCAGTTGGTCAAGCTGCGTATAGACAAAAAAGAGACTGAGCAAGGTTTCGATATTTGCTTTTTCGAGTTTGAGTGCTTTTTTTAGATAGGGGAGTGCCTTGCGCGGCTCTCCGGTTTCGGAATGTACCCGGCCGAACAATTGCAGCATTTCGACTTCTCCGGGATACATTTCCTGATAGTGCTCGAGCAGCTTCACTGCTGCATCATAGAGCCCCATCTCGAGGTAATCATGCACTCGGTCAATCAGATCCGGTAAATCAAGCCATTCGTCCATATGCTGTTTCACTCCGCTCCTTCGCCCTCTCCCGTGCTTTCCGAACGATTCGCCCCAGCCTCACCTGAGGTTCCCTCCTCCTCGAAATGATATCTCCCGAAGCGAGGCGGAAATCCGGAGAACCCCGGAGCGCCCGCCGATTATTGCTCAGCGATAATTTGCACCGGATATTTGCGTACAAATAGCTTATCCGCCAGCCAACCGGCAAAAAAGCCGCCGGCGAGTGCCGCCAATGTGGTGGCAATACCCAGTGGCGACTGGGCGTGTCCGGGCGCCAGTGAGTACCAGATCATCTGCATGAAAACGGCAAAGAGCAGGGGGGTACCAAAAAGCAACAAGGCAACAATTCCCTGGTTGGGAATGTATCGCGCAATGCGCACCGATTCGCCTTGCAGGTAGTTCCCGGCTTCGGGTGTAGTCACGCTCAGCAGAATCTGTTGCGGGCGTGTGTCGCAGAGATGACAGCCATGACAGCCCTTGTTCCGAACACAAACTGGTTCAGTCGTCAGCCAGATCGTTGTAGCGTCGATGCGCACGATGGTAGCGGTTTCTTCTTTGTGTTCACCAGGTGTGTGTATCATGGAAGCTGCTAAAAAAAAGATGGTGATATCTCAGAAACAACCCGATCGCCCTCCAGATATCTGCGATGCATAGTAGTGCTGAGACCGCACAGAATTTCATAGCCGATTGTCTTGCATAATGCCGCGATGTGATCGACGGGAATGCATTCGTTGAGTTGACGGCCGATAATCACCGCTTCGGCGCCCGGTGAGATGTTATTTCCCGGTCCGATGTCGGCCATGATAAAATCCATCGAGACTCTGCCCGCAATCGGGTATCGCCTGCCTTCGATGAGCACACTGCCTTTATTGCTTAACAGCCGCGGAATGCCGTGTGCGTAACCCGCCGCAATTGTTGCGATTCCGGTATCGTTTCCGGTGACATAGGTTCCCCCGTAGCCGATCGGGGTGCCGGCGGAGACATTGTCAATGCGAACGACCGGTGCTTTCAGCGTAACAGCGGATTCGAGCGACACGCCGAAATCTTGCCGTGGGTCCGGATTGCAGCCGTACAGCGCAATGCCCGGTCTGATCATGGCGCCGAAATCGGCCGAATGTCGCAGTGCGGCGGCGCTGTTGGCAAGATGCACCGTTTGGGGTTCGAATTCGTTGTCCTGCAGCACCTCAATTGCATCAGTGAAACAGGCATGCTGTCTGGCGATACTGGTTGTTTCGGGCACATCGGCAGAGGCGAAGTGGGTGAACAGACCAGTCAGGGAGATGCGGGGATTTGCCTTGAACAGGTCGATGATTTCGACGACTTCGCTTAAGTCAACGCCCATGCGATTCATGCCGGTATTGATATTGAGGTGAGCGCGCATTTGTTTCTGTGCGGCAAGTACACGACGCAGCGAGGTAATGCTGTTGAGCGCAAAATCGATTTTCTGATTGTACCCCCAGGCGAGGTCTTCATCCGATGCTTCGCCGAGTATCAGGACAGGCTGCATGATGCCGCGCGAGCGCAGATCGCGGGCCTCGGCGGTGCGCGCCACGGCAAACCAGTCGACACCTTCCCGCTCGAGTGCCCGGGCAATGGGAATTGCCCCCAGACCATAAGCACAATCTTTGACAACCGCCATAACGCCGTTGTCGCCGTTGCATGCCCGGCGTATCTCATGCAGATTGTGAAGCAGCGCATCGATGTGAATGTCAAGTTCGGGTGCATCATGCATAGGCATAGGCATAGCTTACTCTCTGATCTGTCCGGCGCCTTCGACAATCCACTTGTACGTCGTCAGGTCTTCGACGCCCATGGGTCCGCGAGCATGGAGCTTGTCTGTTGATATGCCGATTTCGCATCCCATGCCGTATTCTCCCCCGTCTGAGAATCGGGTACTGGCATTGACGATGAGCGACGATGAGTCGGTCATGGACATGAAAGCCTGAATTTCGCGGGCCGAGGTTGAGACTATCGATTCGGTATGATGGGAACCGTAGGTGTTAATGTGCTCGATTGCTTCATCTACGCCGGAAACTTCTCTGACGGCCAGACGCAGATCGAGATATTCGGCTTCCCAGTCGGCCCGTCTTGCCGCTTTGATGCGCTTGTCAAGCGATCTGATCGCTGTATTGCCGCAAAGCTGTGCGCCATTGTCCAGCAGGGCCTGGATAATCCGGCGTTTCTTTGATTTTGACAGGCGGGAATCTATGAGCAGCGTTTCCATGGCATTGCATACGCCCGGCCGCTGCACTTTGGCATTGACGGCGATCGGAACGGCAATGCTCATATCGGCCTTGCGTGAGATATACACGTGACAGACTCCCTTGTAATGCTTGATCACCGGGATTGTTGACTTGTGCACTACGGTGTTGATGAGTCCTTCTCCGCCGCGTGGAATGATCAGGTCGACTTCGCTGTTGCGGGTGAGTAGTTCGTTGATCGCCTGCCGTTCGGTGGAGGGAACCAGTTGCACTGCTGCCCGGGGAAGGCCGGTTTTGCTCAGGGCCTTTTGAAACAATGCAGCCAGTGCCTTGTTGGAATGGATCGCTTCGGAGCCGCCGCGCAGAATAACGGCATTGTGCGATTTCAAGCAGATTGCCGCGGCATCGACCGTAACATTGGGACGCGATTCGTAAATGATACCGATCACGCCGATGGGGGCCCTGACTTTATAGATGTTGAGTCCGTTGGGACGCGTGCGGCGGTCAAATGTCTTCCCGACAGGAGATTGCAGGGCGGCAACGACACAGATTCCGTCAATCATTGCGGCAATCGTTTTGTCCGCAAGGGTAAGGCGGTCGAGCATTGCCGGCGAAAGACCGCGTTTGCGGCCTGCCTCCAGATCCCGTTTGTTCACCGTTTGCAAAGCGGTTTTTTCCTGTCGCAGCAGCTTTGCCATTTCGTTAAGCGCTCTGGTAATTTTTGCGGGAGAGACGCGATTAAGCTCACGCCCTGCTCTGCGGGCGTCTCTGGTGAGTTTGTCGACTAATTTGCTTGTTGACTGGGGCATATACTACTACTTTCTTGAGCCTGGTCCGGGAAACGCTGATTCAGGTGCTCTTGCCGGGATGTCTGGGCAAACCATGCTGAAAAATACATGAATCACGTTACAGCAGGACCATATTGTTGCGGTGAATTACTTCGTCAAAGCTTTTATAGCCCAGCTTGCTTTCGATATCGGCGGTGCGGTAGCCACGGATGAGCTCGATTTCACCTGAGCTATAATTTGTCAAGCCTCTGGCAATAACGGCGCCTTGACTGCCTGCGATCTCGACCGTATCGCCTGTTTTAAAGGTACCCGCTATTTTGCATATACCCGCAGGAAGCAGGCT
Organism: Chitinivibrionales bacterium; assembly: GCA_014728295.1. Lineage (GTDB taxonomy): Bacteria > Fibrobacterota > Chitinivibrionia > Chitinivibrionales > WJKA01 > WJLW01. The sequence continues at coordinate 43,951 of WJLW01000105.1, read as the reverse complement.
TTTACCTTTGTCGAGAATGGCTGAGCAGGCGCCGGCGTCAATGTGCAGCGTTCCTTTTGATTTGCCGGTGAATGCGATCCACTGATCGCGGGCATTCATCTTCCTGCGTTGCGGCAGAAAAATGGTGCTCTTGTTTTCCCGGGTGATGCTGGATAGAATGCCGCCGTCAATGCCGTTGCCGATGAGCGCAATCATACCGGCGCGCGTGACGATATCGGCGGCCTTTAATTTGGTGATCATACCACCGGTGCCGACCGCAGAACCGGTACCCGAAGCCAGAGCCTTGAGTTCGCGGGTTATTTTCGGCGCCTCGGCAATGTGCCGGGCCCCAGAATCGGTGTGAGGATTGCCGGCAAACAGGCCGTCGACATCGGTCAGGATCAGGTACACCTCAGCTTGCGCTACCATTGCGATTTGCGCGCCCAGGGTATCGTTGTCGCCGAACTTGATTTCCTCGATGCCGACGGAATCATTCTCATTGACAATTGGGACGGCTCCGCATTCAAGCAGGGTAAATAAGGTATTGCGCAGGTTGAGATAGCGCGTTTTGTTATGCAAATCGTCCCAGCTCAGCAATACTTGGCCGATGTGAATGTCGTGCGCTTCGAAATACGATTCGTAGGTGCGCATCAGCTTGAACTGACCGATGCTTGCGCAGGCCTGCTGCAGCGGGATGTCGAATGGTCTTCTGGCAAATCCCAGAACTGCCATGCCGTGCGCAATTGCTCCCGATGATACCAGAACTACCCGCACGCCCTGACGTTTCAACGCAACGACATCGTCAACCAGGCTCCTGATGCGCTGCAAAGGCAACTCTGCGCCTTCGGGCGCAAGTATGCGACTGCCAATTTTTACTACCAGGGTGGAAAATGGGGAAAGGTTGGTGCGAAGGCGCATGGGTGGGGAGCTAAGGTTCTTTGTGAAGTTTGTCAATAATTTCTTCGTAAGCACTCAGCTTATGCTTTATGGTATCAAGCTCCTTGGCCAGAGAATCTCTGGCTGCATTGCAGCGTTGATATTCTTTTTTGAGAAAATCGGATGTCTTTTCAAAATCTTTTTTTCTGTTGAGCAACGTATCCGCCGTCTTTACGCTGGAATAGTAACCCTCTTCATAATCGGTAATTGCCAGGATGATGTTAAGCCAGTTATTGACTTCCTCGATGTAGTCGCCATTGGGGTATTTCGACTGGTAGCGATTGAATTCTTTGATAGCCTCTTCGCGATCACCGAAATGGTTTTTGTAGTAGATGTTGATATAGCCAAGTTTGTACTGTGCTTCTTCGGCCTGCGGGGTATTGGGAAACGAGGAGCGCAATTTTGCATACGTACGTTTGGCGTTGGTGTAGTCGCCATTGTAAAAGAGCGAATCGGCACTGGCCAGCATGCGCTCGTTTACCGTCATGAGTGTACCCGCACATTGCAGCCACAGCAGCGCCGCGGCAATTGCCGGTAGAATATATCTGTGGAGATTCGTTCGTATCATTTAAGCTTCACCGGAAGATTTATCCAGGTTAATCATTTGCTCTCCACTGGAGGTATAATCTTCCACTACCGGATTGCGGATTTCACGCAGCTTGCGGGTTACTTGTGAGATTCGTTCGGTCTCTTCCAGAATCGTACGCACGCGCTCCTTGATATCCTGGGGATAATTTTCCATTGACATTTCCAGAAACTGGGCATTGCCGGAGATGATCATGAGCGGGTTGTTTATTTCATGGTTGACAGAGGCTACGACTTCGCCAATAGCCGCCAGGCGCTTGGATTTGACAAGTTCCTCCTGTGCCTTTTTAAGATCAAGGGCCATATCGAAAAATGCGGCGGCCAGGTCGCCGATCTCATCCTTTGGATAGCCGCTGGGATTGAAATAAAAATTACCTTTACCAATGTACGATGCCGATTCCTTGAGCTTTCTCAGAGAATTAGTGATATAGCGTGAGAAGACAAATGCGAATATCATGGCAAAGGAAGAGAGCACAAACAGAATCAGAATAATTGCCTGCTTCGCTTTGTCGAACCGATTCTCTATGTCCTGCAACCGGTTTTGCGTCAGCTCGTCGAGCATCTGGTTGACTTCTTCAATTGTTGCAACAAATTTGTTTTCGGATTCTTCGATAAACTCTTCGGTAATTTTGATGCTTTTTTTATTTTGCGCCGTCGCAGGTTTTTCGTTCAGCTCGGCCAGGTTTTTAAAGCCCTGCGTATAGTTGCGGTTATATTTTTTCACTTCCGTTGATACTTTTTCGATCAGCTCGAGCAGGTGGGGATTATAGGCCCCGGACTGGGACACTACTGAATCGCGTTTGCTCAGGGAACCGAGTTCCCAGGTCAGCGAATCCAGCTTTTTTGATATATCCGAACTTTTGGTTAAGATGTTGTTGGCGGAGATATCACGCTGAAAAAAGCTGTAGAAAATGTAATACTGGGCGCGTTCTTTATGCGTTTGCGAGATGCGCAGAAAGTCAAGTTGTATCTCGGCCTGCTTGCGCTGTATCTGAGAAATGTCGTTCAAATCGGAAAGCTGGTAGACAAGTACAACATAAAAAATGTTCAGAAAAACAACGACCAGGAATCCGAAAAAGACTTTAATAGCAATGGGAATTTTAAGATTCATATACATTTATCCGGCATGGCTAAAAATCGTGGCCGATTGAAAGGTAAAATTTGTTTTCATCATTAATGTTTTTACTTTCAAGCACTTCTGTATGGCGCACAATGCGACCCCAGGAAAAGCGCAGCGGTCCAAACAGTGTATTCCAGGCAAACGAAAGTCCCACGCCGACCGGAGCTTCCCGTGCTACGGTGCTGAAGGTATTTCGCGCCGGATCAAAATCATCTTTCTGCCATGCATATCCACAATCGACGGTAACCGAGAAATAGATGTTTTTATGGGGACTATACCTGTATTCACCATGAATTGTAAATAAAATATCGTTTGGCCATTCTCGGGGTGTCAAGCCCATAAATGGAATGTAATTATAAATGCCGACATTTCTGTGCTTTTCGTCGGGGAGCGCACCGCCAATGTAGAAGCGCTCCGCAACGGAAAGTGACCGGTCGGCCCATGCAAAATTAATCTGCGGGCAGAAAGTATGTCTATCGCTCAGGGTCAAATAGTGGCTGATGCTGCCATTGACTTTGGTGAACGATTCGGTTCCGCCCAGAATTTTCTCTGCCAGGCTGATGTTAATATAGTGTTTCGGCCCATTGAGTGGAAAGGGGTATCGATCGAGGTTGTCTACTTGCAGCTTTATGAAGAGTCCGCGCAGTCCCTGGGGGAAAGCGTTGCGCAAATCTTTAAATGCTTCGATAACGCTGCTCTGGCTGCTGAATAATTTATAGTTTTCTATTTTCAGGCCTGCTTCCAGCATCATGTAGGTTCCAAGCTCCCAGCCCAGACTGGAGTTGATGCCCAGCTTTCTGAGCGATCCGATCTCTCTGTTGTTGATCATGGTGTCGGTATCAATCGTATCGATGCTGATATTAGTATCCGGGGCAAAAAGCGATTCTCGGCTTATATAGGTTTGTATCCTGAACCTGTTGGAAAGAATACGCGAAAATAGACGTTTGGCGCCGAGTTCGGCAGCATATTTCTCGCGTCGCAATCCATATTGAAGATGGAGTTGCGCAAATATGCCGGCGCCGAAGAGATTTTCATAGGCAGGCTGGATATAGGCCTCTCCCAGGTGAAATTCATCAAACCGGAAGGCCGCTCTGGCGCGCAGATAATTTTTTTCGTCCACCTCTATATTTACTGTATAGCCGGAATCCACTGATATGTTAACATTGTTGAAGAGCCCCATGGCATAAAGGGCTGATACGGCTCGGTTCACCTCCTCAACGCTCAGTGTATCTCCGGGTTCAAAGCTTATTGCCGTTAACATGCTTTTTTGAACGGTTTTATGATCACCTGCAATGCGAATATTGGAAATTATACCATAATTGACCGCAATATGCATCGCGCTGTCCCACGTCGAAACAGGTGAAGCGGATGCAAAGGCATAATTGATTGATTTTAAATATGTTGCCACCTCTTTTACTATTCGTTGTGAGAATAATCCGTCATGCAGGAATTGCGCATGTACTGCTGCGTAAATGCTGTCAAGAGCCTGTTTGTGATGATCGTGTATGCCAATCCATTCAACTGCTTGCGGTGCTGGTGATGCAGGCTTGCTATTGTGTCTATGCAACCTGTCTGGATGAGTCCTCATTGAGTCCAGAGCGGCCTTGATTTGTGGTAGTGCCGCACGTCCGGCTCGATAGCCGCGCGCCAGAATCGTATCCAACTGATCGAAGTCGGTATTCATAATGCCGTCTAGCTCTGGTTCGATGAGTAAATGAGCAAGGCGCTTCTGGATGTTTTTCTGACGGGTAATGCCGATTGCCACGATCTGGTCGGCCAGCCTGACCGGATTTTCAAGCTGTTCCTGATGCCACATGGGGGAGGTTACGTCTACGGCAATAATGTAGGCCGGCTGTTCCTGCAGCGCGGCAACAACCGGTATGTTCGCCGTCAATCCACCGTCAACCAGGAGCATGGTGTCGATGCGTACTGGTGAAAAGGCAAGCGGAAAGCTGCAGGATGCTTTTATTGCCGTGGTCAGATTGCCTTTAGAGAGCGTAACGCTGCGACCGTTTGCTATGTCGGTAGCCATGACCCGCAAGGGTATCTGCAAACTGTCAAAATCGCCGCCAGAATGCATCTGAGGAACGGCAATGCGGGGGATGAGGAAGTCATAGAAGGCCTGTCCATAGGAGAGCGATTGAGGCAATACGGGAGTAAGGTCATTTTTAAAACGGAACTCCAGATGATAGCCGAAGGGCTCTTCTTTCTGGCTTACCAGCAGATTTTTGCGGCGCGCAACATTCTCAAAAATATTATTCCAGTCCAACTCCCTGCAGAACCGTTCGATTGAATCGGCGGGATAGCCAACTGCATATAAGCCACCGATTACGGCACCCATGCTGTTGGCAATAATCAGATCCGGCTGTATTCCCGCTTCTTCAAATGCCTGCAATATGCCGATTTGTGCCAGTCCGCGAGCGCCGCCGCCGGACAATACCAGCGCAAATTCAGGCTTGTGCGCCCGCAGATCCTGAAAGGTGCACAGCAGCATCAGCACAAAGTGCAGTCGGCCAACAATATGGAATAAAGCATTGTTTCTCTTCATGAATTTCTCCAGCGCAAGCGTAAAAATAATTAACATGGTAAAGCTGCGGTGGATTTAATTGTTCCAATAGCTTTGTCCGTCCGGGGCGGGGGTGGCGCAGTCTGCCCGTATGTATATTTTCAACCCAACGTGCTGGTTAGGATTTTTCTTATAAAGGAGTGAGTAGAGCACAGACGTAGAGCGTCCTGAGCTTTGCAAAATCGCATGGGTCGGCATTTTTCGATTTGTTGTGTTGCTGCATGTATCGCAGGTGCGTATTGTCTTGCCGATATTCGGGGATTGCCCCCGGCGCTGCCGTCATCGCCGCATCAGGCATATCAATGGTTGCAGGACGGCATGCTTGATTCGGCAGTGTGGAGGGAGATAGAGCCTTTTTACCTCGAGCCGATTATTGTTCCCGAAGGAGAGCTGGAGCGGCTGGCGACGCTCTTGCCGGAGTGGCAGTGGTTGCTGAATATACCCCCGGATACACTGGAGAGCTTCAAGCCCTGGGATGCATATCAGATTAAGCGTTTTTTTACCCGCTACCCCGATTTAAAGTTGTTCAAGCCGGTATTGTCATTTCATGATCCGGATGCGCGGGTCTGGCTAACCGGACTATTTCAGGTTGCGGTTGTGGAGCGTAATCGTCCGCCCGTCGTTTTGGCGCGTGTGAACTCGATTAAAAGTGAGCTGGTTTCTGTACGTAGCTCCGCCACGCTGGACGCAGACATCGCCCGATGGAATCGCAGAAGCATTCGCTTAACCCCCTTGCGTCGGCTTAAAGCAACATTGGGCAATTTTCATCGTTCCGGAGAAAATGGTTTTGCATTCGGCTATTTCCCCGGCGTCGATCTTGACAATCAAGAAGTCGGAGAAAACTGGCTCTTTGCCCGTTCGCGGACATGGAACGGCATTGCAGTAGATTATCAGCCGGTTGATGCACTTGACAATGCACTGTTTGTTCACTACCGGCCCACCGAACGTATTGGCGGCTTTGCCACCGCCATGCGTTACCGGAATGCATTCGGCAGGATCGGACTGAAAGGGCTGATTGCCCATGAATCGGAACGTGCAACGAATGACAGCCTGCTGTTTGGAGATATTGATGCTGCTTATGATTTTTCTGCTTTTGGTGTGTCATTTTCGTCAACAGCAGCCCTTTCACCGCTGAGATCAAGTATGCCGTTTCGTCTCGGCCTCGAGCATGTGGGAGAGGAACTGGCTGCTCGAAGTGATTTTGTGTACATTCCGTCAACATTCTCCTCGCCGCGTTCCCGGTTGCTGCATCGATACCGCAGCACGCTCGATCTCGATTCATTGCCATCCTCAGTCTCTGAGCTTTCCACACAAATCTATTTCAAACTTGCCAAAATATTGAGAATAAAGCCCTGTCTCTCATATGTCTATTGCTCGACCCGCTCTGCGCTTGCCGCTTCGGTACGTCTTTCGGGCAGTGATGCATTTGATTATGCCTGCACGTACAGATATGTGGCTGCCGATAGCGAACTCGCACATAAATTTATTGCACGGGTTTCGGATTTTAAGCTTGCTGCTTTAAAACTCGACGGACGTTTGGCGCTTTATGCGACAAACGATGATTTTATGAGCGCGAGTTTGCGACAGGCATGTTTATTTGAGTTCGGTGAGCTGTTTCAGCTTGCCCCTGAGCTGTATCTCTACGCAAACACCGCCGACCACATCAAAATTGTACCGGGAATTCACTACCAGTGCGAGCTGTTCGAAAAAACTGCCACCCGGCTTTCTCTGGAATTCCCTTTTGAAAATGCCCGTTTTGATGAAATGTACTTTCGTGCAACGGCACGGTTTCTTCTGTAGCCCGTTATGAATCAGTGAGAAGCAAACAGGCCGACGGAGTCAAGGCGCTGTTTATTGCGCGGATTTCCCATGTGATTGAGTATCCAGGTGTATTCTTTGTATCCACCGGGCAGGCCCTGTTTTTTGCAGATTGAATCCTGCTTTGATACAAAACCTTTCTGCAGTTGGATACGATGAGTGGCATCATTGGTTTTAAATGAATCAGCGTAGGCCTTAAAAAGCGAATCAAGCGGAGCATTGCATTTGATCCATGTTTTGAGCTGGTCCAGACTTACCGTGGAATCAGCGGTTGGAACGAAGACTTTGCGTGGAAACGCATCCGGAATATCAATTTCAGGTGTTGCTTCTTTTTTCTGACAGGCAGTTAAAAAGAGTGAAGCAAAAATTACTGCCGTAAGACCGGAATTGTGCACGATTACCTCCAGGGCGGTTCTCTTGAAACCTTGTCCAACTCTTTGCTTTGCAATGAATAGCATCTAAAACTAAATTTTATATATAATTGTGTCAATGTGCAAGCACTCATACTCTAATTAGACAACTACCTAAACCGGCTTCGCCGGAGAGGTCAGACGTCAGCCGGAATCGATCTTGATATATTGCGAAAAACATACGCCAAAATCGTAGAAGTAACCAACTGAGAGTTTAAATGCCTCCCAAAAAAAAGTACGGGCAGCATTTTCTTACCGCACCGTATTATGCCCGTAAAATTGCCGATGCCGTCCCGGCCTGCGCTGATGAACCTGTGCTGGAAATTGGTCCCGGACGGGGAGCCCTAAGCATTTATTTGAAAGAAAGATTTCCTCATTTGCATCTTGTCGAAGTCGATAAAGATGTAATCCCCGGACTCAAGGAAAAACTGGGCGAAGGTTCCTGGTCGCTGCATTGCTGCGATGTTCTTCAATTCGATTTTGCCCTGGCCGGCGTGCCTTTGCACGTTGCCGGCAATTTGCCGTATAATCTGGCCGCGATGATCATAAAAAAAACGTTGTTGATGGGCAATGATATACTCTCGTGCACCTTCATGGTTCAGAAAGAAGTCGCCCAACGCATCACTGCAGAACCGGGCAGCAGTCACAACGGGTTTCTGGCTATTTTTTGTCAATTTTTTGGCAGGCCGCACATTGTCTGCACGGTTCCGCCGGGTGCTTTTTTCCCGAGACCGGCCGTAGATTCCAGCGTTTTTCAAATCAAGATATACGATAAACTCTGCGCTCGCTTGCCGCGTGTGGAATGGAGTCGTTTTTTTGCATTTGTCAGCCTGGGTTTCGGACAACGCAGAAAAAAACTGGTCAATGCACTCGCATCACAGTACGATAAACTAATGGTTGAAAAGGCGTTGGTCCACCTTAATCAAAAACCCGATGCCCGCCCGCAAGTACTGGATATTTCGGACTGGCTTGAACTATTTAAGAGTATATGTTGCAGTTAGCGAAAACGGCGATAACACTTGTATGCTTATGCGCCGCCGGCTTTGCGCAGGTGTCTGAATGGCCCGGGGATCTCTCAATTCCCCTGCCGCAGCCACCGCCGGATTCAAATATCACGACATTTGAAACCAATCAATCGATGTATGAAAAGTCGTTTAAGAGCTCAAATGAGTTGCAGTTCAGGCGCACTATCGACGGCTATTTCCTTCAACAGTCAGCGCTGTATGATTTTTCGGTTGACGGCTGGACAAATGAGAATCTGCAAAATCATGCGGTCGACTTGCATGGCAGCGTTGTGAAAACAGGCTTTCCCTTCCAGCGAACCAGCCTTGGGCTCGAATGGCTGCCCAGCGTTGCATTTACGCGCCGCAAACGCGAAGTCCTCGAAGTTGACGGATCAGATACCGCCGGCGTTCCCGGGGTTGTGGGGGATTATAAGGGCGCATTTCGGTTCGGACCTTCGCTGGGATATAACCTCTTCGACATTCCGGTAACAACCGGCGGCGGCCTGTCATTGCTGGTGTTTGATACACTATTGCCCGACCAGCTTTCAGATTTGTACTGGAGCCGGATACATCATGATGCCGGCTTTTATGTAAGCTCCGACATCGGCGACTACGGTACGCCGCATTTTGGGGCGCCAATTTACTTTTATGGAAAAATCAACGCACAATCTCAGCAGTGGGATAAAGTCGATCTTGTTGGCGGTGTCGGCGCCCTTTTTTATGCGCACGGATTTGCGTCGGGAGATTCGCTCTTCCTGCTGGTTGCCGATTCGGTGATGAATGGTAAAGACGCGCACCTTGGTGAAACCGGTGAAAAAATTACCATTATCAATAATGACGGCCGGCTGGAAAATTCGCTCATGTTCAAAACCGGAACACGGCTGAAACCACGTGCCGGGCTTATGCCCGGTCTGGTGTATACCTATGCGAATTATTCGATTGTCTTCTGGGATAAAGAGAAACTGGGCGATGTCATGAACGGTAAGCATAACCTGATGTTGATACTGCACACCGATTCTGCATTTGTCGTCGATTATCAGGGAGGATTATCTATCGAAAGCCAAAACGAGAATCGTCTCCACACCCATGATATTAATGAACTTGAGGAGCAACAGGTTGATTTGTTCGATTATGACGGTATTAGAATGGAAATGAGCCATTTTGTCGGCAAAAAATTTGATTTCGGACTTGTTGTGGGCTATCAGTTTGACATTATGAGGTTTTCACGCATCTACAAAGACTCTGTTGCCACCGAAGTCGGCTGGCTCAAAAGCGAACAGGATAACGATCTGGTGAGTCGCAACCACAAGGCTACGGTGTCGTATGCCTGCACCGAAGTGTGCTCACTTGCTCTGTTTGGCGGCGGCGGCGTATACCGTTCGCATTTTCTCAAGGCAAGCCGTTCAGGCAATAACTCCATCGATCGCACGTATAATGTTGGAATGCACGCAAAAATCAGGCTTTTTGATAGTGTTACTCTGTACGAAACGATCAATGCCCGGGCCAATGTCAGCGAATACGAGTTCCCTGAAGTTCACCGGGATCCCTTCGATCCGCCGCCCTATTCGCGCATTTTCAGCTCTCTCCTGCGCATCAAATATTTGCCTGTTGAAAAGGTTGCATTGCAGTTCAAATGGAATCTTAAATACGATGATGAGGGCATCTGGGCCGGCAGGGAGTACCGTGATTCACTGTATCTGGATACCGCAGGGACGGATAATCTTGACAAGTACCTGCTCAATAATAAAACCTGGGAATATATCCTTGACTTAAGCGCCACCTGGACATTTCTTGAAAATGCCGGTATTGAAGTCGGCACCGAATTCAAGGATGTCTACTTTCAGGAAGTTGACCGTGGGGAATGGGTTGCCAACTCCCTGGGATTCGGATATCTCCTCGTTCCCCGGATTGGATTGAATATTACGCCGTTGCAACGGCCCGTGCTTGTCTCGGCCCTGTGCGCTGCGCATCTTGATTTTAATGAGAGGCTTAACACTCAGGACTCATTCTGGGAAATATCCATTTCAGGTTCATTCAGGTTCTAAGCATGAATATTTTAATTGAGTTTCGCTTCCGGGTTTTAATTGCGTTAGCAGCGGGTTCGGCACTGCTCTGCCAATGCGATCTTTTTGGCGTACGCCCGGCAGAATCGCCTGATGCCGTGCGTTCCGATCCTCTCGAATTCAAGGAGATTCTGCGCGGTACTAATGCCCGCTTTACCAAGTCGACCTATGAAGACATTTTCCACGATAAGCTGATTTATGAGGATGCTCGCGGCAAACAGAAGGGCAAAGATCAACTGGTAACCCGGCTTAACTGGATTGTAGACAAGTATATCGGCCCGGATGAGACCAATACATACCGGCTCAACGTGCGTTGGTCGATGTTTAATGACAGTACGCGCATTTTTAATAAGAATGATACCGCCTCGATTTTTCGCAAGTCGAAAACGGCCTCAACTCAATTCGGTGATACGCTCGTAAGTACTCATCATTTCAAACTGGTTTTTATTGATGTTAAGAATACGTGGTCGATTGTATTCTGGAAGGATACGCCCGAATCTGAATTGAGCTTTTTCGATCCGGCGTTTGTTGATCCCTTCTAATCTCGTCGTACTCTTATTCCTGCTCATAATCCCGTCCCGATCCAACCCAAACAACACTCGAATCGCCGGGCAATCTTCCGGCCGGCAGTTGTACGTTCAATTTTGTTCTGGACGGTTCTATGAACGGAATTTATGATGGCGTACTGCTGGTTTTCATCCAAATAGCCGCCTTTTTTAACTATATTAAACATCAATGAATGCGCATCTTGTCAAAAGCCGGCTGCTACTTGCGATTGCTGCTGCAACAATACTCTGGATTAGCTGCAACAATCCATTTTTCCCCGAAACCGGCCTCAACAATGCCTCGCCGCTGCGAACCTCTCCGCGCGGGGTGCTGGATCTGCTCGAAAAGGCCTATGAAACCAGACGCTTGCAACTGTTTCGGGATCTATTCTCATCGCGTAAAGACTTCAGGTATTATGTTCCCCGCAACAACCTGCAGAATCTCAATAAACTGAGCGCACGTTCCGCCGTTGAAGTACTGGATTCGGGATTTGTGTTTATTGACAGTCTCAACTCATACAATTATATAACCTACTCGGATGAAATCTCAATCCACAAAAATCTGTTCGAAAATGTCGAGGAGTTGTATTTGCTGCTTGATATAAGCGATGTTTCCGTGAAGGATACCTTCGTGCGCATCGATACGGTATGCCGGTATGATACTACCTCTGCTGATTCGTCGCCTATTGATATGCTCTGCGAAGAAGTGCTGATTCATGACACGCTTTCGGTCGAATACAAAACATCCGAAACATCGGCGCTGTACATAAAATCAGACCGAATTTTCTCGCTTTTCGGCAGCTATGTGATCGGAATCGGGCCGCAGGTTTTTTATGTTGTGCGTGATCCCGACAATCCGGCCTTGTGGGTACTTGACAAGTGGTTTGAACTGCCGGATTTTCTTTGAGCAGCTTCTCTTACCGACCGTTTTTGAATTGCGAAATGAAACTGGTTGCCGCATCCACCACCCCCTTGGTTCTGCCGGGCAGAATTTTTTTTACGCTGTCCAGGATGATATAATCTTCCTTCTCGAAGGTCCCCAGCACCAGCGAGCAAATAAGGTAGACCCCGGCGCCGGAGATAACGGAGATGATAAAGCCGGGAACCTCCTGGTTTTGCAGCAGCACCAGTTCCATCGTCAGCCCCATGATAATGGTTGCGAAGATGATTTTAAATACCGAATAAAATGGATAGATCAGCTTCATCAGACGGCAGGTATAAATCAAGCCCCCGATCGAACCGAGAACGGTCGTTATGCCGTAGCAGATAGCCGCACCAACTGCTCCGTATCGGCGAATCAGAAAAACATCGAGTGCAATATTGATCACCGCCAGAACCAGCCCGTATTTATATATGAATGCCTGCTTTTCAAAACCATAGAGTACAGCCGACGCCGGATTGGAGAGGCTTGAAAATATTGACGAGACGCAGATTATTTGCAAAACGCGCTGGGCGCCGATGAAATCGTGTCCGTAAAGGTAATGAATGATCTGGTAGGACAGTATCATCCCGGCGATGCCGGAAGGGAAGGCGAAAAAAGCCAGGTAGCGCGTTGATATGAAAAACAGCCGCTTCATTTTATCCTGCGAGCCGGAGCCGAAATATCCCGACATCGCAGGAAAAAGCACGCGCCAGAATGTCTGCGGCAGTATCGAGGTAAATCGCTGGGCGACATTGAAACCCAGATTGTAAAAGCCGATCTCGGAAGCCGGGCAAAAGCGTCCCAGAAAAAAATTTTCACTCTTGTCCCACACTATCTTGTCACATGCCAGAATTGCCATGACGCTGGCATTGTATTTCAACAATCGCTTCCTGAGTTCGCCGGGAACGGAGCGTATATTGGCGGCACGCACTATGCCCTCGCGGTGCAGCACAATCGCATAAAAAAGCGCATTTGCAAATGAAAAAACCAGCATAACCACGAGCAGGCCGTTTATTCCTTTGCCAAGCCACAAAACGATAACTTTGCTGACAAACGAAAGCGGGGTAATAACGAAATTTGACAGCGTAAAGTATTCGAATTTTTGCAGTCCTTCGATTGTCGCCGAAAAAATTGCGGTGATGACGCCGGGAACCAGGCCCAGAAATGCAAGCAGAAAGAAAAAACTTTCGTTGGGTGAGAAGAAATAATCGGCAATCTGTGACCTGAAAAAAAGCAGCACGACTGTGCTCACGCCGGTAAGCGCCAGTTCGACTTTCAGGACAAAAATGACGATCGGCGTACATTGCGCGCCCTCGCCTTTGCCTTGATATTCGGCGATGAATTTGGTTACAGCATGTATGAGACCCATGCCCATGGCCCACGATATCGTGCCGGTAAACCACAATACCAGCGTGAACACACCGTAGGATTCCGGCCCCAACTGGCGCGCCACCCAGATTGATATTACCCAGGTAGTACCCAGCATAAAAAAAGTGTTGAACAAGGTCAACACTGAGTTTTTAATGAGTCGAATGCCGTGCTGTTTGTCCATGTGTCTGGTCTATGAGTGCCGAAAGGTACATGTCTTCGATACCTGCCCCAAGCTTTTCACACGAGAAGTGCTCGCTCACAAATCGACGTGCCTGCATCCCGAGTTCCCGGGCAATATCGGGATTCTCAATCGCAAATTGAAGCTTGTCGGCGAGATCGTTTGCGTCGCCGGTTGCAAACAGCAGGCCGGTCTGCCGGTTTGCCACCATTTCGGGATAGCCTCCGCAACGTGCGGCAATCACCGTACAGCCGCAGGCCATTGCTTCCATGCAGGCATAGGGGAAATTTTCCCAGAGTGACGGAAAAATGGCCGCTGAAGATTGTTGCAGATAATTTTTTACTTCGCAGTGCTCGACACCTTTAATCCACGATACCTTGCCGACCTGCGAACATTGGGCAACCAGCTCTTCGACCTCTTGCGCATATTGCTTGCCGCTTGTTGAGGTTCCATAGGGTTTTCCCAGCAGCAAAAGGGGGGGAGGGCGCATTGTCTCACCAAGTAGTCGATAGGCCTGAAGCAGCAGGTGGACACCTTTGCGCTTTTCAACGCGCCCCGTATAAATCCAGGCGCCGCCTTTTGTGAGGGGGAATTCTTCAGGTGCAATCGGATTCGGATAGGCGGTGACCGATTTGAGAGACCATCTGGTACGCACTATATCGGCCAGGGCCCGGGAAGGCGAGGTAACCAGGCGGGCTTTGGCGACTGCCTGTCTTTCGCAATGGCCCAGCACGATCCTGTCGGGAAGTGATTCCGCAATATCATCGAGCTCTCGTACCATTTCCCAGGGCGTATGCAAACGTGCGACAGTAACTGTTGCCTTAAGGCCGGAGATGAAATATCCTTCGGCGCCGCATTCCGGGAATTCCAGTATGTCAATAGCTTCGCGGCGAGCCAGTTCTCTGCATGTGTGCGCGGCAGCCTTGGCCCAGGTATAACGAATAAGGGATTGGGGGATTGCCCGGTAAAAAAGGGTGCGAATCGGAAAGAACAGCTTGCCCTGCGGCAAGGGATAGTGTACCGGGGGGATGCGATGAACGGTAACTCCCTCAGCTTTTCTCAGGGTCGAACTTTGTTGCAGCGATCTGGATATGACCTGCACCCGGTGACCGCGCCGACTCATTGTTAGAGCACTATAGCGGGTATACGTGGCAATTCCGCCAAATCCGGTTTCGGGGGGATATTCGCTGGACAAGTAGACAATGTTCATTGTGCCGTTTTCCGCACCTGATCGAGAGATGCAAGATGATCCACCGTTTGTCGGGCAATCTCTTCCGGATCGTGACGTATGCGGATCTCCTGATAGGCCTGTTCGGCTATGCGTTCGGCAAGTGCTTCATCTTCCATGAGCCTTTGCAGGCACCCCAGAAGTCCGTCCATGCTCTGCGGTTCGAAGAGCAGTCCGTTTTGGTCGTGGCGGATCAGCTCGTTGATGCCCGTTACCTGCGATCCGACAACGGGAAGATGCGAAGCCATTGCCTCAAGTATTACATAGGGTGCATTTTCAAAGTTTGATGGTACCACGAGCACATCCGATTGCCGGTACAGAGCCGGCAAGGCGTTACGATTGACCGGACCCAGAACGTAAAGGCGCTCACGTTCCTTGTCTGTCAGCGATCTTTCCAGAGAGACCTGCGTATTTCGTTTGTCAATTGTTTCCGTCTCCCCGGCCAGCGTAAAGCGCACGCGTTCATTCATCGCCAGGATATATTTCATTGCCTGCGCCAGTACATTCGCGCCTTTGCGCAGCTCCAGCCTTCCAACAAACAGGATGTCGAACGTGTCTTTCTTTTTCTTAATCCAGGTCGTTGCTTCAAAAGGAGCGAGGTCCAGCGGCTGCGGCAGGCATGATATGGAATGCGCAGCCAGGTTGTAATCGGCAATTACTCTGTTTTTGAGTCCCAGCGAGGGACACAGAAAGTGGCGGGATCTCAGAGCCGCCTGCCGCTCAAATCGATACCACAGTCGCTTGCCCAAGGCAGCCGGTGCGTTATTGTATGAATCCACCAAATATGTCGGTGTGTGGAAATAGGTGATAGCTCTGAACGGAGAATTTTTTTTGAAATAATATCCCAAACCATTATAGTCCGGGACGATAACCGCATCAACGGGCTCCCGGCGATGAAGGGCCATGACCCGCGACGCAACGGACTTTGCGTAACCTTTTTCCCAGAGAATTGCGCCATTGATCATTTTTTTGAGTGGTCTTACCGGTAGTGACGGCAGTTGCGGGTCGACTTCGAACAATCGAACTTCAGGGACTAATTCATCCAGAGCCGCGCCTCTTTTGCTGATAATGGTCGCCGCATGCCCCAGCTTCATCAATGCATTGGCCATAGTGCAGGTGTAGGTAGCAATTCCACCGTGGTCCACGCCCGACGGAGACGGGTACTCGGAATTGACTAATACAATGTTCATAATCAGCCCCGCAATGTATTTTTTCTACCTTTGCCTTTTCGGACACTTGCTACACTTGCTACACCGGACGGGAAAGGATATTGCACTCAATTTCTTTTAGTCTACATCATTGGTCAATTATATGCAATTATTAATGAAATCAGGATATTACGAATGAAAGGGAACGTATGGCGCAGAGACTGTTAACACGCAAGCTGCTTAGCCAAACAGATTTCTGGGAATCAAAAAATGTGGAATTGCCTCGTTATGACGGAGCGCAACTCCCGGTCACTGCATTGTGTTTCTCTGCCGGGAGAATGGCCTATGGTCACACGGGGGATATTATTCAGGACTTGATCAAGAGCGGCAATGCCAATGGTGTAATGTGCGGGATTGAAACGTATGCTGCTCGCTATTGTGCCGAATTGGCGGCCTGCGATTATCTCATGACCCAGCTTGTTTACGATAATGAACAAGGCAACGCGCGCCCGAAAATCCTGGGCTCAATCCCCTCGGTGCTCTATGTGGACGCGAACCGGGAGAGCCTGACCTTCAAAAAAATGCTTGAATTCGCCCGCAATCCCGAAGTTCAATTTGCGACGATAAATGCCCCGGAGGGCGCGTATGGAGTAAATTATCAGGGGGGCGAGTTTGTCGAGCCGGTCAGTGCGCGGCTCAAGGACGACCTGGTCAACGGCTCGGTTAATTCCGATCCCGCCAGGTGGACCGCTTTTGCGCGTGCCCGGTTTGAGGCCGGCTTGCCTTTTGCCTTTGTCAGTTGCACTAACTTTTCGGGAAACGGTCATTATACGGCCGCCACGATCAGAACCGTGGCCAAAGCCTGGGAAGAAAAAGGCTTTGTACCGCGTGGTTTTCTGGGGTATGTTTCGGATCCTCGACGTTTTGCCTGCCCCAATACCATGATCGACCGCATTGCCGTGCCGGCCGATGATCGCGCACAACGGATACTGCAGGAACTCGAGATAACCTCCAACCTCGTGGTAACCGAAAAAGCGCGCTACTGGGCAATAGAAGATCTCTTTCCAGCCGGTCGACCCGAATTCGAAAAAGCGGAAGGAGTTTTTGTTGAATCTACCTATGATAATGTCAAACGTTATGAAGATATGAAGCTGCGTATTCTCAACATGAGTCACTCGGTTATTGCCGGGCTTGGCGTGCTGTTGGGATACCGGGGAGCCTACGGCATTTACCAGGCCATGCAGGACAAAGACATCCGGCATTTGATTGACCGCATAATTGCCCTGGTAGTCGAAACGGTGCCGTCGCCCAAAAGCATGTCCACCGAACAGTTTGCCAAAGATACGATCGCGCGTCTGAACAATCCGAATATTCCGGACGATCCGATGCGGATTGCATTGAATGCTTCAACAAAAATGGCCCCCCGTTTCATGGATACCTATTTTGCCGCGCAGGAGGCCGGCATTGGTAAGCGTGAGATTGATCTGGTCTTAGTGCCGGTGGCGGGGTTTCTGCGCTACACCTGCGGCGTTGATGATGCCGGTGATACCTTTGAGCTTGAAGATGACCCGATCAAAGACAAACTGGAGGCATGCGGCGGCGAGGCCGCAATCGGCAAGCCATCCAGTGCGGCTGCCCTCAAGATACTGATCGGCGATCCGTCGATAATGGGCAAAGACCTGTATGAGCGCGGCAGCACGGGGACCGACCTTGCTAATCTGGTGACGGATATGCTGCAGGGAAAGGGCGCAGTCAGGCGAACCGTGCAAACGGCATTGAAAGAAATCGCCTGAATTCCGGGCGCTGTTGCAATGATGACAAGGATATTGAATGTTATTCCGCAATTTTGCGAAAACCTAAACGTAGTCTAGCATTTCGCATATATTTAAGGGTTTTCCCGGCTATGCAATGATGAAACTTGGCGAACTGCTTACCCGCAAAAAAATCACCACCGACGATGTTGTCGAGCGTGCCGTAAGGTCGGCGCTCGAGCAGCATTGCCTGCTGGGAGATATTCTTGTTCAGCAGCATGGATTGTCGGAAGAGCATGTCTATCGTGCCCTTGCCGAACAGTTCGGAATGCCGTTTTTTGTGTTTATCGAAGAGAAGGTTGACAACGAACTGTTGCGCGATTTACCCTCTGAATTGTTTCGAGACGGTCGTTGTTTTCCGCTCGGTCTGGAAGAAAACATTCTCGATATTGCCGTGGGCGATCCGCTCGATCTCGATATTGTGCTGGATGCGCAAGTGGCTACCGGCTATACCATTCGCACCTCACTCTCGGCCCCGTCCGAAATGGAACGCATCAGGCAGAAATATTTTGCCGGCGACAATGCTTTCAAGCGTACGGTAGGCAAGCTATCCAAAGATTATCAAAAAACGCAGATAAACGACGATATGGCCATGACGATTGACGAAATCCGCAAGCGCACCGAATCGGAGCCGGTTGTCAAGATGGCCTCGCTTATCTTTGATGAGGCGATTCGTTTGCGCGCATCGGATGTGCACATTGAGCCGACAGAGTATCATGCAGTAGTGCGTATGCGTATCGACGGTATGCTGCGTCAGCATATGGACATTGAGCCGGGAATGTATCTGCCGCTGACCTCGCGTATCAAAATTCAGGCCGATCTCGATATCGCAGAAAAGCGCGTCCCCCAGGACGGGAGAATTCGCTACTCGTACAAGGGCTATGATTACGATTTTCGCGTGTCAACCTTGCCCACGCATTACGGCGAAAAAACCGTCGTGCGTGTGCTGAAGCACGACGAGAAGCTGCTCGATATTGCCAACCTCGGCTTTGACCGGCACGTGCTTGAAAACATCGAGGAGGTGATTGAAAAGCCGCAGGGCATGATATTCGTGACCGGACCTACCGGCAGCGGAAAATCATCGACCCTGTTTGCCTGCCTGAATCGCATTCGTCACAAAGAAATCAATATTACCACCATAGAAAACCCGATCGAGCATAAATTACCCGGCATCAATCAGGTGCAGATCAACGAAAAGGCGGGCGTGACGTTTGCTTCGACGCTTCGTGCAATTCTGCGTCAGGACCCGGATGTTGTGCTGATTGGTGAAATTCGTGACAATGAAACGGCCGGCATAGCCATTCGTGCTTCACAAACCGGACACCTGGTCTTTTCCACTTTGCACACCAACGACGCAGTTTCGGCAATCGCGCGGCTGCGAGACCTTGACATACCCGGATTTCTGATATCATCTTCTTTGCTTGCCATACTGGCTCAGAGACTGGTGCGTGTGTTGTGTCCGGTCTGTCGTGTCAAGGGCGAGCCGTCCGAAGAGGTCAGGCACAAATGGAAGATGCTGCTGGGTGAGGTGCCGATTCCGCCCTCGTATCAGGCTGCGGGGTGCGCGGAATGCGAAAACCTGGGCTATAAAGGTCGGACCGGCATTTTCGAATTGATCACCGTGAACGAAGAGCTGCGTGCCATCATTGGCGATAACGGCAGCGAATCGGCAATCAGAAAAATGCTGCGGACAAAAGAGCACAAAACACTGATTCAGAATGGCATTTTGAAAATAGAAGAAGGCGTGACAACTCCCGAAGAGCTACTGCGGGTGGTGCTGGTGGACGATGCTATCGAATTACGTAACCGGCAAATGGAATCATCGGACACCGTAATTCAGAAATGAAACGTGGAGTAACTGTAATGAAATTGACTGGTAAACATTTTTGGCTTGCAGGTATCCTGCTGATCTTTTTTACCGAGGGGTTCGCACAGCAAGACACTGTGTCGGAAGTTGATGAAAAGACGATGACACTTGATTTTAAGGATACCGATATCCGCGATGTTGTGCGTATTATTTCAACCGGCTACGATCTCAATATCGTCATGGATAAAGGCGTCGAGGGATCGGTAACGCTGCACCTCAGTGATGTTCCGGTTATGCAGGGCTTGAAAACACTGACGGCTACACTTGGACTTGAGGTTGTAAAGGAAGGAGCCGTCTTTCGCATTCGCACCAAAAGCGAGAAGGAGCATTCGGTTATTCGCTACTCACGGGGCAAACTTACTGTTGATGTTGAAAATGTCGAAGTCCGTGAGTTCCTCAAGCAGCTCAGTTCAAAAACAGCCGTTAGTATCGTGTCCGAGAATGACGTTGAAGGACGCGTGACCGGCAAACTCTACGGCGTTGCCCTGGATGACGGTTTGCGCGCAATTCTGGAAGGAAATGGGTTTGATGTAGTGAAACGCAAAGGGATTTTCATTGTCTCATCCGTCGCCACCGAAACGGCCTCGAAAACCCTGGGAGGACGCAGGTCGAGGAGACCGGTGAGTGGCAGTTCCACTTTCCATATCGACTACGACGAAGGCAAAGTAACTCTCGACGTATCCAACGGCAATCTGGAAGACGTCATTAAGGCGATTGCCGAGCATTCCGAACTCGAAATAGTTACTTACGGCAACTTGCGCGCGGAGGTCAATGCCAAGCTTGAAGAGGTCCCGCTCACCGAAGCCCTGGCGCTGTTGCTCGGTGGGACGAAATTCACTTTCATTCAGCGCGGCAGCATCATTCTGATTGGCGATCGCAATCCGGCTTCACATGCGGGACAGGCTTTGTCCACCTCCGAGCTGGTGCATCTGCATCATATCAAAGCCGACGAAGTTCCCAAAATCATGCCGAAGAATATCAAGGTCAGCAATGTCAAGGTCGTCAAGGAACAAAATGCCCTTCTGGTTTCGGGAACCTCTGAGGATATCGTAGCAACGCGTGATTTTCTCAGAACTATCGACATTCCCACGCCGCAAGTGGTTATTGACGTACTGGTCGTCGAATACACCGAAAGTCTTGACAAAAGCTTCGGTGTCGATCTTTACCGGAATGCCGGCAGGGAAAATTTTCTGCAGTCTCCCACTCTCTCCGGCGAAGATTTTGCTGCAGGCTATAATCTTTCAGATTTGACGATCGGCGGAAAGATCCGCGAACTGGCCGACGATTTCTTCCTCGAATTAAAGGCAAAAGAAAGCGAAAATATCGCAAAAATCCTTGCGCAACCCTCGATCGTTACCCTCAATGGGCATAAAGCGACATTTAACGTTTCGACCACTCAGTATTTTAAAATTGAAACCAGCGCCGGCTCCGAAACCCCCCAGGTACGATTCCAGCCTATAAAATTTGGTGTCCAGCTCAACATCACGCCGTGGATTTCGCGGAGCGGACAGATCACCGCCGAGATTTCACCCGAAGTTTCCAACAGCGAAAAGCCGCTGGAGGGCTCTATCTATCCCAACATATTCTCTCGCTCAATCACCACCACCGTCAGGCTTAACGACGGCGAGACGCTCGTGATGGGCGGGCTGGTGCGCAATAACAATTCGAAAAGCCACAATAAGATCCCCATTCTGGGGGATCTCCCGCTTGTTGGACCGCTTTTTCGCAGTAACTCCAGAACCCGCAGCAAAACAAATCTGGTAATTTATGTAACACCTCATATTATATCCAAGGGTGTCGCCGTTGACTTGCAGAAAATCCTTGACGATTTCGATCGTGCCGGTGAGAACATTTTCGAACGGCCGATTATCAAAGGAGTGGAACGCGTCAAATCATTTATGAAGCCTTCGTTCGAAGGTCATACGGTAACCGGTTCAGAGGATGATAAATATATCAAATACGACACACTCAGGCACGATACGCTTCAAAGGATGCCCGAAGGTGAAGCGATTGAACCGGCTCCCCTTGAGGAAGAGTCATTTGATCAGGCAATTGAAGAAGAAAATACAGAGCTGGTTGAAGAAGTCAATGAAGAATCTCCGGCCATGATCCAGTCCCGGCCGATTCCAATGTCTGATGAAGAGGATGCTGAAGAAGACGAAGAGGAAAACCGCCGACGGCTGCCCTTTTTCAACAGGCTCAAAAAGCGCGGTCAGTCCACCGAAGCCCAAACCGCGAACGAAGAATAAGTTTGAATATGAAGAGGTTCCACGGCATTATTGCGACTGAAGACGGCAGATATACGCTTGCCGTACTTGAGCAGCGCAACAATAAACTGAGCCTGACCCGTACCAAAACCTGGGACAGCCATAAAACCGTGCATAACGCTTTGCTGCTCAACACGGGTGTCGTACTGGGTATCGCAGCGTATTGGCAATCGGACAGAACGCTCTTTGCCGAAGCAGAACATATTCAGGCTACAGGCGGCTTTCGCTTTAATGCCGTATGTCAACCAGCTCCCTACAATCATCACAAGGAGATTCTGGCTTCCAATATTGTTGCGGTTGCACCGGATGATGCTTATCTCGCAACTATTCCCAATTACTTTGCCGATTCTGTCCCTGAATCGTATCTGGCAATTTCGCCCGGAGACGGTTATTTCAAAATCGGGGTGGTTTACCGGCGGCAGCTTGTCTGCGTGTATAATATGGCTCCGGCTTACGAAGAGTCACTTGCCGGTCACCTTGCCCGGATTGAGCGCTATTTGAAAATCCGGGATCCCCAGTTGATTTTTCCGCACACAATCTGCTGGTTGAGCAGTGAGAAAATCCCGGCGGTTGAAGAAAGTGAAGTCGTGCACATTCCCGTCGATCAGTTCGAAGACACGGAAGTTATGCAGGCCGCCGGTCTTGCCTGTCTGCAGGTAAGTGAGAACGCGGTGCCACGATTCAGCGGGCCGACCTTTGAGAATAATTTTCGGCGAATGCGGGCAGGTGTTTACCTAGGCGGCGTCGTGCTGTTTTTGATTGCCGTGCTGTTGCTGATTATGCCGTTAGGATTGAATGCGTATACCGGCTGGCAGTTACAAAAGGCAAAGGCGCAGTACGAGGAGGTACTGCTCAGCAACAAAGAAATTGGACGCATGGTCAGTCAGAACAAGCAAATGGCTGAGAAAATTCTCCGCATGAACAATACCTTCGCCCGCCAGACGAACTGGTCGCAATTTCTGGAAGCCATCGGAACAGAGCGGCCTCGCGGTGTCTATTTCGATCGCCTGGGAACAAAAACGGCTGCTGACAACACCAACGCGATTGACGTCGCGCTCACCGGCTGGACGGATAATGAAAAGTCGATAATGGAATTCGTCAACAAGCTTCAGAAAAAGAGTTTTCTCAGCAACATAAATCCATCATCAATTCAAAGAGATAAGAAAAACACGAGACTAATCCGCTTCAAAGTCATGTTCCGCTTAATCCTGCAGTAACGATCGCGAAAAACGAGCGTTACCTGAACAGGTAAAGCTCAAGACCCTACCTTGACGCGCTCAGGCAATGATTTTGTTGACGGGATATTCAACAATACCCGAAGCGCCCGCATCCTTAAGGCGGGGAATGATATGCTTGACTTCGGTAGAGCTTATGATTGTTTCCAATGCTAGCCAGCCTGCATCCGATAAATGAGAGACAGTCGGATTGTGCAGCGCCGGCAGGACTTTCAATATCGCAGCGAGCCGGGAATCTTCAAGATTGCATTTGATTCCCACGTAATTTTCCGCATCGAGTGTGCCCTGCAACAGCAAGCGGATGTTTTCCAGCTTCTTTCGCTTGGCGGTGTTCTCCCATGCCTGCTTATTGGCAATCAGCAGGGTACTGGTTTCGAGCAGCGTGTCGATTATGCGTAAATCATTGGCGCGCAGGGACGAGCCGGTCTCGGTTATGTCAACTATCGCATCGACCAGGCGCGGCGGCTTGACTTCGGTGGCCCCCCAACTGAACTCGACGTCGACATCGATTTTTTTCTTCTTGAAATAGCGTTTCGTCGTATCGAGCAGCTCGGTAGCGACCCGTTTGCCGGCAAGGTCTTCGGGTTTGCGGATCCTGGATTTTTCCGGCACGGCCAGTACCCATCTGCATTTCTGTCGGGTTGACTTGCTATACTCGAGTTCGCAGATCTGCTTTACCCTGGCCTTGTTCTCTACCGTCCAGTCGTAGCCGGTGATGCCGGCATCGATAATGCCCTGCTCGACGTAGCGCGGCATCTCCTGGGGGCGCATAAGGATCAGATCGAGTTCGGGATCGTCGCTGGTCGGGTAATATGAGCGTGAGCTTATCCGGATATGTATTCCCGCTTTTCGGAACAACTCGACGGTGGATTTTTCCAGACTTCCCTTTGGCAAACCTAATGATACTTTCATGACGATACTAATTCCTTTTTAAATGCTTCGGTAAGAGCCGGTACCACTTCCAGTGCATTGCCGACGATGCCCAGGTCGGCAATGTGAAAAATGTCTGCATCAGGATCGGTATTGACGGCAATGATATAGTCGGACGATTGCATCCCCGCCATATGCTGCACCGAACCTGAAATGCCACAGGCGATGTAGAGTTTGGGGCAGACGGTTTTTCCGGTCTGACCAACCTGATGAGAATAGGACGCCCAGCCGTTATCAACTGCCGCGCGGCTGGCGCCGAATGCACCACCAAGGGTATGAGCCAACTCCTCGATTAGCTTGAAATTTTCGGGTGAGCCCATGCCGCGGCCGCCGGAGACTATCACGTCGGCTTCGACGATGTTGACCGTTGCTTCAACATCCTTGACAATTTCAACGACGGTTGTGGGGTCGCTGATCGCGTCTTCACCGACGGAATGTATGACGAATTCACCGGTCCGATTATCGATACGCTCGGCTGCTTTCATCACTTTGTGCCGCACGGTTGCCATTTGCGGGCGATGGTGCGGGGCAATGATGGTTGCCATCAGGTTGCCGCCGAATGCCGGGCGGGTTCCAAGCAAAATGCCTTGCTCAACATCGACTTCCAGACCGGTGCAATCCGCTGTCAAGCCGCCATAGACGCGTGCGGCGACTTTGGGAATAAAGGAACGGCCGATGGCCGTGGCGCCGGCGAGCACGATAGCCGGTTTTTCGGTTGTGATGAATTCGGATAGCACGGTGGCCCAGGCTTCATCACGGAAGTTTTTGAGCGCGGGGCCATCGAGATACACGGCTTTATCGGCTCCGAATTTAACCAGATCTTCGGCCTCCTGCTGCATTTCATGACCAATCATGACGGCAATCAACTTCTGTCCGAGCTGGTCGGCCAGCTTGCGGGCTTTACCCAGAATTTCGTAGGAGACACCATGTATATCTCCGCCGCGCTGTTCGATGAATACGGCAACATCTTTATAGGCGCCAATATCAATGATGCCGGCGTCATCTTTTTCGATGACGACAGCCTGGTACTTTTTGCAGGCTTCAACACACGCCGCGCAGAGATTGCACTTGTCCGGATCGACGACGGCCTTCTTGTCGACGACCTCTATCGCCTCCTGGGCACATGCTTTTACGCAAAGTTTGCAACCAATACATTTTTCAAGATCGATTTTAATTCCCATGTAGACCTCTCTATTTGACGACGCCCAGTCCGGTTATGGCGTCTTTAAGCTTTGTGACCAGCTCGGGAACTTCACCTTCAATTTTTTCACCGCCGGTTTTGCGCTCGGGAACAAAAGAGCGCAGCACCTGGGTCGGACTGCCGTTAAGGCCGATTCTGCCTGCATCAATCGGCAGTGCATTTGCGGTCAACATTTTGATCTGCGCCTTTTTGGCGCGCATTTTTCCTTTCAGCGATGCCATGCGAGGTTGGTTTATTTCCTTGACAACGGTGATGAGCGCAGGCAGCGGCATCTGCACAACGTCATGTCCGTCTTCCATCATGCGCTGCACCCGCAGTTTTGTGTCGGTAATTTCTTCTATTTTGCGCACCCAGGCAACATAGGGGATTTTCAGCATCTCGGCCACTCCCGGACCAACCTGAGCCGTATCGCCGTCGATTGCCTGTTTGCCGCAAATGATCAGATCGAACCGGCCGAGCTCTCTGATGGCGGAGGCCAGAGTGTAGGAAGTTGCCCAGGTATCAGAGCCGGCGAATGCCCGGTCGGAGACGAGTACGGCATCATCCGCCCCCATGGCAATCGCCGACTTGAGTGCGCTTTCGGCCTGTTGTGGACCCATAGTAATAGCCGTGACCGTCGCTCCGTTTTTTTCTTTAATGCGCAGAGCTTCCTCAATCGCATATTCGTCGAAAGGATTGACAATGTTTTCAACGCCTTCGCGAATCAATGTTCCGGTTTCCGGATTGATTTTTACCCTGGTAGTTGCGGGAACCTGCTTGATACATACAACTATCTGCACGATATCCACTCCTGAATATAAATTGGGTGGGAGATTGACTGAAAACGACAAAAAATACAATGTGACTGGACGAGCAGGCAAAGCAATCGGGACTAATCAGATGCCTTTGCCATTTTTGCCGTTTGTTGAGGTTTGAGAGGGGATTTGCGGGAGTTCAACCTGCACCTTTTCTATTCGCTGGCGATCCATTTTCAGAACCTTTAAGCGCAGGCCCTCAAAATCAATCACGGTATTCTCGTCGGGGATATCGCCATATTCATGATAGATCAGGCCGCCCAGTGTATTATATTCGAGCTCTTCCACATCGAGATTAATGCTGATTTTATCGGCCAGATCTTCCAGATCCATGTGAGGATCTACGCGATACATGGTATCGGATACCTTGACGATTGGCGCTTCTTCCTCGTCATATTCATCCTGGATTTCACCGACGATTTCCTCAAGAATATCTTCCATTGTTACGACGCCGGCCGTTCCGCCATATTCATCCACCACCAGCGCTATATGAATCTTTTTGGCCTTGAACTCGGCCATCAAATCGTCAATTTTTTTGCTGTTGGGAACGAAGTGAGCTTTTTTGATTATTCTGGAGAGGTCCCAATTGTCCGGTGTGTTTTGTGAGATCCAGCCGATGATATCTTTAGCATAGAGTACGCCGGCAATAACGTCGATATTGTGCTTGTAAACGGGTATGCGAGAATGGCCGTACCCCTGGATGGCTTTGAGAGTTGTTTGAAAATCGGTAGAGATTTCCAGCGCCTTGACATCGACCCGGGGTACCATGATTTCCTTTACGGTGGTGTCTCCCAGTTCAAAAATGCTGCGGATCATCTCGCGTTCCTCTTCATCAAGCCCCTCTTCGTGATCCTCGGTCTGGTGCATGCGTGATTTTTCTTCATCCGATAAAAAGGCGAACTTTTCGTCATATTTGAAGAGTTGCAACAAAAGCCGGTGCAAACCAAGTGAGAAGGATGCAAAAGGGCGCAGCAGCCAACTGATGCTGCTATAGACGCCGAAGGTAAGCGGGGTTAATTCCCTGAAAAATCTGAGCGCCACAGCACGCGGGATGAAATAAGCAAATAATGAGAGAAAAAAAGCCGAAAAACAAAACGCAATCAGGCCGCGCTGGGCTAGCCTCAGATGCGGCAATATCATCGGCAGGCATATGAAGGCGACTATGCTGAAACTGGTGTTGGAGCATGTTTTGCCGAATGAGATGGTTGCCGACAATACCTCTTTTTGCTCTATGATTTTCTCAATTTTACTTGCATAGTATTTCTCGCGTTCATCGTCGGTCGCCGCCGAATATCGCGTCGAGGAAGAAAAAATGACTTTAACTACAGAAAAAAAAGAAGACAACAGAAGTAGTACGATGAGGACAATCAGGCACAATAAATCAGGAGGAGGTTCCAAATACTTTGCTCCTTTAGGTTAAAGGGGTTGTGTGATATGCTGTGAGGATGGCTACATTATTGTGTACACCTGCACCGCAGGCACAATGAAGATTTGGCCTGTGCGAATAGTAACTTGTTTTCGTAGAATGTATATACCCGCTTCATATTTCTTTAAATATACGATACATCCTTAAATTATACATTATCAACACGGGCTAAGGCAAACAATATCGGGATTCCTGTCGCTGCATCTGGGCGCGTTTGCGTTCGGTGTCATGTTCGTATCCCAGCAAATGAAACATGCCGTGCACCAGCATGCGCAGTACTTCCCTTTGGTAGGAGTGCCCGATTTTGCGTGCCTGTGCCGCGCACCGCTGCAGGGAAATGTAAATTTCGCCGAGTAGATCTTCTTCCCCGTAGGTGAATGACAGTACATCCGTAGGCTTGTCGATCCCGCGATAGCGCCGGTTGAGCTTGCGGATGACATAATCGGAACAGAGAATAACCTGCGTAGCCTGAGCAGCCGGGATGCGATGATCCCGGTATATCTTAGCGGCCGTTTCCCTGAGTGGACGAAATGGGTTGGGCAGACTTGTGTAGTGATGGATTATGAAGACGGGCACTTTGCTCTGCCGGGCCATAACGTTACTTTTTCTATTCTGATTGACCACTGTTCTAATTAATGTTAGAATAGGGACATACAAGAGTTCAAGCGCTGTTTGTCAGTTGGAAAAAATACATTTTTGCGCCACAGCTTTGGCCATGAATGAAATGAAAATCACCCGGAAGCTTAAGGGCAGCCTGCATGAAAGCCGGATATCTGAAAGCATTGTTTGCGACCCTGCTCCTGTGTTATCCAACAGTTTTGTCTGCACAGCAATCGTCGCGTCGCTGCATAATTAAAAGCCTGGTGGGTACCGTCAAGGTGCGCAGGGGTTCCTCTGTCAAGTGGCTCGCGGCGCGTATCAGAATGCCCCTGAAAGAAAAAGATGCCGTGCGTACCTTTGTTGAATCTGAGGTTGTACTGGAAACATCCGAAGGTACTACTATACACCTTAAAGAAAATACGACGCTTGAACTGGCTGGCTTGGCGGGAACGAGCCAGGGCTCCAAACAGACAAAACTCAAGATTCTCAATGGCGACATTTTATCCAACATCAAAAAGCTCGCCAATACACAATCAAAGTTCGAATTCGAAACACCGACGGCAACGGCTGCAATCCGGGGAACCAAAGTAGGCTTTTCGGTGACCGGCCGGGAGACCGAGATTAAAGTTTACGAAGGTAAAGTGTACGTCACGCCCGTCGGATCACAATCGGGTGCAGAAGTCGGCGCCAATCAAATGACCAGCGTCAAGAAAGGGCAGAAGAAAATCAAGGTTGAGCGTCTGAAAGAAGCGACTGTGCCGGCAACCCTTCGAGCCGACTCCGCAGCAATGGATACCGCCGCTGTGGACAGTGCCCGGGTGGTCGATTCAGCACAGGTAGATACTGCGGCAAGCGATACTTCTGCAGACGCGGATGCTGCAGGCGCCGACACTGTCGACCAGGCAGCGGCCGATACCACAGCGACGCCCGTTGACACAGCGCAACAGCAGCGTGATACCGTTGCCGCTCAGGATACGGTTGAATCGCAGTCTGCCGTCGATACCGTCTCAAACGCTCCGGCCCGTCTGAGCCTTGCGGTGACCGAGCCGCGCCCGGGCAGCAGCGTGCTCCCCGGGGCCAGCCTGACCATTGCCGGCAATGTGACACCTTCGAGCGCTGCCGTTGCGGTCAGGGGTAGATCAATCAAGGTGGCTCCCGGGGGTGCATTCAAATTGAGTGTTCCGGTGCCCGCTCAACCGGGCGATTACGATATTGCCGTCGAAGCACACCTGTTGTCGGGAGAATCACAATCGATAGTCCGCCGATTCAGGGTAGTTCCCGCGGATAAGGAATTGCGGCTCATTATCAATGCACCCGCAGAGGGACAGGAATTCAAAAGCCTGGTGATACCGGTCAGTGGAATCACTACACCCGGAGCGGTTGTGCACTGTGCGGGACTCACCTTGAAAGCCGGAGCAGACGGTACATTCGAGGGTAAGATACCTATCCCCGACGAAGAAGGTGAGCTGGAGCTGGAAGTCACTGCCGAACTCGGCGCCAAATCGCGATCGGCAGAGCGGACGATTGTTTACAAGAAAGACATTGGACAGTTGACGCTTGCGGTGTATACTCCGCACGAGGGGCAGCAATTCATGCGGACGCGTATCTCAGTCAGCGGTCAGGTCACTCCCTACAGCGCGGAGCTTTACGTAGCCGATCGCAGGTTTCCGATCGCGCCTAACGGCTCTTTTTCGGGGAGCATCGTGATTCCCGAAACCGACGGTACGTACGCTATTGAATTTGAAGCAAGCGTTGGCGACCGGACGCTCAATATCCTCAGGAGCATAGTCTTCAAAAAACCGCCCGATACCCGGCATCCTCACGTGCAGCCGGGCCAGTTACCGCTGTACTCCCTTTCTCCCGCCATCCTGTTTACCGTGATTGACCGGACAGAAAATGATGAAATCACTTTCTATAAAGAAATAGACGGTTCGCAGGAGTCTGAAATCGGAGAGTCGGGTTCCCGCTTCAAGCTCGAGCTGGAAGAAGGCGTACACAACTATGTGGTCTACGCCGTTGACAAAGAGGGAAACTCATCGCAGCGCATCACCGGCAAAGTCCGCTACCTGGCAACGATGCTCGATCTGGATGTATCCAGCGTTCCGCGCACATTGACGATTCCTCCCCCCGGCCCCTTTGACAAAAGCACGCCGCAATTTACGCTGGAATTTTCGGTTGAAAACCTTCCCACCGATGATCAGCAAACCATGCAGGCGCTGGTACGTGAAATCAGGGTGACCAATTCCGCCTCCGGTTTCGCGAAAACCATAACCAATTTCACCGATACAGATCTTGATGTTGATATCGTATTGCAGCGTTCTACTGCAAACGTGATAGATGTCAGAATGGTTGACATAAACAATCGGGTGGTACACAAGAGTCAAACCATCACAGTACGGTAGACTTGATATCCAGGAGCATTTCATGATCCGCATTCTCGGCTGGAGCATCTTTGCAGTGTTGTACAGCGTGTCAACGGGCTTACCGGCTCAGGCACGTGATACTGCCCCGGCGGAAAACGAAGGTAAGCCGGCCCTGCTCGAGTATAGAACCGAAATTCCGGCAGGGATTATCTATGGTTCGTTTACCAAAGAGGATGGCCCTTATCTGCTGAATGGAAGCGTAATTGTACCATCCGGTCAGAAACTTGAGTTTGAACCGGGCTGCCAGGTGCTTTTTGGCGGAGATTACGTTACCTTGACGGTGTTCGGCCGACTTGTGGCCAATGGCACCGCACGGGAGCCGGTCGTCTTCAGGTCCGCCAAAAGAAATCCCAGGCCCTGGGACTGGGATCGCATATACTGCAGAAGCAGAAACCGCTCGCTGTTCAAGCATTGCATTATACAAAATTCCAACTATGGAATCGTTGTTGAAAACGGTGGGGCATCAATTGAGCGGTGCATATTTCAGCAGAATTCTCTGCACGGCCTTGTCATCAGGAATTCCACCGTATCCATTCGCAAATCAACTTTTACCGGCGGACATGTTCTGGCTATGTTTTGTCAGGAGGGCGCGCGCGTCACCGCAGACAGCTTATCAATCCGTCACAATATTACCGGACTGGCATGCGCCCCCAAATCAAGTGTGCGCGTGCGCAAAGGCGGCATCATCAAAAACACCCACGGCATTGCCATCAAAAAGAATGCATCGGTCACGATCATCGACGCAGATATTACCAAAAACAAAAGTGGGCTGGTCAGTCTCCAAGAAGTGCCGCGCAAAGTGCGTGAAATGGTATACGCCAACACCATTGACATGCGCATTGTCACGCCGTCCCAGATGGAAAAACTGCTCAAACCGCCCGAAGCCGTCAAATCAATCGTTTTGCCCAAAACAAAAACCGACGTAGTGCTCGACAAAACCTTCAAGCCGGGATTTGCCGCAACCAAAGCACCTCGCGAACAGACGGTCAGTTTCATGGGCAATGTCACGCTCGGCTTCAAGGGCTATCTGCCGGAATCGGAAAATGACACCAGCTTGCTGCAGACACGCTATCCCGGCGAAATGGAAGGCTACGGCGACAATATCCAGCCTGAATTTCAGATTTTTGCAAGTGGCAGACGTAAAGATGCCGACATCAACCTGCTGGCCGATGTTTATCGCAACGAGTGGAATGAAGAGGCGCTGCATCTGCGCAAAAACACCTTCAATCTGCAAATGAATTACCTGAAACAGCACCTGGTCGTGGGTGATTTTTTCGAAAGTCAGTCGGAAACATCCATTTCGGGGCGCAAAATGACCGGGGTGAAATATTCCGGCGCTTTTGTGCCGATGGGCAAAGGAGCCAATCGACTCGAATTCAAACTTGCCGGCGGTGAAACCGAAGTGCCGAAAGATTCCGGCGATAATGACATCACGCTCTTCAATGAAACCGTCGACTCCGGCATGTCAATCCGTCAGCAATTGACGTATGTTGCCGGAGTCAGTGTCAATCCAACACTGAATTCGCAGGTCAACGTTACCGGGATCATCTCACGCGATCAGGGCTTCAAGCCGATCTTCAGAGAGGTGATATCCGATCCGGGAGCGCCCGACCCCATCAAGGCGCAGACTGGGGCGATTGACGGAAGCGTGTCGTTGCTTACCGGCAGGCTCAGGCTCAGTGCCGAGATTGACGCTGGAGTGCATGATACTCTGTATGACACGATCAGCGCTGATTCAAACGAAATCAGTGAGATTGCCTGGTATAATCCGGAAGTGGGGGAGGCGGTTCCGGCCGTGTTTAATGCCCTGACTGATGCGGATCATATTGCCGGTTCGATTGGCGCATCCGGTTTGTTTGACGGCTATGAGTTGAATGCAAAATACACCGAGATCAGACCCGGCTTCTTTTCTGCCGGGAATCCGTACCTGGAAGCCGATCGCAGAAAGATTGCGGTCGGGGCTGAAAAGCAGATTGTGGAGCATTTGCTCGCAGAAGCAGAGCTTACCTACGAGCGGCGCAATGTCTCATATGAATTCGCTCCGTCACTGACGGGCAGTTCATCGCCGATTGACAAGTATTCCCTTGATCTTGGCGGCGAATATGAATTTGGCAAAAAGTATCCCTCGCTGGATGTGGATTACCGGATTTCGTTCGAACGCAATGACAAAGCCGGAGAAAAGCTTATTCAGCACCAAGAGTTTGCCGACGTGCCCGTGGGAACCGAAGTGACACCGGTCGTTGTTGATACGACGATCAACGATACCGATTACATTGAGACAACTGTGATGCAATATGCCGAGCAGGATCTGAAAAATTTAGTCAGCCTGCAGGTCAAGCAGCGTCTCGAAAACGGTATTGACTACAGCCTGAAATATCGCCTGTTGCGCAACAATGAGCTGACCGGGCATCCCGATCCGACCGAAAACAATGAAGATGATGACTGGCAGCATCAGATTAGTGGGAAATTTGGATTTAAAATCAAGCGCATTATCAAAAACAAGCTTTCCTTCAGGATCACCACCAAAGATGAGGTTCGCGATAATACCACGGGGCTTTCCTTCAAATTCGATGATAAATTGCGAATCACCATCATACCCCGCAAACTCAACCTCACCCTCAAAGGCGAATACAGCGATAAAGCAGAAGAGGAAGACGTCGATGCCGGCCGTGAGGAGACCGTCATAAACTCGTATTCATTCGAGACCGAACTCAAATTTTCGGTTACCTCCAAGCTCTCGATTGCGACCATGGGCAAGTATGAAAAAATGACCGATGACAACGAGGGGTCCCAGGACAACTATAACGTTGTCATTGGCGGGCTGCACGTGACTTATTTATTTTAATTGCATGCTTTGGATGAGTCGATTGTGCCTGTCGCAAGCGCACCGCCGTGCGCTTTTTTTATCGCTGGTTTTGTTGCATGTTTGGGCATGGACGGCGGCGGCAATGATGTTGGTGCCTATGGATGACCGGCAGACGGATCATCTCAAAGCATACGGGCTGATTTACAAAATCCTGAAAGACGGCCGGCAAGTCTACTGGTGCCTGAACTACCGCGGCGGCGCCTTTGTTACGCAGGACGACAAGGCATTCGCCCTCAAAGCGGGCGTTGATGGAATACACTACGAAACTGTTTCTCAAAGCCAGTGGGCCGCAATCCTCAAGATAATTGAATCCGAAAACATGGAAAAGGTCACCCTGGAAAAGGCGCCGAAGATCGCAATTTACACGCCACTCAACAAGCTTCCCTGGGACGACGCCGTCACGATGGCCTTGACCTATGCGGATATTCCCTATGACAAGATCTATGACAAGGAAGTGCTGGGCGGCAGGCTGGAGACGTACAACTGGCTGCACCTGCATCACGAAGATTTTACCGGTCAGTACAGCAAGTTCTACCGCTCATTTCACAACACCCCCTGGTATCAGCGGCAGAAAATGAAGCTGGAAGGGCTGGCAAAAGAGTTGGGATTTCAGAAAGTGCCTGAACTGAAAAAAGCGGTTGCGCTGGCGATCAGGCACTACGTAGAAAAAGGTGGCTTTCTTTTTGCGATGTGCAGCGCTACCAATACGCTGGAGATTGCGCTTGCCGCGCTGGGAACCGACATCGCCGGCAGACCCTTTGACGGTGATCCGCCCGATCCGCAGCATGCCGCGAAACTTGACTATAGCAACTGTCTGGCATGCGAAGGCTTTACGGTGCAGACCGACCCGATGGCGTCGCATTTCGGCAATATTGACTTCAATCTGGTCAACACGCCCCTGCGCAAGCCGGCCATGGACTTTGTGTTGTTTGATTTCAGTGCCAGGCTCGATCCGGTGCCGACTATGCTAACCCAGAATCATACCAGAACGGTAAAAGGGTTCTACGGATTGTTGACGTCATTTAATAAAAGCATCATCAAAAACAGCGTAATAGTACTGGGCTCGGTGCCGGGCACAAACCGTGTCAAGTATCTCCACGGCGTGGTCGGCAAAGGCATGTTTGCATTTCTTGGCGGGCACGACCCCGAGGACTATACCCATGCCGTTGGCGACAAGCCGACGATGCTGCAGTTTCACAAAAACTCTCCGGGCTATCGTCTCATTCTCAACAACGTTCTCTTTCCGGCGGCTGAGAAAAAAGAGAAAAAAACGTGAGCAAAAAAAAATTGCTGACACGTGAGGTCTGGGCCTACGGTCTCTACGACTGGGCAAATTCCGCTTTTGTTATGACGGTTACAACAGCTTTTTTTCCGGCCTTTTTCAAGCGCTTCTGGTGTGTTGGTGTTGACGAAACGATCAGCACCGCGCGGCTGGGATATGGCAATATGGCTGCCGGACTCGTGATTGCGCTCTGCTCTCCCTTGCTGGGCGCGTTTGCCGGTGCGGGCAAATCGAAGAAACGGCTTCTTGCCGTTTTTATGACAATCGGTGCGTGCATGGCCGGAGTCCTGTATCTGATTCCCCAGGGCAACTGGCTGGGTGCGCTCGGCGTCTTTCTGGCAGGCAGAATTGGATTCTCGCTTGCCAACCTGTTCTACGATTCGCTGCTGGTTGACGTAAGTGATAACGAAAACGCCGATCGTGTTTCATCCTTCGGGTACGGTATCGGCTATCTGGGCTGCGGACTGCTTTTTGCCGTTCACCTGCTGATGTACCAGATGCCGCAACTATTCGGCATTAAGGACGGGGCAACCGCCATCCGTATCGCATTTGTAACGGTTATGATCTGGTGGATACTGTTCTCGCTGCCGATACTTACGATGGTCAAGCAACGCGAGGCGCCGAAGCAGGAAGGACCCCGGGAAGTTGTCATGGACGGATTGCGTCGCCTGAGGCATACAACCGCAGATATCCTGCAAAACCGGAACATGCTTCTCTTTCTGGTGGCCTACTGGTGCTACATCGACGGTGTGCACACCGTCTACATGATGGCCACCGATTTTGGTCTCTCACTGGGCATCGATACCGGTATGCTGATGGTTGCATTGTTGTGTGTGCAGTTTGTCGCGTTTCCGTCCGCTATCGGGTTTGGTGCGCTTGCAGGCAGAATCGGCGCCAAAAAGGCAATTCTCATCGCTGTCGGCATCTATCTGTTTATCACGATCGTAGGCGCGTGGATATTGAAAACAGCCGTGGATTTTTTCGTGCTGGCATGTTTGACCGGCGTGGCTCAAGGGGCGGCGCAGGCATTGAGCCGGTCCTTTTTTGCAAAAATGGTACCGCCCGAAAAAGCCGCCGACTATTTTGGATTCTATAACCTCATGGGGAAATTCGCCGTGGTGTTGGGCCCCGGAATTGTGGCTACTGCCAATCTCATCGGCAGAGCGCTGCATTTTCACGGCAGCGCCAGTTCCCGGTTCGGGATCACCACGCTCGCTGTTATGTTTGTTATCGGGGGTGGGCTGCTATTGAAAGTAAAGGAGCCGCAATCCTCTGGCGGATAAAAAAGGATCCTTTTGTGTCAAACAGACGAATTGAACGGTCATTGTATGTGCCCGTTATTGAGTTGGTAAATTTTTCGATTACAAACACGATTAGCAAACCCTAATAAGCATCGGCGAACATCGTAAACTATGCAAAAAAAAGGTGATATCGAAACCAACTACGAAATCCGCAGCTTCGATGCCGCGATTTCGCTCGAGGAGTATCAACGCAAACCGAAGCATCCGCTGTATTTTGTGCTGCACAACCTGCGCAGCGCCTTTAACGTCGGATCGATTTTTCGCACATGCGATATCCTGCGTGTTGCCGGGCTTTACCTTTGCGGCTATACGGCCTATCCGCCCCATGTCAAGCTGGAGAAGACCTCCCTGCGGACAATAGACTTTGTCCCCTGGAAGCACTACGACAGCACGATTGCCGCCGTCCGAGATCTCAAAAAACGCGGGGTTACCATCTGGGCGGCTGAGACGACGTCGATTTCAAAGGCATACGACAAAATTACCTGCCCGCAAAAGCTTGCCATCATCCTGGGCAACGAGGCGCTGGGAGTCAGTCAGGAAATTCTGGACGCGTGCGATGATATTGTTGAAATTCCGACATTTGGTTTAAAAAATTCACTCAATGTTGCAGCGGCATGTGCGGTGCTGGGGTATAAAGCACTGGAGAGCATGCGTGCACGCTCTCCAGCAGGGCAAATTCGTTGATGTAGCGAAACAGGTTTATCTGAACGACCTCTTTTCGTCGCGCATCCGCTTGCGTTTGGCGGCATTCATTTTGCGTTTTTTCTCTTCGCTCGGCTTTTCAAAGTGGCGGAACTTTTTGAGATCGGAAAGAATGCCGGCGCGCTCGCATGTCTTAGTAAAGCGACGCAACGCTTTTTCGATAGGCTCGCCGTCGCGTACGTTGATACCATTCATTACGTAATCACCCCCCTCAAGGATGCTTTGAGGTTTAAATTTCGGGAGTTAACTATTAAAAATACATATTTTCAGTGATATTGACAATAATCCAGCATCCATCCTCCCGAAGTTCAGCACGCATCGATATGGCCGAGGGTGCTGCCGGCTCCCGCTTTTGATATTGTCGCTTCATTCCAGTAATTTGTATAGAGTAAACTTCTCAAGCTTTTTTGCCGAAAGGAGTATTGTGGCATGAATCGAATTGCTCTGTGTGCTCTCTTCTGCCTGATGGTTTCCGCGTGTGTCAAGCAGCCGGGCAAGCTGTCATTTATGGTCGGCGGGGCGCCCAATGAAATGGCGTATTGGGAAGAGATCGTTGCCGATTTCGAGAAAAAACACGGCACGGATGTAGAAATTATCCGCTCGGCAACCCAGACCGAACAGCGCAAACAGGCCATGCTTATCGCGCTGCGCGGCCGAAAGGCCGATCCCGACGTTATGCTCATGGATGTCGCCTGGGTAGGGCAAATGGCGGCTTCGAACTGGTTGGAACCGCTGCCTCCGCTGGGTCTTGATCCGGCTCCCTTCTACCGGCGTGTGATCAATCAGGCCGATACCTGGAACGACCGGGTAATTGGCTTGCCGGTTTACGTCGACGGCGGATTGCTATACTATCGCAAGGACCTGCTCGATACGTACGGCTACGATGCACCCCCCCGGACGTGGGAAGAGCTGATAGCTATGTCGCAGAAAATCCAGACCGCGGAGCGTGCAGCAAATCCTGATTTTTGCGGTTTCGTCTGGCAGGGCGCGCAGTACGAAGGGTTGATCTGTACGGCACTGGAATTTTTCGTATCGGCCGGTGGCGGCTTCTTGACCCGGGACGGTGCTTCAATGCTGGATAGCGAGGCAAACCAAACCGCGCTGCAGTGCATGGTTGACTTGATTCACAAATACAACGTGTCGCCGCCCAACACTTATACCGATATGAAAGAAGAGGAGGTGCGCCATGTGTTTCAGCAAGGCAATGCCCTCTTCGAACGCAACTGGCCGTATGCCTGGGGGCTGCATCAGCAGGATGGTTCTGCGGTCAAGGGCAAAACAGCGCTGGCACCCCTGCCGCATTTTGAAGGTGAAACGAGCGCCGCGACACTGGGCGGATGGCATGTGGCGTTGTCGAAATTTTCTGATCGCAAAGAACAAGCGGCGCAATTCATCAAATACATCACCAGCTACGGAATTCAGAAAAAACTAGCGCTCAAGCTGGGCTGGAATCCCGGCCGCCGGGATGTGTATGACGACGAGGAACTGGTTGCCGGCAATCCGCAGCTTCCCGCGCTCAAACCGGTGTTCGAAAATGCCGTCTCACGTCCTGCCGTACCCTATTATTCGCAACTGTCGCTGGCAATGCAAAAGCATTTCAATGCCGCACTGGCCGGTACGATCTCGCCGAAGGCCGCCCTGGCCAAAGCGCATGCCGAGGTGCGATCGATCATCGCCGACAACACGCAGTAGTCAACCATGCTCAACTCGCGCAAACAAACCGCACTGGCATACGTGTTTCTGGTACCGTCACTGGCCCTGGTAGCCGCTTTTGTGCTGGCGCCCATTACCGGCACCTTTATAACCAGCTTGTATCGCGACAGCTCCTATCTCGCAAACAAGTATGTCGGCATCGCAAATTTTGTAGCAATACTTGGCGATGAGGGTTTTTACCAGGCCCTGGGGGTGACGGTGATGTTTACCATTGTTGCCGTGTGCTTCGAAGCGGTTATCGGGTTGCTCTTTGCGATTTTGTTGCATGAACAATTTGCCGGCAGGGGAGCGCTTCGGGCGCTGATTCTGATCCCGTGGGCCATCCCGACCATTATCTCGGCCAAAATGTGGAAGCTGATCTTCGACTATACTTACGGCATTCTCAATGTTGTGCTGCTCGATCTCGGTCTGATCGGAGATAAAGTCAATTGGCTCGGTTCGTCTGTTGCTGCGTTCTGGTGCATCATCGCAGCCGAAGTATGGAAAACCACGCCCTTTATGGTTATCCTGCTTTTGGCCGGTTTGCAGGCGATACCCGCCGATTTGTATCAACAGGCCCGTGTGGACGGCGCCGGCGTGCTGAAGCGCTTTTCCAGCATTACGTTGCCGCTCGTCAAACCGGTGCTGTTGATTGCGCTCATTTTCAGGACAATCGACAGTCTGCGCATCTTTGATTTGATCTTCGTGCTCACCGGCGGCGGGCCCGGGGGTGCAACCAAATCACTGTCCATGCTGGGATATGAATATTTCACCGCCGATCGCTTCGGTCTCGGTTCGGCCGTATCGCTGCTGATGTTCGGGCTGGCGTGTATCTTTACGCTGGTGTATTTGAGGTTTGGACGCTTCAGGGAGCAGCTTGCATGAGACGAAAGCTTGCTATTATTATGGGATCCGGCGCCACGCTCTGTTTCGTGCTCACGCCCTTTCTGTGGATGTTTGTCGTGTCGCTGTCGACCGATCCACGTGCGCTGTTTGCTGAAGAATTGAACTTGACATTGACGAACTATCGGGAAGTGCTCAGCAGTCGGTCGCTGCATTTCGGCAGCTACTGCCTCAACAGCATCGGGATTTCGCTGGGTGCTTCCGTGATTGTTACCGTGGTTGCCTCACTTGCGGGGTATGCCGTTTCGCGTTTCTCATTCCCGGGTCGCATCAGCCTGCCGCTGATCATCCTGGCCCTGTCGATGTTCCCGCAAATTTGTATTGTCGGGTATCTCTACCAGATATTCTCGACTGCGGGACTGATCAATACCTGGATTGCCCTGATCCTGCCGTATTGTGCGATGACAATTCCGCTGTCGCTGTGGATTAACATGAGCTATTTTGCGCAAATCCCACGCGATCTTGACAAGGCGGGACTCATTGACGGAGCGGGGAGACTGGCCGTGTTTGTGCATATCATTCTGCCCTTAGCGCTACCGGGAATCTTCTCGTCATTCCTGCTGGTATTTATCACCTGTTTCAATGAATTTCTGTTTGCATTGATGTTGACAATCGACTATCACGCCCAGACAATTCCAGTTGGTCTGGCGTCGTTTGAAGGATTGCACGGCGAAGTTCCGTGGGGCAACCTGATGGCCGCGTCTACCATGGCTGCTTTGCCGCTGGTCGTGCTGGCGCTGGTGTTTCAGCGCTACATCATTAACGGACTCACCGCCGGTGCGCTGAAGGGGTAGCAATGAATACGTCCCTGAATATCGAAAAGCTCGAAAAAACATTCAGTACCAGCCGCGGGCGCGTTGTCGTACTCAAAGAGATTTCCCTTTCCATCAATCCCGGTGAGTTTTTCGTATTGCTCGGTCCTTCCGGGTGCGGCAAGAGCACGCTGCTCAATATCATCGCCGGACTCGAACAACAGAGCGCGGGACGGATCGCTTTTGGCGACAAGGTCATCTCCGATTTGGCCGGCAAGGTATTCACCTCGCCGTCGCAGCGCGGTATCGCCATGGTCTTTCAAAGCTATGCCCTCTACCCGCACATGAGCGTAGCCCGCAATATCGCGTTTCCGCTGCAGAATGCAAAGCCGCGGCCCTCCAGACAAGAAATCTCCCGCCGCGTTGAGCAGACCGCCGAATTTCTCGAAATCAAATCGCTTCTCGAGCGTAAACCGGCCGAGCTCTCCGGTGGACAACGTCAACGCGTCGCCATTGGCCGGGCTATCATTCGTAAACCATCCGTTTTTCTCATGGACGAGCCTCTCTCCAATCTCGACGCCCAGCTCCGCACCACGATGCGCGCCCAGTTGAAGCAATTGCAGAAAGAAATCGGCATCACGACCGTATACGTCACCCACGACCAGGTCGAAGCCATGACCCTGGCCGACCGCATGGCAATACTGCACGACGGATACCTTCAGCAGGTTGGTGCGCCGGCTGAGATTTACGATCATCCTGCCAATCCGTTCGTCGGGAGATTTATCGGCTCCCCGCCCATGAACGTGCTGGATGGTCGTCTGGCACGGGAAACACAACGCACGCTATTTGTCGATACAACCAATCGCATCAGAATACCGCTCCCCTCAGGTACATCACCTCCCGTTCCTGAGGATCACGCCTGTTCACTGGGAATCCGTCCCGAGCACCTTGAACTTACCGAAACTGGTGCGGGAGATATTGAGGCGAAGGTCAAGGTGGTGGAAAACCTCGGGGCTGAATATATTATTCACGCCGCGTGCGGCGATAAGACGCTGGTCGCTCGTTCGCAGGCGAGTCCGCAGCAAGAGGCAGTCGGCTTGAAGCTGGATCGGGAGAAAGTCAGAATTTTTGCAGGATGAGGTGAACTCTGTCTAAAATGGTGGAGGCGTGTTTGCGCAACCCCGCCTTCGTAATAAATACACAATCTCACGTTACCCTTCTCATGTATTTGAACATTTTCCGTGCATACATCGACTATCAATTGTTTTGCTTCAGGATGCTGATTAGAAGCTCGCTGGGCAAATTCAGGATGTAAGTGCGATAAAAACATCGGCTGAAGCAGGTTAAATAGTTCGCTTAACTATTTGCTTACACTTCATACGCTTACTATATTATAACGATGTCCCTCCTCGTCGTTTCAGGGGGAGGAAACATAGTGTGTATTGTGCGAAATATGAGCGATTTTTAATCGGTTAAACATTCCTTACACGTTGAGCATTATTCTTTCAATGATAATGGGATAGAGAGCATGCGAATGATTTGTTCCGGATTTACAGGCTGCCATAAAGTTTACCAAGTGCAGCTATTGCTGATTTTTGCCGCAACCATTGCCTATAGTGTCAACGCCGTTTCACCCGATCCGGATGGAAGTGCGGTAGCTAATGCATTGGTCAACGACTTTAACGCAGAGGTGAAAAAAGACCGGCCAGATTTTGACAAGCTGGAAAAAATTCAGAATGACATGACCATGCAAAGCCGCCCAAAGGCTGCAGAGCTGGGCAAAGCCATCAGAGAACGCTCCGAGGAAGTTGCAAATGTCATCATTGACGAAATAGAAAGCGCGCTTAAAAAGGGCGATGCAGGTTCGGCGCGACAGGATCTGAATTATCTCAACCAAAATCAGAAGCGTTTTGGTATTCCATTCGATACGTCTGTTGATTTTGAGCGTCGAGCCCAGGCCTTGGAGCAGGCCGGCCAAGGGCAGGATCAGATTGAACAGGGATTGAATCAGATCGATGATTTATTAAAAGAAAATCGAGTTGGAAACGCGCGCAATTTGCTGAACCATGCAGAAGTAAAATTCAATAAAATCCGCA
This sequence comes from Chitinivibrionales bacterium, assembly GCA_014728295.1. GTDB lineage: Bacteria > Fibrobacterota > Chitinivibrionia > Chitinivibrionales > WJKA01 > WJLW01. Next base: position 1,930 of record WJLW01000105.1, on the reverse strand, counting down.
ACGAACTGTCGCGGGATGTGGCACATACGTTTGAAAAGCAAATCAAACAGCAAAAATCTGCTTTGGACGCCAAGGAAAAAGAGCTGGTCGAAGCAAATATGCGAATACTGCGCACCAGCGGGCCCGACGATGCGATCACCTTTCGCAAAAACGTTATCGCCAAGGCACGACTCTCACAGTCCGAATTGCAGAAACTGGATAATGCTCTTACCAAGGCAAAGCAAAATGCAAAGGCACGCAAAGATAGTACACGAGCTGCGCAAGTGCGCCTGAAAGCAGAACAGGAAGAAAAGGCTCTTCTGGAAAAACTGCGCAGAGAAAAAGAAGAACGCGAGCGCAAAAAGCTGGAAGCCAAACACGACAAAGAAGAAGCCAGGCGTCAGGCAAAGCTTGAAGAAGAGCGCCGCAAAAAAATGGAAGAGGCCCGTGAGGCCGAGCGCGAAAGAAGAGAGGAAGAGGCCAGGCGCAGGGAAGAAGAGCAGACGCGTCTCGAGCAGGCACGACGCGACAGCATAGACGCGGCTCAAAAAGAAAAAGAACGCCAGGCCAAATTGCTCGAAGAAAAGCGTCGGCAGCTCGTGGAGGCACGCAAGGAAGATGAGGAGCGCCGTCGAAGAGAGCAGGAAGAGCTTGAGCGTCAGGCCGAACTGGATCGCAAGCGGCAACAGGATGCGCGGGAACGAAATGAGCGTGAGCGCAGAGAGGAGGCCGAAGCTACAAAGAGAAAGATCGCAGAAGAACGTCGGGCAAAGCTTGAGGCGCAACAAAAAAAGCGTGAACGGGAGGCCCGGGAAAAGCGGGAACGCCTCGAAAAGCTTGAGGAGGAGCAGAGAAGGCTGGAGCAAAAACGCGAACAGGCAAGTGCCGCACAAAAAACCGAAAAAAAGAAAAAACCTTTTTTCAAATCCTTATTTACCCGGGATAATACGGAGCGTGATGCTGAAAAGGCCGGAAAAAAGCGCGAGAAAGAGTTGGCGAAGAAAGAAAAGCAACGCCGCAAAGAATTGGCACGGGCAAGCAGATTCAAGCCACGCAAAAAAAGCAGAACAAAAAGAGCACAGAATAATGAAATTGCATCTTCTGATATGAGCTTCAAAAAGCAGAAAAAAAGCCGTTCGAAATCGACCTCCGCGCTCAGCGGGAAGGATCCGCGCAAAAAGGAAGCCGAAGATCTGGTCGTTAAGCTATATTCTTTAATCGAGCAGAATAATATCAAAATAGCCTACCGACAATTTAGCCGAAAAAAAAAGAGCCTGGAAAGGCACTTGGATAAAGAAGCGTATGATATTCTGGCTCAGACAATTGAGTCGACATACGAATATACCATTAAAAATGAAAAATCCAGGTAAATGACATCTGACTTTCCGTACTAGACGCGAGCATCATGGCATCAGGCGCACGATCATTTCGAGAAAGCTATGATATTGCGGTAATAGGAGCCGGTCCCGCAGGGCTTAATGCTGCATCCACCATACTTACTGCTGCTCCGCAAACAGGCGTTCTCCTAATAGACAAAACCGTTCCCTGGGATATTCCTATTGCCTGTGCCGAAGCGGTAGGCCGTCAGGGATTTCACGAGGCGTGCAAAGTCGAAAAAGGGTGGATCCGCTTTAATATCAGCAAAGCGGCTTTTCACTCGCCCGACGGAACCAGCGTTACTTACACAGACAGCAACAAGGGCTATATTATCAATCGCACCAGGATGCAGCGCGATATGGCCGATATGTGCCGGAAGAAAGGTGTAGATTGTCAATTTAACGTTCGTGTACAAAAGGTCGGTCACCTCAAGCAGGGCGCACGCTCGTTGAGCTTTTCGAATGGCGAAACAACGCAGGCCAAAATTGTCGTCGACGCATCAGGTCCCTTGTCGACATTCGGCAAAGGCGAAAAAATTTCATGGAAAAGTCTGGATCTTGAACCGGCCTACTTT
>WJLW01000104.1 GCA_014728295.1 Chitinivibrionales bacterium | reverse complement strand
TATAAATCTATTGTTATACAAGACCAGAATTATATCGAGCAGCTTATCAAGTATGTTCATCTCAATCCGGTTCGTGCGAAAATGTGTACATTGTCACGCCTGAAAACTTATAAATGGACCGGTCATTCAGTCCTTCTGAAATTAAGAGGATACTAAAGCACTGCAAACTCTGGAAAGAAGAGCCTGCCCATCCACCACCGACAACTATACTCGTTGAAAATACCGTTTCTGAACCGGTGTATGATTATTCCTTCACAGAACCTGCCTGAAAATAGCTACTTAGATTTTACCGGCCTGGGGCATATTATACCCAGAACTGATATTTCACTGGAAAATTGAACATTCTAATCGGAAAAGAACCTTAATTTGAGTGCAAAATTGTGAGTTTGAGAATCTCTTAACGAAAAAATGTCGGTAGCTTTGAGCATGGATAAAGGCGAATACTATATTTCTCTTAGAAAATCAAATTACTTATCAGTAATGCGCCGCACTGGACCACATTTCCGGCACACGGATTGCCGCACTGAAACTGGAGTTTCGCGCACCGCTTTTTGGAACGGAAGATTTCGGATTGTTCAATTTCCGGTATATTCCAACAGACATCGTGGTGTTTGCCGATGGTGGCGCGCCATGGAGCAGGGGAGATTGGCCGGAAGTGAGCTGGCAGGAAAAGCTGATGGAACGGGTCCCCGTATTCAGTGCGGGAGCTGGATTACGTATCAATATTCTGGGTGCCCTGATTTTTCATCCGTATGTGGTATACCCCTTTCAACGGCCTAGGAAGGGTCTGCATTTCGGATTTGATTTTCTTCCAGGATGGTAAGCGGGAGAGAATGAGACTGCACAGGGTGGGGGAATGCTATTCGACAATCCCGCATGGGCATGGCATAGGTACTTAGCTTTTGATTTCTATGCGCTTGCTTTTCCTGGGGCACCGGTTTTCTTGACTTTCAGATCAAGGACGCCAACCTTGTAGGATTGGTCAATATGTTCAGCATCGACATGTACCGGCAAATCGAACGAACGCTGGACAGTTCCATAACTTCTTTCAAGATGGATGAGTAAAAAGTTGTGTTTGAGTTTCTCATCATGAATAATGGTTGATTATTTTACACATAATGTCGATGATAAGTATATTGCTTTTGGAAAATCACATTACCATGTGTCGAAAGAGGAGAGGAACCGGGAATACAAAGTATACCTACAGGAGGATTCAATATATGTCTACTCGACAACGTCTTTATATACTACTCATTGCTACCGCTGTAACGATTACCCCACTTTCTGCACAGCAGATAGATATTCAGGGGCTGGTGTCGGATTCCGCCAACGGTCTCGCATTGTCCGGTGCTGTTGTCAGCCTGATTGTTTCCGGCATTGAAGACACCACCGGCGGTGACGGTGTGTTTCAACTCACAGCATCAACGCCGATCCGCAGTGCGAACACGCCTGTCAATCAGAGCCGGCAATTAAAAATCGGGCCACGCAACTTGTTGACATATGCCAACCCGGTCGTTCAGCAGCTCAGGGTATCGGTTGTGAGCTTGCAGGGGCGCTGCATTGAGATTCTATATGATGGCGTTGCGGCGGCCCGACGGCTTTCCTTCCGTTCCAACCGGACGGTTTCGGGTCATTATTTCTACGAGGTACAAACTGCGCAGCAGCAATATTACCTGCCTTTTGTCATCACTTCGCATGATGCCTTATCGGCAGCCAGTTCATCCAATGATGTGGACCGGGGAGGCACAACGCTTGCTAAAAAAGGCGCTGCACATGCACGGCAGGGGGACACATTTACCGATACGGTACGTGTGGAAATGAGCGGCTATGCCACCGCGCGTATACCGGTAACTCAGCGACAGATCGCGGACCTTCAGATCGCCTGCAGACAAATCCGGATTATTGTCACGCAACCCAAAACTAAAGTGAGCTGGGAGCAGGAATCGAGAAATTATATCAAATGGGAAAGTGTGGTCGTTGAAGGAACGGTAGATATATTCCTGTTTAAACAGAATTTGAAATATGCAGATATCGTACTGGAGACAGAGAATGATGGGGAATACCGCTGGACGGTACCTGAAAGCATCGAACCCTATGATTATTACGATATTCGCGTGCAATCGCATGACGACAAGAGTGTTTACGGTGAGTTGAAAGGTTCTGATGTCGTAAAGATTACCCCGTCTCCGTATATCGAGGTGACGAGTCCGTATGCCTCCAGCCGATGGGGCAATGGCTACCGCAAAACGATTAGCTGGGAGCATTACGGCGCCGGCTCTGAAGTTGTTATCGAGCTCTGGAAAGGAAGCTCAAAGGAAAAGACGATCAGCACTGGCACTAACAATGACGGTTCGTATTCGTGGGAAGTTTCCACCAAATACGTTTGCAATTCGTGTTACCGGATGAAAGTGATCTCTGCGTCGAGTTCATCGATTTTCGATTTCAGTCCAAATTTCAGCATTTCGTTTTAGCATGAGCGACAGGCCGAATATCTGTTTTATATAAGAATCATGGGTTTTCTTTAAGCCCCACTGTCAGCAACCGTCCGCCCTAAAGCAGGGGCTGCGAAAGAGTCATTCGATGGAAAGGTGGCCGCTGGCATGTGCTTTTTAGCCAAGGGACATGCAGTGATTATCAGATATCCGAAAAGTATTGCCGGTTATGGTTGTGTGAATGCAAACCCGACAAGCCAATCGAGACCAGATGTCGTTGCTGCCCTATGATTTGCGTGAATGGATCCCTGAGAATGATTTCGTTCATTTTGTGATCGAAGCGGCAGGAAAGTGTTCCCATTGAGAAATTCAAGGTTAATACTCGAGGAACCGGTGCTGCTCAGTACCATCCCCATCTCATGTTGGCGCTGCTGGTCTATTGCTACGCCAACAGGGTTTTCGGGAGTCGGCGCATTGAACGGGCTACCTACTGCGATATTGCGGTTCGCTACCTGTGCGCCAATACTCACCCTGACCATGACACGATTTGCACATTTCGGCGTGAGAACTACAATGCTTTTGCCGAGGCATTTCTATACGTACTCAAGCTTGTTCGCGAGATGAAGATGTTGAAGGTCGGCACAATCAGCGTTGACGGCACAAAAATCAAGGGCAGCGCCAGCAAAGATAAAAGTGTGTGCTATGAACGAGCGGTCGAGTTGGAAGAACAGCTCAAGACGGATATTGCCGAACTTATTCGCAAAGCGGAAGATGCGGACAACTGTGAACATGACGATCAGAAATTGCCTGATGAAATAAGTCGACGCGAAAAGCTTCTGGAGAAGATCACTTTTAATGCCATAGGATCGGGAGCATATATCTTGCGATTTGTCGGCGGCAATACCGCGGCGATGCAGCCGATGTGCGTTGTTCGGTAGCCCGGCTTACGCGGCTGCACTTCTGTTCAGGGACGGGCTAATTTTATTATATTTACGCGTTTCATGCTCATAACTGCTGCGCCCTTTCGATGTCAATATTCTCCTTCACTGATTTCGATAAGAAACAGGAAACAGGGACGGTGGTTTTTAGTTTCTTAATTCCCGAACCAGCGATTCTCCTTTATTCTGCATATTAGAAACTGAACAGGAAGCTACCCGAAAAATTGAGCGTAGGGGCTATTAATCGAGCGCATAATGATGGGGCCGGGGACGGTTTTTGTTCCCTGTCAACAACCAGGAAGCTATGGTGCATGCAGCGCAACAACTACGCAGTCGCCACGTTTTGGGATTCGGTCGGACCGGATCAATGCCGGCTCAGCATTTTGCTCCCCTACTGCACCACAATCACATTGCCGCCCCGGCGCTGATTCTCATAGGAGAGCTTCACCCAGGCAGCACTTCTCGGCGCCGCCTCGATCCGGATCTCATCGAGTGTGCCCACGATTCTCTGTGGCAGCGATGGCGGGCCGCCGAAGTAAAGAGGAAACGGGCGGTCGGTGTAGTACTCCACGGGTAGCGTATCGGTGAATGTTCCCTGCGAGGTGCCATTGACAAAAAGTTCTCCGACCCCTGCCGAAGCGTCGAATTTTGCCGCAAGATGTGTCCAGACGTTATTGGGCACGCTGCCGCTGGTGGAGAAGGTGAATCCGGGTGTTGACCGGTCAAGGCGCACCAGGAGCGGAAAGCCGGCAACATTTTCGGGGATCCCCGCGCCGCTGGCACTCGTGTTGATTTTGATCCGGGTCGAGCCGGGCCACGTGGCGTAGTTTTCGGTATCGAATTGCGGAAGCGTAAGCGATGGCAGATCGGCCGTACCTGAAGGCGCAAGTGACTCGGTGGCAATCTGTACCGTGCCGTAGTCCGGTGATTGCGCGATGACCTGCACCGTATAGCTCCCCGCGGGAAGATCGGTGAGGGCATATCCACCGGTCGCGGCATTGACCGAAACACGACTGTCAAGCCCCTGAATGACCACGGCGGTTGCGCCGGCGCCGCTGCCGGACACAATCGTTCCTCGCACGGATGCATACGGCTCCAGTGTCCGCACCCCGATATCCACCGTATCGTCATCACGCACGACATCGCACCTCACGCGCACCGCGGTCGATTCGCCATCGTTAACCTCGACAACGTAGGAGCCGGAGCCGATGCCCAAAACGACATACGTGCCGTTGGAATCGGTGACCGTATTGGCATATCCGGCAATTGGCTGAGTGTTATCACTATTGACATAATCTTCGGAGCGAAGCCGAACGAGTGCGGCGGAAACCGGATTACCCTGACGGTCTTGCACGGAACCACTCACCGTCGAGCCGTGCGAGTTCCAGGAGCTCCTTACGAAACTCACGTGTCTTGAGAAGAAACAGCTTGAACGTTTCCTCCGAAACGCTGAATGTGGTCGATGCACTCAGCCGCTGATCGCGCGAGGCGAACTCATACGACTTGAGCGCAAGCGAGAGCATCTCCCGCTGAAACTGCTCGATCGGAAACGCATCCGCCCCCGACACCGTCGCACCGATAAGTATATCGGTCTGGTGATAGAGCCCGTTTTCATCCCGCTCCAGAAGCTGCACTGATTGCTTTGCCTGCTGCGGCGTGATCGCCGGCTCGAGACACCGGGCCAGCCGGACGTAATCATCCCTGAAATCGACCAGCGGCGCTACCTCACGAATGACACTGTGATACCAGGCCGAATAGTACTCCATCTGGTTTTTGCCGACCCGCTTGATATCAATATGTTTTCGGGTATCGATCAGCCGGTTATAGAAGTTTGTCTTCTCGGCGATCGTGCGAGCCTGATTGAAAAATACCAGGTTTTCGAAATATTCCGCTTCCCGTTTGCCGTGCCCGATCGCCCGGGAGATTTTGAAAATACTATTCTTTGTCAGATTTCTTTTGTTTTCTATAACATAGTAGAGAAATGCCGATGCGTTGATCCCTGCTTTTTCGGCAAAAGCGATACGAGAAGCACTTTCTGGTGCGCTTCTGCTCCTCGTAGTAGTCCTTGAGGTAAGTTCGGTAGTTTTGATATTCGAAAATGTTGACCATAGAAAGCTTCCGTTCACTGAAATGCCGGGGGAATACCTCTATAATATACCACGAAAATCGCGTTTTTACCTCAATTTTTTGGATTTGGTGTTCACTGGAGTGAACGGATGGCGGGCACTGAAACGATTCTACTTACATATTACGGGTGCACGTGTTTGCGGATGACGGTTTTTCCGGGTGTGCGTGGATTCGGTGAATAGAACGAGAGCAGGTGATAGGAACGATTATCGGCGGGCAGTAATCGGGGCATATCCGGCAGGAAAGGTCGAAAATTATCGGTTTTATCGAGCCGGACCTGCCCTGGCTGATAAAGTCAACACTATCGCAGGCGGCTCTCTGAAAAGGCGCCGGGGGCCATACCGGTATGTTTTTTATAGCAGGTGGCAAAATACTGGCTTGAACTGAAGCCCAGATCAAGCGCAACGGAAGTCACTGATGCGTCGGGTGATGCAAGCAGTTCTTTTGCTTTCTCGATGCGCAATCGCAGCAGATAATCCATCGGAGATATACCACAACTCTCTTTTAACACCGCATGCAGTCTGCTGCTGCTGATACCGAGGTATTGTGCCAGTATGTCAACAGATATCTTACGGTCGATATTTTCTTCCATGTAGCGCCGGACCGCTGGGATATATTTCTGTGACGGGCGCCCTGCATCATTTGAAGAAAACCGCCTTGCAGCTTCGGCAATGACACATGCCAGCAGGCTGCGCAGTGATGCTGTCAATACACTTGTCTGTCTGTTTTGCCACGCGGAAAGCGTGTCATGCAAACGGGCGAGCGTATCATACAGAAACGTGCCGCCATAGCTGGTTGTATTCCCTGCCATAACAAAGGTTTTTTTCAGCGCCGTTATTTCGGCGGCGGAAAACGGCGTATGCTCGCGGGCATTCCCTGCATCGGGATCAATGTGCAGCCAGAAAAATGATGCCGGCTCGATAACATTCAAACGGCCACGATGTTTTATGTGCGGCTGAGTAAGTGCCATATCGCCGCCCCGGAGCTTCAGCAATCGGCCTTGGCCAATTTCCCATACGACATGCCCTGCAAACACATAGGTCAGCTCGAAGCAATGATGTTCATGCTCGCGCAGCGATGTCGTGCGGGTAAGCGCATTGAATCCGATATGCCCGGTAATCGGCATGGCGATTTTGTCACCGGTAATGAACAGACGTCGGGGGATGGTAATCGTACGCATGGATGTATACAATACTCCGGTTGAGTTAATCGAACGCATCGGTGCGATCTATGCATTAAATTATACTATGCCCAACCATTGAAAGGAACAGTCTATGTCTATTATAACAGATCGCATCAAAGCAATGCGGTATGATTACCCCGAGTATATACCGGTCTCAATAGAGGTAACCGCGGCATGTTGGATTAAATACGGCGAGAAGTTGCATCCGATTCTTGACCGGCATCCCTGGTTTTTCTGCGAGCGATCATATAAAGATTATGAAGCGCTGCGGTTGCGGCCGATGCACTATGAGCGCACCGATGCCTGGGGGTGCGTGTGGAAACATGCCCTGGCCGGATAGCAGGGCGTTGTTGTGGGCTGCCCGCTGCGATCGCGGGATGATGTGCACACGCTCAAAATGCCCGAAAAGGATGAAGGCCTGCCGCACGGGTTCATGTTTATGCGGCTGACCTACCTGCGCGGTTTTGAAGAGTTGATGATCGATTTCATGGAAGAGCCGCCCGAGCTGCGGATGCTGATCGATACCGTGCTGGCTTACAATATGCGGCAGATCGAGCTGCAGATTGAAAAAGATACGCATAAAATCACTGATGGCTACCCGCTTATGAATTTCGGCGATGGTCTCGGGATGCAAAACAGCATGCTGATCCCCCCGCAGCTCTGGCGCACCTATCTCAAGCCCTGCTATGCGAAAATGTACCGCAGGTGCCATGAGGCCGGATTCAATGTCTATATGCACACCGACGGCCATGTGCTGGATATCATCCCCGACCTGATGGAGTGCGGCGTCAACGTACTCAATCCACAGTTGGATGTTAACGGGGCCGACAACCTGGCAAAACTATGTAAAGGAAAGCTGTGCCTCAATGTCGATCTCAACCGGCAGAAATTTCCGTACTGGACACCGCTGGAGATTGATGCGCATATAGCGGAAGCAGTCAACACACTCGGGGCCCTGGAAGGCGGCCTGTGGCTGCAAGCTGAGATCGGGCCGGACGTTCCGATTGAGAATATCGAAGCGATATGCGCATCACTGACGAAGCACAGGGCGAAATTTGCAAATCGTGCGGCATGATCAGCAGCGCAATGACCATATTATACGCGCGTAAAAAAATTCTGCAGCATAAAAATCTTTCGTTTCCTGGTCAGGCCAACGGTGTAGACATTCAGGGATATGGCGGCGGATCGCTCTACGGCCTCGACCAGGTTGACAAGGAAAAAGTGGCGGTCGACCGCGGTTTTGGTGTTGCCTTGTACGATACGGGCAAGCCCACCTACGGTCAGCTCTTTTACGCCACCGGGAAGCTGGTGTGGCTGGGGGCTTTGCCGACGGCTACTGTTCGATGGTAAAAATGCATATCCGGGAATAAGATTCACCATACAATCATACCCGCTTCCCATATAGATATCATCGTAAAACAGCTCGATATTTTTTTCGCCATCAAAGATATCGAATACGACCCCGATACCGATCAGTTGTACTTCTGTGGTGCGACCCGGAATAATCCCCGCCCGTCAAATGCCGAATGGAGCGCCGTGGGGCCGGTGGTCGGAATGGTAGCATCGCTGTCGAGCAATCCACAACTGGTCTGGACCGCAATCGCCGTTACCGGCAGCAACGAGAGAACCGTTCAGAGCTTCTGCCGGGAAGGCGACTACGTATTTGCCAGTCTGAAATATGGTGATATCAATGTGTTCGATGCATCGACCGGCGAATACCTGCAGACGCTCACACCGGGCCCGGAAGTAAACAGCAACACCGGCTGGCATGATATTCAGGACGCCCTCCGCGTGTACAAACGACCGAACGGCGAATACCTGGTGTTTGCCGAAGAGGACGGGTGGGCCAAGGTTCTTATGTACCGGTGGTGTCCGGAGGGAACCTGCGATGACGTGACCGAAGCCGACAACAGGGCTGTGCCAGCGTCATCGGGCGGACAATCGCCAATGGTGATCACCAACGGACGTATCGTGATTCCCCGGGACAAGTCAATTTCCGAGCTGCGTATCGTTGATTTAAGTGGCCGGACGGTGTATCGCACATCGACAAATAAAAGCACAATCGCGCTGCCGCGCACGCTGTCACCGGGAATCTACTGCATAACCATACAATCCGGGACCGGCAGCGTTCGAAGACGGTTTGTGCTGCGCTGAGACCCGGCAGGACTTCCCAGGACATACCTATAGTCCGAACCGGGGCTGGTGTGTCCACAAATTCAGAGACAATTCAGTACGAGTGTAACGGGCATTACGATAAATATTTGAGCGTGCTTATCGAAGATTGATTATTTGGGTTGATATCTGCGGGGTGTTCGTGCGCGTGGTCCGGGCAATTGTGAGTCCTGATGCCTGCATATTCATATCTATTATCCCGCCTCCCGGCTGCGCTGGTTTGGTTGAGATATGCTGTCCGTTTACCAGAAACAACGATATTCCGTAACTGATTGTCATAGGCGGATATATCACACTGATACGGTTGTCCTGACGACGGGCTATTCCGGGATTTTGTCTATGGTTGTAATTCCCCGCAACACCCGATTGATCGATTCTGAAAGAGACCATTGCACGATTTCCATAGTCGGGATTGAGTGCATAATCCCATCCAAGAGGAGTCGGATAGTCTGTCAGCAGCAAAATGAAACCGTCAGTTACGTTAAACTCGACCAATCCATATTGTGATTCATCGACGACCCCAATAAAACCGCTGTATTTTTGCAGTATCGGGATTATAACTGGACTTTCAACATCGGTTTTTTTAAATGATCCGATTGACGGCGTGCTTGTGGATTGAGGAAAGCCGTTGTAATCGATTACATCGTACCACGTTTTACCACTATCCGGTGACAGCCAGATTATCCGCACCTGCACCGACGCGACAAAATGAACAGAGGCAGTATCGCCGAATGCGAAGGTGCTGCTCTCGATTTCATCTTTATTGGTGATTGTGATAGTCGATCCGGCCTGAATTGTGCAGAAAAACACCAATATCACCATGAGCACGCATGCTGCCCGGGATATCAATGATCCAACCTGATTGTCTGATAAATACATTGGTCGGTCCGGCCTGCTGCGTGTATGCCTCAATACATAATAACAAAATGAGAAAAAATTTGAATAAATGGAAAACGGCATGGAGCTACCGGAAATACCGGTGATTTTACCTGCGCAAAACCACCGGCTTCATAACAAAGTGGTCTGTACTATTCAAGTACTACTTTATCGGTAACAATATTCTCTCCATTAGCGAACGCGCGTACCAGATAGATACCGGTGAAATTGCCGGTTTCGACAGTTACGCTGTGGTCGCCGGCCTGCAATGCGTGTGAAGCATTACCGATCAGCTTACCATTCATGTTATAAAGATGAATATTTACCATGGCGTTATGCTCCAACTGCACAGGCACACAAAAAGCCTGACTGCCGATTGCAGTGCTGATTGTTGAAGACTTTGTAAGCAAAGGCTTTTTATTACCGTTCAAAACGGTGGCTTCTTCTCCGACAAGTATATCAGGATCCAAAACAACGTGAGCTATCCAATCATTTGACCGACCGCCAAATGTCAGGTGAAGCAGTCTATCTGCTCCCTGCTGAAGGACCGGTCACGCGTTTTCTCCGTCGGTATAGCCGATTTCAAGCAGCGGATCCCATGAACCGTCGATATCCTGCGTGCCGTAGATTCTGGTAAAATGCCGTCCGAGACCGGTATATCCCGAGGTACCGGCAACCACATGCCACCCTCGCCGCGGGCCGTCGTACAGATCGAGACTGACACCAAAAATTCCGGTCTTTGCTCCGTCGCTACAGGCATCGCAGAGTGTTCCACCAAGATTAGGGCTGTAGTTGGAACCCCATGACTGTCCGCCATTGGTTGACTTATACATTTCAAAAGAACTGTGTACTCCAGGCCTTCCCAAGGCAACCATCGTGCTGTAATCCGGTGCATCGGGCACCAGGATGCTGTAAATTGCAGCTCGTGAGGTAAACATATCGTTGCTCCATGATGAACCACTCTGGCCGGTATAGTTATCCGGGGGTATGATATAGAGTCCACCATGAAATTCATTACCAGCCGGCTTCAGAAGCGTATGTGCCGGATAATCCGTACCTGTTGCATCAGCGGGAATTTCAAGGGGAAATCCCGGCCAGGTCGGATTGTCGATGTCTTCAGCACTACTTGGAAAATCATGCGACGTCCAGGTTACACCATCATCGGTGCTGGTAGAAACATAACTGTCACCACCACTGAAATTATCACAACTGAACATCAACAGTGGCGCACCGCTTTTTCGAGGGCGATAAAGGGTATAATTTGCCGCACCCGGCACATCGGCGGTCCAGGGATCACTGTACGTGTCGCTGCTCTTATCCCACCGTGTTATCCGGCATGCACCAGTTTCACCTTCACCGCCACTATGACCAATCCACGCAATGAGTACATCACCATTTTCCAACGTAACATTGGTTGTATTATGGTTATACCCGAAACCGAAATCAAGCACGTGCTCATAGAGGACAGCATCGGTATTACCCAGGGGCATGGGCGTCCCGTTACCGTCTACAGGGTCATATGAATACTCAATTGGAAGATCGTTATATGCCGATACGGAATGTATCAAACATACTGCGATCAGTGGTGCGGCCAGCCTGAATACCGCGCTGAGCCGCTTTCTCTGAATCAGAGAAGCTCGCATAATTCCTCCTTACTGAAAAGTGAAAAATTCCATTCATCAGCAATATAATAAGAATTATATTAGTAGAACGGCCAAAATAAATTGCATTCATTACCCATCAAGTATTTGAGTGAAAAAAGGCGCAATAATATGGAAATATGCAGGTCTTTTGAAAAAGAGGTGAAAAATGCTTCGCAGGACCTTGTGGAAAGAATCCGAAGCGACATTCTTAACGGCATGTTCCCCCCTCACCAGCCGTTACCGTCATATAAGGAAATGCGATTCCGCTACAGTACCAATTTCCGGACCTTGAAAAAGGCTTTGGCGACTCTCTTCTCTGAAGGGCTTTTGCAGCGGCATAAAAGGACTTATGAGCCGGTTATGGCAAGGCAGTCGAAATCCAGCACGCATATCAGATTTCTGGGGCCTGCAACTGGTGAAAAAAAGATAGCATTAAGTATCTGTTCGGAGAATACTCCTCATTTTATCGAAAAAACATGCCGCCAAATGAATGTCATTCCCGAATTTTACGGTTATGGAACCAGAGAATATGCAGAGCCGTTTGAACCCTTAAATATAGAGGGAAGCAACTGGTTTCTTCCTATGGGATCGAAAAAATTCGTTTCGCTTGCAGACAGCGACTCGGTTTCGGGCTATGTCGTATTTCGAACAGCTCCGACCGGGGATGAAGATTTTGTTTTTCGCTGGCTGTCTCATGTGGCGAAAAAGCCTGTTATTATATGTGATATAGTTGGTGATTTTCGCGTTCCCCGATATCTAACGAATTCAAAAAACGGGCTTTTTTCAGTGGCGATATCGACAAATACCGGCCGGCAGGCCGCAAAGTATCTGCATGAGCTGGGGCACCGGCATATAGCCTACATCTCACCATTTCACCAGGCGAAATGGTCGGTCAATCGACTCAGAGGAGTGCGGTCACTTTTTGATATTCCGGGATCAGGCCGAAGTGTTCGGTCATTCGTGCTGGACAATCCACCGAAAATTTTTGATTTCTACTCTGAGGATGCACACAAACTATGTTCTGTCACCTCCCTCAATAATGCCTTTGAGCAATGGAAAGAAAATGTTCCGGCAGCTTTTTCGCGTGCAGCCGCTCCTTTTTTTTCCTTTACCCTTCCTTTTCGTCTGTTATCCCGGGCTGCCTTAGAACAGGAAATGGAAAAACTGTTTGACCGGGCACTGGAACAGAAAGAAATAACCGCCTGGGTCTGCTCAAACGACATAATTGCCCTGATGGCACTCGATTATCTGGAGCGGAAAGACATCACGGTTCCCCAAGAGATATCAGTTTTGGGATTCGATGACTCCGAACAGGCATATACCAGACGGCTGACATCATATAATTTCAATGTCGACATACTCATCTACCGTATAATAAACAGTATATTAAACCCCCGGGTTTTTCCGAAATCGCACAAAGCTGTTGAAATTGACGGCATGATTATGGAACGGGATACGACCGGCAGGCGAAAGGAGTCATCATGAGTATGGGTTGTCCTCAATGCGGCAGAACGCCGGTTTATTATATTCTCTCACAAAAAATCTGGCAATGCAACCGCTGCAGGTATACCTGGCGCGAGGAAGACGGCGAGAAGGAGCCGGTGTATTTTGTATCGGATAAGGCTGCGGACAAGAAACCAGAGAGGTCCCTTACCCTAAAAAAGAACGCAGCGAAAAAGAAGAAACAAAAATAACCCACTTATTTGTCTGTTTTTTTGTTCTTCAGCCGGCCTTACGCATGCGTGCATTCACCATAACGGCGGCCGCCATCAGGGCGCAGCCGGCCAGAAGGCGCAGGTAGTCGGTGGATTCGCGAAGGAAAATGAGACTCGCTATTATACCGAGAGGAATTTTGAGGTTGTTCATGATTGCGAGCATACCGGCATTAACTTTTGTGGCGCCCTTGTTCCAGAGAAAAAAGCAGAGACCCGATGCAATCAGGCCAAGGTAGGCAAGTGCAAGGACCTGAGAGCCGGAGAATTGTATGGCGTCATAATCAGTCGATACAAGAGAGAATGTACCCGCTACCAGCACCGCACCGGCGTAAAGAAGCCCGAACACTCGAACATTGGAGGCGGTACCGACCGTTTTCATAACCCACACATAGGCCACCTGCCCGAACGCAAAGGCAATATTGGAAAACTGCAGAAGAGCGATACCCCGCAGGTTAACCTCCAGCGGCTGCGCAGGGTACCTGATGACGGCTCCGCCAAGTACTGCAAGAACAGCACTGAATAAAAACACCGCATGAAACCTGCGGGAAAAAATGTCGTTTACCGCTGAAACAAAGATTGGTGTCGTCGTGGTAAGCAGCACAATGACATGGGCCGGCAGGTATTGGTAGGTCGCGATATAAGCGACATACATAAGCCCGAATTGAATCCCCCCGATACCAACCAGCAGAAGCCGGTCGCGCACCCTGATCCCATTCAGCCGCATTAAGGGAAGAAATAATAGCAGGGACAGTGCCAACCGGGCGAAGGATACGAAATTCGAGTCAAGGCCCGTGAGCGATCCTTTAATGATGACAAAGGAGAAGGCCCAGATGAAGGAGACGATGGTCAGGTAGAGCATAGGATTTTTGATTTTCGATTTAATATACGTCTTTTTGTGGCTTTTTCAAAATGAGCGTACCTTGTCTCGGGCCGTTATTCAAGGAAACCTCAAAAACGGCTGTATAACATAGGTAATTCATATCAAAGCCGGGG
>WJLW01000103.1 GCA_014728295.1 Chitinivibrionales bacterium | reverse complement strand
TGATAATTGTTTGCACAGAATATCGTTGTCCTTGGGTTTTGAGCTGGTGTTGCAGATACCGAACACAGGTTAACGACATAAAACAAATTGCCACGTGAGCTTCAATGCGTTTTTTGGTCCAATGAAATACCGGCCTGAATTGTAGATCGCGCACGGGAATACTGGCAGCAGCACGGGCGAAGCGAGAAATGGATTCAGCAGCGCATGATGGGCCAGGAGACCCGGAACAAGCTGACCGACTACTGGAAGAACCACGATATCAAGGAAGAATCCGAATACGCCATTCTCACAAATATCATTCACAAGGAATGGTCAGGCGTTTCGGTGAAGAAGCATAAGCAAATAAAGGGATTAAAGAGCCAGAATTTACGTGACCATATGAGCGAGGCTGAATTGATTTTCACCGCCCTTGCGGAACTTTCACCCGTCAATTCTCTGAAAGTGTCGAAGCTACAGGAATGGAAGAAAACGCCGAAGCCGGTAAAAAAGGCGGCGGGGTCGCCCGTCGAGCCCGCAAAGAGCGATGAAGCATACGTTCGCGAAGTTCTTGGAGACATGGCAAGCTCGCAGAATATTCTCGTAATAAACGACGAAGCGCGCCATGCATGGCTGGTTCCCGCAACATCCTTGTAATCAATCAATGACGAAGCCCACCATGCCTGGCGCCTTGCCGCCATGAGCAAAACCAAGGGACTCAAAAAGGAACAGGAAGAAGCAACCGTTTGGATTGGTGGACTTGACCGAATACATCGGGCCCGGGGAATCCTACGATGCCTTGATTTTTCGGCTACTCCCTTTGCCCCCTCCGGCAAACAGAGCCAGGAAGAGGCCCTGTTCCCACGGATAGTTTCCGATTTTGGCCTGAAGGACGCGATTGAAGCCGGACTGGTGAAGACTCCCCGCGTTGCGGTGCGTGATGACAGTATTGTCACCAAGGATATCAAGTCCCGGCTGTACCATATCTACATGGACGTGCATCTTGAGGCACTCAAGGCGCAAACCAGTAAAACAAGGTTTGTGTCCTTTCATGTCCGTCAAGATGCACTTGGCGGGATGAACCCGCCACCACTTCTGTATACGGCCGCCGTTGTGCGGCTGATTGCCGCTTTGTTAATAAATAGAATCAGAACAGCGACGTTCTGACGACATCCGGTGCTGTCACTCCGTTCTTAAAAGGAAGATTAGACTACTTGGCAGCTACCAGTTTGATATCTAGACGACAATTGACAGCTTTAGCGTATTTGCGGAGTGTCTGAACTGAGGGAGAATGAATGCCTGAACCGAGAGAACGTTCCAAACGGGCAATTGCTGGGGCTTTCGTTCCCATGCGATTTGCGACCTCAGCCTGGCTGAGTCCCGCTCTCTTGCGCGCGAAAAGCATACGGCGAAGGAGAGAGAATTCTGTCTCCAGTTCGTCAAAAGCTGCTTGCATCCCTTTTTTCTTCAGGGCTTTTTTGCGTAGTTCTTCATGCGTCATTGCTAAGTACCTCCCGCAATCGCTTACGAGCTGTGTCAAGTTCTTTCGTGGGCGTTTTCTGGCTCTTCTTGATAAACTGGTGCAGCATCACGATCTTTCGGCCAACCTTAATGCAGTAGAACACTCGACAGATTCCTTCACGACTCTTCAGTCTAATCTCGAACAGTTTTTCTCCAACCCGTCGCGTATGTGGCATACCAAGGTTTGGACCAAACTGCATCATAACGTCAGTGACATGGACGTAGCGAGCCAGAAGTCCAGAAGGCATTCTCAGGATTGCCCGAGAAACCTTTCCATTATAGTATTCAATTGTCCAAGACACATCCTAAATATAACATATTTGTTACCATTTGGCAACAGAAAGATGAATCAGAATATGGTACGGGACCCTCGTGGGCCTGAGTATTGTAGGGCCAGTTTCACAGAACCCTTCATCGCCCAACAGGCAAAGGCTGTCATTGTTCCGTCACCGCGAACTTACGAGAAGGTGCGTGCTATGATCTTGTCATAGCGGGTGCTAAGCTTCTCGGACATGGCGCTGAAGTGTCTTTTGACACGGGGAAAGACCCGCAAGGCAATTTCCCTCCGGACAGTCTCATGATTGGGTGAGGTGTCAGTTCCCGACTACACGTATGTTTAATCTTCTGTACTACGGTAAACATATGCTAATACGTGTAACTGTCGTCAACGGCCGAAACTGCGAAAGAGACTGAAACGCATTGACCAAAAGGTGACGGGAAGCGGCTTCGGTGACCTTAACGTGGAAACCGACACGGCCACAGACTTCCCCGGCAGACAGCGTATACCTAAGGTACAGGGCTGTGGATTAACAGAGATGGACAATCGGTAATAATGGTTGCTGGCTCACTCGTTCTACGCCAAACTGCTGGCTGTGCGGCGAGTGACCTCGAATAAAGGGAAGAACTGTCCTGAAAAGAGTATTTTCTAAAACGGAAACGTGATAGAATACACATGAATAAGGATAGACGCTTTATCGAGGAGACCGGGTGACTGCGAGACGACAGTTGCCTTCGAAGGGCTTGAGCCGTATGAGTGGAAACTATCATGTCCGGCTCTAAGGGGGGAAAGGGAGCGTAAGCTCCCTGACCTACCCGGTTGCGCAATGCCTGTTTGCCCCAATACAGAAAACGGGTGCGAAAAAAGGAATAGAATGAAAAAGAAAAAAAGCAAACCAAAAATATTCAAGGACAAGCATAAAGCCTGTTAATACGAACGCTCGCTCGTCTGCAACACAAGCAGGTAATGGCCGGGTGTGATTATTGAATTATTTTGTAATCTGTTTCCGGAGCGCAATTCTCATGATATTGTCGTTGATCACAAGCAGGTTTTTTTATGATGATTTTATTTGATTCTGACGGTGTACTTGCCGATTTTGAAACCGGCGTATGTACGCTCATCAAACATCCTCCCCTGCAGTCCGGCGGGAACGCTATTCGATTCGCGACGTATGCGAACGGGAATTTGCAGTATGATATCGATCCCGTAGCGTATGTCAAAGATCACCTTTCAACGATAGGCGCAGAATGAGCGAAACCGAAAGAAAGCTGGTACTTATCGACGGCATGGCTTTATTGTACCGGGGACACTTTGCCCTTATCAACAGCCCCCGCTTGACATTTTCCGGCATGAACACATCTGCATTGTTTGTTTTTGTCAACTCGATTTTCGACCTGGTCAAGCGCCTGAATCCGTCACATCTTGCCGTGGTGTTTGACGATCCCAAACCCACCCATCGCCACAAGCGTTACACGGAGTACAAAGGCCATCGTGAGGACATGCCCGAAGACATTGCCAAGGCCATTCCCTACCTGCATCAGTTGTGCGCGGCCCTGCATATTCCGCTGATAAGCTGCCCCGGGTGGGAAGCCGATGACATCGCGGGCACTTTAAGCCTGCATGCCGAGCAGCAAAATTTCGAAACGTATCTTGTCACGCCCGATAAAGATTATGCGCAACTGGTCGATACGGCAACCTTCGTGTACAAACCGGCCTACAAAGGCGGCGGCTTCGACCAACTGGGAGTTGCGGAAATCCTTTCTGACTGGGAGATAGAGAACGTTGAGCAGGTCGTCGACATCCTTGCGCTCATGGGCGATAAAAGCGACAACATTCCCGGCGTCCCCGGCGTAGGCCGCAAGACTGCGCAAAAGCTTATCAAAGAGTTCGGCTCGGTTGAGGGCTTGCTGGAGAATGTCGAAAAGCTCAAGGGTAAACTCAGGGACAAGATCATTGCGAACAAGGAGCTTGCCGTGCTGTCCAAGGAGCTGGTTACCATCGATCGCAAAGCTCCCGTTACGATCCAGCTTGACGAACTCATACGCAAAGAGCATGATGTAGAAGCGCTGAAAACGCTTTTCATCGAACTCGACTTCAAAACGCTCGGCAAGCGCCTCTTCGGCGCAGACTTTGTATCGGAATCGCAGATTCAGCAGGAGGAGGCGGGTGGCGAAAAGCTCAGCACGATTGAGGACACGATCCATCGCTATCGATTACTGGCATCGCTGGAGCATCGCGCAGAGCTGGTGGCCAAATTGCTCCAGCAGAAGTCGGTCTGTTTCGACCTTGAGACAACCGGTCTCGATCCCAAAACGTGCGACCCGGTGGGCATCGCATTCAGCTTCAAGCCGCGTCAGGCCTTTTATGTTGCGATTCCCGACGATTCAACCCAAAAAAACGGCATTCTCAGCCAATTTGCACCGTTCTTCGAGAACGAAACAATCGAAAAGGTCGGTCACAATATCAAATACGACATCGGCGTGCTGCGCCGGCATGGTGTAACGGTCAAAGGTCCGCTGTTCGACACGATGATCGCCGCGTTTCTCACCATGCCCGATGTCAAGCGCAACATGGATGCGCTGGCCGAAAACCTTTTGCATTACCGTCCGATCTCGATAACAAAACTGATCGGCGAGAAAAAAAACGAGCAGCTTAACATGCGGGAAGTCGCGCCTGAGAAAGTAGCCGAATACGCCGGAGAAGATGCGGATATCACCCTGCAGCTCAGTAAAGAATTTCGACCGCTGATCGAGGAGCAGAATCAAACACGCGTTTTCTACGACATCGAATGCCCGTTGATTCATGTCCTGGTTGATATGGAATATGAAGGCATCCGTCTCGACCTCGACATCATGGATGAGCTTTCGAAGCAATTGACGGAGTATATCGAAATGTGCCGGCGCCGCGTCTTCGAACTGGCCGGTGAAGAGTTTGTGCTCAATTCGCCTAAACAGCTTGGCGACATCCTCTTTGACAAACTCAAACTCGATCCCAGGGCCAAAAAAACGTCGAAGCTGAAGCAGTATGCGACCAACGAGCAAATCCTTGCCCGCCTTGCCACGCGTCACGAAATTGCCCGCCAGGTTCTGGATTACCGTATGTTTGCCAAGCTTAAGTCAACCTATGTCGACACCCTGCCGCAGACGATCTTTCCAAAAACCAAGAGAATACACACGACATTCGAGCAGGCCGTGAGCGCAAGTGGACGTTTGCAATCCAACAATCCTAACCTGCAGAACATTCCCATCCAGAGTGAGCTGGGAAAGGTGGTACGCAAAGCCTTTATTGCCCGTGACACAAACTACGCCCTGCTCTCGGCCGACTATTCACAGATCGAATTGCGCATTGCCGCTGAGATGAGCGGGGACAAAGCCTTGCTCCAGGCATTTCTGGACGAGAGCGACATTCACACGGCAACGGCCATGCAGATTTTCGGCGAGGCGCAGCAGAACATCACCAAAGAAATGCGCTCGAAAGCGAAAATGGTCAATTTCGGTATTTTGTACGGCATATCGGCATTCGGCTTGTCCGAGCGGCTCAATGTTGCGCGTGAGGAGGCGAAAATGCTTATTGACACCTACTATGCACGCTATCCGGGCGTCCGCAACTATCTCGATACAACTATTGAATTCGCGCACCAGAATGGATTCGTGCAGACCCTGACCGGTCGACGGCGGTATCTGCGAGACATCAACTCCCGCAATCTGACAACGCAAAAAGGCGCCGAGCGAATCGCCGTCAATGCACCGATCCAGGGAACTGCCGCTGATCTGATAAAAATTGCCATGAATTCGGTTCATCAGCACCTCGACCGCAACAAGCTCAAATCCAGAATGCTGTTGCAGGTGCACGATGAGCTGGTATTCGATTTGCATCTTGACGAAAAAGATGAGGTCATGGCCCTGGTGCGTGAATGCATGACACAGGCGGTCCCCATGAAAGTGCCGTTGATCGTTGAAATGGGTTTCGCCGGCAACTGGCTGGAGGCGCATTGACATGTGCCGGAATATCAATACGTTGTTCGACTACGATCCGCCGGAACGGATAGTGAGATACGGGATGCTGCTCTGCAATTTGTAAGGAAGGTGAGCGGTTACGGAAAGCTTTCCGCACATAATGCTGCGGCATTTGACAGTGCAGAAAATGAAATTGCCGGGTCAACAAGGTTGCTTATAGAGAATCTGGTCACCGCGGCCGATTCGGCGGGGGGGGGGTGGTGCGCTTAGCGGCGCGGAACGAACGTGTCCGGTCAACGAGATTCTTTTCGCAGGCCACTTGCATATTTGTGGAGACAATGTCAACATACCCTTCCGACTCTCGTTCAATAGCCACTCTCAAGCAGGCAAAACGCCCGTTCGCAGCCTTCCAGGGAGGCTGGGTACGATTTGCCTATGTTGCCGCACACCGCAAAGTCCACGACGTTCCAGCCGCAGCGCGTCAGCATCCTGCGCAATCCTTCGGGGGTGAAAATCCAGTAGTTCGACGAATCATTATTTAGTTCGGTTTTATCAAGCAAATAGGCCAGCGGAGCAGCATCGGCCTTCGGGCTTAGTCCCGGGATGCGCGAGGCGACCCTGGTGCTGATCAGGCAATATCGCCCCTGCTGCGCCAATATCTGCAATGCCAGCATCGGATTTCTGAGGTGATACAGGATCCCCAGAAACAGGATCAACCCGTATCGCTTCTGCGGCAGCCTGAAGTCCGTATCGATATCAATATCACAGATGTCCACACCCGAGCGCAGCACCTTCTTCAAAGTTTTTGCACCGGCCAGCCTGCTGCAATTCAGGTTACGGTTTTCAATCAACTGCAGGCGCTTGAAGCCCTGCTTTTCGAGAAAGTAGCAGATATCACCGTCCGCGCCGCCAACATCGGCCACCGGCTCGGACAGGACTTTGCAGAAAAGGTTTCTGTTTGTGCCGGTCAGCGTCTTTTCTATCTCGATGAAATTGTCAAGTGTGCTGTAGGGATACCAGAAGCCCCGGTTCGATGGCAGCGGGTGCTGCGTTTTAATGGCGTGCAGCACAGACTTGAATTCGCGTGCCCGTGCAGCCAGACGTGAAAGCTCATCAGACGAATGGTTCTTCGATCCGGCTGCCTTCGGCAGTATTTTGCGTGCGATTTTTTTCAGAATGCGCATTACTGGTTATTATACCGTTTTCAGACAGGCAATGTCACGTTAATTCGAGAGGTAATCCCAGCATTTTATGATGCCACAAACAGATCCGGATTCTTTGGTCTGGCTGCAAGGCGGGCCGGGCCGACTATCGCGTACTCACAATTACGGTATGAGTATTCATCGTGGCAATATTTCCAACTATATATGTCCCTTTTGGCAACCGTGAGCATCTCGTTTGCAAGCTTTTTTTGTCGACTTGTGCGATAATTTTTCCCTGCAGGTTGTAAACGACGAATTGCGCGTGCTGCAGCGTAAGCGGCAAATTACCTGATACGTTAAAATTGACCATTTCTTTTCGCGGTATGACTGCGGTTACCTTATCTGTGGGAATCGTTGCGTCATCAGTTCGGAAGGGGTAGGCTTGAAGATTGCTCTCATTGCTCAAATTGGCACAGCGAAGCGATCCGCGCGTTCCGCCCCACCCATACCGCACATGTTTTGGTTCGCTGATGATAGTGCTCCAGACGACAACCTCATCATCCTGAATTTCGGCTTGTGCCAATTCAAAAACCCCGTCGCCACCTGCAATGCTGAAACCCTGTAATTCTCCTCCGCCAATAGTGCGCAACCCACGATTGGTTTGTTCCTGGAAGAAAATTCGGACTTTGTCACCTTCGACGGAATAGCCTTCGTAAAGTGGTCCGTTATATGTCACATTTTCATGGTATATATTGGCTCGCACCCAGTCTGCGGCGCGGATGCCTCGTTTATCTTTATCGTCCGGATGAGTGCCTCCGGATAGTCCTAAACAGGAGACCACACCCACATTCTTCATTTGCGTTGCCATCAGGAATGCTTCATACATAAGGCTCTCGCTGTGCACGCTGTCCTGTTCCGGGGCAGCACAACCAATCGGGGCATTTTCCCATCCTCCCCCATTGGGCTCCGAAAGTGCAAAAAAAGGTATGTCCGCTCCGTCGGCGTACCGTCTCCAGCCGCTTATCAGTGCCGGATAAATTCGAAAATACTGCCAATAGCGTCTTGCCCGTTCTTCGGCTTCACCCTGCCACCAGAAAATACCGCTATATGTATAAGGAAGCAGCTTTTCAATTTTGTTCCAGTTCCTGCCACCATTCGGCGGATTTTCTGAAGACGGATCGTTATAATCCGGGTGATTTTGATCAGGGTGAGATATTACACTATCCAGTATATCCTGCCGATAGTCTAGCCAGGCTTTCGCATACGGATCCGATTCGAGCAACGGAGGCATCCAGCTTTGAGCCGAAGAACCGACAACGGCTTCAACGACCAGTCCCTGCGGAACATTTGTTGACGTATACAATTCTCGGCCCATATAAAACATGACGGCTGAGAATCTTTGTACCGAAGTTGGTGAGCAGGCTACCCAGTCGCCATTTTTAAGCATGTTGTAAGATTCTGTACCGGGAGATCTCCCGTCATATCGGCCAAAGCCAATCTGCCGCAGGCGAATGTGAGGATAATCTGCTGTTTGTATATCCAGGCTTGTTGAATCGGTGTATTCGACAAGGCTGATTACCATATTTGATTGCCCCCCTCCAAGCCAAACATCACCAATAAGAATATCAGAAATAGTGATTGAATTTGAACCTGAAATCGTCATTTCATAGGGACCACCCGCCGGCATTGGATCGAGCATTACTTTCCAGGCGTTATCTGTGATACTGGTGGATTTGGATTGACCATTTATATTGACAGTTACCGTAGTCTCCCCTGTCGCGGCGCCCCAGACGGCAACAGGCGCATTCCGCTGCAGTACCATGCCATTGCCGAATATCTCGGCCGGGCTTACAGAAGCATCAATACTGTTCCAAATGAGGAGCACAATCAAAATTGCATAAAAAGCGCCGTGGGTATTATCTCTTATCACTGAAATTTCCTTTTGCTTGATTAGCTATCCGCAACATCTGCTACGCCGGCAATTCGTAAATTGGGAATACCTGGGCTGCTTGCAGCAAACATGCCGAGGAGTTTATAAAGATAAGGCAATTTTTGCTGGAAAACAAGGTAAGCTCCTTCTCTATATCCTGATGTAGACAATTTGAGGTTATTTTTCTTGATCGAGAATCTATCTTACTAGAGTGCGTCGGGTAATACGACTGCCAGGTATAAAAACATTAAGGATATAGACACTTGCCGTTAGATTATTCAAGGGCAACTAAAGGATTGAGCGCCTTATCTGCTACAGAGGCAAAATTCGCAGTTATGTTTTGCGGATTGCGTATGTCGCGAGTAAGGTGGACATAAAAAATATCTGCCGCACAATTCCGACCATGCACAAATTTAATTGTTACAGTATCTCCAACTCGAGTCCGAATTGCATCGTAGGCTTGGGGTTCAACTGCCGTCAAACCATATGCAACCGCGCCGGAGACATTTGATTCTTCGGCGCAAGCCGCTAACCATACGCGGCTCCCATTGCCCGATCGGAACCAATCACAATCGGCCCGAACCATCCCGATAATAGACAGAATGATAAGACAAGCCGTGGCACTTATAACGTTTTTCATGGAATACCCCTTCTTGCTTGATGATATAAGGCTGAAGCGCTTCGGGTGATATAGTTATTGGATTGCTGTTATTTTTTTGCTTAGCACATCTTATTATTTTACCCTCCTGCATTAATTCGAATTAGCTGCTCAATAATGTAGCAATTAGAAATCGACTCAATCTGCAATAATAATTTATTTATTTTTATCTATTGCATACTTCGCAAAAAACCTATAAAGTAGACATTATAGGCGCGCCCGGGAGATTGTTCTCAACATCCTTCCTGCTGCCGGCAAGCGTAAAACAACGACATTCAAGTGATTGCAAGGTATATATGCTTGATCGGGTGTTTATCAATTTAGGTCGATTCATTAATTACTTCTGCATCTCAACATTGTGCTCATTGGTTCCATTGCATAACATTTACTTTTTGCAACAGCACCCAAACCTCACTTGAGTAGAGCAATAAAACGGGGCCATTTTTTTTCGCGAATTACGTATACTCCCAAGTAATCTCATTGCTTTCTCGGAGCACATCATGTACGACATTTTCAGCCTACCCGACACCTCTTTTCCTCCCGGATTCCTTTGGGGCAGCGCCACGGCCGGGCATCAGATCGAAGGTGACAATATCAATTCGCAGCTCTGGCCGCTCGAGCAGTCCGGACGGAAGCCGCAGCCATCGGGTAAAGCCTGCAATCATTGGGAGCTCTACCGGCAGGATATCGAGTTGACCAAACAGCTCGGGCATCGGGCCTACCGCATGTCCATCGAATGGAGCCGCATCGAGCCGCAGCAGGGGATTCGCGACGAGCACGCATTGGCGCGCTATATCGACATGTTGACCTTGCTCAATGAGCGCGACATCACCCCCTGGGTCACGTTGCACCACTTTACGCATCCGCAGTGGTTCGAAGAGCTTGGTGCGTTTCACAACAGGAAAAATCTCGCCTGCTTCGAGCGCCATCTCGACTACCTCGTTCCCCGGATCAGCGACCTGGTTGGCGGCTGGAATGTCATCAACGAGTTTAACTTCAGCCGACATCCGATGGGGGGCATGTTAAAGATGAACTTCATCAAAGCGCACGCATTGGGCTATCACCTCATCAGGCGGCATTCGAATGCGCCGGTCGGCTCTGCGCATGCATTTACGCACTGGTTCCCGCGACGCGGGTATGATTCGGTTGACAATCGTATTGCCGACTATGCCGATTTCATCACCAATGAATTCTGGTTCCATGCCATACGTACCGGGGAGTTGGTCTATCCGCACCTGGATGCCGAGTATGATCCGGATGTCAAAGATGCGCTTGATTTCTGGTCGGTCAACTACTACTCCCGCACCATGGCCGACGGACGTCGGGCAAAATTTGACGGTGAGAAATTCCGGCACAAAGAGCTGAACATGATCGATGAGGAATTCTACCTGCGTGAAATGTTTCCCGAAGGCCTGACGTCGAATTGCGAGCGCCTCAAAGACAAGCCGATCTACATTACCGAAAATGGCTGCGCAACCAATGACGACCGGTTCCGCATTGTTTACCTGGCCCTGCATCTCAGCGCGTTGCGTGAAGCAATTGAACGCGGGGCCGATATCCGGGGCTATTTTCACTGGTCAACTATGGATAATTACGAATGGGGATCGTTTTCACCCAGATTCGGACTTGTGGAGGTTAATTTTGAAACCTTCGCCCGAACGCCCAGACCGAGTGCGTGGTTTTATAAAGACGTGATCGAGCAGAATGGATTTGATGCAAAGCTGATTCGCACGTATTTGAACGAGCTGCCGACGCTGCATTAGAACAGAGCAGCACCGCTACAATTCACATCAATAATGCTATAGGTTACGGCGCCGTATTTTTTCTTGCGAGCAACAGCGTCGACACGCACCTCACCTCTAACGTTGCGCGCCGTAAAATCATACTCGGTACCGACCCCGCTGCGATACTCGAATGACTCGCCATCGTCAACCACATAAGTATAGTGAGCCTTTTTGCGGAAGCGTGGCGAAACGGCGACCAGCAGCTCAATATCGTTGAGGTCGTTGCGATTGTCACGGCGGACACCTTTTTGCAGAGGAATAATCGATCCATCGCGCACATACAGTGGTGTCGACGCATCGTGCTTTTTGACCGTGATATTCCGGCCGCCTTCCAGCCATTTGCCCCCTACCAGATCAAACCACCACCCCTTCGGCAGGACAACCTTGCGCCTCTGCGCCTGCTCGTCTACGAACGGCGCCTGCATGATTGCGGGGCCAACCATGAACTGATCGTCAATGTGTGCCAGAGCAAGGGCCCTCGTATCCGTAAACTCATAGAATAGCGGACGTAATATAGGATCCCCGGTGCACTCATGATGAATGTACAAATTGTAGAGATACGGCAACAGCTTGTAGCGCAAGCGGATGAATTTGCGGGTGATGTGCAGAGTCCTTTTCGTAAACACCCACGGCTCCTGATTGGATGAGCTCAGATCGGCATGATTGCGAAAGAAGGGAAACAGAAAACAGGCCTTGACCCAGTCGATAAGCAGTTGTGCGTTGCATTCCCCGCCAAAGCCGCCAATATCCGGACCGATCATCGATATGCCCGAAAGGGAGAGATTCAGCGACTTGCCGATCGTCATTCGCAGGTGGAAATAATTGGAAAAGTTATCCCCCAGCCAGTTGCCGGCATACTTTTGTGAACCGGTGAACCCTGATCGAGATATCAGAAACGTACGTTTGCCGGGTTGTAATTTCAGAAATCCGGCTTTGGTCGCTTTGGCCATGAGCACGGCATAGAGGTTGTGACAGGCATCGTGTGAAAGCGCCCCGTTGCGAAAGAGCATGGACGTGCAATCAACGCAGCCGCAGGCCGGGTCATTCATGTCAAGCCATGCACCGGAGATGCCGGTTTCGGCAAATCGGGCTACCTGGTCGGCCCACCAACGCCGGCATTCGTCAAGCAAGAAATCGGGATAGACGCTCAGGCCCGGCCAGACGATGCCGGTGAACTCCCCACCCTGCGGATTTTTGCAAAAGACGTCGCGGGCTTTGCCGTTTTGATACACGGCGTAATTATCATCCCGCTTGACCCCCGGATCGATGATTGGAACGACGTGGTAGCCGCGCTGCCTGATTTTGGCGATGTCCTTAACCGGATCGGCAAAATGCTTCTTATCATAGGTAAATATGCGGTAGCCGTCCATATACCCGATGTCAAGCCATAGTCCGTCAACAGGAATGCGGTGCTTTTCAAAATTGTCGGCCAGGTAGGTTAAATCCGAGAATGCCGCATACCCCCATTTGCACTGATGATTGCCCAGGGCCCACAACGGCGGACGCGATCCGGTTCCGACCAGGCGATGAAAAGTGCGGGTCAGCTTACGCAGGGAAGGGCCATAGACAATAAACAGCGAAGGCGGCCCATTCTCGGCTCCCAGAAAAAACGACGGCTGCTTATCGCCGGTGAGTTGATTCATTTTCATTCGCCGGTCATTGAGTGAGACAAAGCTGCAACACGGCGAATCTAACAGCATACCGATGTAGGTATTGTTGCGTTTGACTATAACGTAAGGAATCGAAATATAGTCGGGATCATATTTGTTCTCACGCACGCTTTTTGTGCTGTGATCGGCCCAGACGTCTACATTCCAGAATTTATACGACCCTCCCGACCGCTCGAATGGCCGCTGCTTTTCACCCAGCCCGAAAAACTGCATGTCGGCGGTCATGCGAAAGGTAAAGAGCCAGCAGGTACCGGACACGCCGAAGGTGAAAAACGGAACCGATTCGAGCAACAGCTTGCCTTGTCCGTCAGAAAATTGAATTTGCCCCGCAGAATTGAGTTCGAGATTCGTATTGCCGGTCTCACGTCTGGAAGGGTCCCGTGGTTCAAATGCGATTTCGGTGTCAATGGATTCGGTTTGCCAGATGGCCGGATTGGCTGCCGTAATCCGGTACACATCGCCCTTGCCCGCATCAATTGATAAGCGTATGGTGCGAACGTCTTCGCAGGCCCCGGGATCCGTTACAAATTCGCAATTGGCGGGATGAGGATATTTGTTGAGCAGATACATGGACGATCCTTGCTAAATCAGGTCATTAAATTCCGCACAATATACTTTGCGTTGACATGCACCACACCACTTTCCCATCCAGACTTCATCGAACTGCTGCATGATGTGCGCTACCAGGCCTTTCTCGGTGGTGACGATGCCCGATTCGAAATTTCTGCGATGCTCCGATTTCGCTCCCATACCGGCGCCGGTGAGGTTTGCACTGCCGGAGTAGGCAAACACTCCATCCACTACGACACATTTGAAATGAGTACGCGGGCAGAGGATTTGCTCTAGTCCGTTGGCCAGATTGGGATACCGGTCGAAATCATCCCGAAAGGCCTTGCCCGGTTCTTTGGCATGAATCAGCCGGATGGTGACATTCTCTGCAATCAGCTCCGAAAGCAGCTCCAAAAAGGGAACCATGCGTTTTGCCTTGTGAATGTAGAGATCTTTGATATCCGCGGTACCGATCCAGACGAATTTGCCTGCATTGGCAATG
>WJLW01000102.1 GCA_014728295.1 Chitinivibrionales bacterium | reverse complement strand
TCCTGTAGTTTCAAAGGAGAAAGAGGTCCATTTGTCAAATAAACAGGTCAATAAAAACATCAGTGCTACTGCGCTGAAAGCCCTAAATGTGCTTGAAGCCGTCGCCGCATCATCACAGTCCATTTCCGTGCCTGAAGTGGCTGAATATATTGGGGCAGATAAGGCCACTGCCTACCGTATGCTTATGACGCTTGTTGAAGCAGGGTATGTTGTTCGCCATGATGCGTCCAAACGGTATAATCTGAGTTACAAAGTTGTCTCCTTAAGTCGTAATCTCCTGGCTGAAAATGAAGTCTCCCATTTGATTCGGCAAACGTTGAAAACTATCTCAGATGAAACTCACGAAACATTACACTATTCTATCCTGGATGGCGACGAAACCGTCCTGGTTCAACGAGTGAAAGGCTCCCAGCTTGTCACTGTTGATTTTCAAATCGGTGATCGTTCGAGATTGTATTGCACGTCAATTGGCAAAGCGATCCTGGCTTTTCAGGATATACGCTTTATCGAGCAGATTATCGCAAAGGGATTGCCCCAATTAGCCCGGAATACAATTACAGATCCCGATACATTCAGGCAGGAGTTACAAAATATTCGTTCTCAAGGATATGCCATTGATGATCGCGAATTTGCCGAGAATATGCGCTGTATTGCGGTGCCTATCTTTGAAGGAGGAGGCCACGTAAACGGCGGAATTAGCATTTCCGGACCGGACTCTCGTTTTACTCTGAAGAAATTGGAAGAATTGAAAATCCCTTTGCTGAAAGCATCACGCGAACTTTCAAGGCAACTGGGCGGATTACCCTGGAACGCATGATTCAGTATAATGGGCGTATGGAATAAAAAAGTTCTCTAACCCCTGATTGCTCCTGCCATCAAGCCTTTTGTAATAAAGCGTTCCATGAGCAAACCGAGCAAGACCACCGGAGTGACGGCGGTCAGGGTCAGCGCTGAGATGTACCACCACTGCACGCCGCGAGTATTGTTTTGGGCCGCAATAAGGACCGGCATGGTGATGGCATCGAAATTGGTCAACATCAAGGCATAAAGAAATTCATTCCAGGAGAAGACAAACGAAAAAATCGCCACTGACACCAGTCCCGGCGCGCTCAACGGCAGCACTATCCGCATGAATGCTTGCCAGCGGGTGGCCCCATCTACCAGCGCGCTCTCTTCAAGATCGGTGGGAAGACTATTGAAATAATCGCGCATAATCCAAATCGCAAACGGCAGGTTGAACATCGTATAGACAATAATCAGTCCGATATGCGTATCCACCAATCCTACTGCCACATACAAAATCAAAAACGGCACCACAAACAAGGCTGGCGGCAAAAAGCGTTGCGAAATAATCCAAAACGCAATGTCGTCGTTCTTCCAGGGCGGGAATCGCCAATGATAATGGAAGCGCGAGAGGCCGTAGCCGGCCATCGACCCGATGATGACGGCCAGAATCGTGCTGCCTGACGCCGCAATGAGGCTATTGCGGAAGTGGCGCAAGGTCGTGTCTTTTTGCTGTCCAAAGACATACTGCCAATGTTTCACTGTGGGCTGGAAATCACCATACGGAATGTAACGGGGTCCCCGGCTGACATGCAGCGGATTCTTGAGCGAGGTTGTAAACAGCCAGTAAAATGGAAAAAGGACAATGAATGACCAGAATATAACTATTGCGTACAACAGAATGGTTTGCCAGAGCTTTCGACCTCTTCGCATTCCACGTTCTCCCTTTACATGCTCACTTTCGCTGCAAGACGGCGGACAATAAACAGGAATAACAACGCAAAGATAATCACCAGCACCAACAAGACGTACGACATGGCCGCCGCATAGCCCAGATTGCCGAATGTCAGCGCCGTTTTAAAAATATACATCGTTAACGACTCGGTTGCCGAGCCTGGACCGCCGCCGGTCGTCACGACAATGACATCAATGATTTTAAAAATCTCCAACCCTCGGATTAAAATCGCGGTAGCCGAAATAGGGAGCAGGATCGGGAAGGTGATTTTCTGCAAAATCGTCAACGCTGTTGCACCATCAACTCGTGCCGCCTCATAAATCTCTTCCGAGATCGATTGCATTCCCGCCAAAAGCAGGAGGGTCATGAAAGGAATCCACTGCCAACTGTCGATCAATAAAATGGTAAATGGGGCCCAGGCCGCCTCAGTCAACCAGGGAGCAACAATCGTCTCTGTCCCAAGCAATTTGGAAAGAGTGCGTAGCAGGTCAGCGAGAGGCGAGAGCTTGGAATCAAACATCATGCGACCGGTATAGGCGGCTGCTACCGGCGTCATCATCATGGGCATTAGAAAAATGATCCGGGCGATATTGCGCCCCACGAATTTCTGATTTAACACCAGAGCCAGGCCGAACCCCACCACATACTGCACACTCACGCCAGCCAACACGTAAAACAAGGTGTTCCGGGCAGCGTAGTGTAAGCGTTGATCTTCGGGCATACGAGCATAGTTTCGAAAGGTCGGGTGCAAGCCGGTCTTTTCCTCGCCGTTCTGAGCGCGGCCCCGCTGCATATCAGTGAAACTGATTCCCAGTGACCAGATAAGAGGAAAAAT
>WJLW01000012.1 GCA_014728295.1 Chitinivibrionales bacterium | reverse complement strand
ATTAGGCTTTTATGCTCTTGCTGTGCGAATAGCTGATTTGCCACTAATGCTTCCAACTTCTGTCATATTGCCGGCATTGCCAGCAATATTCAGCATGAAACCCGGTGATTGGAAGGAATATGGGAGCATAGTTATTAAAACTGTACTGTACTGTATGTTCTTCGTTTGTTCATTCATATTTATTTCCGGCCATTTTTTCGTTCCCGTTTTCTATGGAAAAGAATTTGCTCAGACCGTGATTCCGCTTAATTTGTTGCTGCCGGGAATATTTTTTTCAAGCATTTATCGCTTCTTTAGATCTTATCTTTTTAGTCAAAACAAAATAATACAAATTTCTATCGTTGCCGGCATTGCGTTTGCAGTTAATGTAGTTATCAATGTGATTTATATTCCAATTTTTGGCATAGCTGCTGCAGCAGTTAGCTCGTCAATATGTTATACAATAGCAACTTTGGGCGCCATGAACATTTACTGCAGATACACCAATACAAGGTGGCAGGACTTGCTATTCTATTCTAAAGATGAAATGTCACAACTATCTTCAGGTTTTATAAATTCTATGAAAAATTTAAAGTTAAAAATCTTAAAAAAAATGGATTGAGTAAGAAGATTACCTCTTACCAAGCGGTTGCTCACAAGATTCTAACACAATTCTTACATTTTCCAAACTTGCGTATATGATTTTTTAAGGCTTGCAGGTTTCAACCATCACGCGTTTGTGCTTTCTTATGAATACTCTCGCAGTCAAGAAAACATCTCTTAATGTTTTCTTTTCATTTTTATTGCTGCTTATATTTGCTGGAATAGGTTCTATAATAATCGTTATCGAGCCGCAGATGGCTCTCTTAGCAGCTTTCGTTTTAGTCGTGTCGATTGCTGTGATTTTAATTGACCCATTTTTAATTTTGTTGCTACTCATTGCACTGGCCTCACTGAATTCCCTGCAAATAATTACATCAAAATTTCCGGCATTGTCATTGACCAAGGTATTGTTCTTGCCGCTTTTTTTTGTAGTTGTCTGGAACATTGGTGTCAACAAGAAACAGGTAAACTTTAAGCCTGTAATGATTTATTTGATATTATTTATTGCATCAGCAACCTGCGCGACCATTATGTCGGAATTTAAGATAACAGCAATATCGTTTTTGCGCAAATATTATAGCTTGTTTCTGCTATATTTCTTAATCGTCCAAATGACTGATACATTAAAAAAGCTAATGGCTGTGCTGGTAACAATGCTTATTTCCTGCACATTGTCTGCAATGATAGGGCTTGGTGGAGTTTTTTGGGGAATTTCGACGGCAAAATATGCAATGAACCCAGAGACAGAAAGACTGGTTGGCTTATCGATCCTGGATCCCAATACTACGGCTTCTATGCTGCTTGTTGCCTTCTTTATTGGCAGTATATTGATGATAGAAAGCAAAAAAACATGGGCAAAAATTTTATTTGGGATCTCATCATGCATAATCTTGTTGGGCATTGTTTTTACATTTTCCAGAGGAATATCACTTGCCATACTGTCAGGCATTGCAATAATGGGGTGGAATTATAGAAAAAAAATTTCCATTCTAAAGGTAGCTGGTATCGGGTTCTTACTTTTTTTATTGGTTTTGCCTTTCATCCCAACGAACTACTGGGCTCGCATGAACTCATTATCAGCCTTATTTACAGATGAAGTCATGGATGTTTCAATGCGAAGAAGGTATTCCTATCATGCAATCGGTGCGAAGTTAATAGCTCATTATCCACTTTTTGGCATTGGTCCAGGTAATTATCCACGATATCATGAAATGGATGAACATCGTTATTTGACCGACACATATATCGGCGGAAAGGTTAACCATAATACTTTCCTGTCAATTTGGGTAGAAAATGGTATTTTTGGTATGCTTACATTCATGCTATTGATTATTTTCAGTTTAAAGGCATTGAGCGATCGAATTAATCCCAAAAATGCAGAGAACTTGCAACCGGAATATCGTGCCGTTCCCAGGATAATTTTCGTAGCCTCTGCAACTTACTTTGTTAGTTGCTTTTTTCTGCATGGTGATTTTACCAAGTACTTATGGGTATTATTGGCGTTGGCACCCACAGTTTCATCTTTCTATGCTCCTAATACCTTCATAAAGCCCTCCCTCAATCAATCACAGCAAAAGACCGGCTTGGCGGCTTAGAATATTTCATATGGCCGTCCAAAAGCATGTTCAAGATGACACAATGACTATTGCCTATATTATAACACGCTTTCCCGCCATAACCGAAACATTTATTCTGTACGAAATGAAAATGCTCGAATCGATGGGCTGCTCTATAGAATTATTTCCGCTCATCAAAGAAAATACGGATACAATGCATCCCGAAGCGGTTTCTTTCTTCAAGAAAATGCACTACGTGTCATTGTTCTCGCTCAAGACTCTGTCTGCACAGTTTTTCTGGCTTTTTTCCAGGCCCGTTGAATATATGCAAATCTGGCTTTATTCATTTATGTACAATCTTACCTCTCCCAAATTTTTATCAAGAATATTCTATGTTATTCCCAAGGCGGCATATTTTGCCAGAAAGATGGATGAGTTGGCCATTCCGCATGCGCATGGTCACTATGCAGCGCATCCCGGCCTGGCAGTCTATTGCATAAATAAGCTAACTCAGGCTACCTGCAGCATCACTATGCACGCGCATGATATTTTTGTAGAGCGGCCAATGCTGAGACAGAAACTGGCATCGGCAAAGATGTTGATTACCATTTCAAATTTTAACCGGCAATATATAGGCCATCTTCTTGGAAATGAAGTAATGAATAAAATTCATATCGTTCGTTGCGGCGTCGATCTTCAACTTTTTCAGCCGCGCATGCAGCGATCGAAAGGGTCTGTTCCTGTTCTGATTTGTGTTGCCAGTTTCAAAGAGTACAAGGGCCATAAATATCTCTTTGAAGCATGTGCGATGCTTAAGCAGGAGGGAATAAAATGCAGATGCCGGCTTGTAGGGGATGGGGTTTTGCGCAAGCAGTTGCATGAAGACGTTATACATCTAAAAATTGATGACATTGTAGAATTCGCAGGAGAACTGCCCAGAGAAAAGGTACTTGCGGAGCTGGAAAATGCGACGGTTTTTGTGTTACCCAGTGTCATTGCGCGTACCGGAAAAATGGAAGGCATTCCGGTTGCTCTTATGGAAGCTATGGCAATGAAACTGCCGGTGGTGGCGACGGCCATATCAGGCATTCCTGAAATACTTGTCAACAATAAAAATGGCATACTTATCCGCGAAAAAAACAGTCGGGAGCTTTGCCGTGCAGTAATGAGCCTGATAGCGGATGTGGAATACGCTGCACGGCTGGGTGAGTCGGCCCGGGCAACAATAGAGCAGGATTACGATCAGAAAAAAAATGTAGCTGCGCTTTACAGATTGTTCGAAATGAATCTTGAAAAAGCAAAGCATCAACCTGTTCCTGAAGTTTAAATAAAGCATGAGAAAAGCGATTGTTAAGCCTGTAATTATTCTGGGTGTGGGCAGAAGCGGAACTACCCTGCTTCACAGGTTGCTGGCCGGGCATCCACAGGTAAGCTGGCTGGGCAGAATTACAGATTTCTTCCCGGCGCTTCCCCGGATAAATAGCATGGTAATGCGCATCATTGACATGCCTGTGGCGGGCAGGCTCATAGCAAAAAAAGTAAAGCCCGGCGAAGCTTACACATTCTGGGATTATTATTGTAAGAATTTCAGTACCACTAAAAGGGATTTGCACGCAGATGATCTGGACAGGGCAACAAAAGAGAAATTGTACTCAGCATTCTCAAGCTGCACAACCCCGGCAAGACATCGTTTGCTGATAAAAATCACGGGCTGGCCCCGGCTTGGTTTTATGCACTCACTGTTTCCTGACGCACTGTTCATTCATATGGTGCGCGATGGGCGTGCAGTCGCAAATTCCCGCATAAAAGAAAAGTGGTGGACCGGTCGTCAGGGGCCAGAAAATTGGATACACGGCACATTGCCGGCCAAAGGTATGCAGCGCTGGGAGGAATCCGGAAAAGAACCTGTTGTCCTTGCTGCCCTGGAATGGAAAAATTTAGTGCGCGCATTTGAAGATTCGAAAGAGCGGATCGCCGCGCCAAGCCTGATGCATCTGAGATACGAAGATTTATGTGAAAATCCCGGGGAAATGCTTTCCACCATTTTAAAGCATTGTGAATTAAGCGAAATTGATTCGTATATGCGCGAGGTTTCTGCCGGTAAAATCAAAAATACCAATTACAAATGGCAGCAGGAACAGCACGCGGATTTGCAGGAGAAACTAAATGCTGCAATCAAAGATGAGTTGATAATGTATGGCTATAGCTGATCCTGTATCGACATGAATGGGTCGGGTTCCGTTTGCTTAAAAAAGAGCTTGTTAAGGGCATTTGACAATGCAACAACAGGATACCATACGTAGCTGCCTTCGAAGCATTTAATGGTTGCATGAAATCCAAGCAACTGAGCGTACGGATTGTGCGTACCAAAGCAAGGCGCTCCCACATATACTCTTCCGATGGTTGATGCGCTATTCGTAATGCAATTACTGGAGGAAAAAAAATTGCTGACGGTTGCTTTGTATCCACACTGCGCGGCCAGATTAAGTGATTTCTGAGAGTATTCATTTTGTGGCCAGCATAAAAATGCTACCGGCTTATTCGTCAGTTTTTCAATCTGTTCCCTGGATTTTTCAAGCTCCCCCCTGATACGTTCATCATATTCTTCATGCGTCTCAAATGATCCGTACGGCAGTGAAGCGCTCGCAAGAAAATTTTGCAATTCCTGCCGGCATGCCACATCTGAATTCCTTTCTTTATGTTTGTTTGGCGATCGTTGGGCGGCGAATGTGTGCAGATGATTGATGACCTGTTCATTTACGCAGAATTTTCTATCGGTTAAGGCAGGTCCCTGTTTATGCAGCGGATAGCCGTGAAGGGCAAAGCTTGTAAGATCGTGTTGCCACCATTCTGTTTTATGCCGGGGACGGTTGTTCCAGAAAAGCCAGATGTTTTCAAGCTGCCCGTGGTGAAAGCCGAGTGATTTATCGTCGTTGAACACGCGCGTATGCGTAACGCCATGTGATTGAATGTCAACCAGACCGCTTTTTACCATTTGCTTTATGTGCGATTCACGTAAGTAGCCTTCTTCTGAATTGTGCCGTGCGCCTTGCGCATCTTTCAGTATAAAATCTGTTGAAACGAATATCGTCGCCTTCATGTCATACTTTTTCAGCAAGGGAAATGCAGTGACAAAATTATCTGCATATCCATCGTCGAACGTCAAAACAATTTTCTTTTGACTTTTATTCGCAACTGAACGGTGCGAAAGATAATCATATAATTCTGGTATTGTGAGTGTTTCGTAATTGTTTTGCTTCAGGTAACGTAACTGTCTTTCAAATTGCCGGGGATGTATGGAAAGCTGTTCGCCGATGCGCAGCCAGGCAGGATTGTGTGATACACTGTGGTAATTGAGTACTGCTACAGCTCCTTTTCGAGTGCTGCTGAGAAGGTATCTGCTTATTGCAAGTCCGGTAATTAGCGATACTAACAGAAGAAACGGATTGAGAGGTGATAAAACCCAAATCGAGAAAACCGCAATCCATACGATTAAGGTAATTATCCAGGCACGACGGACGCGCTTTTTCTTCGAAACAGATCTCGGCATGTAAATGAACAACCGTTAAGTGGGAAACGGTACTTATTTAAAAAGTAAATCTCCCTGGTATTCAACGTCGGTCAGCACGTACGAAATGTCTTTCTCCGAAGTTGAATAGCGGCTTTGAAGATATTCGAGGTCCTGGGTTTTATTTTGATTTGCCTGCAGCAAGACGATGAGCTTATCGGAGTGTTCAAGAAATTTTTCGGAAAGAGGGTATTCTTTCAGCGGTTGGGGAATGATATAAATTGCACCATATTTGCTTTTTAAAGAATCTATCGTGCTAATGACGGGAAGTTTTTTTCCATTCGTACTGTTGGAAATATTATCTGCATCCCAGAAAATATAATCGACAATACCCTTCAAAGTAACAGGAGAATCATAGTTTTTATTTAGACTGGAAATTGCCAGATTTGTTCTATATCGTTTAAGAATTTCCTGATGAAATGTTGAATTGCCATTGGCAATAAGTGTCTTTGCTGACAAATGCTCCATGAAATAGAACAGAAAACTGTGAAACGGCTTAAAATCTGCAATTGTGTCAATCAAGTAAATCGGATGTTCAGGTTCTTTATGTATTGCGATCGAATTTATCGTGTACTGAAGGTGCTTAGTTATAACACTATCGGTGATAGAATGTTTTTTTTGCTTCTTTTTGTGTTTTTGTTGTTTGGGAATATTCATGTATCCATTCATTGCCGGGACAATATTAACGTTGCCCACAACAGCGGCATTGATGTCCTCAGGGGCCCTGATTTTATTTGTGAATGCCTCAGATACGATTACGTAGCATAAAGAAATCATCAGGCCGACAACAATAGATATAATGCCGTTAATTAAAAGCTTAGGATTTGAAGGATATGACGGCCTTACTGCGGAATCAATAATTTTTATCGCACTGAGTATTCCTGCTTCTGCTATATTGGTTCTGATTAAATCCTGTTGCAAGCCATTAACGTTTTTTTGTATTTCATCTTTTTTCTGATCCATTTCAAAAAGCTGATAATCAAGACCCGGAATACGTTTGAGTTGCCGACGCTCATCTCTGATTAGCCTTTCTACACTCTTCAATGCCTCTTTGGTGGCTGTATATTCTGCTTTTAGCTGAGCATTGTCGGATTGAGATTGGATATTCTGAAAGTTTTTTATCTTGGTCTGCAAATCAAGCAGTTTTAATTCCAGGCGATTTTTTTCCTGCGTATACTGCGTCATTTCGTTCATGGCAATTGAAATATCTCGTGGGAAGTAGGTGATATCATTGTTGTTTTTGAATTCCATGATAGCATCTTCTGTTTGTAGAAGATTGGCTTGATATTGGTCAAGCTTTTCTTCTATAAATTGTTTTGTCATGCTTAGTGCCTGACGATTATCTCTCTTGCTTTTTTCGATATAGATCTCTGCCAGAAGGTTAGCGGCACGTTTAGCAAGCTCCGGATCTTTCCATTTTGCTGTTATGTTGAGAATAAACGAGCCGGGTACGTTCTTCACATCAATGCTGTTTTTTACCTTTGTTGTAAGGGCTTCTACCATATCTTGCTCTTCATACTTCCCGTAGTTGAGTAAATAGTATGCTTTCCGCATTGTTCCAACAACGGGAGCGATTATTGAATGATGCATACTCCCCATTAAGGACGTAGTTGCTTTTTGCTTTGGATCGAAGGTTTGCAACAATGTGTCTACTACCTTGCGGGCAATCGATTGGCTAAGCAGAAATTCCGTATGCGTTTGGGTTAGGACCATTGCTGGATTGCTGGTTAAGAAATCGCTCCTTCCGCTTGAATAATTCAACTCAAATCTCGATGGCAGCATCGTGACGGTCGTTGTGGCTTCGTATTCAGGATTGCCGAAGAGCAATGTAGCGCTTAAAAATGTTGTAACAATGAAAAGGGAAGCAGTTATGATGAATATTCGTTTTCTGTAATACCAGAAAATCCTGAATGCTCTGTTAAACATCTTATTCATTGGTTTGTAGCCTTTGCGAAGTATTCCTGATGTACATCGAGTTGGTTTGCTCTGTTGATGTTCAGGAATTTGGGAATTACGGGATTGTACAATGCTCTAATTAGGGAGTAAGCATAATCCATAGTAAATAAATTGCGAATATTAGAATTTGATAATATTCGTGTTAGTATTGTGCTAGCGCAATAAGAACATTTGATGCATACTTCTTCTGAAAATGCGGGCTTTGTTACTTCAGGCGTTGCCGTTTACAGAGCGAGAGACTTCATTCAGATTGTTCGCACTTGCGTCGTGTAAAGCATCGCGCTTGAGGGGCGTCCATTTTTCGGTATATTTACCAATAAGCAATGTTTCGATGATGCCTGCCAAGGTGCCAATATTTCCTAAAATAAAGTAGTACGCCAGATTTAGATATCCGGATACTTTCGGGATTTTTTTTCCGGCAGGCAAGCGGAGGAATTTATTGCCGGTCGTGGCAAGTATCCCGGCAAGCTGGATAAATAAAAGCGTTTTGAACACCAAGCTTTTGCTGGAAAGAAGCAGGGTTGATACAAAGGTGAATACGAGAAAAATCGAAGCAAGTCTTCGCCCTAACTTGTGAACCCATACTAACGGTGCATACATACCCGATTGAAGTGGGTTGAAAACTGATTTGTGGTGCCACATGGCCAGAAAGCTGCCGCGCACAATTCTTTTTCGTCGAATGAATTCTTCCCTGGTTTTTCGTGACGGACTTGGGATAAATGCAATGGCCTGAGGCTCAAAAACAAACCGTTTACCCTGTTTGACTATGCACAGCAGGTTAAGCAAATCGTCCATTCCTCTGTGTGGCAATGGGCGGAACAATGATTTGCGGATTGCATGGATTTTGCCTTCGTTGGTTACTGTGCTGTGAATACGGCTTTCGTACAGTTTCTGCTTCTCTTCGTAGGAATTATACGC
Organism: Chitinivibrionales bacterium; assembly: GCA_014728295.1. GTDB lineage: Bacteria > Fibrobacterota > Chitinivibrionia > Chitinivibrionales > WJKA01 > WJLW01. The sequence goes on along the minus strand of WJLW01000012.1, from coordinate 40,844 downwards.
CACCTGGCTTTGCTCGAGTGAATCTCTCGCCGTTTTAATTCGTTTTCTGCCGCAAACACCGCCAATTTCAGGCAGCCTGAACCAGGGGACCATATTCTCAAGGCTTTTTGCTTCTAACAGTGCATCCACGTCGCTGAATAGCAAAATGTCTCCGATTGCTTTCTTGACGGCGAAATTGATTGCAAAGTTCTTGCCTTTGTGTTCACTTAATACATGAATGCTTATTCTGCTGTCGCTGATTTTCGATGCCTGCGCGACGGTCGAATCTGTCGATCCGTCGCTTATCACTATCACTTCCAACCTGTCGGGCGGATAGTGCAATTGTAAAGCATTACGCAGCTTGGGCACAATGAGATTCTCACCATTACGGACCGGTATAACCAGCGATACAAAGGGGAAATACTCCCCGGATTCCGGCCTGCTGAGCGGGCGGAAAAATCTGGAAAGAAAACGGAGAGCAGGCGGATAGACAAAGAAGGGGAACAGTGATGCCAATAGAAAGAGAATATTTAAATAGATCATAGGCAGTGCGCAGCGACGCGACTAACTGGCGTAATCCAGTTCCATCAGATACTTATCTTTCATATAGCTGTTAAACTCGGAAATGGAATCGAAATTGACAATTAGTTGCGGGCCTGTTTTCTCAGCTTCTCGACGCATTGCCAGTACTTTTCCCTTAAAACTAACTTCAACGTTTTTGTTCCTGTTTTTCTTTTTTGATTTACAGGACAATTTGATAAACAAATCTTCTTTTTGTTCGAATATATGGGCCGGGATCTCGACACACATGGAAGAATCGTCCATGTTGAGTATCCTGCCCTGAGCAAAACGCCGGGAAACTCTGGGATCACTTGACTGCAGAAAAACATCAACATCACTTGTCGGCTTTTTTCTGCGATATTTTCTTCGGTTGACAGGGTTTTTGCCGCGATGCTTGTGATTGTACATTTCAGATGCTTCATGCATGATTTCGTGTGCAAATTTCGATGCGAACTTGGAAGCTGTTCGTAAAATGAATAGCAGCTTTTTGCTGAGAGATGTATTGTTGCGTATGAAATGATTATCCAGCTTCACTCGCAACCGCTTCGGCGCGCTGTGGGGAGTATAAAACTGTGAATATCCGGTCAAACCCGGCTTTACCGCAAAGCGTTTATCGAATCCGGGGATGCTTTTAAACATCGTTTCGTAGATTATCGGCCGCACCGGACGGGGGCCGATGAAATCCATGTCGCCTTTGAGAATGTTAATGAGCTGCGGAAATTCGTCAATGCGGGAGTTTCTTAATATGCGTCCGTACCATACTTCAACCGATGCATCATTCGAATGGAGCTTTCCACCAATTTCCCGCTCGGCACTTGTTTTGAGCGAGCGAATTTTGTAAATGACAAATTCCTCTTTATGCTTGCCCAGGCGAACGCCTTTGTATAAAAAGTAGCCGTTTTTTCTTTCTGTGAGCAGATAAAGCAGATAAAAAGGGAACATTAAAAGTATAGCGGATGGTAATACCACAAGCGCAAATACAATATTGAACAGCCTTTCAAACAATGCATTTACAATATTGGGTTGGCTGCCGGAACCGAGAATATAAGAATAACCTGCCGCTACGTCATTTGCCGGGAAAGCACTTACGTCTTTAGTGGCTATTTTTGACATCGAAACACTTCCTTCAAATCAAGCATGAGTCTGTCTCACACCTCTCCCCTCGCACGTCTTGCTCTGCGCACTTTTGTCAGCAAAGAAGAGATAAATACATTGCGAATGTTAGTAAAAGATAAAGATTGTGTTAAGAAACGGCTAGAAGCCACTTTGCTGCAGTTATAAATGAAGCGGCGACGACTCTTAAGAAGGGTAGAAACAGCACTGAATGGCCCGGGAGTCACGTTTCCCCAAAAGGGCCTGACTTTTTATCTTTGTAACGCAGAACATTTGAAATTTGCCGGCTCGTCTTTTGATGTTGTCGTGAGCGTGGAATCTTCTCTTTGCTACCCGCGTTTCAAGCGATTTGTGAGAGTGAAGCCGCACGGGTGCTCAGACAGGATGGATGTTTTTTGCTTGTGGATTTTGGCGCTTCCCGGCGCTGGAAAAAAGTGCGCAAAGCTCTTACAAGGAGCGGACTCTGTATCAGAGAGGAAGACGACGTTACCGGGAAGGTTATTGACAGCTCGCGGCGTGACAGCGAACGTCGCAGAAAGCTGATCACGACGTTTTTCAGAGATGATCCTGATTCTATTGAAATGTACCTTGAATGGTCGCGTGTGGAAGCTACGGTAGGATTCGGCAGGTTGGTCGATCGCAGGGAACTGTACCAAAGCTTCAGGATTCAGAAAAGTGGCTTTGCCGCCGGATGTGCTCAATTTTAGAAAATCGTTCGATAATTTGCGATATTTTGCTTTGAAATTGCCGGATCTGCTCTTTTTTCTTCTTAAGACATCAAAGCCAGGTTGCAGGATAGCTTAATTAAAATGAAGCACTTACCTGTTCTCATGCCACGCGTTGGTTTAAAAATATTCAGAATGCTCAAATTTTAACAATTCTCTAACATTTTCCAAACAAAATATTTATGATCACAAATCATTTTGTGTAATTGTCCTCTTAATGCAAGTTGAAGTGAGTGCCGTCAAAATCCAACCGCAATGTGAAATATGAGCAAATTTAGAATTATTGCGTTTTCACCGGTTGCAGTTCATGATTCTTCGACTGCAATTGCTGCTTCCAGAGCCGGTCACAATGGAGGGATTAGTCTGGAATACTGCTCTGGGCTCCAAATCGCCCGGCAAATAGTCTCCAAAGCCCGGATTTACGGAAAAAAGCCTGTTTGCCTGAAAATCGGCGATGTCAGTACGGGCTTTCTTGTGGAACTGGTCTCTGAATTCAATGACTTCATCCACACGGTACTTTTTGCTAATTCATGCGGTGATAAACAAGCAGAATCGATTAAGCTGCTTAAAAAGCAGAATATAGAGGTTTTGCGGGAAATCTCATCGGTTTCGGATCTGGATAGGCTGCGCAAGACTGAATATGACGGCATTGTCGCAAAAGGTTGCGAAGCGGGAGGAATAGTTGGCGAAGCTACTTCGTTCATTTTGCTTCAGCAGGTGGTTGGCAAAACAAAAGCGCCCGTGTATGTTTACGGGGGAGTGGGAATTCATACCATCGGCGCCTGCTACCTTGCCGGCGCGCGGGGAGCTGTGCTGGATTCGCAATTTTTGCTCGCAAAGGAAAGCCGGCTTCCCGATGACATAAAGAAGGCGCTTGGCGGATTCGACGGAAGCCATGTCAGAAGCATCCGTCTTGGCAACGGGCGCCATTTTGCCTGTTTTGGCGGTGCGCGCTCGGACATCCTGCGCACAATCCCGGACCTGCCGAATCCGAAGCGTGGACTCATCAGGCAAATTCTCGGAAAAATCGGCTGGCACAGTATAGAACATGATATCCTCCCTGTTGGCCAGGATGCTGCTTTCAGCCGCAACCTCGCAGAAAAGTATCATACGGTCGGGGGCATAATTGCAGGATTGTTGCAAAATCTCGAAGATCGCCTTGCAGCAGTTCATTCAGCATCATTTTTAAGTCCTGCCTCGCCTCTTGCCGAATTCCACCGGATAAGCTATCCAATCTTTCAGGGGCCGATGACCAGAGTCAGCGATGAACCGGCATTTGCGCGTGAGGTTGCCGTGGCGGGAGGATTGCCGTTCATTGCCTTGGCCATGATGAAAGGTGATGAGGCGGGGGCTCTTCTCCAAAAAACATCGCACGAGCTGGGTGAGTACCCCTGGGGCGCGGGCCTGCTGGGCTTCATCGATCAGGAGCTTTTCAGGGAGCAGGCCGATCTGGTAATTGCAACGCGGCCCGACTGCGTTCTGCTGGCCGGCGGGAAACCCGAACAAGCCGAATTGTTCGAATCGAACGGCTTGCCGGCATATCTGCATGTTCCCTCCCCGGCATTGCTGAAGCTCTACATCGACGCAGGATGCCGCCACTTTATTTTTGAAGGCAGGGAATGCGGCGGTCATGTCGGGCCTCGCTCGAGCTTGGTATTGTGGAACAGCATGGTCGATGAGCTGTTGCGCGTTTGCGGCGCCGATTTATCGGCGTATCACTGCATATTTGCGGGCGGGATACATGATGAATTGTCATCCGCCATGCTTGCTGCAATTGCCTCGCCACTCTCGCAAAAAGGTGCGCGCGTCGGCGTAATGGTCGGTACCGCCTATTTGTTCACCAGAGAAATCGTCGCAAGCAATGCAATTGTAAAGCACTATCAGGACGCCTCGCTTAGTTGTTCGGATACGGTGCTTATTGAAAGCGGTCGCGGCCATGTCGTGCGTTGCTGCCCATCGCCGTTCATTGACATGTTCGAGCAGGAAAAAGCTCGACTCATTGGGCAGCAGACGCCTGCAAGCTATATCCGCGAGCAATTGGACGCGTTGAACATCGGACGCCTGCGACTCGCATCCAAAGGCAAAACCCGCAACGAAACGTATCGGGAGGGGAGTTCGGATCAGAAATTTCGCGAGGTAAATCAGTCCGCTCAATTCAACAACGGATTGTACATGATCGGTCAGGCGGCCACAATGCACGACAGGGTGATCGGTGTCAAAGATTTGCACAAAAACATTATCGAAGATGCACGTACCAGAATTGCCAGAGTAAAGGCAATCCGCCCGCCCGCCGGGCGGTCAAGGGCCGCTAAACCAAGCGATATCGCGATTGTGGGCATGTCATGTTTGATGCCGCAAGCCGCTGACGCAAAGCGATTCTGGCATAATGTCCTAAACAAAAAAGATTGCATTTCTGAGATTCCGCCGCATCGCTGGGACTGGCGCCTGTATCATACCGATCAGGGGAGCCACGTTGCCGACAAGGTTGTCAGCAAGTGGGGCGGTTTCATTGATCCGATACTGTTTGATCCCGTCAAATACGGCATGCCGCCCTCCACGTTGCGTTCCATAGAACCGGTGCAGTTGCTGAGCCTGGAAGCGGTGGATGCCGCGCTCGGAGATGCCGGATATGCCGCCAGAGAATTCAATCGGGAAAAAACCTCGGTTATCTTCGGCGTTACCGGCGGCAGTGCCGAACTGGGGCAACAATATATTACCCGCGCCTTGCTTCCGGCTTTCGCTGATAATAAATTGCGTGCATCGATCGATCGAAATCTGCCGGAATGGACTGAAGACTCATTCGCCGGTATCCTGCCGAATGTCATAGCCGGTCGGATCAGCAATCGTTTCAATTTCGGCGGACTGAACTATACTGTTGATGCGGCCTGTGCCTCTTCTCTGGCGGGAATCTATCTTGCAGTTCGGGAGTTGGAAAACGGTACGAGTGATGTGGTCGTTGCCGGTGGTGCTGACACGTTTCAAAGTCCGTTCACCTACCTGTGTTTCAGTCAAACGCATGCACTTGCGCCGGATGGCCGCTGCAAAACATTCGACAGTAAGGCCGATGGTACGAGTGTCAGTGAGGGGATCGGTGTTGTCGTTCTCAAAAGGCTGAAGGATGCGGAACGGGACGGCGACAGGATATATGCTGTTATTAAAGGCATCAGCGGATCTTCCGATGGGCGGGCGCGCGGGTTGACGGCTCCGCACCCTGCCGGTCAGCAGCGTGCATTTCGCCGAGCCTATGAGCATGCCGGCTATCCGCCCGATACCGTTGAGCTGATCGAGGCGCACGGTACCGGCACGGTTGCCGGGGATAAGGCCGAAATCGCTTCATTGTGTTCCATTTTTGAGGAGTCCGGTTCTTCGCGCAAGTCAGTTGCCTTGAATTCGGTTAAGTCGGTAATCGGCCATTCCAAGGGATGTGCCGGCGTAGCCGGTCTGATCAAAATTGCCCTGGCGCTCCATCACAAAGTTCTGCCGCCAACCCTGCACGTCAAGCAGCCCAACAGCGCGTTGCTGGAGTCGCCGTTTTATGTCAACAGCAATGCAAAGCCCTGGGTGCGCAGCAATAACCCTGTCCCCCGTCGCGCCGGCGTGTCGGGATTCGGCTTTGGCGGAACCAATTTTCATGCAACCCTGGAGGAGTATCGCGACGATTATCTTGGCGACGCCGCCGCGACTCTGGATGTATTGCCCACCGAATTGTGCATTCTGCCGGCCGGTTTAGTTGATGAAGCGGTCTCCCGGGCGAAGTCTTTGCTGGAACTGATGGCGAAAATGCCCAGTCTCGAACTGAAAGATATAGCTTCATCCCTGTGGTATACGTATAAGCCACAGCGCGGCAAGTGTGCCGCGATTATCGCGTCGTCCTGCGATGACTTGAAAGAGAAGCTGCATATTTTTATCGCCGGGCTTGTAGAAGAAGAAGTTTCCCAACTCGTCAATCCAAAGGGAATTTACTATTTCGAGCAGTCGGCAGGGCCCGGTGATAAGCTGGCAATTTTGTTCTCTGGGCAGGGATCACAATATCCGTACATGCTCAAAGATGTTGCCATGCAGTTTCCGGTGGCGCGGGGCTGTTTTGATACGGCAAATAGCGTTCTGCACGGGACGCTCGAATCACCTTTGTCAAGCTATATTTACCCACCCTCGGCATTCTCGCCCGATGATGAAAAAGCGCAGAAAAAAAAACTTGCCCAAACGCATCTCACGCAACCGGCACTGGCAGCAGCGGATATAGCGCTGTACCGGTTACTTAACCAGTGCGATATTGCGCCCGACATGGTTGCCGGGCACAGTTTTGGAGAATTTGCAGCATTGCACGCGGCGGGAGTGTATGGGTATGATGATTTTTGCCGTATTGCCGCGGCGCGGGGAGCCTTTATCACCGAAGAGGCACACGATGCCGGCGGCGCCATGTTCGCCCTGAAGACTTCGCTTGAGCCGGCGCGGGAAATTGTTGACAAAGTGGAGAATGCGTGGCTGGCCAATATCAATGCTCCGGCGCAGATTATCGTATCGTGCGCCGGCAATGCCATAGAAGCATTGGAGGAGCTTTGCAGGCAGCATGAAGTCACCTGCCGTCCGATTCCGGTTTCGTGTGCATTTCATTCGCCGCTCGTAGCGCCTGCTGGGAAGCGTTTGGCGGCATTTCTGAGGAAAGTGAAAATGCAGGCCCCGCATATTCCGGTCTATTCCAATTGTACTGCCCGGCCGTATCCAGCAGGTGTTGCCGCCCTCAAAAAGCAATTAGCTGCGCATTTGACCAGCCCTGTGCGCTTTGCCGAGCAAATCAGGGCCATGTACGATGCGGGCGCACGAATTTTTATCGAAGCAGGCCCCAATCAGGTGTTGACGAATCTGGTCCAGCAGATTTTGGCAGACGATTCCGCGCTCATTGTTGCCTCGGATGTATCGGGCAAGCACGGCGTTACGCAGGTGCAGCAAGTCGTCGGGCAGTGCCTGGCATACGGTGTGAACGCAAATGCCGATGTACTGTTTGCAAATCGTCAGTGTAAAGCATGTACGCTTGCCGGTTTAGCCGCAGAAGCCCGGCCGGCGCCCACGCCGGCAACGGCCTGGAAAGTTGATGGAGGCGGCTGCGAGCCGCTCCACGCCCCTGCGAAAAATCCGCCTTCGTCGCAACGCTTGTCGGCCAAACGCCGACAATCCGCAATGGCGACGCAGCATGGCCCCGAATGCAGCGGCTCAGCACCTCCGAGAGATGATGATGCAACGACAGACTTGCCGGTTGCCGCTCAATCCGGATATGATCCTTACCCATTGGATGAAATTTCAGCTCATGCAGAGAAAGAGGAAGCAATGCAGCTTAATGACGATTCAAATGCACAATCCGTAATGGTTAATTACCAGAAGCTCATGGCTCATTTTCTTGAAACGCAACAAAAGGTGATGATGGCGTACCTCAACGGCGGCGAGACCCCGGCGCCGTCTATTTTGTCAAGCGAAACACTGACGCCGATGCCCGAGATTTCCATCAATCACTCCACGTCGCCGGCGCAGCATTCTGCAACAGCGCAACCAGCCGCTCCTGCACCTGCTTCACCTCAGCAGGATATTCCGGTAGAAGCAGAAAGCGCCGACCAACCGCACACACATTCCCCAGATGCAGAAAAGAAAGAATCCGCCACGGCTTTTACCTTTGATCAGGTAAAAGCCGCCGTACTCGATGTTGTAAGTGATCGGACCGGGTATCCGGCCGACATGCTCGATCTGGAGTGTGATATCGAAGCATCGTTAGGTATCGATTCCATCAAGCGGATCGAGATCATCGGCGCCTTGCGTGAGAAGTTTCCACAGATGAACGGCGACGGCGCCTTGGCAACGATGAGAAGTCTCAACGAGCTGATCAACGGCATACAAAGCATCTGTCAATCAACGACCGCACATGCAGCCGGGCACACGTCGATGGATACCACGAGGGCAAACGCGCAGGAACCGCAACACGCCGTCGGCGGTGAATCCATTGAGGAGAAATTACTGGAAATCATCAGTGAAAAGACCGGCTATCCAATCGACATGCTCGGTCTTGATCTGGATCTGGAAGCCGAGCTGGGAATCGACTCAATCAAGCGCGTCGAGATCGTTGGCGCGCTTCGCCAACTGTTTCCGGTTCTGCAGCAGGAAGCAGCACGGAAAACTGATCTCACGGCTCTGCGCACCTTGCGGGAAATGCAGGAAACATTGCTGCGGCTTGCAGGTTCGGCTGCTCCGGCAGAAGTGCCTGCTGAAACGGCCGAAAAAAAAAACTAGATAGCGCATCATATCGTGATAGTGTTCCCCGGTTTGTTCTCAAAGCCCACCCGAAACCGCTGACCGGATCGAAACTGAACACGTTTAAGGACAAGGTAATTGTATTGACAGATGATGATAGAGGAATTGCTCATGCCTGCACACGCCTGCTGCGTGAACACGGAGCGCGACCCGTTCTTGTCCGTAAACAACCCCGGGAAGCCGCAAGCGGTGAAAACGTTTACCTGTCGGCTTGGGACGAATATGAGTCGATTCGCATGACTATGGCGGCGATCGTTGGTGAACACGGCGAGGTTGACGGTTTCATTCACTGCATGCCCCTGCACGGGCGAGCGTCATTTGATGCGATGAGCGCCGGGCAATTTCAGACGGCGGTTTTCGAGGATGTCAAATCGTTGTTTTTTGCCGCACAATGTTTGGTACGTCAGGATAAAACGCCGGCCTGGATTACCGGAACTACCTCGCTGGGTGGTGCATGCGGAATGGAGCATGTCGCAGATTCGCGCGTACAGCCTGCCACCGCCGGTGTTTCGGGGCTGCTCAATTCGCTCAGCAAGGAATGCGAAAAGACGCGTTGCCTCTCACTGGATTTCGACCTTGAACAGGAACCGGAATTCATTGCCCGGGCAATTATTGATGAAATGCAAACCGAGGCGGACGACCTGATGGTTGGCTATCGTGCGGGACAACGCTATGGCGTGGCAGTGGAAAAGGCTGAACCGCCGGCCACAGAGCAAGGGGCACCGTCAATCGACAAAAAAACCGTTGTCGTCGTCACCGGCGGAGCACGCGGTATCACGGCGGAAATAGCGATAGAGCTTGCTCAGCGCTATTCGCCCATCCTGATCTTGCTGGGAAGATCACACCCGCCTCAGGACGCAGAAGATCCGGCACTGAGCGGTATTACCGCAGAGCCGGAGTTGAAAAAGCGGCTCTTTGCGCGGCTTAAGAAGTCGAATCCCGCGGCAACGCTGAAAGATGTTGCCGATGCATACGCCGGGCTGATAAAGGAGCGTGAAATTCGCAGGAACATCGACACCATGAGAAGCTGCGGATCGAAAGTTGATTATGTGCAATGCGATGTCGGTTCACCGGAAGCATTGACGAACGCAATAAACGAAATCTATGCGAAATACGCCACGATATCAGGATGCATACACGGGGCCGGCATTATCGAAGACAAGCTGGTGGCTGAGAAAGATCCGGCTTCTTTTGATCGCGTATTCGATACCAAGGTTGCGAGCGCCTTTATGCTGGGCGGCGCGTTGAAACCGGAAGAACTCTCATTTTTCTGCATATTCAGCTCGATTGCGGTTATGGGTAACCGGGGGCAGGCGGATTATGCCGCGGCCAACAGCGTTGCCAGTGCGCTGGCGTGCAAATATGCTACTCTCTGGCCGGGCAAATGCTTCTCAGCGCTGTGGGGCCCCTGGGCCAAAACGGGAATGGCCTCAAAGGGCGTGCAGGATCAGTTTGCGCAGCGGGGCATCGTCAGCATCGAACCCGAGGCAGGTCGCACGCGCCTGGTCGACGAACTTGGCTGCATCAATGCGGCGTGTCAGGTAATCTTCGGACAAGGCCCCTGGGATCCCGCTACCGATCCAACTGAGATGATTCCCGCCGGATCGCCTGCCTTGACCAACTCCTCGGTCGGACAATCCTCACCAGGCGGGACTTCACGTGCGCTGAGGGTTGACGTGCACCGGCACACATATTTGCGTGACCATGTGGTTGACGGCAAGCCGGTTCTGCCGGCCGCTATGGCACTGGAGCTGGTTGCCGAAACCGTACACCTTGACGGACCGGATTATGAACATATTGAAGTCAATAATTTGCAGACCCTGAAGGGTATCGTCTTCGAAAAAACGGCTGTTGATTTGCGGATCGAAACGCACCGTATATCGCCGGAAAGTGAGGCTGGAGCCGTCGCTTTTGAGTGCGGTATCTATACCAGTGACTTTGCCTTGCCGCACTACAAGGCACGGGTCAACCTGTCGCGGCATTTGCACATGCCGGATGTTGATTTTCATCCGGGCGCCAACCTCGAGCCGTTCCCGCATTCTCTCGACGAAACCTACGCCCGCTGGCTTTTCCATGGCGAGTGTTTCCACACGATACAGCACATTCATGGTATCGGGCCGAACCATATCAGCGGCAGATTGCAATCGGTGGCGGCAAAAGACTGCTTCAGCCGGCCCGTTGACGGCAACTGGCTGATGGATCCGACGGTGATCGACGGCAGTTTGCAACTGGTAATTGCCTGGGAGCGTTTTCATTTCGATATGACCCCGCTGCCGATGCGCATCAGGCGATTTATGCGCTATCATTCGGTGTCGCACAGTCCGGTAGAGTGTCGCCTCGAGCTCCACAGCCTTAATGCCGGACAACAGTTGAGTGCCGACATCTATTACCTCAATACCGAGGGTGTTCTGCTCGCCAAGCTTGAAGGGCTCGAATGCTCGTGCAGCAGCGCCCTGAACCGACTGGCCGACGCTCAATCAAAACAGTATCAGGAATCCGCCCATGTTCAAGCATAACGACGATATCGCCATCATCGGCATGTCCTGCATCTATCCGGGATCGCCAAGTGTCAAGTCGCTGTGGAATAATATTCTCCGGAAACGTGACGTCACCTCCGATCCGCCCGAGGGCTGGGGGCATGAAACCATGTACGATCCTGATTCGCAGGGCAGAAATGATCGTGTCTATTGTAAACGCGGCGGTTTTATCAGTGATTATGCCGAATTCAACTCCTTTGAATTCGGCATCATGCCCAATGCTATTGAGGGTTCCGATCCGGCTCAATTTCTGGCATTGCGGCTGGCCAAAGAGGCGCTTGTCGACGCCGGCTATGCCGAAAAACCGTTTAATCGGCAAGCCACCGGCGTCATATTGGGTTTGAGCGTAACAATTAACAAGGCACATGCAACAGTTGCCCAGCACAGTCTGTTTATCGACGAGACACTTGGCGTCATCAAGCAGTTGAATCCTGAGCTAGAGCCCGATCAGATTGCTGAAATCAGACAGGAGCTGAAAAACAGCATTCCGCCTTTTAATGCGGATACCTGCCCGGGGGTCATATCAAATCTGCTGACCGGCAATATTGCTAATCGCCTTGATCTGCAAGGTCCGAACTATACTCTGGACGCTGCCTGCGCGTCATCTTCGATTGCACTGAATGCAGGTATCCGCGAGCTGCAAAGCGGCGCTTCCGATATGATGCTGGTAGGCGGTGTGCAGGCGCCGACGTCTGCGGCAACCTTTGTCGTTTTCTCACTTCTTGGAGCGCTCTCGAAAAGAGGTCGCTTACGCCCGTTTGATAAAAATGCCGATGGAACGCTTTTGGGTGAGGGGCTGGGGATGATTGTTATTAAACGCAAAGAAGATGCAATTGTGGACGGTGATCGCATTTACGCGTGTATCAAAGGTCTCGGCATGGCTTCGGACGGCAAAGGACTTGGAGCACTGGTTCCCCGCCGGGAAGGGCAAGTCCTTGCCGTCGAACGGGCATATCAGACATCCGGTATCGACAAAGACAGCATCGAGTTGATCGAAGCGCACGGTACGGCAACGATCGTCGGCGATAAAACCGAAATGTCGACCTTGACGGAGGTATTCGGAGTGCGCAAAGATACTATGCCCGAAAAGGCAGTCGGCTCCGTCAAGTCGATGATCGGACACTCGATGCCGGCGGCGGCCATGGCCAGCATAATGAAAACCGCGCTCGCACTGTATAATAAAGTTCTCCCTCCGACCCTGTGCGATGATCCCAATCCGGGACTCAATATCGAGCAAACGCCCTTTCATATCAATACCGAAGTATTGCCCTGGATTCACAGCGCCGATTATCCCCGCAGGGCAGGGGTCAATGCCTTTGGCTTTGGCGGCATCAATACCCATACCATTCTGGAAGAACATGTGAACGAACGCACGCCGCTTTTTACCCACGATGCCTTTTCGAGTGAATTGTTTGCTTTTGCGGCCGACACCAAGGAGGAGCTTCGCAGCCGGATTGAAAAGGTACAGATGTATTGTGAGCGGGAGCCCGGTGCATCCCTGAAAAATATTGCCTTTACCTGTGCGGATACGGCAGGTGCGGATGATGCGCACACCGATCTGAGAGCCGCGCTTGTCGCCGACTCTATCTCACAGCTTCGGGAGCGGTGTCGCGAGGCGAACGACAGGCTTGATCGAGATGAAGTGCCGTTTCAGAATGATCGACACGGCATTTATATTTTCGCTCAAAAAGATGTCATGCGCGGCAAAGTTGCTTTTCTTTTCTCAGGGGAGGGATCACAATATCCCAGGATGCTTGGTGACCTCTGTCTGCACTTTCCGGAGGTTCGTGAAGCGTTTGACAATATCGATCGCGCGTTTTGGCGTCACAAGCTCAGTCCGCTACCCGGTTTCGTTGTCTTCCCGCGTCCCCACTGCGGTGCGCAAGCGCAAAAAATTGCTTCGGAACTGATCTGGGAGATGAACTATGCGGTGGTTTCGGTATTAGCGGCCAATCACGGACTCTACCGGCTGCTCACCAATCTCGGCATCAAGCCCGACGCCCTGTGCGGGCACAGTATCGGACAGGACTATTCGGTATTTGCCGGCGGAATATACAAGAATAACGATCCGCAAATGCTTATCGATGCATGGATTGACAATGAGATAATTGCTCACAATATCGTAGAACAGATCCCGCATGCAAAACTGCTTGCGGTTGGCGCCGCACCGTCGGGAGCAGTACGGAAAGTACTTGACGAAAATGATGGCCGCATTGCCGTTGCCATGGATAATTGTCCCAATCAGGTTATTATCTGCGGTACCGAAAACGACATAATCGCTGCGCAGGAAAAGCTTACCCGGGCCGGCGCCTTGTGCCTGATGCTGCCGTTTGACCGGGGGTATCATACCGACATGTACCGGCCACTGTGTGAGCGTATTGCGCAGCATGCCGACAGCTCAGGATTGCAGTCCGCCTCCATACCCGTTTATAGTACTTCATCGACGCAGATATTCCCCGGCGAACCGGAGCGGATAAACAAACTGCTTATCGATCAGTGGGCCATGCCGGTCAGATTTCGTGAGACCGTAGAGACGATGTACGCAGACGGCTATCGCATCTTCATCGAAGTGGGGCCCAACTCCAATCTGACGGGATTTGTGCGCGATATTCTTGACAAAAAAGATCACCTGGTCGTGGCGACGAATGAAGCCAGTCGCCCCGGCATGAATCAATTGCAGGCAACCCTGGGCAAGCTTTTTGTGCATCGCGTTCCCTTCGACCAGAAGTATCTCTTTGCGCACCGCAGCAGCGAAGTCGTGCAGCTTGACAAAGAGGCGTCGGCGCCGTCGACCGTATCGACGCGCAGTAAAGCGTACAAGCTCGATTTGCTGCCCCAGAAGCTGAAAATTGGGCGAACCGGCCTCGTGCTTAGGGGCTCAAAAGCGGAGTTCGGGCACAAGCCTGTTGCCGAAGCGCAGCGTGGCCGACAATTCGGCCCGTCCGCGGCTTGCGGTGGCGGGAATGATGTACGGGCGCATGTCATGAATGAACATTTTGCCGCTATGCAACGGTTTGTAGCATCGCAGCATAATGTTACACCGCAGATGATCACGGGGCCGCCGCCGCAGGCAGGTTCAAATTCCGGATCGCGCACGACCTCCGGCGTTGCGCGCTATCACTGGAACATTTATAAAAGCCGTCCGGGTATAGCCGCCGTTCTGTGCCGGAATGAGGGCGTGAACGAAGGCCTGCTGCGAGATTACTATCTTACCGCCCGTGAGCAGTCCGCCTTTGCCAAACTCAATGGAAATGCCGGATTGCGGGGATATGTCCTTATGAATTTATGTACGGCAAAAGAGGCTGCGTCATTGCACTTTCGCAATGAGCACCGTGTATATTTAAAGCCCGGAGAAATTGAAACTCGTGCTGAACACTTAAAAGTTTATTGCTCGGTGCTGGGCAATCGCAGCGATCTCGGTCCGATAGCCGTCGCACTTGCGCATTGCGCGTCGTTTACTGCAGCGATTACTGTCGGCTCGCGTAGAAGTGCCGGGGGATTGGGGTTCAGTATTCTTGATCATTCCCGTCAAAGTCGAACGCAAGCAAGGCAACGCATAATGCTTTACGATTCGGAATTGTCTCTACTTGCGGCATCCGGGCAGTCCGCCCATGAGCTTCAATTGGCCGTTGCCTGCAATGCAAAACGGGCTGTGCTCAACGCCTTGGGCGCGGCTGAAGATGCTGCAGGCGCCGTTGAGATAACTTCATTCAATCCGCAAACATATGCTGTTGAATTTGAAATAACGACGACATCGCCATCATTTTCTGCAGAGCCGGCAGGGGAGAGGATTACGGCTCAGGGAGGCCGTGATGCTCATTTCACCTATGCCTATGCACTATCATAATTATAAACGGAGTATCTATTTTCATGGGAACGCAGAACAACCTACCGCATAATTATCACACAATTACTGCAAAAGTCAAGGGACTGATCTCAGAAATTATTGGAAGCAACGAATGGGATGCCGACAACCGCAAAAACGGCAGCATTCTGCTCGGTAAAGATATCGGCTTACGGTCCCTGGACTTTGCCCGGCTTGCCGCAAAAATTCAGCAGCATTACAGCGAGCGCTTTCTGCCGTTTCAGAATCTGCTCATCAACGACAAGGGTGGGGTACATCTGGACATTTCAATAGACATGCTGACACAATTTATTGCGGAACACACATCTGGTGGAAGTGAAAACTGAAGCGTCGGTGCAAGAAGAAATATCGTATAAACCCCTCGCGAAAGAGCATTTACCCGGAGTTGCCGACTTGCTCAATCGCATTTTCAATTCTCGATTTGACGCAAAAGTATTGGAGTGGAAGTATTTCGATAATCCCGCCGGCAAACCTATTTCAACCGTAATTCTGGCAGGCGCCCAGGTTGTCGGCGTGCTCGGTTCCATACCTGCAAAATGGGTGTACAAAGGCACATGTGTCAACGCTATCAAGCAGGTCGATCTGGCAATCGATCAACAGTATCGTCGACTTGATATTTATCTGCAACTGGTTGCTCTCAATGCCATAGACCTCGCAAGGTATAAAGCTTTCTTTACCTATGGCATTGCGAATAAAGAGTCGATAGAGGTCAACAAATCATTCCTATTGAATGTCGCCGTCAACAAAGTTCCGCGCCATTCGAGAATTCTCAATCCATTACCCTATCTTAAAAGAATGAAAATACCCAGCCTGCTCTTGCCGGTATTGAATACATTCGGAAAATTGTTTCTGTCAATGCATTATCCATCCACAGCCCGTATTCCCAAAGGGTATACAATGGAAACCGTCACCGCCTTCGACAAGCGGTTTGATTCGCTGTGGGACCGGATGAAGGCTGAATATGATCTTGCACTGGTACGCGATGCCGATTTTCTTAACTGGCGCTATTGCCGTGCACCGCAAATGACGTATGACATCAAGATCATCCAGACAAGAGCAACGGGCAATATTATTGGGGCAATCGTTCTGGGACTGCAGGAAAAACCGCAACGAATAGGAAATATCTACGATTTGCTGGTACCCAGGGACACACCGGAAAAATTTACGCGTGCATTGCTGTGCGAAGCGATTCAGCATTTCCTGCGCAAAAAAGCCGATAAAATTCGCTGCTGGATGTACGAGCACGCGCACGCTTACAGCACGATAAAAGCATCTGGTTTTTTCCCCAGAACCGATGAACGCTGTCTCAACGTCTCAATCGATGAAACCCGCGACGACGTGCCCGATATCAGCTTCTTTGCCAAGAGAGAAAATTGGTATATTTCGCTGAGTGATTCGGATACTGCATTCGAATTTGAAGAGGACTGAACGAGCAATTCAGCGGCTTAATTTAATGCCTCATTCAAATCCCATGACCACCCCATGCCAAATCCTCTAAAAAAGATAACGGCTTGCAATTGACGCATAAAATCGGCAGCAGTATGAATGGGGCGTTGGGGTACAAAGATAATCGTGTTCGGGCATAGAATTACCGATTTATTATCCCTGCGCATTTTTTTAATATTGACACGGGAGCATTGAATCGTCGTATCCTTGACCTTGATCAGGTACACGCTTCTCATATTTGAGGAATTGATGGGACCTCCCGCCAATGCCAATGCTTCATATATCGATTGCGTGGCGCCAATGGAGTAGCCGCCGGGGCTGCGCACAAAACCATATATAAACACCCGGTCACCCTGATTGCGGGCCAGATTAAGGTCAAAGTAGAGTTGCGGATAGTACTCCCAGTACTTTTCCCGCACGCTTTCGGCAGCCTCTTCCAGCGTTTTGCCCCCCACCGCTACCTGGCCAACGACGGGCAACGAAATAAAGCCATCCGGTCCGACCTGTGTACGACGACCGAATGAATCGCCCGCACCCGTAAAAATCCTGCGCACCTGATCGCTCGTATTGCTGTAGTCGGTCAGCGCAATGAAAAATTCTGGATGCCAGTCAAGTCCCTCATATTGGTTACGTATAAAGCTGTCTGCTTCTTCCAGCGTCATGCCGGCAACCTTCACCCTCGCCAGCCGGGGCAAATTAATGCAGCCGTCCGGCTTGACCGGTTGCTCGAGCGAATAGCCCGGCAACGACGGGAAACGCACAATGATGCGGTCGTCGATCTGGATATGATACGAGTCGACAACTCCCAGGTTCTGCATGCAGATCAATTCGACCTGATCGCCTGGGAAAAGCCGGTAACGCCTGTTCTCGAAACAATCGAGCATGGAGCTATGCGAGGGATAGGCCGATTTGCTCGTGTGAGAACATGAAGCTAGCCCGCCGAGAAGAATACTTGCAATGAGTGCTGCTTTAGCATATTTAACCGACATACGAATTGCCCTCTATGTTGTAATCGACGAATAAATTTACATCAGGAGTATTTGTATTGTGTTAGAAATTTATGAGAATTCTCATGGATACACATTGTGCATTCCTGCAACTCGCCTGTGATGATGCCCAAATAAAAAGATCCATTCCCCGCAGAGAATGGATCTTTGATAATCGTAAGAAAACGAGGCAAAAGCTTATTGAACGTCAATAACAGCTTCATCGGTAACAGTCGTGCCATCTGAAAGATTCAGTGTAGCAACGATGTTCTTTTTGCCTGCACCAAGGCCGGCACCGGTCAGCGGAAAGCGGAAACCAAGGCCAACATTGGGGATTGGCTCGATAATCAGAGAGGGGAGCAACAGTGAAGTTGCGTCGAAACCATTAACAACAATCGAACCGCTCGGTACAGAAACTCCGCTCTTGGTGAGGATCAGGGTAAGGTCGAAAGCTTGACCCTGTGTTATGTTTGAAGTCTGCGGTGAGAGGCTGAGGAACCCGCTGAGGATGTCCATCTCGTCGAGAGCTGTCCATTCTTCGATCCAGAGATCGTTTTCACCAAAAGCACCCATGTATGCAGGTGTATCAAAAGCATCAGGATGAGTTGTCGGGATGCTTGTTGCGTAACCGCTATAAACAGGGCTACCGGATTTTGCTCTGGGGTCGAGTTGCTTCTGACCGATAACTGAAGCAACCTGGCGAATCTGAGGATCAGAAGATTTGTTGGTAGTTTCGGTAGCAAAGATATAAGTAGCGTCGGTCGTATTCATAGAACCGCCGTTGCCACCGAAGATACTGTTCTTAACTGTAAGATCAGAATTTGACCACGGAAGACCATCAACATCATTCAACAGGGGTGAACCCGGGAAGTTGGTAACGATTGCATTGTAGTAATGACCACCGGCATTGTCACGGAAAAGAATACCGGGACGGTTTTTAGTATTTGAAGCATTGATACCTGAGCCGATGTAGGTTACGTTTGCAATGGTAGGAATTGAGTAATAAGTGTCACCTGACTGGTTTCCATCGTGTTCACCGGCACGGTCGCCTTCGTATTCCTGATGGATGCTGAACCAGTACTGACCGCCGCCCTGCCAACCTTCGTCATAGTCAAAATGATCGTCTTGACAGAAAGCTGCAACAAGGTGAGTTGCCTTTACGTTCCCACCGAACCATTCGAAAGCGTCATCACTGTTGGCAAATGCTTCAACATAATCGATCTGAGTAGCTGAACCGATACCGCCCATGGTCAGAGCGTTAACTTCTTCGGCAGAAACGAGAGCTGAACCGCCGTGACGGATCGAAACATATTTAACAATACCTGAGAAGTCAGCGGGGTTGGTCCCACCGTAGTAAGCGCGATGATCGTTTTTGTCGATACCTTCCATAATGTGCATACCAGCAAAAGTACCGGAATCATTAGGATTGGAGATAGGAGCTTTACCCATCATAACTACACCACCCCAGAGGCCTTTGGCGCCGGGACCTATGTCAAACGGATCATTCGGCTCGTCACCAATTGTGGTGAAGACGATAGGATTTTCTTTGGTACCTTCTGCGTAGAGACGACCGCCACGTGCAACAACCAGTGCGCCCGCGCGACGCTGCAACGGACCATTAACTCCAAAAATATAG
The DNA here is from genome assembly GCA_014728295.1 of Chitinivibrionales bacterium. Lineage (GTDB taxonomy): Bacteria > Fibrobacterota > Chitinivibrionia > Chitinivibrionales > WJKA01 > WJLW01. The sequence goes on along the minus strand of WJLW01000012.1, from coordinate 21,699 downwards.
CATCCGGGCTTGATAACAAGAGCGGCGCCGGAATCTACAAAAACCTGTTCCTGAAGTGCACGGTAAATCGGTGCACCACCAGCATCGGTAGGTTCCCAAACAATGCTGTCACCAGTGTTAATATCGGCGTCGAATATTGGTGCATATGTCAACGGATCAACTGTGGCGAAAGATGCAGAGATAATTCCTGCAATTGCCAATGCAATAAGTTTACGTATCATTGTAATTCCTCCTACGTATTATTGGATTTTTTTAGTAATACTGTTTATGCCGGCCTTTTTATTAGCGTGCGTAGCCAACGAAACGCACATTTCACTTATTTCTACATGAGTGTGAGTGTACTTCTCTGCAGAACAACCTCCTTTCTAAATTACCGGGTGAAAAAGTACATCTCAACGTGTAGTTCATCTTTCTTCTTTTTGACCCATATTACTTGCGGCACTCGTTGCTTCGAAGTTTTGGAAGAAATAAAATAAATGGCGATTATAAGTTATTTGTTTTAGAAATGTTTAAATTGTGTTAATATTTGCAGGCTATTCCTAATTGCCCCTATTTTGTATCACTATCTTTGAGAATAACTAATACAATACTAACAATTATATTTTATTTTCCAGCTTGGCTTTTTCAACGGACTTGTGTCTATTTTCCGCCATTTCAAATAGTTGGTCCCTTTACATGATGCACCGGATAACTCAGCTTTCTGCACCGCACACCGGATTTGTTTTATTCCTGAATATATGGGCCATGCTCCCGCTTAACGCACAGACCCTGACCTTCACTTCTCCGCAAGCCGGCGAGACGGCGTGCGTCGGCGATACCTTGCACATAGCATTTACCGTTGATTCTATCTACGCCGCCGCTGCCGCAAGCGTGCGCCTGTCACTTTCTGTTGACGGCGGTGAGACCTGGTACCCGGTATGCATTGCGCAAGGTCAGGGGACTCTTTGCGATATTCCGGTCAGTCCCAATCAGCCAACCACCGTCGATTTCGCACTTCCTGAAAGCATTGACGTGGTTGTCGGCTTCGCCGGAACAAAACGGATGCCTGCCGTAACAGATATTGCCAGACTCAAAGCCTCAGTCTTTCTTAATCCCGACCTGACCACCGAATCTGAAAGCGCCTTCACTATTCAAAATAAGTGCCCGGCAAACCGCAATGATGACGACGATTCACCATGCGGCAAAGGAGCTACTCAGGCACTCCTGCCGATTGTTATTTGGAGGGCAGTGAGAAGAAAGCGCAAGCAACCGCAGATTGGATACTGACTCCGCAAGCCTGCAGCCTGAGTAGAAAATCGGGCGCGGCTAACGCCACACCGGCAATGACGATTGTGTGAATTGCTGTTTTATTAATTTGGTCATTTGCTAGCCGCATCAAAACCTTTTCCTAACAAATTCCTAACAATCACAATCTATTTTTTTCGCAAAATGCAATTGAATACATCATGTAAAAGGAGAATCGATGGAAAGTAGTATCATTTCAGCAAAAAACCTTTCTGCGCTGTGTACAATCTGCATACTTGCCGGGGTAAGTGCCCAAACAGTTACCGTCAACTCCCCCCAAGGCGGAGAGACGTTCTGTATCGGTGATACGGTGGCGGTCACCTATGAAGTTGATGATGCATACATTGAAGTTTCAAATGGAGTTAAGGTGCAGGTTTCAGTGGATGACGGGGATAAGTGGATATCAATGTGTCATGCGGTTACCAATGAATGTACGTTCCCGCATACTGATCCTGATGCAGGCACCGTTGATTTCATAATGCCCGACACGCTGGTATTTAATGTTGGTTTTGGCCAGGTCAAAAAAGTGTCTACTGTTAGTGATCAGGCCCTCATTCGCGTTGTTGATTATGTGCGTGATGATTTAAGTGGCTATGTTCCGGACTATGTCAAAGTCAAAGAAGCAGCAAGCTGCTCGGGGATGGCAATTAATAATCCAGTTCGCAACTCATCAGATCCCAATACACAAGAACCTTCCAAAAATGAACCTGAAGGTAAGAGTAGATGCGGTAGCGGCTTGGGACTGGCTTTTATGCCGGCAATTATCTGGCATATATCGCGTAAATCGAAGAATACTCACAAAAAATAAGCACCTATTTCATTTCAAAACAGGATTATCTATGAGGCTATTCAGTTTTTCTCCGTATATTGCTTTATTGACAATAGTATCAATCTCTCTTTTTTCATGCTCTAACAGCAATTCCGGTAGCCAGGAGTCAGGTATTGCCGGTGATTGGCGAATCGAGACCGACAAAGGCAAAATTGTCAATGTTGAGGTCAGTGAAGACAATACCTATAAGCTCATTTTTAAAAGTAGCAATCTAACGTTCACTGGTGAATATACCCTCGATCACGATAATGTCAGATTCGTTGACTTATATTGCGGTACCAAGCTCCCCGGCCTTTACAAATATAGCAGGAAAAGCAAGAATGAAATGGTGATAGAATTGGTAGACGATCAATTCTGTTCGCGGATGCAGTTTTTTCCGGGCACCTGGAGTTTGATTGAAGAGAAGTAAGCAAAAATTTGCTTAATGGAAGAGATAAGCGCGCAAACATTTACGCCCGGGTCGCTGGGCAAAAAATTGTCCTCCTCCAAACCAAAGTAACAGTAAAGAGGATGGGAGCATTTGTCAACAAACTTGCGGTATCAGGGGCACATTGCTACTTTTTTTAACGGTTTCCTTAATTTGGTTTTTCTGCCTCCAAGAGCCGTTTTCAGTGAATGATATTCTTCTCTACTAAAATGCCATCCCTATTTACATATAAAACAATGTCGCTTCGCATTGCGCTTTTGATCAGTTCTGCTTTTCTATATCTTCTAATTCGGCGTCCTCGAATGGTAAATGCTTTTACTTCACCGTGACTCTTGCTTGAAATCATGTTTCGCCTCTTTTGGTATTCGTCGTATTTTATTGAAACCGGCAATGGCGGGGTATCGCTTAGCCAGGCATCCGGAAAGCCATCGGTAAGTGTGCTTGAAATTCTCAGCGTATCAGATAAGTTATCGATGCCGGTGAGTGAATCGTTCATGCGAATCATGGTGATATATCCACCTTCACTTGAGCCCTCATCATTCATGCCTCTTGCGCACACAAGTATTCTATTACTGTACGAAGCAAATTTTAGATGATCAATTTTGCCGGTAGGAATTTCATTTATTTGATAATTCAAATTGTAATCAAATATTCTTATAGCAGTATGATCCATGTTGAGCAAGAGCATTTTTGGCACAGTGTCGTACGGCAAGGTAACCCAGCAGCCGCGGACGGTGTTTCCTAATTTCTTTTTTTGGGCAATATCTGCCGGCCAGATACCAATATTCCATCCCCAAACACTGCTTATCACTTTTGCGTCGGAGGTTACGGTAAGCCAGTGACCGTCAACCGTGTTTATACCCGCAACTGGAACATCCAGCACGATTTCTTTCTCGGAAGTATCGTTGATGTTTACTCGATATACATCACATTCGCCGACTAATCCGCAATCTTTTGCATAATAGGCATATTCTTTTTCTCTGGCTTCGTCATACCATAAACAACCTGCCAGGCCGGATGCGATCTTTTGTCTCGGTGAATCGGTGCCCCATTCTGCTTTGTAGACCGCAATCGAATCAACATCAGAAAAAATCACAAAATTTCCGTGTTTTGAGATTAGTGGCCGTTGGTAGTTTCCAACGGAGCTTTGGAGGGTAATTTCACCGCCTTCTGTGTCGTAGCCTGCCAGAAGCTGGCTGCTCGTATAATTCTCATCGGGGAAACCAAATTCATTCGAATGAGTACCTCTGCCCCAGACAACCCTCGCATATTGCTTACCTGTGAGGGATTTTATATCTTCGGACAGACCAGCAATGCTGTTCATTGCAAAAAAAACGATACAAAGAACACTATTCATGAATATAAGACGAAAGCTCATTTGAAATTCCTTTCTTTTGCGAATTATTTAGTTTCTGGTGCTAAAATCGAATTAATATACTAATTGAATGTTAGCGCAATATTAATTTTTTATTAGCTTGTTATCATTGTTATGCATTTTCTTTTATTGCTGAGTACTGGATATTCACGAAATAGTGGTGTGATTTCGATGCACTATTGTGAATCTTAATGCTATTCTAACAAACATTTAATATTTTCTAAAAGAATAGAGCTTATTTTTTTATCTAAATTTGATGATTCATTTTATATTAAGCTACCAGAGTGCTTCCAAAGCAGTTATTCGATTTGGATGGTGTCTTTGCTGAAAATGTAATACCTGTAGAAAGAGAAGCTATGACAAATAGCGAAGGCAGATTAAAATCGCGTGTCTTTCTTGTGGCGGTAGTTCTGTCTGCACTAAATCTTTGCCATGCAGACTCAGAACCATTCTCAAAAAAAATCGCAATTATGCCATTTGGCAATTCAATTACCGGTTCGTTCGATTTTCTTCCCAGCTACCGATATTTCTTATGGAAAGATTGTAAAGAAGAGGGTTACAGCGAACTGATTAATTTTGTAGGCTCTTTGTGCGGCGTTGGGGATCATGGCGTATCGGGAGTATGTGGTGCTCCTTCCTTTGGTCTTGAAGGCTGGGATACGGATCATTCTGGATGGCATGGTACCTATGTCTGGGAGATTGATGAACTCTTCTCCGATCAAGTTACCAAAAGAGGCGTACAAATTCCTGATATTATCCTGTGCCATTTTGGTTCGAATGACATGGCAAATGAGCTGAATGTTTTTGTCACTGCACAACATTACAGAAATGGCATCAATATGATGCGAAGCTTTAATTCGGATGTAAAAATTTTGGCTTGCAAAATAGCTCCTATCTTCCAAACTGATGCAATTTCTGACTCGGTAGAAAAGTTTAATGACTCACTGGAAATGATATTTCGGGATATGAGCACCGACCAATCGCCCATTTATTGTATTGATCAGTATACGGGATTCCCGCGACAATTCATCAAGGCCGATGGTATTCACCCGAATTTTGAAGGTGAAAAATGGATTGCCGATCATTTTAAAGATACCCTGCTTATGATTCTTGCCGAAATGGCTTTGCCTCAGGTTTCAATAATCAGCCCGGTCGATAAAGAATCGCTTGAGTCGGGCACGCCCCTGCTTTTAGAGGCAACTGCCGGTAATCATTACGGGATTGAATCCGTTCAATTTATTGTCAATCATCAATCTGCCGGTCAAGCATCTCAAGCAGGTGGTGATACTTTCAGCCTCGATTGGATGCCGCCTGAGGCCGGGGTATATGAAATTAAGGCGGTTGTAATCGATTCAATGGGGCAGAAAGACACCTCTGATGCCATTGAAATTGCTGTTACACTGCCGCTGCCGACGGAAGAGCTATCGATTATGGCGATTCAGGGGAGTGGCTTTGTCTCTGTTCACAAAGGCAACTTAATAAAAACCAGCGGAATCGTCACCGGTTACAACAAAGACAGCTCCTGCTTCTGGATTCAGGACGCAACCGGTGATGCAAATGTTGCCACCAGCGAGGGAATCGAAGTCGACGCCGAAGATATCGACGGAAGCTTTTTCCGCCCCGAAATCGGCGATGAGGTTATCGTTGTCGGCCTGGTGCAGGAGTGGTTGAGCGAAGCTGGTGCGCAACCGGTCACCCGGATTAATTTTGCAGATTCGGTAAATATACTCAGCAGCGGTAATCAATTGCCCACAGCGATTCGCACCACCGGATTGCCTGGCGGCCAAAACGATGTCCCGCTCGTTACTGCAATTTCTGAGCAATATGAAGGAATGCTGCTCGAGATCGAAAATGCAATTGCCGTTGCTCCCACTGCCGAAAACGGCGATATCGGCGTTCTTCCACCCACTAATGCGGTTGCCGGATCCGGCTATTATGCCGATGCAGGCGTTTCGATTGTCGAGAAAAGAAACGGCGGTGTCGACTACCAGCCGGAATGCATCGTCATTGGTAATCGTCTGCTGCAAAGCGATCTGCAGGTGCATAGCGGCGATACCATTCAAAAGCTGACCGGCATTGTCGATTACCGGGATGGAGTGTACAAGATCAATCCATTGCCCGATTCGGTGACCTACACTCCCCGGCAGAGCATACCCCAGTCTCCCATCAGCGACAGGGGCGACATCGGTTCGTTTACGGTTTCAACTTTTAATGCAGATAACTTCTTTGATACCAGCAATACATCGCTGAAAGAAGACCGGGTTGTTGATTCTGCCGCGTACGCAACCAGGCTTCAAAAACTCAAAGTTGCGATCATCGGCGAGCTGGTTACGCCGGAGATTCTGGCCTTGCAGGAAATTGAAAACGATGCCCTGATACAGGAACTTGCATTGGTTATCAATGACAGCATTGGTTCCTTCTACAAGGCAGCATTATTGGAATCCAGCGACCCGCACGGTCTCGACTGCGGATTCTTGTATGATTCTTCGCTGATGGTGCTCACCGACACCTTCCTGCTGCGCGGCCCGTTGGTGGATTCTGCGTTTGGTGAAGAAAGCGGCAACCCCACGGCAGAGCCGCTGGTCGGCGTGTTTAGCTTTGGCCCGGATCAGTTTGCCGTAGTCAATATGGATCTTGTCGATCAAGCAAAAGACAAGCCGCTCTTCGGCGCCGCCTGGCCGCAGCAACGTTTTTCGGAAGCCCAGCGCACAAAACAGGCGCAGGCAATCAGAGACTGGCTCAATGTCGTTTTTGCCAACTTTGTCGATCCTATGCTCATCGTTGCCGGTTCGGTAAATGATCTGGCTTTTATGGAGCCGGGTGAAAGCGCCGATCCGATGAGTGTCCTCAAAGGCGCGGGAACGACACAGGAACCGGCTATGCTGAGCGCGCATGATTTTATTGCCGGCGATACAAGATATACCGATTTGGTGAACGCACGCGCACGTCATTCATGCCATATCCTCATCAGTCAGCCCTTGGTTCCGTTTGCCAAAGGAACCGACGTGCTCCATTTCAATACGCACTATCGCCACGAACTCAGTACGAACCCGGAAACGCCGGCACGCAGTTCGAAGTATGATGCTGTCGAGGTGCGTTTCTAAAATAGTGTGCTGAAAACGGATTGTGCAGCAGCGGGATGGGGCATCTGAATCGCTTTTTATATTACAAACCACGGCAGCTAAACAGAGATTATTTCGTTCGATGACCTGACTCGCACACTCCTATTTCGCACATGTTGTCTGCATGACTTCGTGTCCTTGTGGCGCAAAATGTGTATTACTCCATTAAAAAGCGCCCGTCGACGCAACGTCGACCGGACGCATAATACGTAGGAAGAAATAAGTGATACTCTAATAATACTATGATATGCAAGCAATTGCAACTTTTTTTAATTTTTTCGGTATCATGCAGCGTTCTGCAATTATGTCCTGCCAATCCCGCAAAAAGGTTCCCAACAGAAGAATCTCTAATGGACCTTCGACGGCAAAGTCTATAATTAAGTTACATGTCTGGTAATTTAGCTGCATCCTAACTTCTTTAAATTCCTGGATTGACATATAGAATTGTGATTGCCTGAGAATTTGTATTCGTAAAATAATGAGCAGTTTTGATTTCTCATTTGCTTCACCTGTGAAGATAAATATGAAATAGGCATTGCCGCGATAGATACCGTTCCACCCTCGGTTCTGCCGTGCGGTATCCGAGCAAAGATTTCAATAGCCACGAGAGTAGCTGCAAACGAATAACGGTATTAGCACAGGTGCCCGTAACGCACATCAGCAGCAATAGATTGTTCTCACCTGAATACGATTATTAGGCCCGCTAATAAACTTCTAACACGATCCAAACTTTTCGCTATTTATTCACGTTTATTTTACTATGATTTTAGTGAATGAATGCTGGAGCAAAACACATTGTACATACAAGGCGGGTTGCAATATGCCTGGAAAAAATCGTGTGTGGCAACAAGGGGAATCCGGGCAATTTTTGCACTGTTGCCTTTCTTTTTGTGGATGGTATCGGATTCCTCGGCCGATTTGGTTACCGAAACTGAAAAGCTGAGCATCTACGGTATCGTTCGCAATGTGCAAGATGATGAGACAATTCCCGCTGCACTGGTTTTTGTAGAACAGAAATCCTTTTTCAGAAACATCACCATGCGTGCATTTTCCGATATCAACGGGCAGTTTGCGCTCTCCGGTTTAGCCGCGGACGAGTACCGGCTTTCGGTCTTTGCAGGCGGTTTCGAGCCATACAGCATGAACATCGAATTCGACTACAAGCCGGTCAGTCTCGATATCGCTCTGGCGCCGGTCAAGCATGATATGTCGGCCTGGTACGATACTACGGGGTTGCCGCCTATCATCATCGGGACGATAGCGGATAAAAGCTCAAATGCACCCGTCGAAGGCGCGGTTATATCGGTTCAGTCACTACCCGGATCATATCAAAGCAGCACGCAGGGGCAATTTGGATTCATCCTTGCACATGCGGGACGTTACCGGGTCTTCGTTGCGCATGCAGAGTTTGTCGATACGGCGGATATCGAGCTGTTTGCCGGCCGGGATTCGGTTACCCGGCTTGACGTCATGCTTCGCCGCAAGCCCGAGCTGCGTACCGTCAATATTATTGCCGGCCAGGTCGTGGATGCAAAAACCGGCGAAGGCATTGCAGCGGCAAGGTGTATCGAACACAATATGAATGATACGGCACGCTGCGATTCGCTGGGATATTTTTTCATGCCCGTGGCGGCAAACAATTTCAGTCTGTTCGTGGTTCATCCCGAATATGACAAGGAAGCGTTTGTCGGGGATTTTGAGGAGGATCAGGATACGGCATACCTGCTCTTCGAACTGAGCACCAAAAGTGATACGGCAATTCATTCACTTTCCGGCAGAATATATGGAACAACTGTCGATGATTCCGGCCGGGCGCTTGACAGTGTCATGATTGTTGCTTGCGGCGTCACGTGCGCGGATACGGTCTATTCCGATGCGAACGGCAATTACGCGTTCGACACGATATCGATGGGCGTGTATGATCTCAGGGCAACCAAAGCCGCGTATCATCCTGCTACGGGCGATGATATTTTCGCCATGCCCGAAGAGCCGCAATATCTTTCGCTGGTGCTGGAGGCATATACGGCCGCATCGGATGAAGTTGCAGAAACGAAGGCCGCAATCAGCGGGTATGTGATAGACGCTTCAAGCGGTAATCCTCTTGGCGGCGCGAATATCATGCTCGAAAATACCCGATACTCGGCAGTTGCAGACATGCACGGTAAATTTTCAATCACAAATGTAAGGCCGGGAGAATACGTACTGATTGCTCAAAACAGCGGGTATAACAGGTATCGCGACGAGATCGAGATTGGCAAGGGCCCGGTGCTAGAGCAGGATATCAAGCTGACAAGTACTTCGACTCAGCAGCTCAACAAGCTGATTGTGCAAGGCAAGCTCAAGCGAAATACTCAGGCGGCTTTGCTTAAAAGGAGGCAGGATTCGTTTTCAATCAGCACGACTATCGGCTCAGATCAAATGTCGAAGGCCGGGGCCGGCAATGCTGCTGACGCTGCAAAATATTTAACCGGCGTTACGGTTATCGAAGACAAGTTTATCATTATCAGGGGGATGAGTGATCGATATGTTAATACAACTTTGAACGGCCTTGAGCTTCCCAGTCCTAATCCAGACCAGAACTCTGTTACCTTCGACCTTTTTCCTGCGGGGCTGCTGGCCAATTTAAGTGTTACTAAAACCTATGCGGCAGATCTTCCCGGAAACTTCACAGGCGGCATTGTCAACATCGAAACAAAGGCAATTCCTGAAAAACCAACTCTGAAATTATTTATCGGCAACGGCATAAATGCTATTTCAAATTTTCGGAATAACTTTTTAACCTATGAGGGCGGTTGCACTGATTGGCTGGGTTTTGATGACGGAACCAGGAATATCCCGGAACCGTTGCGCGGTGACGATGTCTGGACGCCCACTTACTACAGTTGGCTAGTGGCGCCGGAAGATTCGGTACCGATAATCATCAGCCGTGTCGATGAGGTTGCCAAGGCCTACAATGTTCCTTTTCAGCCTCATGAAGCTATGGCAGGACCAGATCAATCATATGGACTGACTTTAGGTAATACTTTTATTCTGGCAGACCGGCCTTTGGGATTATCTGCTGCGCTGAATTATTCAAATAAATCCCGTCATTCTGCAAATGGACATGAAGCAACCTGGGAGCTACTTGGACATGATTCTGATTATACGCAACTCGATTCCGATGTCGGCTATTTTGATACTCAAAGCAAAAAGACCGTACTATGGGGAGGGTTAGTCAACGGAAGCTTTCAAATAGCCCCTCATAACATGATCTCGGCCAATTATCTGTATACGAGAAATGCCGAGGATGAAGCCCGCCACCGGAAGTCAGAATACCATTTTCAGCTCGATAGCAGCAGCATACTGGAACATTTCGAACTAAAATACATCGAACGAGGTCAGCACTATATTGCCTTAAATGGAACGCACGGATTCGAAATTCCATTTGGAGACATGCTTACTTTTGCCTGGCAAGGCGGCTATATCAACACGATTCAAAATGAACCGGATTATCGCATATACTCGGATCTTATTTCGCAACAGGATTCCATTGTCTCTTATTCGATACCTCGCTCAATTGCGAAAACGCCATCACATCAATACCGATTGACAAAGCATGGCAATTACATCGGCAAGCTTTCGGCGAAGTATTCTTTTTATCAGTGGAATGATCTCAAGTCAAATGTATCTGCGGGAGTTTATCGTCAGAGAAAAACGCGTGATTTTATGCAGCGCCGATTTAAAATTGAGACACACGAAAGTGTATCAAAAAGCTTGACTGAGCTCAACGGAGATGCAAATACATTCCTGGGTTCGGAAAATATGGGGCTTATAGATTCTGATACTTCCCAGGAGGGAAATGTGAGCTTTCAGGTCGGCAATATTATTTTGTGGTCCGCCGAATCCGATACTCCGGCAACTCATACCGGAATTCTTGACATCACTGCAGATTATGTCCTTGTGCGTTTGCCCCTGTCTTACCAATGGTCAACGATTCTGGGGGTTCGGTATGAAGATGTACAAATGTCAATTAAAAGCCGGAAAGACGATTCGCTGCATTCAGGCAAATTCGAAAAGAGCTTCGTGTTGCCTTCAGTAAATGTTGAATATGCACCGGTTTCTTCGATGAAATTTCGGGTTGCCTATTCTAACACCTATGCTCTGCCTGTCTTTCGCGAAATTGCACCATATGAATCAGAAGATGTTGCCTTAAAAATAAAAATTATCGGCAATCCCGAATTGCGAACCAGTTTCATATATAATGTTGATCTGGGCTGGGAATGGTTCCTTAATCCTGGTGAAATTCTTGCATTGAGCGGATTTTTTAAATACATCGAAAGTCCAATCGTTAAAACCGGAATCGAAGGAACTGAAAACGGGGAACAGACGTGGGACATGTCAAGTTTTAGCAGGGCATATGGAATTGAACTCGAATGGATGAAAAAATTTGATTTTATCCACGAAAATTTGAAATATTTCGGTACCGGCGGCAATATTACGATGCTGAAAACAGAATCACAAGTTGATTCACTGAAAGAGTCGCGCTTACAAAAATGGCGCACGGATCCGAATTTGATGATTCCATTGCCGGGAGCATCGCCATTTGTAGCAAATCTATCTCTCCAATTTGATAATCCTGATTGGGGTTTGGCGTGGGCTGTTTTTTACAATCACTTTGGGTCAAGGCTGGTTACCAAAACATTTGATCACACCCCAGATATATACGAATTTTCGCGCCCCGAATTAAATGCTACAATAACGCAGACTCTTTTTGACAAATTGAGTTTCAAATTTTCTGCCAAAAATCTCGTCAATCCGGAATTCAAAGTGGGATATGAATTCAATGATAAGATATACAAAAACAAATCAAAGAAAAAAGGTCGTTCGTATTCATTCAAGATTTCTTACAGCTTTTAGCTAGTATGGTTGTCCATAACAAACGCAATAAAAATGAAAATGCCCCAATAAAGGAAGCTTGAAAGGAGGATAAAACTATTGCATTTACCCACACTACCAACATATTCCAAGACAAAAGAAAGCAACAAATATAACCTTCATCCTATACCGAAAGGAACTATTATGAAACCATCAGTCAGGTTTAGTTTGCTCTTGGTGGTAACGATTTGCCTTGTCAATCTCAGTGCTGAAAGGGTCTCCGTTCATGACGATAGTATTAGCGCAGGAGAATCTGTTACCTGGGCCGCAAATGATACTTTCGTTCTTATGGAAAGAGTATTTGTAGATTCCGGTGCGGTTTTAACCATTGGTGAGGGGGCTGTTGTCATGGCAAAATACTTTGATGCTGCTGCCACACCGACAGAGGATCCTGCACAATTAATCGTCGCCCGGAATGCGAAGATAATTGCCAACGGAACAAAAGCGAGTCCCATCATTTTTACTTCTGAACTGGATCCACTTAACTATGCTTATAGTCAACTTGTTTACCGGGCCCACGGCGTGTGGGGCGGAATTACCATTCTTGGAAATGCACCCACAAATTCCGGCGCTATGGAGCATTATCGCGCCGCTGATAAAGGGCAATCGGATCCTCGCGCTAAATATGGCGGTACTGCAAGTGAGGACAGCTCGGGTGAGCTGAGCTATATTTCGATCAGGTTTGCCGGAACAGACATAAATGAGCCGGAAGGCTATGAGGATCAGATTGATGACGATTTGCTGGAGCTTGCAGGATTAACACTGGCCGGTGTCGGATCGAAAACGAATATTCATCACATTGAAGTATTTCAATCTGCTGATGACGGAGTCAAAATATTTGGCGGAACAGTAAATGCAAAATATCTCGCTTCTATTTTTAGTTTGGATAACCAGTTCAATTTAGATCAGGGATATCGCGGCAAGGGGCAATTTTGGTTTTCTTACCGAAGGCTCATGAAAAAGGAAGGGATAAATGAACTCTTGAACGAGGGCGCCCACAGCTATATGGTAAGAAACTTAGGCGGTGTAGGCACGCCTGCTGCATTTACTCAGCCGACCTTATCACATCTATCCTTTTTTAACGATGCATCCGGTCAAACCATATCCTTCGCTGAAAGCGCCGGCGGATTTCTTTTCAACAGTCTAATATACCAGAGCGGGAACGTTGAGATTGTACCAAGCTCTGCGACCCGGTGGCGCAATAATGAACTGCGGATTGCATACAATCTATTTGCAGAAAACGTTGGTCAGGCAGATCCTGATTGGAGTTTATTTACCGCTGGCAGCGGAACTCTGGACTCTGTGCTGAAGCCGCCAGAGAATGATCTTTCAGCAAAAATGACGAACATAGTACTCAAACCAAAAAATTCTACACCGCTGGACCAACCTCCCTACGAGCTTGCCTTTCGCTCAATTGACTCACTGACTTGGGTGAATATTTTCCCTCCGGATTCAATGGGCGATGCAGAATTTTTTGATGCAGCCTGCTGGAAAGGTGCTTTCGATCCCCGGATTGATTCTATATGGCTTGTTGGCTGGAGCGCATTGGATGGCTATGGATTTCTCAGTGAACACAATGTTAAGCTAATTGACAGTTGTTATACTGGTAAACTTCCTATTCGAATGCGATACGTAAGCAATTCTCTGTTTTCCGGGTTGAACTTGCGTGTATCTCATAGCACACTGAATCTGAGCTTTGCCTTGCCAAGCGAACAGATCGTTTCTGTTAATCTTTATTCAGTGAACGGCCGATTTGCCAAAAAGCTTTATCACAAAAGCTTAAGCACGGGCAGCCAAAATTTGCACCTCCCATTGCAAGGAGTAGCAAAGGGATTCTATATCGTGAAGATCCAGGCAGATGCTCATACCATTGTAAAAACAGTACCCTTTATGCGCTAATTATTCATCAGAAAAGGAAAACTAATAATGAATTTTAAATTGATACTACTTATAGCACTTGCAGCAGCATGCACTATGTATGCTGCTGTAATTTCAGTGTATGATAATATGGTGGGGCCTGGCGATACGGTGACCATGCAAACAGGTAATACCTATATCATGGAAGAAAAAATATTTGTCGAAAGTACTGCCGTACTAAATATTGAACCAGGAGTTATTGTAAAGGCGAAACCGTTTGCCGGGCTGTCTGCTGTTGCACTTGTAATTGCCCGCGGCGGCAAAATTTATGCAGAAGGAACTGCTGATGACCCTATAATTTTTACCTCTTTTGTAGATGATTTAAAACCCCTCGGCGAAACCGGATTGTCATTGTCTGAGGCTTACGGATTGTGGGGAGGTGTTATTATTCTTGGTAATGCCCCGACGAACTGGACCGATGGTTTTGGACGGATTGAAGGTATTGATCTTAATGACCCGCGTGCGAAGTATGGTGGCAACAAAGCAGATGATTCGTCAGGCGTTTTCAAATATGTCTCAATCCGATTTGCAGGTGTTGAATTAAGCATCGACAATGAGATCAATGGCCTATCTCTCGGCGGAGTAGGTAGTGGAACAGTGTTAGAATATGTTGAGGTATTTCAAAATATCGATGATGCTTTCGAATTCTTTGGAGGAACGGTAAATTCGAAGTATTTGCTTGCCGTTAACTGCAAAGATGATGCATTTGACTACGATCGCGGATTTAATGGACGCGGACAATACTGGTGTGCACTCTGGGGAACAGGGGAAGCCGGCTCGTCTCGCTGCGGAGAACACGACGGCGGTGATCCCAGTTCTGCACAACCCTTTGCTATTCCAATGATTGCAAATGCGTCTTACATTGCAAATGGGTCGATTCCTGCGTTAGAGATGCGAGATGGCGCCGGTGGTCATTATATGAATAGCATTTTTTACGCCACTGATGTAATTGCTTTGGAAAACACTCGTTTTAATGATGGAGACCTCAGTTTTAACAATAATCTATTTTGGCATCCGAGTGGAACGACCAATTGGAATCATTGGAACCAGGGGGGGCCAAACTTTGCAGCTCATTTAGAGAATAGCAACAATGTTATAATGAACCCAAAATTGTCAACGGGAATTCATTCAAACATCCGTTATTATGGTGAAAAGAAAGTTGATCCTCGCCCCAAGGATTATAATAGCATGGCCAATACAAAATGCGTATATCAAATGGATAACACCGGCTTTTTAGAACAAGCCTGCTTTAAAGGCGCATTTGATCCAACTAAACCGCTCTGGATAAAAGGTTGGACAGCAGCGGAATTCTATGGGTTGTTAACCGTGGACGATACTCCCCCCTTAGACTCTATTCCCGAGTGCCTGAGCGATATTTGTCAACCGCATTTGCCTATTGTCAATCGTTTCGTGAATGGCGATAGACAAATTGGATTCGATATTTCGCGCAATCGGAGCTTTATACAGCTTCAGCTAAGCCAATTTCTTGGCACCTACTCCGTCAGCATCTATAGCAGCAACGGAAAACTTGCCGGTAGCTATCAAGAAAATGCTGAATTGAAAGGCACTGCAAGTATTCCAATTAGCGCATTGCAAAGTGGAACGTATATATTTGAAATAAAAGGCGACGATACCAGAATCGCCACAATCGCCATACCAATAGTAAAATAAGAATACAAGGGTGATGATTTGAAAGTCGAGTTTGGTCTTAGATTAAAAGGCCAAACTTATTTCATTGTTATTGTTGCTTCGAAAGGATAAGAATTCTGGTTTGTTTTCTAACTGAATTGGCACTAGTTTTCATGGCGTATCGCCGATTTCATAAGCTCCTATATCAATCTGTACGCCCTGTTTGCGGCTATTGCCTGCTAAATCATTACAATAGTTTTTGGAAAAAAAAGGATGATTAGTGAAACCATTATCTTTGCCGGGTGAATTGGGCAAAACGGTGAAATCATTTGTTGCAGAAGACGAAAATTGAGGATTCTGATACTGCACATTTGCAGTGTCAACCGTGCTTCCAATTGCCGTAAATTTGGTCGTGATGCAATTCCGCATAACAAAGTGCACAACGTCGTCGATATCCCAATCAGTATATTCATTTTGTGCAATTATAGAATTAACAAAAAACATTGTGTCGAAACGCGTGCTTTGCTGTCGAATCCAGATTCCGGTTCTGTTATGAGTTATAGTACAATTAATAAGCTTGACAGTTTTGTCTTTGCAGGCTACAGCCCCGCCTTTTCCTCCGCCGGTGACTACATTATTTGCGATAAGGCAATTTTCCAAAGTGCCGCCTTTGAGGTGGACTCCTGCGCCACCCATACTTCCGCAATGATTGTTAATGATTTTGCAGCTTCGTATATACGGTAGCGGCCCAGCATCATGATAGCCTATATTGCACGAACATCCGCACGTAAAGATTCCACCGCCGTCATCGCATTCCTTTTCATTTTCGTGCGAATCGGAAGACCAGTTGTATGGGCCGTCGGCATCACCATTCTGCAGGGTAAAGCCTTCTAAAATGCACCCGGTGCTGCGCCGCGTCATGAGCACGCAACGAGCTTTTTTATTGCCGTCAACTATAGTAGCATCCGGACCGAAAATGCTTCTCACCGCTATTTTTTTATCAATTACCAGTGAACTGTCGAGTACATACGTTCCTTGTGCAACCTGAATTATATCGTAATTATTCGCTTGTTCAATTACATCCTGGATATACTCATCATCTGTCACGTACCAAACTCGAACGCTATCTGGATTGTTTATATATTCAAGCTCTGATTCATTTCGACTGCAGAATAGAGAGTCTAGGAACTCCGACGAGACGGCGTGCGCAGGCTGCTTCATCATAATTTCAATATGCACGCTATCAGAAATAAGCTCGACCGAAACGTTCTTTGAGATGTAGTTCGCTTTTTCAAGCTTAAGCTGGATTGCATAATCGGCTTGAGTTTTGGCTAATCCAATAGTGGCTGTTGCTGCTTGTGTGAATTCCGGTGCAGTTGATGCTAAGCAAGGATACATACCGGTAATTAAAAAGCGTGTTTGCTTTCCGCTGATTGTCTCAATCTCACAAACTGATGTTGAATTATTCTGATAAGGAAGAATATACCCAATCTTTTGAAGAGAAGCATTAGATACATGGTATGCATCCATTTCATGGAGTAGTCTTCCTTGCAAATTATAAATCCCAATTTTCTTTGCGTTTTTTATGTCGAGGCCTGGCAACATTCTTTTGGCTGCTCCAGACGCAAAATCAAATTTTATTCTGAACAACCCGTCTGCGTTTGTAGCTGCTGAGTAAGAAGTGTTCAACACATTTACTTCCACGTCTTCGATACTTTTATTATAGCAGTTGAAGACCTTGGCTTCCAGGATAAATGTGTTATCTACGTATGCGGTTGTATTTGTATTCAGAGTGAGAAATATAAAAAAAACCGGAAAGAAATGAGATTTGTATCTTTCAATAGTGCGTAGGCCAGGGAATAAGAGTTTTTTCACTGTTTGTACTATCATTTGTGAACCCATTCTCATTAGTAAGATTATTGTGTTCCTTTAATGCTTCGCTGAGTGTTCGGGAGTTGGCTTCAGCTTCTTCGCGTTGCCAACTGTTATCAGGTGGATCAAAATTAGCAAATGGGTTATTGCTATGTGCAGGATAAGCAGAATTATCAGTATTAATCGGCGGGGAACCAAAAGGATTATTCATTTGGTCTGCCCCACCTGTAGTGTTTGTGAAGGGACTATGCATACTTTGGCTTTGATCAACATGATCCTCGTCTTCTTGAGAATCTTGTAGTTGATTCCTTCTTTGTGCGAACGGATTCACTTTGACTTGCCGATAATCGGCAGATTCATTGGATTCATCTGCAGAGGCAAACGAAGAAGAGGGGGTTTCTAGATTTTGTGCAGAAAATTCCGAATGCTCATGCTCGGGAGGCATGTATTCACCATAATTAGTAACTGCGTATTCTTTCTCGCCGTCAACCATTTCTATTTCGCGAAACTCTTCGATGCTTTCTCTTTGCTTGTTGCTTGAATTTTGTGCAATTTGAACAGAAGAGTCGCAAATAAGCTTAACAGCATATTGTCCAAGTTGTCCAGGCTTATCCCGTTGAACTGGAGTGCTTTTTGTTTTGGCACAGATTTGTAGTTCATTAGGAATTTGGATCAAATTGTCTTTTCGATAGGTTAATACCAATCTTCCACACTGGATCTTTGAGGAGTTATTGTCCGTGCGTTCAGGCTTAAAAAAAATCTGCTGCAATCCATCAATAGCAGAATCGTTAATCTCAGCGAATGAATGATCAAAATACTTTTCTACACATTGCTTTAACTCCAGATAGTTGTTTTTATAGAGGCGAACATTGCACGTATCATGTTCGAAAGAAACATGGTGGATATCCTGCATATTTAGCTCAAAGCATGCCGAAACTTTGCGAATTTTATTTGCAAAGTGTGAAGCACTTCCCTTTGAATAACACAAAGACACTCCACATATGCACATGTATGCCATAGCAGTGAGGGTTGAAAGACGAAGTGTTATTTCAAATTGAGTTTTTGAGGGAATGCCGTTAGATTTCATAGTTAGCTTCAATCAAATAAAGTAATCACTCGAGTAGTGACATATTTTCCGGCTTCAATATTTGCTATATACATTCCCGGGGTAATTACTTTTTGCCTGTTGTTGATAATGTCGAGCAAATGGTACCCTGAATTCACATTTTCGTAAGTTGTGTGCGCCCGTGTTCTGCCGTGAAGCGATATTAAGGAAAGCGTGACATCAGATTTGTGTGGCAATCCAATCATCGCCTTCATGGTATTATTTCCTCTCGTCTGAAGAACATTTGCAGAAAATGATTCGGGCTTTTTGCTTTTTGCAGTAGCCTTTGTCCCTAGATCGATAGCAAATGGTACGTCACTTGAGTCTATAGTTGTCGCATTATTTGCATCTTGAACTCCAATAAAGCAGGATGAACATACGATATCAGGCACTGTCCATTGGTATGAATTCTTATTGGCAGTCTTAGCGACTATTGGGGTCCAATCAGCACCTGCATTTTTATAGTAGATGCTTATTGAGTCAATCGAACCAGTGTTTGACCATGTGATTGTATAGGAATTGCCACTGCTAATAGTTTCACCATTATTTGGAGAAGTGACAGTGATCGTTTTCTCCTGTGGGGATTGATTAGGTTGAATAGCAAAATATTCTGAAATCCCAAAGCCGTCATTTTGTGTTCCCCATGCTCGCAATCTGCAAGAATCGCATTCCAAAGTATCAGGCACAACAAAACTTTCAGAACCATCATCATCAAGATCAGAAAATAAGGTGTCCCAGGTTGCATTATCCTTTGTTACTTCCATGTATATCAGGCCCGCATTTCCAAATGATGCCCATTGAATATCGTAAGTGGAATCTATGCATAGCGTATCTGCACTTGTTGGAAAGGTAAACTGGATCTCTGGCTGCACTATTTTAAACCATCCGGATGTATCAGTTACCCAGCCATCTGTCTCGATTATCGCAATTTTGCATGAATCAGCCTTTTGGGATGGAACCGGCCAGTTGTAAGCTCCGTCGTTTTCGGTGTTAAAAACCAGCTCTTCCCAGTTGTTTCCAGCGTCAATAGTATACTGTATTTTAACCCAATCGCCAGATTTTACCTGGTCCCATCGCACGATAGCTAAGTCTCCCATGTGCATGACGGTATCAGCTTTAGGGCTTGTCAGGCTCAAAACAGGCAAAGTGTCGACAATGCTAAAAGCTTTGCTATTGGCATTTATCGATGGATCTGCCGCATCGGATACTCTGATGAGTACACTTTTATAAGGCAATTCCGAAAGCTGGGGTATTTTAAGTTCATATTCGCCTGTATCAGGAACATTTGCAGCAAGCGGATTCCAGTTAATGATATCAAGGGAATAGTCTATGTTGATACCTGACGCTGCTGTCGGCGTCGAAGTCCATTGAATGGTATACGTCGAATCAACCATCCAGAACTCACCACCTACCGGATAATCCAGCGTAATAGTACCTTGTCCAAATGATTTTGAAGCAATTACCAGCGCCACCACTAATCCCCATCCCAGATTTTTTCCCCGGTTTTTTTTCATGTCGCATCCTTTGCCTTAGCTTGGTTGGTTGAGTCATTTTCGTTTTCGGGTAACTATTCTACACAAATCATTCATTAAAATAAAATGAAAACATTGAGTATTCTATAAAAATTGCGTTAGAATCTTGTTAGTAAAAGGTGAGCATAGCGCGGGATCTGGGCCACCGGCTTTTCATTTTCAATGTACCCGAGTTAAAATTGAGTCTGCAGGGTTCATTGAAATAGTCCTGCCGATAGATGGATTTCAACGCTGCTGGAGTGGGTATTCGAACCTAAGTGATTCTGCTTGTGCGTATTAGAGAGTAACATGTTTTTAACTTAATCCCAACATTTCGCCAACATCTCTGATGCATTTTTAATCAAATTCTAATAGTTGCGTGCAACGTGGCGCACTTATGCATTCTTGGGACGTGCAAAATGTCAGTACCACACCGATTATTTGAAGCAGCGCGGACATACGTGTTGCTCCTGCTCCTTTCCTTGCCGGCCTCACGTAGTGAAGCATTGAATGCGTACGATTTTCTGGGAGCCTTGCGCATTTTTTCAGACGAATTAAAAGCAAGCATCGAAACCACGGGATCTGCCATAATTCATCGCGATACGTGCTTTATTTTTCTTCCCGACCCGCAAATTAATCGCCTGCCGAATTACAAAATTTGTGTACCGTTCACTTCCGCTACAACTGATTGTCAAGCAACTATTCTGCTTCAATCCCAGAAAGCAAGGTTGCTTGACGAACAAAAATCCGCTAAATTGGCGATAAAAATCACCTCTTATTTCCGGCATGATGACGGATTATTGCTTCCCATGACCAGAAGGGTAAATGTTGCTTTTGAGCGGGTAGAATATGGTGCAGGACTGCAGCGGCTCGATTTGGGAACGGAGTTGGTGTTGAGAATTCTTCCGCGGAAGACCGAACCAAACGTAATTGGGGGTGATTCATCCTTGACAAACAATTCCGATCGGAAATTCGCAGTAAATGATAACGAGTGGCTCACCAGTAATCTGCAATGGGCTGCAAATGATATGAGGGAGCAGGGCAATACCGGCGGTGGACGGCTGTCCTCGACGGAGAATGCAGCTTGGGGATTCAGCGAAACCGACCTCGACCAGCTCGTGGTGACCGAGGAGGATGAGTTTGGCTTTGAGGTGGTAACGTTTGAAGAGCTTTCAATTGTCAATCAATAGCATTATTCTCAAGAAGCCCCGGACGGTACCGATTCCGAAGTGCTGGATAATTAGCTCCGGGTACCCGTTCACACCCTATAAATAAAATATGGGATGGTGGTTCCATTAAATAGGATTAGTATCTGATACATTCAGGAAGAATTGCTAGCTGGAATCAGCGAAGGAGCAGGTAGCCCTTCGAAATATCTTATGCATGCTTCCTTGATAAAATCGAATGTCGATCTTCCTTGCAGCGCGCATGTCGCCACCACCGTAAAAAAGCATTCACATGCAATTCGGCCTTTTTCACTGCGAGTTCCCTGAGTCACTCTGCAATAGATTACAACAAATCCAATCGCCTGCTCTGCACTATTATTAGTTGGTTCAATATTGGGGGAGGTAATAAAGGTGAAATACGCTTTGCCATTTTCTCGCAACCGCTTCGCCATATTTTGTGCCGGAATCCGTACGGGAACATAGGCGGTACCGGCCTTAATGAGAGCTTTCTTCTTCAGTTCAAGTGCCGCATTGAAGTTGTCAAGCGT
>WJLW01000101.1 GCA_014728295.1 Chitinivibrionales bacterium | reverse complement strand
TGAGAAAGCTGTGCAAAAACCATTGATGCCACATGGCTCCAAGGGCGAAAACTGCGACTCTTTTTATCGACTTCATGTTTACGGGCAAGCTTAGAAACCAGATTTTGAGGAATAATATCCATGACCTGCTTCAGTAATGTAGACTAATGACGGGTTGGATTCATGGTAACTCTCCTTGTTTTGAGCTAATTTGTTTACTATCAAAACATGTTACCATCCAACCCTTTTTGTCAATAGTTCAGTGTAATCCTATGGGATGGCTGTGTACATGAAAGGTTTCATCATGGATATTATCAAAGCATCGCGCCGTATGGCGATTGGGGCGGTACTCCTTTTTTCGTCACAGGCAGCGGCCGGTCCGGCTTTGAGCCAGGAGTGGATAGATACAGCGGTTACCGAGAACCTGGTGCGCTGGTTTTTTACTTCGACTGTCAACCAGGAGTATACGAAGTACAAAGTTCTGCACACCGGCAAGGCAATGAACTTCATGGCATTGGCCGTGTACGAGGATCCTGCGGTTCAGACAACCGACGGCACACCGGTAATAAACCGATTGCTCGAGCAGATTCGCTTCATGGTCGCCGGCGGTAATGAACCGCTGTGCCGCGGCACGATTGCCGGTTGGGCCGATAACAGCGCCGCACAGACGCTGGCGCTTGCCAGACATACGCCGGTGGTGTGGGACGCCTTGACCGCAGACGAAAAGACGCGCTGCGACTGGTTGATGAAATCGCTGACGGTGGCCGGTAATTATTGTCAGAATTTCGATGCAACCGTTCATCGCGACCTGTTTCAGGCTTACAACTGGCGCAAGGAATGGAACCCCAATCATCAGGAAGGCTATGTGGGCGTGATGATCGCCGCGTGGTTCTACTTTGGCGGCACCGACGCGGTCAATGCCATGCTGGCCGGATTTGACTACGACCAATGGACGACAGCGCTCGATTCGATGGGGCTTACGAACATAACCGGCTGCTGGGCGGCAACCGGCAAGGCGCGCATGGAAAACGGCGGTCTGGATGACGGCAGCGGCACGATTGTCAGTGTGCGGACCCCGTTCACCTATAAGAATGTATGGGGTGCGGGTGAGCAGGTCGAATACCAGCCGTTCCCGGTTTTCAAGGTCCTGGCCGACCGGATGTACAAGCACATGTGCAGCGATACCGTTAAGGGTGATTCGTATACGCTCAACGGCAACACTCCCTGGGCCGGGCGCTTTGGTATGGGCTTTGAATTTATTGCCGGGGACGCCAGCGGTGTTCGTTCGGATGCCCGCTATGTGTACGACGGCTGGTGTAACAGTATCTTGACAACCGCAACAATGATTGCTCTCAACGGCTTTGGCAGCGGTGATGCTCACAATGATGTCGCAACACGAATGGTGGTTGGGTCCGAGGACCTGATTTATAAGCTCGCGGCCGGGTACCAGGGACGGTCAAAGGGGCAGGAGACGTATGCCGATTCATCAAAAGTGGCAGGGCTGGGCTATTTTTACGTGCAGGATATCTGGTTGAATGTTATCAAACCCTATTTCGCGGCCACTACTACCGCGTTCGATACGACCTGGACATTTATCAGGCCCGACTCAGGTTTTGCCGACCTGAACAGTGATTTCGTTGCGCGAACCTACAATTTTGCGACCAGCCCTCGTTCAAGCCAGTCCTGGTACCCTGGTGAGGTGGGTGGCGGCACGATGACCGTGACATTCGGGCAGGATACCGCAATCAATGCATTGTTGATCGATTTCATCAACGACGAAACCTACGATTTCACGGTTTCGCTGCAAACCGGGGCGGGATGGGTCGATGTAATTCACGAATCGGGCTTTGCGGCGTCAGCGGGCCGGCCGGCGCTCTTCTTTTTTGACGAGATTGAGGGCGTAACCGCAATCCGGCTCACCACGACCGAAAAATGGCTGTTCGTTTCGGAATTCCTGGGTATTTACTACGAACCGCCATTGGCGGTCGGCGCCATGGGGCATCGCCGGCCAAATCGACCGGTGCGGTCGGTAGTCGCAGCCGGTTCTCCCCGACTGTACGATGCGGCCGGTCGCGCAATCCCCCTCAACATGCTTGCGCGAGTTCCCCGGCAGCATGCAACCACGATTCTGCCTTCTTCGGGTGCCACCGCGGCGGCGGGAGTTTATTTCTCACAATCCAAAAAAATCATGAATCCGCAAAAGAAATAAATCTTAAGATAAACACGCTATCGCGTCTGTCACATCGTTGCGGTGCTCCAGTATTTAAGCGTTTTCTGCGCCGCTTCGTAGTATCAATTTGTCGATCGCACCAAGGGCGATATCAAGATTAGAATGGCTCAGTACCAAATGTCCAAGAATCATTGAGTTGTGCAAAAAAAAGCAGTTTCGATTAAACGCTTCGTGAGATTTTGGTAAAAAAATATTCGGGTTTTGAGTATTCGCAATAATGCGGCGACTTGCCATCGGTATAATCACCGGTGTAAATCCCACATTCATAAAACGAGCCGCCCCGGATTACACCGATGGGCAGTACATTATCATTACGGAAAACGGTTACATCAGTAGCTTGTGAAGGTTTCGAAATTTGAAGAATGTTTCCTTGTAGCCCCATCATATCCGTAGTATTCATCAGCTGCCAGTTGGGATTTGATGCACCTGACACATGGTTAAAATCCGCAAATGTCTTATCTGGCGAACCACTGGAAAGAAAATTCGCTTTCCAGGAATAAACTTGCCACGGCGCCCACCCGTAAGACCCGAGAACATTCGAATAGGTAATTGTCTGCGCGGAACGCACATCCGTAGATAAAACCGAGGTACTCCCATCGCCCGGCGCTTTTTCGTACACTACGGTTTCCGTCTGCCGGCTGAGCATATTGGCATCTTTCATGGCCTGGTAAACAAGTGTCTGGTCCGGTTTTTTCTCCTCTATGGCGTATGTGATACGGGTAAATTTTTGCTTGCCGTCACTGTTGGTCACGCGGGTTTTACTCGGCAGGCCGTTGGTGCTGTTATATGAAAGCACTTCATTGCGCGTCGTAGCACCATCGCGGGTCTCTTCAGTACTAAGCAGGCGCAAAAAACCACTAAAATCAGACTGATTCTGATTATCCGCCGTTTGTGGCTACAGAACAACCCGCCGCCATATCGTACCAAGATGCTGTCTAACCCGTTGCAGTTTAGCGGCTAAAAGGAGAATAACCTGATAAGAAGTGCTCACTATTTCGAGATAGCCCCGACGCCTTCCCACGCTTTCAAAGAACCTAAAGTCAAGGGTAAAAATAGCTTTTTGGCAAGTAACATGGAAGGAAAAAAGGTATTCGGATTCGGTTAGCGGCTACCCGGTTGGGTCGGGCCATTAGTCAACGCAAACGCGCCCCAGCAAATAGACAATGTGGCAATTACAATTCCTGCAGTTCTGTTCACTATCACCCCGCAAACGATTTGAAAAAACACTGACACCCAACAACCTTTTTTATCACGTTGCGCGATGGACTCAGAGCGGTGATGCCGTCTTCTTTTCATTAGCACGCAACAGCAAACAGGCGATTGGTGTTGCGGCCTGCAAGGCCGGCCTGTGGCAGTTTCCACACGATAATTATATCTGGGCACGCACGAATTCATCGGGCGGAACATTATACTATGACTTCCCTACCCGCTGGGGAGGCCGCTTCTGGATACTTGTCGGTGGAACTGAAGCCTTGTATGATAAAGCCGAAAGTATTGTTAACAGTTACAAACGATACAGTGGGCCGAATTTCTACAATGGTAATGATGCTAATCCTACCGGTGTGGTTCGTAGAATTGGCCGCGACGCTGTTGAAAAACTTAATGCAGGTAACTTGAAATGTGACGAGAATAAAGTAAAAGGTTATTTACATCCTGACTTTTATGGCTATCCACATAACCACTGATCACCGATTAATCCGAATTTTTATACCGATCTGGTAAAAATACCGGCGGCGTATGCCTGTGCCTGCAAGGGCAGCGGGGGCACTAAGGCCATGCTGGAGGAGGCGTTACGCAGGCACGTTGAGATTTCTTACACTGTACCCGGTGGTGCCGGTGAATGTCCGGGGTATCATCTTTATGGTTTTGAGGAGTTTGAACCGATTATTAAAATTGTTAAAAAGCATCTTAATATTGACATGAATACATGGGAGCCGGTTAAAGCTGCTAAAACTTTTATCAGCGAAGTCGGACAGCCTCCGCATGGCGACACCCACCATAAAAAACCATACAAAGGAAGTTTATCAAAAACCAAAGAGTTTCCCGGATTCGGTGTCATTTTCAACGGTGCAGGACGGCTTGACTGGAAAGCCG
This sequence comes from Chitinivibrionales bacterium, assembly GCA_014728295.1. Taxonomy (GTDB): domain Bacteria; phylum Fibrobacterota; class Chitinivibrionia; order Chitinivibrionales; family WJKA01; genus WJLW01. The sequence continues at coordinate 43,134 of WJLW01000101.1, read as the reverse complement.
GGCCGTTGCGCGGACACTATCACGGTGACCAACTCTCTTTACACTGGTGGGGCAAGGCTGTAGATCACGCAGTCAGCTACTCTCCCCGCCCCGACCAGGAGCATATGCATAACCGGGTCGCGTTTACCCCCGACGGCTGGGAGTATGCCAATATGAACGGCTACGAACGGACAATCGCATTCAAGGCATCGCCAGTTGCCGATGCCGCAATCGGACAGGTCGAAAGCAACCGCCTGCGGAAACAGCCCAAAGTTCCCGAAAATTATATCTGGCAGGGAAAGTGGGACGAAAAAGATTTATCGGAAACTCTTGTTTACCGACGTACAATAATCCTGGTAAAAAGCTCCAAAACATATTATGTAATTCGAGACCAGCACTGGGGCCCTGAACTCACCGCAGCATTCTGCTTGCATACAAAAGGTTCGAAAGTATCGTGGAACAAAAAGGATAAAGTCGATTTCGGAAATATGGCTCTTTATATAACCGGATCGTCACAACCCTCATTTAAAAGATTTGACTGGAGTAATTCGGGCAGCGGAAAGAATGATCCAACCAAAGGTGTACGGTTGAGTATAAAAGGGAAACGACAGAATTTATCTCGGTACTGTGGCCGTCAAGTTCAATCCCTGCCTGTTCACCTATTTCCGGCGGTATCAAAGTTGGTAAGGATGAAATCGTATTTGCCGACCCGGGAACAAACAAGTCCAGTGCAGTAGTATCAGTAAATGGAACGGCGGTTATTACATCCGGAGACGTTGATTTAAACCGCTTCCAAGGCGATGGCTACCTGAACAAACTGACAGATAAATGGGACGGCCGCTTGCTGACTCTCGAGGTCGGTTATCCGTTCGGCCCGATCCCCGACTGGTACCTTAAACAGCGTATTAAGGGGTATGAAAGTGAAAACAGTTCCAGTATGACGCCAACATATAAAAAAAATGCCGGCAACATTCCGGGAAAGAAAAAATCACCAGGAATTGTCCGGTATAAAATTTTTATCAAAATCTCTTCGTTATTACCGAAACAATCAACTCGCTTTATGCTGCACACACTGAACGGCCGTCTTATTATTAAAAGTACGATTCACACCAATGCTGCAGGAAATGCAGCAGTGCCTCTCAAAAAAAAGCATATCGGCAAACAGGTAAAAATTCTTACAATCGAACAGTCTTCCATTATAAAACAAAATTTTCTTATCAGGTAAGCTGGAGAAATACAGTATATTACATTTTTACTCCACATAGTGTGACTGTTCGAGCCGGATTTTACATGGAGAGAATATGCATATTTTCAAAGAAATCAATATGATTCAATTAATTTTAAAATGTGAAGATTACCACCTATTTATATCTTCGTGTACTGCGTAGTGAATTTTTTTAAGGGAGTAATGCATTATGTTTCGTAGTTTACCTGTACTGCTGCTAACGTTTGTCACTTTAACTGTTTATGCAACTAATGTTAAACGTTACGATGTTTACGAACACACCATCACACACAGCAGCTCCGCTATCAGCAATGTCTGGGAAGATGTTACCGTCGCGGTAAAGCTGACTGCACCATCAGGTAAAACATTCTCTATCGGCGGATTTTATTACGATACCAACACCTGGAAGTTCCGGTTTTCCCCGAATGAAACCGGCACCTGGAACTGGGAATATTCAATTAACAGCTCCGGCAAAAAGAGCGGAACATTTAATTGTGTTGCCTCCGATAATCCCGGATGTATCAAATTGAATCCGGACAATCCCTACCGTTGGGTACACGATAATGGTGAACCGTTTTATGTTTTCGGCACACAGGACTGTATTGAGTTTTCAAAATACAGTTTTAACGAACTTGCCGAAAAAAACTGGAAAGCAGGCGGCTCCGACAACCTTACTTTTGATGAATATCTCGATGTATTTCAGGCATGCGGATTTAATCTCTGGCGCCTGAATAACGGCAACTGCAGCCCCAAACTCATCGTCAAGCTTGATCCGGCCGGTAACTCGTATGATGCAAAAATCGGCCGGCTGTTTGATAAATATGCACAAAAAATCAGAGCGCATGGCATGAGAATCTTCAATGTTATCTTTGAATGGTCGATTCCCTTCGCCAAAGAGACGTCAAATACCGCAAAAATGGATGCCCTGAAACGGTACGTAACCTATTTTATCAATCGGTATGGCGCCTACACTGATTTCTGGGAATTGGCGAATGAGTATAAAGCTAAAGATTATAACGACAAACTGATCGATATCCTGGCCGAACACGTTAAAAAAGTTGATCCATATCAGCCGTCTTTTGTCAGTGTGAGTTGGCAACGTGATGACATTGCTTCACTGGATATTATTTCACCTCATGCTTATATCTCACCGCAGCCGGCCTCCTTTGAAACCGGCCTGCTCAATAAAATTAACCAATGGAAGAAAAAGAATAAACCAATAATTTACGGCGAACTGGGAAACTACAACTGCAGTCACGAAAACCTGTCGACATTCCGCTGGCGGGTTATTATGTGGAGCCTCTTTTTTAGCGAGGCATCGGGTATTTTTTGGCACCAGCACAGTACTGACTACTGTCCGAACAGCGCTGCAAACCTTTATCTGCACCCCGATCTGCAGAAATATTTCAAATATTATACCGATTGGCGGGCCGGTTTCGATTCTAAAGCAAAACCGGGAAATGTGAGTACTACAGTGGATAATGTACGTATTTATTCACTTACCGGGCCAAAACACTACGGACTCTATATATTCGATTACAGCAGTTATGATAAAATACGCACCGGCTTAAAAGTAACTATCGCTCCCCAGGGCACTGGAAGCGGAACCTGGGCCAATCCGAAAACAGGCGAAGATATTGATTCATTTATTATTACTAAAAGCGGTGCACAGACGGTTACCGTTCCCGATTTTAAAGCCGATATCGCTTTGAAAATAACCCTTCAGCCGACAAGTATTCGCAATTAAGTACAAAACAATTCAATCGCCGTTCATATAACTAACGCTCTTCAGGTACTCTTTTTGGCATTACCCCTCCCTGACTATATTTATGAGACAGTTTCATGTACCGGAAATAAGCTAGAGGGCGATTAAGGAAGAAACCATGTAACAGCAACCCACTCAGGAACAAGCACCTAGTCCCGGGCCCCTTGGATCGGAGGGCGACCGGAGAGCCAAGGGGCCCGGGACAAACGCCCTCGCAGGCCGCCGATCCATAGGTGAAGCAGCCCGTTGTGCGTCGTCGTTTTACCGCCTCCAAGAAGCTCCAGGTTCTTGCAAAAGTCGATGTCTTTGGTAAGTCGGGGAAATCCATGAAAGGCAACGGCGTATCCGCCGACAATCAAATATTTCACCGAATTATCTTCGAGTAACTTTAACAACTCTTTGAAGTCTTGCTGGATATTCATACAAAAATTTCCCACCTTCTCTACGTAGATGTTCAACTTCATATAATCGTTCCTCAGGAGTCATTGCAAGGCGTCGTTCCCGTTCATCTTTATCATGGTCCTTGAAATTCTTATATACCTTCATTCGTTTATTCATATACATACATCCCGGTTAAAAAACCCTAATAATAATCTTCACATTCAAGCCACATTGTTAGAAGAACTATTCCGCACACGATGTGCGGTCTTAAAAGTGCTAAATTGAAAAAGCAATTGACACCAACGGCGCCTAAAGCGTTAGTATTCAGGATAACTCTTTATAATATATATACTTACAAAAGAACCACTCAAAGAAGTACGCCTAACGGAAAAAAAGGTTCGTCTAACGCTCCAAAAACTACGTCTAACACCCCAAATAGGGGGGGCAAAGGCGAACTTTTCCGGCATTGCTCTTTGTCAACCATGCCAGCTTCCCGCTGGACAAATGTTCCCCTCCGCTTAAAAATGCTGCATGGCTCATGGTTGTGTTCTGGCTCTCTGTGCAGATGCACCTCTCCCCCATCAGCGGCGCCTTGTTTTTAAAGATTCGCTTCCGAGGTGAAAAAAATCTTATGCAGGCGCGTTGGTGAGATCAGCCAGCAAAACACGGGCAATACGGTCCTGGCCTAAGTCGGGGGTGCAAAAATTCCGCAAAATATCACGTGTCTTTCTCAGAGTTATTCTTCCTCTGCTCATCTTGCCTCCATGGTTAAACGTAACTATGAACGCAAGGAGATAGTTAAATGGTTAATAGAAAGCCAAAGAATACCGAACAGAGAACAATCGGTCATTTTTTACCGGATTCGCCGGTCAAATTGAACCGGATTGGGGGGTCATTTTCAGCCGACTCGTCTGCCATTTATCGATGTGATTATTTAACCACAGGAAGATATTACTGAACTCAGCAATATTCGTGATGAAAATCTCATCAGACCGGTACATTCCCGAAAATGCTACGCTCGTTGTGACGAACTGATAATTTGCCGGAGTGTAGATTTTTGTCTTCGCAGGGATAACTTTATAATTGTCATATCCGGCCTGATCGGGTATCCACGCTTCGTGAGTATGGTGGATCCCCGGCTGTGCGGGGATGACATTATTAGAGATTCACGTCTCCACCGAAATTACATACTATACATCCTCGTCGCCTCGGATATGGCATTTCCATAATCTTACCCATCAAAAGGTGAAGTTGCCGGGCCCTTGAGAGAATGGCGGGGTGTCAATAGTATTTTAGAGGTAATCACCATTCCTTCACTGCACAGGAGAAATTACCAACAATGGAGCTGACGCCCCTGTTCATTGGAATAGCAATCGGAGCGACTGCAGCAACTGCGCTCACCTGGCTTATCCTGAGTCAAGTCCTCTCTTCCCGCTATCAGAATGCTCTAGCCGAACTCAACCAGCAACTTGCCGGGAGCCGCGAACGGAGCGCCCTGCACGAACAATCCCTGAACACGCTCAGGGAAGAGCTAGCCGTACGTGAGCGCCGGATCAAAGAATTGAGTGATGCGAAATCCTCACTCGAAATACAGCTTTCCGAAATTCAGACCAGGCTTGACTCGGAACGCCGCCATCATGCGGAAAAACTGGAGCTGCTTGAAAAATCCGAAGAGCGTCTGACGACCGAATTCCAGAATCTTGCCAACAAGATATTTGATGAAAAGACCACCCGCTTCTCGGCCCAGAGTAAAGAGCAACTGGATGCCATCCTCAAGCCGTTCAAAGAACAGATGGGTGATTTCAAGAAAAAAGTCGAGGACGTTTATGTCAACGAAAGCAATCAGCGCTCCTCGCTGCTGACCGAGATAAAGCATCTCAAGGAGCTTAACCAGCAAATCAGTGTCGAGGCGCTCAACTTGACTAATGCGCTCAAAGGCGGCAGCAAAATTCAGGGCAACTGGGGAGAAATGGTGCTGGAGCGCGTGCTCGAAGCCTCGGGCCTGCAAAAGGGGCGGGAGTATGACGTTCAAGTGGCGATCAATGATGAAAACGGCAAACGCTTTATCCCCGATGTAATTGTGCATCTGCCCGACCGCAAAGATATCATTGTGGACTCAAAGGTCTCGCTGCTGGCGTATGAGCACTTCAGTTCCGCACAAACGGATGAAGCACGCCAGGCTGCAGGCAAAGCTCACCTGAATTCGCTCAAGACGCATATCGACGCGCTCAGCCGGAAAAAATATGACGCCCTTGCCAATGTCAATTCACTGGACTTTGTGCTCATGTTTGTACCGATTGAAGCGGCGCTGGCCACGGCATTGCACATTGACAATCACCTGATGGACGACGCGTTTAAAAAGCGCATCCTGCTGGTCAGTCCTTCGACCCTGCTGGCAACATTGCGCACTATCCAGAATATGTGGCAATATGATTTGCAAAACAGGCATGCCGTCGAGATCGCCGAACGTGCGGGCAGACTGTACGACAAATTTGTGGCATTCATCGAATCCATGCAAACGCTCGGCAGCCAACTTGATAAAACGGGCCAGACCTGGCAGGAAGCAATGAAGCGCCTCTCCGCGGGGCCCGGTAATCTGGTGCGGCGCACCGAAGAGCTGCGCAAACTCGGCATAAAAGCCAGGAAATCGCTTCCGGCCGACATTGTGCTCACCGCCGTCGAGCAGGAAAGTGTTGACGAAGACGTCTGAGCCCGCCTATGTCGATGCATCTCTATTTTTCCAACGATATGCTGCGGCTGTACGAAAAGTTTTTTGCGGCATACGACGCGGCCTGGACCGATCCCCTGCAATCCCCCCCACTTATTCTCTCGGATCGTCATGTTGCCAAATGGATCAAAATCAAGCTGGCCGAAAGCTACGGTGTCGTCGCCGGTCCGCAAGCGATGTTTCCGGAAGAATACCTCTTTGCGCTCCTGGCCGAGAGTTTGCCGCTCAGTGAAAAGCCACACTTGTTGAGCACAAAGCAGTTGAGTTTCGCGCTGCTCGAATTACTCTCAAACCGCGATGCCCTAGTGGCCGATCCGCTCCTGGCGCCGCTTGCCGCGTATGTGTATGGCAATGATTCGGAGGAAAATGTCAAGAAAAAACTGCAGATTGCTGCCAGGCTGTCCGGGCTTTTTATCGGATACGAAAACTCTCGTCCGTCGAGCATCGACCGGATGCGTCCCGGTCTTGCGGATACCTGGCCCGACCGGCTCTTCTTTTCGATCGACGCAGCGCCGGGCAGCGAATCAAGCCTGCTTGTCGAAAGCGAGCACTGGCAGAAAGCCGTCTACCGGCACGTATTCGGCAGGCACGGGATGCTCGAGAGGTCGACACGCCGTGCGGGGGCGCACTATCTGACCCTGTCGCAGCTCTGGCACAGGTATACGACCAATTTACACACCGCCGTCAAAAATGCCGCCTGCTTTCTTTTTTGTGTCGATAACGTTGCGCTGTTGCATAAGCAGATTATCTCCACACTTGCCGAAGCGATGGATTTTTACGTTTATGCCGTCAATCCCTGCTCGGAATTCTGGGAAGATATCGCCTCTCCCCTGCAAAGAGGGCGCAGGGCACAGAACTGGAGCAGCTTACCGGTCCAGGTACGCCACAAACTCCATGCCGGTGATCCCGCCCCCGCCGGGCAGCACGCAGTGCGCTATGACACTACCGAAAATCGATTGCTGGCACTCTGGGGAAGGGGTATCCGCGATGATATCCGCATGTGGTGCCAGGCCGCTCACTACAATTTCGAGTATGTGCACGCGCATCGCAATCCGGAAGCAAACACCTTTCTGTCAACCATCCAGCACTGCCTGCTCCATCGCCTGCCCGAGCTTGACATATCGGATCGACTGCCGCAGGACACCACGCTCCGCATCCTTGCCTGTCCGACGCCACTGCGTGAAATCGAAGCTGTGTATACGGAGCTGCAGCGGATTCTGCGCGATATGCCCGATTGTGAGTTGCATGAGATACGCATCCTGGTGAGCGATCCGGAGCGCTATCGCGCCGCCGTCAAACAGGTTTTCGAGAGCTATCCCGCCGAAGACCCCCGCACGATTCCCTGTTGCATAACCGAACGCACCGCGGCGGAGAGTCTGTACGCTAAGGCGGTTGTCAATCTCATATCGCTCTGTCGGGACGGCTTTTCGCGTTCGGCCGTTTTGGATTTCTTCAGGAATGAATATGTCAAGCAGGCAAACGGGATCGATGACTCGCAGCACAGCACATGGGAGCAATGGTGTGACGTGCTGCATATCTACCACGGGTATGATCGCAACGATCGTAGTGCACACGAATTTGATCCGGTCGAGCAACATACGTGGGTGCACGGCATCAAACGCATGCTGGCCGGGCGTATCACCACGTCCCCGGTGGCGGCCGACACGCGAGAAGACGGCGAAATATGCGTTCCCTACGCTGCCATGAGCCTGGATGATGACGACTCACTCGAACGTTTTATCGATCTGGTCGAATCGTTGTACCACGATCTGCACTACTTTGCTTCCCACACCTGGCCGGACTGGGGAGCAATAACGGCTCGATTTTCCGCCCTGATTCATGCCTGGATCGCCGCTGCGCACAACGACAAAACAGAGTCGCTTTTCAGGCGTAAACTGATTGACGGCATTACGCAGCTTGCGCAACGCGACAGTTTTCGCACCGCCGGCCCGGTTACGGCAACGGAGCTTTTTGACAGCATCGGCGCACTCATCTCGGAACTGCGCATTCACAGCGGCAATTACCCAACAGACGGGGTTACTATCGCACCGCTGACATCTGCGCCACCGTTGCCAGCGCGCGTCACTTTTGCGGTCGGGCTTAATGCCGGCGCTTTTCCCCGGCCCGATGCGCAGCCGACACTCGATCTCAGAACCGCCGCTCCGGGGCCGGGCGATGTCAATCTGCACATGCTGGATCGCCTGACCTTTCTCAATGTGCTTATGTCAACCCGGGACAACCTGGTTATCAGCTTTCAGGCGCATGATCCCATTAAAGATGAAGTCAAGCTGCCCTCGTCGGTGATACTCGAGCTTGAGCAGTTTGTCAATCAGTGCATCTTACCGCAGGGAACCCGGCTTGGCTACGAAACCGTCTCATTGCTTTCTACACGGCATCTTCCCTGCGCACGCAAAAGGCTCGCCGCGCAGGCTGCCAACGAGGCTTCCGAAGCGCAGCTAACCGCCACAACGCTCACAAGGATTTGCGCCTACCTCAATAATCCGATCGAGCATACGCTACGCTACCATTTCCATATTGCCGACTTTGACATCGAGGATACCACGATTGACGAAGAAGAACCGTTTACCGGCGTCTTTGCATCGAACCACCACCTGCAGCAGGAGTGGCTGCAGCTTCTGACCTCAAACATCATCAAGGAGCGGCGGGAGTGGCGGCAAGCCGGGTTCAGACGGGCGCAGTTTGATCAGCTCTATCGCACGTATGCACATACGGGAAGCACTCCCGAAGGACCGTATGCCGAAATTGATCGGGCACGGCTCTTCGACAGCCTCGAAGCCTTTGCGGGGGTTTTGTGCACGCACGTTACGGATACCACGCATTGCGATTCGCTGATATCGCCGTCAATCGGCCCGCTATCGCGCCTGTCAACAGTACCGCCGGAATGGATCTGGCCTGCTGCGTCAATTGAAGTGGGCGGTGCACCGCTTTCCCTAACGGGGCAGTGCGATTATCTCCTGCGTCCCGCCCCTGCAGACGAGCCGGTGGAGCTTCTTTTCATAACACCGTATAAACTGAATCATAGCCGTTTTTTGCCGTCACTGCTTTTTGCCTGTCTTGCGTTGTGTACCGATGAGGCCCGGAAGTACGTTGCGCGCCGGGACATACGGATAGTGGGCATCGGCAAGGACGCATACAATAGCAAGGTAATTACCCAACAGCGCCTGTTGGCTACAGGCGACAGGGATCCCGACGCACTGCGTCGACGCCTGCAGCGCTACTTTGCGCAAATCATTACGGCCATGCAACGCATCGATTACGACCATATTCCATTTGCCGCGATCGACGCCGTCTGGTCAAAGGACCCGGATACTCGCCTGGATAAGCATACGCTCAATGAGTGGCTGGCGAGCGACAGTACCGCGCTTTTTCCGGCATATCGCCTCCCCGAAGCACTGACAATTCTGGAACCGGACATACCGGACGACGTTGCAGAAAAAATTGACGTGCGGCATCGTCCCCTGTTCACCGGATTTGCGGACAATTGCCGATGAACGACCACCTGCCCGCATTCGCCGCAATCGACCTGAAGCGCCACGGCGTTATTGAAGCCTCGGCGGGCACCGGCAAGACGTATACGATCGAGCGGCTGGTGTATCGCATAGTGACTGATGCGACTATCCGCCAATCCCGGGGCGCGTATCCAACACTGGAAAATATCCTGGTAGTTACGTTTACCGAAAAAGCGGCCGGTGAACTGAAAACCCGCATCAGGGCGCTCATCGCAGCGCGCCTGGAGCACCTGCTGCACGACGGTGAATGTTCACCGGAACTGCTCGATCATCTCGGCGCCTGCCTGAACACCTTTGACAAGGCAGCAATTTTTACCATTCACGGCTTCTGCAATGCGCTGCTGAACCGCTACCCATTCGAGACCAAGCACGCATTTGACACCGAACTGCTTGACGATCGCATCCTGTATCGCCGGGTACTGAAAAACCGGCTGCGCGACACCTGGAAACGTAAATATCGCAAGCGTCTGCCCGGTATCATTGAAATGTGTGACCGGGCGCTCCCCGGCAACATGCTTTCCGACGACTTCCTGCCCGAGCTGGCCCGCACAATGTCGCCGCTCTTCGGCGACCGTATTGCCGGCAGCAACGACCTGCCGGCCGATGAGGAGCTGGAGGACCGTCTCGAAAGCACCCGCAGCGGGCGGGATATAGCGCTTGAAAAGCTGGGTCTTCTTGCCGCAGCAATTACCGCAGCCAATTCTGCATCAGTGCCGCAACCGCGCAGCCATGAAGCGTCAAGCAAACGCGCACGTGATTTTGTTACGAAAATGCAGGACTTTGTCGCAGCACTGGCAACGTTTGCCGCAAGCCGCGATACTGCCGTATTGACACCATTCAAAAAAATGCGCAAGAGTTCGATCGATCACCTGATACCAAAGCGAAACTTCACGCAAACATCGCAGCTACGGAAACTGGTTGCTGATGTCAACGCATTTCTCTCCCGCTACCAACGCTTTGAAAGCTTGCTTGCGGAATGTGAACGGCTTGAGGCACTCTACGCTACTGCAATCGTCCGCACGATGGTATTAGATTTAAAAGAGGCGGTGGCAGTAGAAAAGAAAACCCGGGGGCTGCTGGCTTTCGGTGATATGATTGAATATGTCTACCGGGCCCTTGCAGAATCGACGCCGCAGTACAAGCAGCGCCTGCAACGGCAGTATCCCTTTGCAATTATTGACGAATTCCAGGATACGACCCCGGCGCAATGGAGCATTTTCAAATCAATTTTTCTTGATGACTCCTCCTCCAATTCACTGTATCTGGTTGGTGATCCCAAGCAGGCCATCTATGCATTTCAGGGATGCGACGTCAATACCTACCTGCGTGCAAAGGCTGAAGTGCTGGAAGGCAACGGTCAGCTTATCACCCTGCAAAACAATTACCGCTCGTCACCGGAACTGCTCGACACGCTCAATCATCTCTTTGCACTCCCGCAATGGTTCACGGCAGCGGATACGGCAGCGATACGCTATGTTTCATCCAGGAGCGCCGCCGCAGTTCCCGCCGATGCCGTCAAGCTGAACGGGCGGCCTGCACCAGCAGTGACACTGCTTGACGTAAGCAACGAGGCGCCACTTTCCGAGCGCAGGCATGCGCTCAACGCGCTCATCTGCGATCGTCTCGGCGAATTGCTGCGAGACTCCTGTGAAATCTGGGATAAAGACGCGCGTGCGCATCGAAGTCTTCACTTATGCGACATTGCCATACTCACCCAGAAGCATGCCGAAGCCCAGACGCTGATTGCGGCGCTCAACCAGGCGCGCATACCGGCCATGCGCTACAAGCTCGAGGGGTTATTCCAGACGCCGGCGGCATTGCACCTGGCGGCAGTGTGTGATGCGATAGCACATCCACATGATCCTGCAGTGCGCAATAAGCTGGTGCTTACGCCGTTTTTCAGCATCACGTATGCCGAATTTGACGCGCAGGCGGCTGAGTCCGCAGCGGTGCTTGCAGTGGTCGAGCAGTGGGCGCAACTGGTGCGATCGGATTCCTGGCCGCAACTGATCGGTTCCCTGATATCCGGCACTGCCCTGTGCGCCAATCTCGATACCTTGCCGGACAGCCTTGACCGCTTCGAGCACTATCAGCAAATCTGCGAATATCTGCTGGAGTGGCACATTTGCGAGGGACTGACTGTTCACCAAAGTGCGCGACGGCTGCGCAATTTCTATTACCAGCATCAATCTCCGCCAAACGATACCAACGGCATACGCGCCGGGGAGCAAGTAAATGCAGTTAAAATTCTGACTATTCACGCAGCAAAGGGTCTGCAGTTTCCCGTCGTTTTTATCGCCGGTGGAAGCGGCAGCGATGCAGCGAACAGCCCATTCTACGATATTCGCCAAAATGACGGCAGCAGGGATTTTGTCGTGAACACACGCAACGAGGCTTATCGGCGCTTGTATCAGCAGCAACGGGACGAAGAGCTGCGGCGGCTTTTTTACGTTGCGCTCACCCGTGCCGAATATCTGCTTTTTGTTCCTCGCTTCCACAACCCGCAGGCCCGGCCCGATCCGAAGGTAATCTATTCCAACAAGTCCGCATCGGAAAAATTCATGTCATGGTGTTTACAAGCGCTTGCAGCGCACGTGCGTCCGGCGCTGATCACCCCCGAATCCTCCCACGGGCCGGCAGCGGCATTCAATAAACAGGTGCCCTTGGAGCCCGCGCTCTGCCTGCAGGAACACAAACCGGCTGCAGAATCCATCAGACGACGAACCGTGCTCAGGCAGACCTCATACTCATCGCTTGCGCACGGCCACCAGTCGCCTCACGACCCGCTCTACGGCCGGCACGACAAGGAAGATGCACCGCAGCCCGGACCGGTTATTGACGCAGACGAGCCGGTGCCGCCACAACCGCTCGTCGACCTTCCGCCGGGACCGGAAACCGGCAATGTGCTGCATGAAATTCTGGAGCATTTACCACCTGCATTGCTGCATCATCCCGGTTCGGTGCAGGACTTTCTTGACAATAAAGATTTTTCGTTATTGACAGACGAAACGCTTGACAAGCATCAGATCGACCGACGGCATAAATTGGAAACCACCCGGGCGATTTACCACGCGTTGACGGCTGATTACGGCAGGGCGGCTGGGTATGCGCAATTCAACCTGATGGACGCCGACGCATGGGTTCCGGAGATGGAGTTCCATTTCAGCTTTGACGCACGCGCAGTGCCTTTCGCCGCAAACCCGGCCGGCGGTTACGTTATCGGCTACATCGATCTGCTTTTCAAAAAGGCCGGCCGCTACTTCATTGTCGACTGGAAATCCGATTCGCTCGATGAGTACACCAAAGCCGCACTGCATGGCTGCATGCGCGAGCGCGGGTATGATATACAGCAGATACTTTACTGCTCCGCGCTGCACAGGTGGCTCAAAACCAGGCTGGCCGACTATGATCCCATTCGCCACTTTGGCGGAATTTTTTATGCCTTTCTGCGCGGCATGCAGTGCGGAGCCACCTCCGGGCTCGTAGCGACAACACCAACTACCCAACAACTTGAAACGGAGTATCCTGAATATGTGCGCGAATTACTTGGCGGGTTCTGATGCTTGCCGGATGTCCGCCTGCGCGGCATGCAACCAGCGGCATCGACTTTCTATGCGAAACACGGCAGGCTCATGAACCGGCAAAGCATTTTTAACAGAATCTGGTATGGCCGCGGTAAAGTGCAGGTTGCCACGATGCCCGAACCCGCAACTTTTGACGGCGCCGAAGGGCTGCTGCGCCTGTTGCTCGAAGCAGGGTCGCTTACCCCGATTGACATTCGCAGTATTCGCTTTCTGCTGGAGCTTGCCGATTCGCACGGCGAGGCCCGCAACAGCCTGATTATTTTACTGGGACTGCTGCATATGCGTATTCGACAGGGAAATGTGCTGCTCGAACTCAAAGATACGTCGGCCAGGATCGAGCTCACCGACAGCCTGGAAAACGCAATTGACATACTCAACCAACAGCAAGCCGAGCATGCAGGCAATTCTGCGCGACAGCATAGCCCATCGGTATCGTCTGCGTGGGCGAACCCATGTGAAATGAACCAGCATATCGATGGACTAGCGGGACTGCTTAACAAAGGAGAATACCGCACAATTTGCGGGCGCCCCGGCGGCGCACAGCCGCTTATCTACGATAATGAAGCCGCTGCCGTGTATTTCCAGAAATATTACGATAGCCGGGAGCGCATTATCACGCATCTGAATCGGCGCCTCAGCAATGATGCTACAGATTTTGCCGTCGCCGACGTCAGATCGGAACTGCACGCGCTGCTTGCGGAGCGAGCGGCTTATCCCGGCAAACAGCATTTCGAGCTCAACCGTGAACAGCAATTGGCCCTGGTATTAAGTACCTTTACCAGAACGCTCATCGTCACCGGCGGTCCCGGCACGGGTAAAACGGCAATCGCAGTCTACATTCTGCGATTGCTGGCGCATTGCATGCACGTAGACAGCACCGACATCCTGCTCTGCGCTCCCACCGGAAGAGCCGCCGCCCGACTGCAGGAGAGCATGCACGCAGCAGCGCTGTCCAGTGCTGCGAGGCGCCCGATTGACCTGACGGACATCACAAGCGGCACCATCCATCGCATCCTGGGCTACCGGCCGGAACACAACGGATATGTTTACAATGCGCACAACAAGCTGCCGGTGCGCGTTGTGATTGTCGATGAGGCGTCAATGCTTGACATATGCTTGTTTGCCGGTCTGCTGGATGCGCTTGACGACCGCACGCACCTGGTGCTGATCGGCGACCGCTTTCAACTGCCCTCGGTTGACGCCGGTGCGGTGTTGGGTGATCTCTCTTCGGCCCCCGGTACAACGGCAGAGCAGATAAACCGCTATTCCGACGCGGCGCGAAAGTTCATTCAGGCCGTACTGCCTTCCGTCGACCGGGAAAGCATACGGACCCGTTCCGTATCGCCGCTTGCCGACCATGTGATATGCCTGCAGCAATCCCATCGTTCGGCGCAGGATATCCAGATCCTTGCACAGCACATCAATGCCGGAGATGCACGCGCCGCTCTCGAGCTGCTCCAGGCTCATCCGCTCGACCATAACGGCGGTAGTGCCGCATGGCCCGTGCCCGTGCGCATGCCCGACGGCGCAATACTATGCCGTCCTTCAAGTATTCGCTATATTGACACAAGCAACTCAGGCGGCGATATACAGCTCTGTCACCTGCTCGAATCATGGACGCGTTTTCACTTTCTCAGCGACAGATTCTGCCCACAGGCGCCAAACGCAGAGCCCAATGCACAGCGTAGAGCGCATGCCTATAGAGAGGTACTTGCATCGCTCAAAGCGTTCGGCCCGTTTGCGGGTGGTCGCCGGGAGCTTTGCGAGCGATGCGGTGACAGTGGCGATCCGGTTTTTGCACTGCTGGACGAAGCCTGTGAATATACTTTGCAAACAAGAATTCTGACTTATTTGAGAAACGGACGCTACGGCGCCGAAGGCGTCAACAAAGCTGTTGCCGGATTTCTGCAACCCCGGATGGATCCGGCAGGCACACCTGAATTATTCTCGGGCATGCCGATCATGATCACCCGCAACAGCCCCGACGCGCACCTGTACAATGGCGACATCGGCGTGATTCTGCAGATTGGCGCCGAGCGCTTTGCCTGCTTCAAGCGCGGAAATGCTTTTGCGTTGTTCGGTCCGCAATCCCTGCCGCACTTTACGTGTTCGTTCGCTTCGACGGTGCATAAAAGCCAGGGCAGCGAATACGCCTATGTGCTGCTCATTCTTCCCCGTTTTGATACGCAGCTCAACTCGCGCGAGATCATGTACACGGCTATAACCCGGGCTAAATACCTCGCCGTTGTTGCCGGGAATGCTAAGATAATTAAACGGGGAACAGAGCGCTCGGTCAGCAGGCAATCCGCTCTGGCAACCGGATTGCAGCGCCCGTAGCAAGCCCTATTTTGGTGGATGAATTACCAGCTTTTTGATGCCGCTGTCTTTGGCCGAGAATTGACTTTCGACATTTTCTGCGCGGGCTTTGTAGAGATAAATATTGGGACCGAGCAGGTTGCCCGAGGCGTCGCGCCCATCCCAGACAACGCCATTTGCCGCGCCGTCGTCATCAATGCCCAGCGTGGTGATGAGCCGTCCCGAAAGCGTATAGATATTGATTGACACGCGGGTACTCTGATTGCTGTACGAAAAAGCATCGGATTTGTTGGTATAAAAATAGAAGGTCGTGTTCTGACCGACCCGCATGGGATTGGGATAATTGAAAATGTGGCGAATCTCCAGATCCCGGGATTCCATGATCTCCAGCTCAAAGTCCCTGACGGTAGTGTTTCCCAGCAGGTCCTGAGCACTCACGGTAAGCTGGTGTACGCCCGGTTCAAGCGCGTCCTGAGCAAATTTGATAAGAGCCTTGCCGTCGGTAAAGCTTTCCGCGTCAAACTGAAAATTCTGTGAAATACTTTTTTTGGCGAGTGCGCCCGGAATCTCGACAGTCAATCCTTCATCAGGCGTTGAGCCGATCAGGTTCAGCCCGTTTTCATCACCGGCGCGAATCTCGAGGTTAAACGGCAGGGAAACGAATATGCGCTCGTCGAAAGCAGCATCCGCGTTGCGCGCCACTTCATCGTATACCGGCCTGATGGTAATCCTGGGCCCCGTTGAGTCGAACGGCTGCGGAATGTTGCCGTCGAAAATAAGCGAGGTCATTGCCCCCGAGCCGTCACGAAAGCCATCCCAGGCAAAGGACTTGAGCACAACGCCTGGCGTTCTGAAGGTAACATTTTTGGGGATGAGTATCGTCTTCTCGAACCTGCCGTTTACCACCGGAACTGTGCCGATGAACAGCGGGATGCCCGGCAAGGTATAGCCTACAATTTTATCGTCGTATCCGTCTTTGCGCTCGCTTGAATCCGGAGGATTATACAGTCCGATCTGTACCTGGGCGTTTTGGGTTGCCGTACCGAAAGTGGGATCGGGGACGCTGGGAGCAGCGGCGTGTGCAACGATGCCGTTAACCGATATTTTCTCCAGGGCCCGCAGGGTGTCTTTGCGGATACCGTCCTGATTAACAACGGAAAGGAGCACCGAGTGCGATTCTTTGACAAAGGTAATCGATGGATCGCCCAGCAAGGCATATTGCTTGTTTTTCTGAGCAATCATGGTGTGCATATAGGCTGCCCCAAGCGACGGCGTTTCCGCACTGTCGAAAATGCTCTTATAAAATTTCAGTGCCATGCTGGTGTTGCTGCTGGCAAACGAGAGCCTGGTTGCAGCCACACCGGCAATTGCACCACGCTTTTCGAGCCGTATCAGGGTCCCGGTCAAACATTCGTGGCCCGGCTTATCGAACCTGCCGACAGAACAGGAAAACGATGACATGACGGGATACTTCCCGGTATTGTTGAAGTTGACCAGATCGCGGGTCGAAAGTACATGTTCATCGGCCCAGAGCGCATCCGCACCATGACCGAAATAATTTACATGCGCTACTCCGTTGTTAATGGCGGACGAGATGGCCTTATTGGCTTCCGGTTTTTCGTACAGTTCATCTACCGGATATTCAAACAGATAAATTTTCTGCAAATCGACTGAGGAATCCTGCGTAAGGATCGCCTTCTCAACTTTCTCACTGCTGACGTGATGAGCGTCGTCAAAACGAATGGGATCCAGATCGATCCCCTGCCGGTCATCGTCGGCGATAAGTATCACTCTGTTGCGCCAGGCGCCGAATTCGGCCTGCGCAGGATCCTCCATATCCTTGATTTTGGCTACGACGTGTGTCGCCTCTTCGGTCGTTCTGACGGGAAGTCTTCCCAGAAAAAGATCCGGGTTGGCATCATGTCCATCACCGGGTTCGATGCAGGCGAAAAAGTCTTCAACACATTCCTGGCTTTGCCGACTGCCGCTTTGGAAAGTCGGTACGAAATTGCGTTCCAGCCCTTCATAGCCCTTATGATCATAGCTGCCGTTGCCAAATAGCAGAACATATTGCAGCGAACCGGACCAGACATATTCTGCATACGTTAAAAAATTGCGAATCGCCGCGGGGTCCTGATTGCCGCCGGAAAATTCGCGGTAGATATCGTCAACGGTGACCACCCGCGCATCGGGATTGGGAAATGCCCCGTGCTTGTTTTTATGCTGCGCGAGGTTGGCAGCGGCTGCGGCAAAATCAGCATGCGTAATGATCATATAATTTGCAGATCCAGCCGCCCGTGGATTTCGAATTCGCACACCGTTGTCGGTTGGGCGCATAAAAAACCCTGTATTATCGGGAAGCGTCTTAAGCTGTGATTCAGCGCAAATGATATAGCGGCTACCGGCCCGGGTTGAATCGATCCATTGTATAACCGGCGTGGCGACGGTTCCGGGAAATACGGCTACGGCGTTTTCGTCTTTGTCAATCCGTAACAGGTACACGCTGTGTCCAAGAGGATTATTGACCATGTAGCGGACCGTGCCCGTCACCGGGGGAGCAAAAATTTCAAGATAGCCGGCAGCATCAAGCGAAAGCTTGCGTTGCCAGGCAATTCTGAATCCCTCCACATCCACGAAATAGCGTCCCCGCAGGGGCTCAGTGGTGAGTGTCATTTTGGCCGTATTGGTATCCGGGGCACTGAACGAAACCCAGGAATCTATACTATAGGCCGAATCGACAGCAACAGCATCAACCTGCAGTGTCTTGTCAAAGGAAATTGCTTCATCATTGCCGATATACTTGACATGCACAACCGAGCCGGGGACGCGTCCGGGAAAGGGCACCGTCTTTTCGAAGGTGCGGGTGTTGGCATCAAGCCTTTTCCAGTAGAAGCGGTCGCTCCCGTAGACATTCACAATTTTCCATGATCCGCCGGCATACTCAGAATACGAAGGCAAACGCAGCGATCGCTTGTAGAAACGATGCGTCCTGGCAGCGGTTATGGAAGTGTCTGCACTCTGCGGCCGGGTAAGTGTGCCCGTCGATCTGCCGGTTGCCATATTATCAACCACAATCCAGTAATTGCGGTAGTCGTCGAATCGATTGAGGCGATAGTGAAATCCATCATCAATCGCCCCGGTTCGGCCGACATCGTATTTCCAGTCGGAAAGCCCGGTTACATACGCGATAAAATAGTCGTCACCATCGACAACATTGGGCAACCCGTTGTCAACGCGCAGCAGCGGAATTTCGACAACACCCGCCGGCATGGTATCGGGATGGGGCGCATATTCGGGCAATTCGCCTTTAACAGATGCAAACAACAATACGCTTTTAGTGGGAACAGTGCCGGAAAAATAACGGGACAAATCATCCGCTGTTATTTTGAGCAGCCCATTTTCAGCGATAAAGCCTTCATTGAATCCCGAAAACCCGTCACCGATTTCAAAGTGTACCATCTGCCGTGCCGAAAAATACGAACTCTGCGTCTGCCGTTTGCGCAATCCGGTACGAACAGTCGACCGCCATTTGAGCGACTGGGAATAATTAGCGAATGTTTTTTTCAGCATCGACTCGAAGGGGGTTTTTTGAATATGCCCGGCCTGGAACTGGCGCTTAGGCGCCTGAAAGGTTACTTCGATGTGCGCTTCGCGCAGCACCAGGCACCGATTAGTTTCGTGCTGGTACACGACCGGCTTGACATATACATTGATGCCGCTCGCACCTTTCAATGAGACGGGGCGCGGCTGCGACATCCAGGCATTTGCCATAGGTGCGCCTTCGGCGGAAGCAGGGGAAGTGAGCACGGGAGCAGGAAGGTTCCGGGTCTTTGTTGTCAGCGGGGAGATGCTGATGGTTGCCGTGCCCCGGGGCGGTGTGGCCAGCATCAGCGAATAGGCTGGAAGCCGGTAGCTGTGACTGTCGGTCAACTCAATGTCCTGCCCATCGAATGAGAGCACGGAAAAACGGGCGCCGTTTACCCATGCACCTGCAACAGCGAGTGAATCGATGCTCCAACGGGCAACAAAACGATTTTCATTGCTTTCAATAACGGTAAGGGGGGAGGCCGCAGCACTGGTTGCCGAAACAAGAATCCCCACAAACCACGACACGAGTATGCAGGCAGCTTTCATACGTTGATTCGCTGTGAAGTGGACTCTACTTTTGTTCTGGTAGAATACGGTTCAGCTCAAAATATATTACGTCGGATGCATTCTTTGTCACGCGTAGGCCGCCCTCTGTTCGATCGCATAGTTCGTGCGGGTTGAACGACGCTTGCGATACCGGTGGGGTTGAGCGCGCCGATGGCGGGTACGCACCCCGCACGACAACCTGCGCTGCGCACGGCACTATTTCTTGCGAATCAGAATGCGGTGGTTCTGCCCGGCCTGCTCGACGCAAAGCACCTCATGTCCCTCCTCCTTCGCCGTTCGGGGAATATTGCTGAGTGGCTCATCACCGTAAACAAGCACATCCAGCTCGTCGCCGGATGCAAGGGACGCAAGTTTGAGTTTGACCTTCACCATAGTCATCGGACAATGCTCCCGGGTGATATCTATTGTCTGCGGCATGGTTGACTCCTATATGAAAACGGTTTGTGCATCCTGGCTGTATTCCAGAAATGTGGCAACACCGATCACTTCCCTGACGGCCTCATCGAGATCCTTCTGCTGTATGCCGAGAATGTGCATTGCCATTTCGCAGGCAATCAGGTTGATGCCCAGCGCCTTGGCGGAATCGACCAGCTCCTCCAGCGTGGCAACGTTGTTTTTTTTCATCATGCCGGTCATGAGTTTGGGGCTGACTCCGCCGAAATTAAGCCGGCTGAGCGGCGCTTTGTCACGCGCACCCATCAAAACATTAAACAGACGTGCCAGCAGGCCGTTGCCGATCGGGGAACGTCCCTTTTTCTTTTTGAGCAGGTTCAGTCCCCAGAACGTAAAGAACATATTTACTTCCCAGTTGACGGCAGCGGCGCCCGTCGCCAGCGTGAAGGCTGCCAGCGCCTTGTCGAAATCACCGCTGAAGCAGATGATCGAGAGTTTTTTTTTCTGTTCCATAATATCTCTCCTCAGGCTAAAATTTCGATGTCCTCCTGCTCGACCTCACCTTTGCGAATTCTAAATGATTTGACCACCGGTTCAGGGCCGGCAAGAGAGACGATTACGTAACTGATGTCGGGATCAAAAGCCAGGCGGATATCCTCCTGCGAAGGGCGTGAGGGGGTTTGCGGATGGCTGTGATAGACGACGGCGGCTTTTTGGTTATTTGTGCGCATTTCCTTTACAACGGCGAACTGTTCGGCGGGGTCGAACGCAAAGTGCTCGCCCGAGGCGTCGATATTTTTCATGGGATACGACTCACAGATAATTCCGTTGTGTTCACCAAGGTACCCGCAGGCCTCCAATGGTGCATCCTTGTGAGCATGGGCTATCATTGCTTCAACAATTGTGCGCTGGATCTTCAGCATAGCATTTCCTTTGCATGGTCATTGCTGTACTTCGCATACAATTTGTTCTTCATCAAAGAGTTCGGTGATTGTAGGATGGTCGCTGCATATCGGGCATCCGGGATTGCGTTTGAGCTGTACCTTGCGGAAATCCATTGTGCGTGCATCAAAGGTCAGCAGGCTGTTGTGCAGCAACCGACCGGCGCCGGTGAGAAATTTCAGGGCTTCGGCGGCCTGAATGGTTCCCAGCATACCGGCAATTGCACCAAGCACGCCCGCCTCGGAGCAGGTTGGCACTGCGTCTTTAGGCGGGGGCTTATGAAAGACGCACCGATAGCAGGCCGTATGATGCGGCTGCACGGTCATGGTCTGGCCGTTAAAGCGCAAAATGCCGCCGTGCGAAAAGGGAATACCGGCAAATACACAGGCGTCATTGATAAGAAATTTCGTAGCAAAATTATCGGTTCCGTCAATGACGAAATCATACCCGGACATGATGTCATTGATGTTGGCGGCGGATACGAATTTGTGGAAAGTCGTTACCGTGACATCCGGATTGAGCGCCTGCATCTTTTCCTGGGCCGAGTCGACTTTAGCGACATCAACATCATGGGTAAAATGAATGATCTGGCGCTGCAGATTGGAGAGGTCGACGCTGTCTGCGTCCACGATGCCGATATGGCCGACCCCCGCTGCTGCCAGATAGAAGGCGACGGGCGCGCCCAGGCCTCCCGCACCAATGATAAGTACCTTGCCGGCCATGATTTTGTGCTGTCCCTCGACACCGACGTCTTTCAGCAATATGTGACGGCTGTATCGCTGCAGTTGTTCTTCGGTGAAATCGGTCATATCTGCTCCAGAGCTTGCGACAAATCGTCAATGATGTCTTGCGTATCTTCAATACCGACCGCCAGTCGAACCAGCGTGCCAGGCACCTGCATGGCTTCGTTTTCTTCGGGCGTAAATTCGCAGAAAATTGTTGATGCAGGATGAATAATCAGCGTACGATTGTCGTTGAGGTTGGTCGCCCGGGTAATGAGCTTGAGCTGGTCGATCACGGCAAAACACTGTTCTTGAGATGCAAGCTCAAACGAAAGCAGAGCCCCGCATTTGCCGCCAAATTGACGCATGGCAATCGTGTGATGAGGATGCGAGGACAGTCCCGGATACCGCACACGCGCAATGTGCGGATGAGTCGCAAGAAATTCGGCGATACGCTGCGCGCTTGCACAGCTCTTATCGATACGCATACTCAATGTCTCGAGGCCAAGCGTCTGCAGCCAGGCGTTGTTGGGTGACAGGCACGCGCCGGTGTTGCGATACACTTCGCGACGAACTTTCATTAGAAAGGTTGCGGGGCCGAATCGGGGAACTTCCGCTTTTAACCGCGGGGCATTGCGCCAGTCAAACAGACCGTTATCGATAATCAATCCCCCGATACCGGTACCGCCGCCGGAAATGTATTTCGTGCTGGACATGATCTCCACCGCTGCGCCAAAGCTCTTCGTAGTGCACAGATAGGGCGTTGTCAGCGTATTGTCTATCACCAGCGGGACCCCCCGCTCACGCGCGATTGCGGAAACGGCCTGCAGGTCCGCTACTTCAATTTGCGGATTGGTGATTGTCTCTACAAAAATCAGTCTGGTCTTATCATCCAGCAGCGCTGCAAGTGAGTCCGGTTGCTGCATATTGACGTATTTAACCGAAAGCCCCCACGGTGCAAAGGTTCGCTCAAAAAGCGATACGGTATTGCCAAATAGATTGCGGCTGGTAATGATATTAGCGCCGCTTTCGGCAAGCGTGAGAACCACATTGGTCACCGCCGCCATGCCCGACGATACGGCAATCACCCCCATAGCGTCACACAGGTTTTTCACTACCTGCTCAAAATGCTCAACCGTCGGATTCGAAGAGCGTGAATACGCATGAGCAGGCTTTCTTCCTTCAAAAACAAGCTGCGCAGAACGCGCGCTGTCAAAGGTATAGGCCACATTTTCGTACAGAGGGAACCGCAGCGCGCCGTGCGCATCGGGCTTGCCTTGTGCACCGTGCAGGGCTCTTGTGGTAAAACCTCTCATTTACCGTCGCCTCCACCCATGAAATAGAGAAAATCGACCTCGTCTCCGGATGATACGGCTGTGGCGTCAAATGCTTCACGCTCAACAAAGCTTCCGTTGAGCTGCACCGAGACCGTATCCGGCATCTCCACTTTACTTGCGGCAAGCAACTGGCTGATACTCAGGCTTTGCGCCTCGAACTGCTTTTTTTCGCCATTGATTGTCAATTCCATAGTGTTGTACCTCATTATGCAGGTAATCGAATCGGATTCATATATAATACATCACCTTTTTCCTGCTACTGTTTTGATTTGCGATTAAATCGGCAAAGCTTATGGAAAAACTCGACTTGGCGGCAGTTTCCACGTCCCGATACACCACATGAAGCGCTTCGGGAACGTCGATTGCGCAAAGCCGGATCGGTCCTTCCAGCGACTCCATTACATCCAGAACCGATAGCTGTTCGGGGGCTATCGACAGGGCATAGCCACCCCGATTGCCGCGCACGCTGCGGATTATGCCATGCCGGTTTAGCCGATTGAAAATCTGCTCAAGGTAATTTTTGGGGATATTGCGGGCCTCAACAATATCCTTGATCTGAAGCAATCCCTTGCCATAATGCAAGGCTAATTGCATAATTGCAGTAATGGCATAATGAGATTTAGTTGATATCGAAAACACGCTTTTATCCTGTTTGCAAAAAATATAACTAAATTGACCAAGATAGTCAAGATGGTGAAAAAAAATAGTCGCAATCGGTAATAGCAGGCGCACCTGACAATTAGTATATTTTTGTTCAGGCTGCTGATACAATTTGTTTGGGAGCGAGTGTTTTTCATCGTTTCGAAATTGCTCTTCTCGTGCTCTGAACATTAGAGGATGACGGATTAATGCCTGAAAATCGTGATTTTCAGCAACCTTCCGCCCAGTCTCACGGCGAGGCAAAAGCTTCGGGTGGAACATACCAGGCAGGTTTGACAGATACGGCACAAATGATGGCCGCTCAGCCGGCACACATACTTGTTGCCGATGACGAAAAGGGCATCAGGGACATACTGAAGATGGCACTGACGCGTCAGGGTTTTGTCGTCCATATTGCTGCAAACGGCCGGGAAGCACTGCAGGCTCTGGATCAACACAAAGTTGATGTTGTTATTTCAGATATTCGCATGCCCGAACTCGACGGCATACAGTTGCTGCAGCTAGTACGGCAAAAATATGATGCTGATGTAATTATCATGACCGGATTTGTTACGGATTATTCGTACGAGCAATTGATTACCTGCGGGGCGGCCGACTTTGTGCAAAAGCCGGCATCTCCAAATGAGATGCTGGTACGGCTCAAACGCATTTTGCGCGAGCGTCAACTGATCAGAGAGCGCAATCGGCAACACGAAAAGCTCCAGGCGGCCCACCGGGAGCTGCGCAATTCATATCTTGACACAATCAACAGACTTATTATCGCGGCCGAATACAAGGACGAGAACACGGGGCGCCACGTTATGCGCATCGGACGCTATTGTGCGTTAATTGCCGAGAAAATCGGACTGCAACAGCAGGTGATCAACAACATCCGTTTTTCAGCTTCGATGCATGATATCGGCAAAATCGGCATCCCCGACCACATCCTGCTCAAACCGGGCCGGCTTACCGACGAGGAGTGGGAAACCATGAAAAAGCACTCCGAGATCGGTGCGGCAATTCTGTCCGAACCCAAGAGTGAAATCCTTCGCTATGCCTACCACATTGCCCTTACCCATCATGAATGGTGGAATGGGGAGGGATACCCGAACGGAATCCAGGGAGACAATATTCCGCTGGTCGGCAGGATTGTCAAAGTTGTCGACACATTCGATGCACTCACCTCTGCGCGACCCTATAAACAGCCGTATCCAGTGAATGTTGCATTGAAAATCATTTCCCGGGAGCGCGGCAGGCAGTTTGATCCGCGACTGGTGGATATTTTTATGAATAACATCAAGGGAATTCTCGCCATCAAGCAGCAGATCGATCAAGGGGCGCTACCGGATACGACTCATTTTATCTGGAGCGAACGGGACAGCGATTATCTACCGGACATTTTGAAGGACTAAAATTGCATGCCGGCTTTTTTCGCACTTGTCTCAGAGCAGTTGTATGATGGATAAGCTATTTTAATTCCATGCGGGTATTCAGGCGTACAATCGAAGCGTGGTATGGATTATGGGTACTTATGCTGCTGGTGTTGTCGTGCAGCAATCCTTTTTCAGTGCAGCAGGATTATCCGCGCTCCTATCACAAGGGTATGAATGTCTTTTTCATGTCCCACCGCAATGCATTCAAACCGGCCGACTTTAAATCGAACATTGCCGAAATCGAGTCTACCGGAGTGACGCATGTCTATCTCATCCCCTACTTTTTTTCACCGGATGAATCGTCGGACACCATCTTCCCGACCGAAGAAACAATCAACCATGCCGACCTGGATCATGCGATTCGGATCTGCCTGGAGAGCGGCCTGACGCCGATCCTCAAACCGCATATCGACCTGCTCAATAAAACTCCCCGTTTCAACATCAGCCCCTCAGACGGAAAATCATGGAAGCGCAATTACCTTGACTTTATCGATCCTTATCTGCAGCTATCGGAGCAGTATGCCCTGTCCTGTTTTGTGATCGCCACCGAGCTTGACAATGTCGTCAATGCATCATGGTTTGAGGAAATCATTGCGCATGCACGGCGGGCCTATTCGGGCGAGTTGATTTATGCGGCATCATTCGATCACTTTCTCGAATGCGAAATCTGGGATAAAGTCGACAAAATCGGCATCAATGCTTACTACAATTTGAGTAATTCAGACCGTGACTGCACTATGGCTGCGCTCAGCGAAAGCTGGAACCATTATCTGCAGGTCATCACCGATTTTTCTATTCTTAAAGGTAAAGCAGTCATTTTGACGGAAGTCGGCTATTGCAGCAAACAGGGCAGCTCCATCAATCCAGGCAACTGGCATGCCGGTACCGATATTTCTCCACAGCATCAGGCACATGCATATGAGGCGCTGCTCATGCAGGCCGCCCGATTCGATCGCATCAAAGGCATTTACTGGTGGCAATGGGAACTTAACGGAGTCGGCGGCATGGACAACATTGACTATACGCCCAAAAACAAACCGGCCGAAGATATTTTACGTAACTACTGGAACTAGCATGCAAGCGCAATCTCACCCAGGCCCGATACTGCTGATCGTGGCACTCATTGTCGCATCCTGCGATGCAGACGCCACCTTCCATCGCCTGGAGGCCGGCGGGTTATTCAGTTTCAATGCGTACAACGGCATAATTGATGTTACCCTGAACGAAGAGGTGAGTTTTCTTCCCATAGAGCCGGTTGCCTTTACGCTGGGAGGCGAACAGGAACTGCATAATACCTCATTCAATTCGGTTCTGTATCTCGGGGCACAGTATCGATTCCGGATCGGCAAATTCACGCTGCCGGCCGGCATTCTGTTTGGCCTCAAAACCATTCGAATCGGTGCGATGCAGGATCGCTATTCACTTCTCGGGCTTGACTCCGGCGTATTTTATGCTCTTGCCAGGCAAGCCTCATTGCGCCTTCGGTATCGTTTCAGTACGGTGCTTGCGTCGAATATATCCCTGCGGCATCAGGTTCTGATTGGCCTGGCTTTTTCTCTCTGGGAAAGCAGGCGAAGCCACGGTAGTTGAAAAACTGATCAGCAGACGCTATCTTTGTGTCAATGAATGAAATTACCGGCCGTCTTAAACGTGAAGCACGTACTATCGGCATCATGATGCAAATGTATTGCACTGCCTGCCACAACTCCCCGAAAATACTGTGCGAACAGTGCCGCGAACTCTACGGCTACGCCATGCTGCGACTCGCCAAATGCCCTTTTGGCTACGAAAAACCAATTTGCGCATCCTGCACGATTCATTGCTATGCAACGTCGCGGCGCGAGCAAATCCGCCGGGTCATGCGCTACTCCGGGCCTCGCCTGATGAAATCACACCCCCGGCTGGCGTTGATGCACCTTGTTGACAAATGGCGCTATTCTCAGAAAACGGCCCCACGCCGCCACCCAAGCGCCACGCGACAATAAAACGAAACCGCGCAATCGCAACGCCGTAGCGTTCCCGCTCAGCAGGGGTGTCATGCCGTTGCGTTGTCCTCCCATGGCGCCACCCCAGCGACTCGAAGAAGCCTGCAAACGCACTCAATCAGCGAACGGTTCAATTATGCTTCCAGCTCCAGAAAGCATACCGAATCCCTGTTCCAAGGCTCCACTGCCGAAGAATCCCGCTCCAATCCGGTCCATCTAACCGCGTATGCGGCGACTCATCGTATTTGTCCTCAGAATTCGATGCATTCGTCTTGTCATGCAAGGGGAGCGCGACAAACCACATAAGTGAGATACCCTTTATTCTCAACTCCGGCACGTAGCGCCACGTCGATCTCCACATCCGATGATCGTGCGCCGGATAAGGGGCGTACCGGTCAATCCGTTCGTCAGGAATCCACGCTACGCCTAAGGGAAACGAAACCAGGGTTGCCCAGGTGTGGCGGAAAAAGTGATTGACGATATGCGCATAGTGCCAGCTTATGTGCAGTGTCGGCGGCACATACCGGCCGATGTCATTTTCCCCATACGGCTTGAAGTGATAGTAGAATCGCTTGTCCGAAGTTTCCTGCGAATAGTACTGCAAACGTTCATCCAGAAATTCGTTCTTACCGGATGCGAGTCGCATGTGAAAAGGGAAAGAATATGCGGCGAAGAGGTTCCACTCCCCCTTGTTGAGCATGGCGCGCTGGTGCCGAACCGACAGGGTAAGCGTATAAATCCCGGAGCCCGGTTGCATATTCGCCGGCACATATCTTCGATCCGCCTCCGGGCCTCGTGCTGCGTCATACACACCGGTGGGAAATTTCAATGCCAACCGGAGGAGAATCGGCTTCTGCACGTACAGGATGTACCCCCCGTCAATCGAAAGGTCGCCCACTCCGCCAGTTGACAGGTAAGATGTCCTAAATAGCGCTGCCTGCTGCTTCTCTCCTCGATTAAAAAGCAACGGCATGGATATGCCAAGTACAATATGTTTGCGGGCAAATCCATAAAGCCGCGGGACGAATGAAGACGAAATTATCTTCTGATCCGATGTGAATCCATACGTCGTCTGAACATGTAAACGTTTCTGTGAGGTGATATCATCAGGCCACACTGGTGGGGAAAGGGCATTTGATGAAGGGGAGGATGATTCGGCTCCGCATCCGCCTATTGAATTCCAGGGTTGAGGTGATGAATTTCGCAAATGTGCTGCAATAGCACCTAGTGTAGCGATCGTGCATAGGGCTAGTGAAAAAAACTGCTTTGCGCCCACAAAATCGGGATGGTTGTACCACCTCAATAGTAGCTCCAGTGTCTCAATGTCCGCCAAAGATCAAAAATTAATTCATGCGACGCGGGGAACAATGGATCCGGTCTCCAAATTGTGCACGAGGTCCTTCAGACCCTAAATTCCGTTTCGGAGGCCACAATGACACCATTTGAATGTGATACTGGACGTATGTTCAGACCGCATTTTCCCGAGATTCCTTGCGCATCGGCTGCTCACGCCCGGTATGCGCTCCCCTGCGTCTCACTCATAACAATAATGCCTCGCCGATACAGCATCGGTTTCTTTTGCAATCAGGCACCGGTACGTTTATTCGACAGAATTTCTGATAACACATTGCCGCGCCACCGTGCGGCAGGACTCTACACGCCATTGAATGGCGGCAAATGTCACTCACTCCCCTTATCCCCCACCCTTTCAAGCACTACCCATATCGCGGGCACACCAGCACGACGATAAGGTGCACCGTTGTAAAGCTGCGATACGATTTTTCCGTTTGCAAGTAGTATCCGGTTTGCGGCAACCTGTGCTCGATCCTGAAGCAGCATTGTTTGGGCCTGATAGCGGGAAGGAGCCGTAACTCCGGGTGGTCGTGTGACATCGTAGTGTGTGCCGGTTGGGGAAACCACAATCGGACCGCCCGTAACACTTGGTCCCGGCTGAGTATATTGCTGCACTCGCACATAAATTGCAGTACCTGCCAATGAATCAGCAATGAGAAAATCAAAATTCTGCCACTGCGGATTATTCTCATCGATGCTGCCGTGCTGGTTCAACTCCACCCAGGAAGTGCCGGAGTCGGGAGAAATCTCGATCCTGATTTCGGAAACCTGATTGCTTTCCCAGCGAATATAAAACGGTTTCCCCGGTTCGGCATGGGTATCCGGTACCGGCGAAGTTATTGTAATCCACGGTACTCCGACGACCTGTGCGTATTTGGAATTTGAATAATCGGAATAGGTCGCGCCGGTAAATGCGCGCACGCGGTATTGATACGTTTCTATTGCAAGGTGCGTATCAAGGTACATCGTATCATCCTCACCAACCTGCGCGATCTCAGCCCAGGTCCCGCCCAGTAGCCGGCGCTCGACGGTAAAACCTTCCTCGTTTCCGGAGTTGTCCTTCCATTGCAGGCGCACGTCAAGCAGGCTGTCGCCAACGTTAAACGCAAATAGTTGCGTCGGCGCCTCGAGTGCGCTCTGGGCCGATGAGTTTGCAACGGCAACATGCAGTACAAGCGCACAGGTCGATATGAAGCTTGTCGAGCAGTTCATGTGACTCCTCCTTTGCAGTTACTTTGATTGTCGTCAAAGTGAATCGCTATGGTAACATAACTTTTCTTTACCTAGCGAGTCGAAGCGATTGTTACTTTTTCACGGCAATTTTCGCCATCATTACGTTCGGGCCTGACCGCAGACGCACAAGGTAGACTCCCGGCATAAGCCCCGATGCGGGCAGCGCCAGCTGTTCACCAGCCTTGCCGGCAGCCTCCAGCACAACCGCACCCGATGCATCGTAGAGGAACAGGTTGTAGGCACGATTGCCCTTTACCTGTGCTATTAGCATATCACCACGAAACTCGATAGCGGATGCATGTTGGCGGGGCGCCTTTGGCTCGATACCCGAAGTGATTTGCGAAGAATCAACATCCCCCACCAGCAGCGGACCGCCGATGGACGCCATCACGTCAATCGGCCACTCCTTAATGCGAAGGTAAACAGCCTTGCCGTCTGTTGTAGCCGGAAGCGTCCAGCCGTGGGTTCCCCATTGCTGATTGTCGTCTTTTTTAATTTGCTCCTCGATGGCTGTCCAGCTTGATCCGCCGTCGATTGAATAGTGAATGTCAACATGCTTGATCACGTTCGACTCCCAGGTAATTGTTACCGAATCTCCCGCGTTATGCGTTGACATGGCAGCAGGGCCGCTATAGTTGAGCTGGACATCAAACGGCTGAAAATTCGCCCAGTCGGCAATATCTTCCGAGGTATTATCCTGACTGTCGTAGGGCCGCACACGATAGTATGCGCCGTTGCCCCGGTCATAATTCGTGGCGAGCAGATTATGCACAAACGTCGTTTCGTTCGGGCCGGTGCGGCCGACTTCGGTCCATTGCGTCTGTCCGTTGTTCCATGATTCCTTGTTGTATTCTATGATGTAGCCTTCCTCGGATTCTGCATTGTCAACCCAGCTCATTGCGGCGTATTCAAATGAATCGGTAGGATTGGCACTGGTGACGACATAATTGGTGACTTCGGGCATAAAGGCCTTATCGGCGATGACGTTGACAACTTCCGTATTGCGGGCGGATGATTCGTCGAGCTTGACTTGGGCGGAATCCTTTGTACCCGGAACACCGGACGGCGTAACCGTCAACGTAAGCGTGCGCTCATTGCCGCTTCCCGAAATAGCTGCCGACAACCATGAAGACGCCGACGACGGCTCGATGGTTACCGTAATCCGATCCAGCGTATCATTTCCGATATTGGTAAGCGCAACCGACTTCTCCCACGGTGAGGTGCGGCCGAGAATGTTGAATTTCACCTTTTTAGTATAGGCAAGAATATACGCCGCGTTATCATTGACCGATGGGATATCGTTTCCGAGCCAGAAGCCAAACAGCTTGCCGCCACTCGGCATGGGGACTTCGATCTGCGTGTTGGTCTTCCAGTTCAAGAGAGTGGTTTTATTACCTCCGTCAAGTGTCATGCCGACCCAGGCGTTGTGATTGGCACAATTGGCAAAGCGTGCCTGGTACGAGCCTTGTTCCCAGTAAATCTGCCGTACGCCCTGTCCATCGCTCGTGCGGCGAATCCAGACGCCGTCGTGGCTGCCAAAGACAACATGCAGCAGGCGCCTGCCCCACAAGGTGATGCCTTCGCCGTGCCCCCACGATGATTGCGAGAAATACGTTCCACTCGCGCCGCCCGGTTCAACATGATAATATGTCGCCGCTTCTGTGTAGTACCCCTTGGGACCGAAAGTGCGCCCATACGACTTGGCCCGGGACCAGGCCCGCGTTCCGTCCATGTTGACCTGTACGCCCCCGCCCGATCCGGGATTGTTGACGGAGAGGATGGTTGACTTCTGCCCGCTTTCGGGCTCATAGCGCTCAAGCTCTCCGCCCGACATACGATATACTCCCAGCCGCGACCACCAGATACGGTAATGCTCATCGGGAAGCGGCACCGAAGGCAGCACTTCAATCAAATTGCCTCCGCTAATGTCGATGATTTGCTTGCCGCCGTTGCTGTTGAACAGGATATGTTTGCTGTCGGGGGAAAGTCCCGCCGTTTTTACATCCCACCCGCTGAGTATTTGAGTCTCGCTGCCTGAGGAGAAATCAATTCTATGCAGGCCGGTAGCGGACAAGTAAAATCCAGTCCCTTCGAGGGCATAGGCAAATGAAATGGGCAACATGGAACAACATGCAACAAATACGATACGTCTGACGATCATTTCTTCCCCTTTTGCCAAGGTGAAATGCTTCTGCTAAAGTTACTCAACTGATAGCGATCCCCGCCCGCATTCCGTACCGGCGTGAAAAAGTATTAGTGAGATCAGATATGACCATTGGGTTTTTGAATATAACAAAAGATAGTATTGGCTGTCAAAAATTTCAAAAAATTGACAACGTACCTGTTTTGCCGGCCTAATGCAAATTACACGTTCGAAGCCGATCTTCAGCTTCCCGCGTATGCACACCAAAGTCACCGGTTCAGAATTTTCAGATGGCCTTGGTCGAAAATGCCGGAAAAGATGTCGCACGGTATATGTTTGCACTTGGACACAGCAGCATTGCGTACCGCTCCCCTTGCCCGATACCGCCTTCAAAAACAATGTCCCATTTGGCGTCCACATTGTTGGTAACGCCAATTACTTCAAAACTCGCCATTTCTGAACGAAAGGAATAACGCATCTGTATCATTGAGCTGCCGATGTCATAGGCCGCGTCAGGCCCGATTTTATCTGAACTCCGGGCTGATGCATTTTTCCTTATGTAACAACGTTTTGTCGCCTATTTTTCTTGATAGATTTCACCATAATGCCTGTATCCAAGCGGGTCACAGATTGTTTTTATCGTTTCAAGGTGAAATCCTTAAGGTTTGCGTGCAAAATTGAGAAATTAAGCAAGATGATTCATCCATATAGTTGCCCAATCTTCTAGCCTTCAATCCTTGCACATAGCGCCCCGGATGAAACAAACAATCCGGTTAAGGAACGACTACCGCAATAGCATGGTGCAAATATTTTTGCGTAACCATGAGCATATAAACGCCGGGCGTCAAATGGGCAACCGGCAACATTGCAGAATATTTGGATGCAATGCTCCCCCGTGAAACGACTCTGCCTTGCGCGTCTGCCAGCACAGCAGCAGCAATCGCGAAATGATTATGACCGATGCACAATTTCGTACCCTTGAAGAAGTACGTTATGCTTTGAACTCCATTCATATTTCCATTCACGCGGCCGGGGCGGGCACGGACTTCATTTCGCATTTCAGGATGTATGTCATCTATCGGCGCAAAAACGCAGAAGTCACCATACTCTTTGACACCGCTGAAGTTACCGTTTTCGCTGACAGGAAATCGGGACACATTAATACTCTTTTCCGTTACGTAGTTATAAATCACCATATTTCTGCCACAACCGCCAAACCGACCGCCATCCTGGCAATCAGAAACAACACCTGTGCTCCAGCCGGGGATTAGTATTCCCCAGTTATCCGAATTATTCGACCAATTCGTTATAGTTGCATTGCCGCCACCGACATGTTCACGTCGATGACATGCATTGCCCTGAAAAGGAACGCAATAATTGAATGAGGTTTTATCAACAGCCCAGTCATTCCATTCACTTACATTAATTCTTTTTTAGGGCTCGTCGTCATTGTTGCCGTCTGCAAAATTCTTTTTGGTATGATCCAGCTGAAAAATATTGTAATCAGTATGGCCGGCTCCTGATTGAGAGCCGACAAATATTCCGCCGGGAGAAGCTGCTGTTCCACAGCCACCGGGCAGCCCATGACCGCCGTTCCACAGAACCGCCGACGATATATTGGCCTGAATAGGCTTTGCCGCGCTTTCAATATCTCCACAAAAATATACCCACGGATCGTCATGCGTACCCATAATAATTCGATTGCTTGACGCGCCCGACATGCACCACATGGCATTTGTATTGTACTCATTGTTAAGGGTAAAGATATGCTCCTTTTCCCTGGTTGAAGAATGAACCCGCCATATTTCGGTTTCACTGTTGCAGCCATAATAGATCCATTTTCCATGTGGCCATTCGATCATTTTTGAAGTGCAGGAGCCCAGATCCATTAACTTTTCGTTGGATCCGGCATCATCTATCCTGCAGAGATAGAGACTCGTTCCCAACCGATAGGCAACATGGGTTCCACTGGTGTTGAGCACCGGAAATTTAATTGATCCGTCAAGTAGCTTGTAAGAGTCGGCTACTTCATCATTCTCGACAATGTAAACATACAAACCACCCTCGGTGTGATCGCTGACGCCGATGCCTGATAACGCATGCAGGGAAACTGGAACAAACAATAAGATAACGGTACAGAGTGGAGCTAGTGCTCTCCTCATCGGTATCCCCCTTTTGCTGTTGATAAAACTGATTACTTGATTTCACAAAAAATATACGCTAAAAACGACCAAAAGGTGCGCTTTTTTTACTTTCTTTTTTATGTATTTATCAATTTGTAATATTTGTTGAATTATTTGCCTTGATTACGCAAACAGCAATTAGCTTTGGGACGATGGTTCCTTAGACATTGCTCCGAGAATTGGCTGCAGTTATTTTCATGAACATCTGCCTTGGGGCAGTTGGCAAACGTTACGGAATCATCACTTCCTGAGGGAGCAGCTATGTCGGAAGATCAGGAGATAAAAAGATGTCCATCCTGCGGGAGAGTGCTTCCTGCGGGTGTAAGCGAATGCGATTGTGAGGGACGGGGAAATCCTGCGGCTGAAACAGAAACACTCGAACGGCAGGATACCGGCGAATCCACCATTTCCTCCCTCCGCAACAGACCCGCAAATGCCGAAATCGCCTCACAAGCCAGGGAGCGCCTCAAAGGCAGGTGGGGCGTAGCCGTCTTAGCGACCTTGATATGGTTTCTGTTGAGCGGTTGTGCGCAAGGGATACCCAAAATCGGATGGATAATTGGCTTTTTTGTAGCCGGACCGTTTATGCTCGGCATGCAGATTTTTGCCTTGAATCTGGCCCGGCGCCGTGACGTGGAAGTCGCTATGGTATTTCACGGATTTCATAACTACTGGACGGCCGTGCTGGCCTATTTGCTGCAATCGATATTTATCATTCTCTGGTCTCTGCTGCTCATCGTCCCCGGCATAATCGCTGCGTTGTCATATGCGATGACTTACTTCATTATCGTCGACGAGCCGGCAATTGCCCCAATCGAGGCTATCAGAAAAAGCAAAGAAATGATGATGGGCCACAAGGCTCGATTGTTTATGCTCGGACTCAGATTCATTGGCTGGGCATTGCTGTGCATCCTGACATTGGGAATCGGATTTCTCTGGCTGATTCCCTATATGCAGGTCAGCTTTGCCCTGTTCTATGAAGATCTCAAGCAGGCCGTGAGCTGAAAACCACCCAAGCACCTGAAGCGATCATCGTTTAAGCATCCCCGGTAAAAAGCATTCGCTGCTGCCTGCATATTTTATTTTATCCATTTTTCCCAAATACTCAGAATATCCGGAACATTCAATGAATCTCTCACTGCTGAAGGATGCTCGCACCAGGTCGTTTCTAGCCTACGCTGCAATCCAGTTTCTGGCAACAATGGATCCGTATTTCAGAAAGCATTTGCCGCTGGAGCTTTTTCATCTCATCATGGCCGTAATTACACTGGTGGTTATCGGCTGTGCTTACTACCTGTTGAAACATTCTTTTATCGACGCGCAGAGCAAAGCCCCACTCAGCCGCACAGCAATAATCCGCCTCGCAACGATTACCGGACTGATGTCGGAAGTGTTGACCTTTGCGCTCTTTTTCCTGCAGGCGAAATTTGGTGCAAAGTTCGGCTATGCAATACATGCAGTTCCGACGATTGCCGTGGCGATTATGATTGCGGCCTTTTTCGCGTGGATGTGGACGGCTCCCGACAAAGCCGGCTTTGTGGTGACCGGAGTCTGCCTGCTCTATGCGGCCGTCATGCTGTTGACTATATACAGCTTCCCGCTTGCCGAGAAGCGTTCGGACATGCTCCCGCTGATAGACAACGCACTAGACAATTTGTTGAACGGGAAGCTGCCCTATGAGGTGTATCACATGCAAAGCGGCAAAATTCCGCTTACCTACCTGCCCGGCATGTGGCTGCCGCACCTGCCGCTATCGGCACTGGGGCTTGATGCACGCATGACACAAATGTTCTGCAACATTTTTTCGGCTCTGCTCATCTACCACGCATTCAAGCAAAGAGCTCTCTGGTTTACCATTTTGTTAATCACTGCCTGGCTGCTTAATCCGTGGCTGCAGTATCGCCATGAAATTTATCTCGGGCCCTACATTTTAGCAACATCGGCTACACTGTATTTCATTGCACGCGACAGGTTCACAGCGGCAACGCTTGCATTTGGTTACAGCGCCATCACCTATCAGTTCAGTTGGATTCTGGCACCGGTTTTTTGCATGTACATTTTCAATACGCAGGGCCTGCGCTCGGCTCTGCGAACACTGATTATTTTCGGTGTCATCGGCATCATCGGATTCGGGCCATTTCTGGTATGGAATCGTGCCGGATTCATGAATGGAGTTTTCGGCCACTGGGAAAATGCATTCGTTGCGCCAGCCGTCAATCTGACCTTCTGGCTCAGCAAAATCATACCTCACACCTGGTTTCAAATTATCCAGTTGATTGTTTTGGGCGCCTGCTACGTGTTCGCCTGGCTGAATATGAAAAGTAAACCCGGGTTTGCGCGGTGGATGGCTTTCACACTAGCCTCGTTCATCCTGTTCAACCGGCTTATCTGGCATTATTTTTTCTTTCCAGTGTGTTTGTATTTTGTCTATGGCATGCTCATGAGCACAGCGGAGAAATCTTTGAGTACTCAAACTGATGAGAGCGATAGGCATGAAAAATCTTACCTCACTTAAAGCAAAAATGGCAACCGATGCAGACTTAAAGGATATCTTCAGTTACTTTTTCGATCACTATGCCGAAGATCCGCAATTGTTGGAAATCAGCAATCCTGTAGAAGATGAGCTGTTGACACAAACGCTATGCATTCTTGCAGAGCAGGTATGCGGCCTCAAAAATGTCACCTTAGGCAGCAGCATGTTTCTTACGGTGAAGGGTCAGGATTTTATTCACGGTGGGTGTATGATACAAAATTATATGGCAAACATTTTTTATTTTAAGGATATCGATGCCGGCATGGCCGCATTTGCCGCGTTTCCCGCCATGAATGAAACCCAGATTGCCCGTTTCTCGTGCTCGATTCTAGGCAAATCCAAAGGGACGTCACATAACTGATGATAAGTGCGTCGTGGTGTTGCTTTGCATTGATTGCCCTGCTCTGCTATTCTCTTCAGCAACAAATCGTCTGCAACGTATCATAAAAATCATCGACTCTGAATGGCTTGCGAATAAACACTTCATTCTCGCCAATCTGCCTGAGATCCCGCGAATAACCAGACATATAAAACACCTTCATTCCCGGATACTTACCGAGCACCTGCGCCGCAACTTCCGGTCCGTCAATATGCGGCATGATGACATCACTGATCAGCAAATCGATGGTTCCCTTATGTTCATTCGCCAGTCTGACCGCTTCATCTCCGTCACCCGCCTCGAGCACCGTAAATCCTTCATCCCGCAGCAATTGGGCTACCAGAATGCGTATTGAAGGTTCATCATCGGCTACCAGCACGGTTTTGGCGCTGCTTTTCACCGCCATGCGAATGCTCTGCGTTTCATCGACAGAAGGATCCTTCGCAGGTTGGGACTGATTCGCAGAAGGCAAGTAAATATCGAACGTCGTGCCGGTACCGGGTTCACTGTAAACCTGTATATGCCCCCCGCTTTGCTGCACAATTCCATAGACAGTCGCCAGTCCCATTCCCGTGCCCTTGCCGCCGGGTTTGGTAGTGAAAAATGGTTCGAAAATTTTTTCCATCGTCTCCACATCCATACCGCAGCCGCTATCGCGAACCGTCAACCTGGCAACCGTGCTTTTGCGCATGCGGGTTCTTTTCAAGTGCTCGATATCCTGTCCCAGTCCCACACACGTGTTTACATGCAAAATCCCGCCTGCATTCATCGCGTCCCGCGCATTCACCGCCAGATTCAGCAACACCTGTTCGATTTGTGTCTTATCGCCTTTGATCATAATCGGTTGATCATTGATGTCAACCATCAGTTTATTTTTTGGGCCGATAGAATGTTCGATAAGCTGCGCCATTCCTGCAACAACTTCGTTCAGGTCCAGCACCTTCACGCTGAATACCTGCTTCTTGCTAAACGCGAGCAACTGGCGCGTCAGGCCGGCCGCTTTTTGAGCAACATCTTTTATTGCGCCAAGTTTGCGTTTGACTTCATCAGGCGCCTCTGCTTGTTCGAGATATTTACCCAGCAATATCGAATTCCCCATCAAAATCGTCAGCATATTGTTAAAGTCGTGAGCAATCCCGCCCGACAGACGCCCGATCGCCTCCATTTTCTGTGATTGCACCAGCTCTTCCTGCAATTGCTTGCGACGGCAAATTTCCTGCTTGAGACTGAGGTTGGCGGCATCGAGCGTGTCAACCTGACGCTTTACTTTTTCGATTAGCGTGGATGTCGTCAGCACCGTTGCAACCAGTTGCTGGACTTGTTTGTAAATTTCCAGCTTTGCGGGGGAAAGATCGAATATGATATATCCGATTTGATCCTGCGTAAAGAGCGGCAGCACGAGCAGAGCGGCAGGTGTGGTATCGCTTAGGGGAAAAAGCCTGCATGTTTCAAATTCCTCGGGCGCAAACGTGACGGGATTTTCGCGCTGCAAACCGTCAAATGCGTAAATGAGCTGCGAATGCTGAGTCGGCGCCTCACCGTCAAGATAGACGGCTATTGCACAAAACCCGGTATCACAGGAGTTGAGCAGCCAGGGCAGGTTGCGCACCATATCCTGACGATTGGAAAGTACGGCAAATTGCGTATTGAGAAAGGAAAGCGGTTCCCAGAACGTGCGTGGAATCAAATAATCCTGCCGCAGCTCACAGCGATACGTTTCCTCAAGAATGAGCGACTGCATACGTAACCATATCCTGTCTGCACCCCGCGGCATATAATCCGGACACTTTTCCCGGCAAAAAATATAGGCACGTGAGATACAATTTGCCAATGCGAAGGGGGCGTTGCGCAAGTCCATGAACCTCTTGAGATATAGCTTGATAAATTCGCTGCATTCCTGCGTAAGCTCGTTAGTATCTCTTGTCAAGAACTGATCTGCAATGGCTTCCAGAAGCGAACACAAAGGCGCCTGATTCGGTCCGAAACTAAGCATGAGATGGGCCAGTTGTTCGACAAGCTCATCTCTCACCGAAGATGAGTTCCGGTCGGATTGTTGCAAACAGATTTGCAGCTCCGGAAGATGAGGCGCCACGCGTGCGATACATCCGCAGGACTGCCGGACAAGCATTTTGCAGCTCAAGCGGACTTCTTCCAGTTCCCCTCTACGATCAAGTTGACGCAAGGCCAGGCGCACTGCCTCTCTGCCGCTCTCGGTTGTAGGCTCACACATCATGGTAAACGGTTCATCGAGGACCTGCCAGGTCATTGTCGCGCCGCCAATATCGCCGGGAAGCACACGTCCTCTTTTGGCGAGATTGCTCACAGCACCGGACAGCAATGTCGGCATGGAAGTGATAATTGCGTCAAGCGGTTGCTTGCGTTTGTCCAGTATATCATCGATTGCTTTACTTCCGGCAACAGGATAGCTTCCGCCGGCATGTACGATCAAACCTGGCGTGCGCGGCAAACCACACAGATCCAGTGCTTCCCCGAATGCTTCACAGTAGGTGCGGAAATGCGCCCCTCCGGCAATCAGTGCAATAGCGCGGTATCCATGTTCGTTGTGCAAATGGCTTGTCAACTCAAACATTCCCCGGCTGATGTCAAATCCAACCTGGGAGGCGCCCCTGATTCTGCGTCCAATTGAGACGACCGGAATCGAAGCGAAGCGCTGAATAAATGACTCCATCTCGTCGTCGTCAAGATTTTTTCCCAGGAGACGGGCGGGTACGATAAGTGCGTCGAGGTTTGCCGGAGTAGCCAGCTTGTAGCAGGTATTTGCCTGGGCCTCTGCCTGATTATGCCCATTCAGAATGCCGCCGCCAAAACAGATGACGCGCATATTGTTCAGGCGCGCTTCATCGGTAATGCCGCTGAGCAGTTCATGCTCATAAACAGATGAAATCCAGGGAGCAAAGATACCGATAGTAAAGGGCATTTCAGCGTTCCGAAAATGATACATCCACTGCAGCCGGATTATATGCCGGTAATGATACAACAGCCAAATTATATCGCAATTGAGGAGTGATAGTCAATTATTACCGGCCGATATTCGCCGGCTTTGCCTGTGTTCATCATGCATGATCCGGTCAGAACATATGATACGCCATGCAAATTCCTCCATCAACCAGAGAATGTGAGCAGGTATTCTTTCGTTTTCGGATGTCATCGATTTTATTTTTGAAAATGATTGCTGAAATGAAAAACAAAATATCGTACTTTTATTCCGGCAATTAAATACTTCTCGATACCTGTGCGTGTGGCGCGTACTTTCAGGACATGATGTCTGCACAGCCTGAAGACTGTGCCACAGCGTATAGTAGTAAGTAAGTACGTGGGCAGTATTTATTTGCCGATGTAATAAGTCCGTCATTCTTTCGAACAATGCTTTGTTTTCACACATGATGAGAGCACGACATATCAATGATAATTGATACACTACGCCACTCCCGTCTGACATCCACGCAAACCGCAGCAATAAACTCACTCCAGAAGACCATCTGGCCACAATCCCGACGACTCACTCAGAAAATGCCGCTAACCTTCATCGACGATCCAATCCACTACGTTGCCTGGGAGGATGACCGGGCGATCGCCCATGCTATGACTTTTTTGCGCACTATCATCACGTCCCAGGGGCACCTGCCGATCCTGGCGCTTCGGGCGGTGTGCACCCATCCGGCATATCGCGGCAGGAACCTCGGACGCGATGTCGTTACCCGGGCTTTCGCGCGCATTGATGGAAGCATGTTCGTTGCTTCACTTTTCCAAACAAACGTACCGGTATTTTATAAAAAAATCGGCGCCCGTCAGGTTTCGAATGCATTTATCAACTCCACGCACCCATCCATCCCGCAAGCCTCCCCCTGGTGGGATCCATTTGTCATGGTCTATCCGAGGGATACGGTTTTGCCTGCGGGGTGTATTGATTTGAATGGCGGTGGG
Source organism: Chitinivibrionales bacterium (assembly GCA_014728295.1). Lineage (GTDB taxonomy): Bacteria > Fibrobacterota > Chitinivibrionia > Chitinivibrionales > WJKA01 > WJLW01. The sequence continues at coordinate 2,251 of WJLW01000101.1, read as the reverse complement.
TATTGAATCGGCAACAGGGAGTTGCATTAGAGTTAATTTCGCCAATCTAAATAACTGTCTATGACAATTTGCGCGTTATTGCATCGTCAGAGCAGGTATTAGCCTTCCCCAATCTATATTTATTGTGTTTCGTTCTCATTATCCAGCGGAGGAACTTGATGACACATCGTATCATTTCGGGTTTTTTTGTGGCGCTCAGCCTGCTGCTAACGCGCGTTATTGCAGAAATGCCCCATGACACATTTTATGCTGCGAACGCCGACGTCATAATCGGCGGAAATGAGCAGGCCGATGGAATATATAACCTCGAAGGCGGGCACTATCTCCTATTCAGAGATGTTGATTTTGGTTTAGCAGGCGTCAATAATCTCACCGTCAACGCAGAGGCTACGGCAAGCAACAGCAAACGTTTGATGTTTGTGCTTGATTCGGTGCGGCTCGATCAAAATGGCAAGGTCGTGCTCTATGACAATCCGACCACCCGCCAGACTGTTGATACGAATTCACTTATCGGCACCACTATTTCCGGAAAAATGACTACCTTCAGTTGGAAGAATGGTGGCCGCACGCTGTCAAATGCCTTGACTGATCGCATCACCGGCGTGCATGATCTCTATGTCGTTCCCATGTATTCGGCAGAAGGCGGAATCAGTGTTTTCTGGTTCAAGTTTGATTTTGATTTTAAATATGCGTTCCAGCGCCTCGAGCCGGAAACCGATGCAGAGCAAACATTTCATATGAACAAGACTTCCACTCCGGATGGCGGAACAGCCGTATTCATGATCAAATACGGTCGCAAAATACTGCACTTCAATGATCTTGACTTCGGTCAGTCCGGCATGGATACGCTCGTAATAAGAATGAAAACCGAACTATCGCGGGATATTGCGATCTGGACGGAGGGTACTGACGTTATATATTCGGATCCGGATAGAACCATAACCGGATCACTGATTGCAGAAGTAAATGTCCCGAAAACATGGCAGGTTGTGAAAATTCCTTTGCCGCGCCACCTGAGCGGATTCAATGATATTTTTGTAACAACCTTTACCGGCGGCGGTAACGGGCTCTTTGTCGACTGGCTGTCCTTTACTGGTCCTCTCCCGTTTGTTTCTTCGAGCGGACAGGAAATTGCCAATGATGTCAAATGGAAAATAGTCGACAAAGGCACCAGCCCTTTTTCACCTTCACGGCACGATTTATGGGATAACGCACCGAACGGTGCGTTACGACATGTAAACGCACTTGGAAAATCGGTTTTTGCACTTACGACCGGCGGCAAAGTAGCGCACGGCATCATCTTTGCGGCTCACAGCAGATCTCGCAGGGCTTATTCATTCACGCGAATCGGTGAATAGCATAAATCACAATCATGGGTGCAGAAGAGAGCGGCCCGCGCCAGCTCCAACAAATGGAACCTGTTTCCATCCTTTTACTATTTTTTTTGACAGCGTTTGTTTCGTCAATTAATTACTCGGCAATTGCATGCCGCAAGAGCACAGGATGATAACATCAGCAATCGCGACATTTGTTGTTACCGCAATGCTCCAGGCTGATTCAGCGCAGAGCTACACGCTTCCCCGTTATGATTTGAGCGACTGCCGCGAACATGCTTGGACCATACATGAAGCGTCCATGACGCCGGATATCAGTTACCGGGGTAGCACGGCAGATGTCGATGCTTTTGGGGACAATAATGATGCAAGCAAATCACGGCGCACTGGCCTGGGCATTGGAATAAACCACAACTACTATCGCAATTCACTCCCCTACCAGATAAATTTCAAACACGCTCTCGACGCAAACGGAAATTATGCATTTCGCAAAGATGTGTCATCAGAGAATATAAGCTCAACCTGGGATTCGCGGCGCTATTCTTACCGCACGTCCCACGACCTGAGAGGATCGGTGCGCCTGAGCATTCATGACAGCCTAAGCACGTATCCTACAAGATCATTGTACGCAAACCCAAACCTGTCGGGCAATTTCCGATACTCTCCCGCGCTGCAGACTGTGCCCCTCTCAAAAAATTTTTCCGTAGAACCATATGACAGTACGCTTGCCAGAGCACAAATTGAAACCAGAAGGGTGATTAATCACAGCTTTGATACGGAAGGTACGCTGACTCTGCTTTTCGGAACCGGCAGAATCACCAATGTCCGCTATCCCGCTACGGCGCTGGGGATACTCGGTCAGGTCAATACGCATCGCCAATTGAAACGTTCCATTTCGCGCAATGACATACGTGATC
>WJLW01000100.1 GCA_014728295.1 Chitinivibrionales bacterium | reverse complement strand
TTTCCCATTATCGCCGGAAAAAGATTTCCCATTTCGGTGAAGTAATGTAGTAAGGAGACCCCCTCTTGCCAGCGAAATCCACCCTGCCTTGTCACGCTGCATCGGTGGGATAGATATTTTCCGCATTGATGAGCAGCGTGAGATATCCTTATCGCTCCTCTCAAAGCAGCTCAGTGCCGCACGAATATTTTGAGTTATTCGATAAGATATTGAATTTCAATTGCAGTAGAATTATCTTTATGGCAGGAGCAATGGAATGGATTTTGGAGGAAACAGATGCCCACAATTTCGATGTTTTATGGAATACTGATTCGGATGTTTTTCCGTGATGTCGAATAACACCATTTACCGCACATCCATGCTGATTATCAGGGGAAGGTTGCGGTGTACTCAATTGATGATGGTGAGGTTCTTGCCGGCTCTCTTCCTGCAAATAAACATAAATTGGTGGTGGCATGGATTGAAATCCATAGAGACGATTTACTGGCTGATTGGCAATTGGCTGCAAATGGAAAAAAGCCATTTGCAATAAAAGGATTGGATCAATGATTATAGCAGAGGTTGAAACAAAAGCGGATTATACCTTGAGGGTTGTATCCTTGGGCGGAGTGGTTGGAGCTTTCGATGTGAAGCCTTATCTGCAGTTTGAAGCTTTTTACCCTCTGAAGAATTTAGCTGAGTTTGAAAAGGTGTCCAACGGGGGATATTTTGTTGAATGGGATTGCGGGGTAGATCTATCCGCAGATACGATTGAAGCGAAAATGCAGAAGGTCGGTTCGTTATCGCAAGCGATAAAAGAGTAAAAATCAAGTAAACAGGGACGGTTATCACTTATTCACTTATAACAGGATAACAGGACCCGCTGGCAATACTATTTAAATGATTATAGATCAACCCCTTTCCATACTCTTGGGAAAATCACCGTGCGTGTTTGGGGACGGAGCATCAAAAAGATAAAGGGCTGTGAGGGACGGACTTGCTTTATTGCTTTAACCGCAAAGGTAATGTGATGATGTAATGTTCATGCACATTCCTCCCCAGCCCCCTATCAACCTATAGACCTATAGACCGTAGACCGAAGGAATATAGACCGAGGAATATGGGACGGAGTTGCCTTTGTTGCCTTAAAGTTGGATTACAGGATCATCCGTGCCATTGGGAGAATCAATTTCAAATGTTGTGTATGAGACTCGTCTCCTTTGTGCGGCTTCTTCAAGATCCCATCGAATGATTTGTCTCCCTGCATTTATTCTGAACATCATGGCCGGAGAAGAACCATCGGTATCAATGCTCAGGCATTTCTTTAGAAAGACTTATACTCTTATCGGCAGCATTCCCAACGAGCTGAAAGTTGCCATGCCGAAAACAAGAAGGGTATATTATAGGATAGAGTTACAAACAGATGCAAAGTGGAGTCATGCATGAATACACTTACTCTTCGTTCCATTCCAAAACCCGTTGAGCAACGGTTGCGTCGAATCGCCAGGGAATCCCACAAGAGCCTCAACAAAACTGCCATTGAACTGCTTGAAAAGGCGGTAGGGCTTGGAGAAGAGGCAAAGTCGAAGAAGCGCAGGGAAATCCGGGGAATTCTGCACCAGTGGACTCAGGATGAGGTTGCGGAGTTCGAACGCAGTATCGAAGTCTTCGAATCTATCGATGAAGAAGTGTGGCGGTAGTGCGGATATCTCTGGACACAAATGCCTACGCAAATCTCGGAAAGGGGAGCGAATCCCTTCTGAGCTTACTGGAAACGGCGGAATGTATCTGGATCTCCGCGGTTGCTCTGGGAGAACTCTACGCGGGATTCCGGATTGGCAGTCGGTATGAGCAGAATGTAAAGGAATTGGTCCGTTTCCTTGATGAACCCGATGTGAACATAGTCGAAATCGATCACAACGTTGCCGATAGATATGGTGCGCTGGTCAAGATTCTTCGGGAGAATGGAACCCCCATTCCAACCAACGATATCTGGATCGCCGCCGTTGCACTTGAAACCGGCTCTCGCCTTGTGACCTACGACAAACATTTCGATGTGGTTCCAGGCCTGATCGTCGTGTCGCCTTAGAGCGCACGAAAACACGAATCGAATAAGAGGGACGGAGTTGCCTGTGTTGCTTTATCGGCTTGCCGTAATTCATTTGTTTTAAATCATGCCTCGAAGTCACGAAGACCACGAATCATAGTTCCGGGATCGGCTCACCGCGTGATGGCGCGTGGCATGGATGGCGAAAAGGTGTACCGCGATGATGCCGAACGCAAGCGGTTTATCTCGACTCTACAGAAATACTTCGATAAAGCCCAACGCAAACGCAAATGGGGACGGACTTGCTTTATCGCTTTAAGTCGGCTATATTGTATCCAGATACATAAGATCTAAATACCTGGGGAGAGACTCATGCCCCGCATGCCGCGATTTGAATCACCAGGAGCTTCACGTAAAAAACGTAGACAGGAGTTACAAAGAACATAACCACTTCCATAACGGCACGACCCTGATATTTTCGGGAACAGGTAGTGCCGCAGATGATTTTTCTTCATCAAAAGTAATTATTGTGCCGGTTGATATGTTAAGTTCATGCATTGTGTCAATCAGTGAGGAAATTTCGCGTTTGGCCGTATCAATGTCTGTCAGCGTATAGCATACCTGGTATAATTCCGGTTCAATGCTGCCTGAATCTACTACAAAATCAATTTCTTTATTTGTTCTTGTTTTATAATAATACAGGTTTTCACATTTTTGTCGTAATGCGGCGAATACACAATTCTCCAATCGCATTGATTGTTCAAATTGCGGCTTAATACTGTATGCTGTTATCAGTCCCTGGTCGACAGTGTATATCTTTTTAGGATTGATTGATCGTTTATGATGAGAAAATGCAAATTGTGGAATGGAATAAATACAATATGCGTCTTCGAAGTAATTCATATACTCATACAGAGAATTTTTACTAACGCTTTTTCCCTGGCTTTTAAATTTTTTATACAAAGATAACACGTTAAATGATGTCGTGCAGTTTTGTAGACAGTAGGTAAGCATTTCGCGGACAAGATGGGGATTCTTAACGTTATAGCGTTCTATTATATCACGATATATAACAACATCAATGTAACCCTGTAGTAAATTTCTGAAAAACGGTTTTTCAATATAATATCTTTCAGGAAAGCCGCCGTAGAGTACATAATCATGTAATGCATGTATAATTATACTTTTTTGTATACTTGTCGGACGGTTGGTAAGTTTCGTATTGGTAAAATCGCAGTGTTCCTCAAATGTTAAAGGAAACACTTCAATACTCATTGTTCTTCCACGGAGTGTCGTGGAAATTTCCTTGCTGAGAAGTTTTGATGACGACCCGGACAGGAGTATTTGGTAATTTGCTTTGTCAAGCAACCTCCTGATAAATTTATCCCAGCCATCAATTTCGTGGATTTCATCTAAAATGAAAACAACGCTTGTATCGTTTGCATTATCCGGGTATAATTCAAAATAGGCGTCAAGGATACATTGAAAATGTTCATGGGTAAAAGTGATCAGTCTGTCATCTTCAAAATTCAGATACACAATTTTTGTTATATCAATACCGGCTGAAACAAGAGATTGGGCATATTGATACATTTTGTACGTCTTTCCACAACGACGCATTCCAATAAAAACAAATCCTTTTCTTACATTTTGTGATATTCGGGGTACAGTTAAATTGCGTGGGTGAAAAGAGGGAAATCCCTCAGAATGAAAATCAATTAATATTTGCTTTAGCGTTTCTTTCATTGTCATAATTGTCTTTCTTGCGAAGAAGAATATGGGATTATTGTCCTTCCAACAAAGACAATATAATATACAAATATCTTTTTTTCAAAGAACAAAATGAGTATATAGGGATGTTACTTAGGGACGGAGTTGCCTTTGTAGCTTTAGCGGCTTGCAAAAACTCATTTAAATAATGCCACTCACGCAGACCCCGAATTATGGTTCCGGGATCGGCTCTGTCAATTGCGAGTCGGATTCCTAAAAAGCAGTTGCGGTTCGGTTGGCGCAAGCCTGGATATGTATTGGGATGGGGTTGCTTTAATTGCATTAAAATGCCACGATATAGCTTTAAAGTACTGTGCCACGAAATCGAAGACCCCCTCTTGCCGGCTCGCTTCCTGCAAATAAACATAAATTGGTGGTGGCATGGATCGAAATACACCAGGACGAGCTGATAGCGGACTGGGAATTGGCGGTTGCGGGAGAAGAACCGTTCAGGATCGCGCCTTTGCAGTAAAAAGGAATGTATGTTGTATGGAAATGCTGTTGGATGTGGTTCGG
>WJLW01000011.1 GCA_014728295.1 Chitinivibrionales bacterium | reverse complement strand
TCGCGTCAATGCCTTCAGGCAGCGCGGAACCATATCGCTGGCTATCCGATCCATCAAAACGGACGTGCCACGCTTCGAAGCCCTGAACCTTCCCGAAATCATCCTGGATATCGCCATGCGCAAACGGGGGCTCGTGCTGGTTACCGGCACAACCGGAAGCGGAAAATCAACCCTGCTGGCATCGATGGTCGAGCATGTCAATAACAACTCCTCTTCGAATATCGTAACCATTGAAGATCCGATAGAATATTTATACCGGGATAAGAAAAGCATCATCGTTCAACGTGAAGTCGGTCCGGACACCAATTCCTTTACGAATGCACTTCGCTCGTGTTTCCGGCAGGATCCCGACATTATACTCATCGGAGAAATTCGTGACAAAGAGACGATGGAAATTGCCGTTAGTGCGGCCGACACCGGCCATCTGGTCATGTCGACGTTGCATACGATGAATGCTGTTGAAACGATTTCACGCGTCATCTCCTTTTTTCCACCGCACCAGCACGATCAGATCCGGCTGGTGCTCTCGAGTGTGCTCGTTTCTATTATCTCGCTGCGACTGCTGCCGCGAAGCAATGGTCAGGGACGCGTCCCGGCTGCGGAAATCCTCATCAACAATGCCGCCATCGCAGAATATCTGCTGGATCAGGAAAAAACACATTTGATCAATCCCGCCATCGCGGAAGGATATACTACGTACGGTTCACAAACCTTTGACCAGTCGTTGTTACAACTTTACAAAGAAGACCTCATCCGTTTTTCGCTGGCAAAACAGAATGCAAACAATCCCGACGATTTTGAACTCAAGGTAAAGGGCATCGAAGGTACGTCCGACCGAAGCTGGATTACCTCGTAATGCCACACGTAAAGGAGATTCTTATGAATAAACTACCAGTAATATTGCTGAGTATTCTCGCCGTCGCTCTGCCGGCACAAGATGCGATGCGTGCCGCGGCAAAAGTCACCCGCCTCGAGGGGACGGCAAGTATGATGCGCAATGGAGGGGGCAAATGGCGTCCCGTACGCCCCGGCATGGCCGTCAAGCAAGGCGATCAGCTTTATACCCGTGCGGAAAGCTTTGTTGAATTGAAATACGAGAACGGGGCGGTGGTGCGCATGGACGAAAACACCAAGGTAACGATCGAATCGGCTACGGCAACCGAAGCCGAAACAAAAACCGGCATCGGCAATGTCTGGGTAAATATGAAAAAGATTGCATCCGGTTCGAAAAAGTTCGAGATAACCTCTCCAACGGCCGTAGCCGCCATCCGGGGAACGGCGTTCACCATGCAAACGGATCGCGACTCATCCTCTTCGGTCAGCGTGTACAACGGCAAGGTTGCGGTAGGCCCTTCGGATGAGCTGAAAAAGTGGCAGCAACAGCAAAAGCCAAAGCCACCACGACAGGAACCGGTCGAAGTGCCCGGTCCCGAGGAAGTGCCCGGCCCCTATGAAGTCTCGCTGGAGGCCTGGACCACAATCGTCGCAGGGCAACGCATCTTAATCCGCAAAGACGGCAAATTTGCCAAAGAATCGATCAGCATGGAGCAGAAAGGTCAAAGCAACTTCGTGCAGAAGAATTTGAAACTTGATCGGGAGATGTAGAGGGGCGTTCGAGAGTGAGAGGGTGGGAGAGTATGGCCGGATGGCACCATCTTTGCCGCGACATTCGCTTCGCTTCAGGGAGAAGCAGCCGCACGAGGATGAGAAAATTGCAGCAGAAGTGGTTGAACCTGATAAACGATCCCTTGCAACATTGAGCCTGCCTCCTGTGTCAATTTTGCGTACCCGCGCAGGAGCGCCCTCACCCCCCTCGTTTGCAGATCGGGCCAATAGTATTTTGCATGTTTCGAAATTTCTGATGATGCTATGGCAACTCTGCAGGAATTCCTTGAATTTCCCCGCCGTGAAACCCGGCCATATATGCATGTAGTGCCGGGGCTGACATGATGCCGGGATATTTGCAACTCAATCCGCAAAAAGGAGGACTACCCTCATGCTGGAAAATATAGCTGCATTTTTTCAGGCCGGCGGCAATTTCATGTATGTCATTGTGGCGGTGCTGGCAGTTGCCGCAGCCGTCACGCTGGAACGGGTGATATTCTATTTCGTCATTTGCGCGGGAAATGGACGCAAACTGGTCGCCGATCTGGCAAAAGCGCTCAATAGCGACAATGTCGGGGAGGCTCAAGCGCTTGCCTCCAGAAAACGCTCCCCGCTTTTCGTGCTGGTAAACACTGCGATTGAACGCTACGCCACCGGCCAGTCGCCTGATGACATCCAGGAAGCAGTTGAGGAAGCTGCCATAAAGGAAGTTCCCAGAATGTCGCTACGCCTCAATTACCTGGCGCTGTTTGCCAATGTCGCCACCCTGCTGGGACTACTGGGCACCATTCAAGGCCTGCAGGTTTCTTTTGCCTCGCTTGCGTCCGTAGAAGCGGCAAAAAAGGCAACCCTGCTGGCACAGGGAATATCGCAGGCAATGAACACTACCGCTTTCGGTCTTATGGTTGCAGTCCCCTGCATGATTGCCTTCACCATGCTTTCCAACAAGCAGCAGCAACTCGTCAAAGACCTCGATGAAACGGTGGTGCGCGTCCTCAACTACCTTAAAAAGAAACGCGCATGAGACCGGCCTTTGTCAAATCCTCCCGATCGCCGTCCGAACAGGTCGATATGCCCGATGTCGATGTGACACCGATAATGAACATGTTCATTATCCTTATTCCCTTTCTGGTATCAATGGCCGTATTTACGCATTTGTCTATTATTGAGCTGACCCTGCCACCCAATGTGGGAGCGGGAATGGATGACAGCGACGGCAAGCCGAGATTGAAATTAACGGTAGTGATTACGCCTGAGTATCTGGCTCTGACGCGCGGCGACCGAATGCTCGATTCGCTTTCGGTCGCCAACGGCGACTACAATTATGACGCTTTGTATGCCGGCCTGACGCGATATCGGGACAGCGTTGACATACAAGACGAAGCCATTCTTGCTGTAAGAGACGCCGTCAAATTCAAATATGTCGTGCGCATCATGGACATGTGTCGCGACGCGGGGTTTTCCCGGCTCGGACTTTCAAGCGCCACCAACGATCCGTTGGAGGGAGAATAGCATGGCGTTTAAGGCGGGGCTCTTCGCACAATCGGCGGCAGCCAAACAGGGAACCTTTCGTCCGCAACTGACTTCCCTCATCGACGTCATGACCATACTGCTCGTCTTTCTGATAAAAAGCTTTTCCGTCGAGGGGCATCTGGTAACGCCTTCCGAAGATCTTGAATTGCCTCTTTCCACCTCAAAGGATCGACCGAAACCGGCGGTAACTATTGAAATTACCCGGGATGCGGTTGTTGCCGAGGGAGAGGTACTGGCCATAACCGATGTCTTCACCAAGACGGACTCGCTACTCATCCCACAGCTTCACGACTGGATGTTGCTGCAAAAGTCAAAGGAAACAGATATATCGAGCACCCGCGAAGTGTTGATCCAGTCCGACAAAGATATCGAGTTCAGTATCATCAAGCGCGTCATGTATACCTGCAGCAAAGCCGGCTTTGCAGATTTTTCGGTACTGGTATTGGAAGCGGAGCTATGAGCCTAGCGCCGCGCAGGGATCAGCTACAAGCGTACGAACACTATTCTCCCCCTTCCGCGCCCTATCTCGAGTGGATGTTCAAAGGCATTCTCGCCGTTTCGCTTGCTTTTTTTATTGGCCTCGGGTTGTGGCTGCAGACAATTGAGATACTTCCCGAAAGCATAGAAGAAAAAATATCCCGCATCCGCACCCGGTTCATTATCGAGGAGAAGAACAAACCGCCCCCGCCACAAATCAAAAAGAAGCCGGAAAAGAAAAAACCGCAAGAGCCGGTTGACCTGAGCAACAAGCCGCAACTTGCGCAGCAACAAGATGACATCGTTAAGCCTGAAAAAAAGAAGAAAAAAGTGCGGCGAGTCTATGGCATTAAAAAGGTTTATTCCAAAGGCATCGGGACGCGCGGCAAGCTCTCCGATGCCGTTGTCGGCAAGCTTGGTAATACGTTGAATAAAGACGTCGACACGCTCACGGCAACCGAAGCTGATATCAAAGGAGAAGTTGTTTCGGTTACCACGGTCTCCTCGATGCCGAAAATCACCAGATCGGTTAAACCGGCCTACACACCTGAAATGCTCGAAAATAAAGTGGAAGGTATCGTGAAGGTGAAAATACTCGTCGATGTGGACGGAAAGGTCAAAAAAGCGATTGTCCTGCGTGACATCGGATACGGCAGCGGGCAAAAGGCTGCAGAAGCCTGCTGGCAAATGCGCTTTACACCGGCGATGCGCGGCGATGAACCGGTACCAACATGGATAACGATTTCAATAAAATTTGTAATGGTTGGGTGAATTGTGACAGCTTGTGCTGGTAGCACATCGCCGCTTGTTGAACACCGGGCAACCGGGAAGCACAGAGGGCCACGCTGCGGGCTGTTGCAGATTGAAATGGGTGGAAATGAAATGGGAGGAAAATGCACAAAGTATTTTAGTCAGCCATTTGGATCAAAGGCTATGTTGAAGCGCAATCGAAGCATTGTATCGGTACTCACGCTCATTTTGCTGCTGCTGTCTCAGGCGCTTTGCACTGATTCGGTTCAGGTACCCGGCAGCATGGAACAGAAACCGGTTGCGCTGCCAAAACCGACTCAATTGGAGCTGCAGACACTGAATGTCAAACTGAAGGACTATCGCAAGGACGTACTGATCGGTTCCGCACTCTTTGCAACCGGCGCACTCATCAACTATGCAATCATCATTCCGCAATCATTTAAGATTGATCCCCGCAACACCGGAGACGTCCTCGCTCTGCTAAGCCCGCAAATGCTGAGTTTTGGCCTGAAAACGGCCGGAACCGTTGCGTCTTTCAAACGATACAATCAAGCCTCCCGACTCCATTCGCAAACAACCGGCAGTGACGGGGATCGAACGTTAGTCTGGACCGGTTTTTTCGCAGGCATTGGCTTCTTTGGGGCTGCAAACGCCCTTCAGAGCTACGGCTCCATGCAAGGCGACGAAAGATTTGTCTACGGCGGATACGTTTTCCATGCGCTGCACGATCTGGCCTGGGGTTTCACCAATGCGTATTCCTGGCTTAAGGTAGGAAAGCTCCAGGTCGGTGATATGCATGCCTCAGCCAGGATTATGCCGGCGTTGTCACACTCACCTTCAGTTACGCTCGTTGTGGACTTCTGATGTTTCGCATGAATAAACCAGCATTTCCAGATCACCTGCAATTCGACTGTCGTCTGTATACTATGCTTCTGATGCTAATGCTGTATTGCATTCCCTGTCCGGCCCGGGAAGACTACGAGATTTCGATTGAAGTAACCTCCGAAGATACGGCGGCCCCGGAAGAAAACTACGTTGAAATCGAATCTGGGGACGAGTCGAATGCACCGGCCGAAGCCGGAGACGAGGCTGAGCTGCCGCCTATTGAACAATTGCCGGAGCTAACCGGATTCGTCCCTGCCGAATATCCTGAAGAAATCCATAAGCAAGGCATCGAGGGCGTTGTGCTGATGGATTTGCTGGTAAGCGACAGCGGATCTGTCGACAGTGTGCATGTTGTCAAATCCTTGCATCCGGTGCTTGACAGCAATGCAGTGCGCGCGGCCCGGCAATTTGTCTTTACACCTGCAATAGCTGGCGACGGTTCGGTGCCGGTCATTTTGCAATACGAATATCGCTACACCTTGCGGGAGGTAGTGGAGAAAATCGAAAAGTATATCAATTTTAAGGGCGTACTTATCGAGCGAGGCACACGCAAACCGGTTGCCGATGCGATGGTCGTGCTGACGTTTTCCGACACAACTGCGGATACTGCTTTGCCGGTCCCGTTCAGCCGTTACATGATTCAGATCGCAAGCTATGCAGGCCAATTTCTCGAAGCCGGCAAGCTGGTTACGATAACCGATTCGCTGGGGCGGTTCAGTTTCACTTCCCTGCCCGAAGGAGAAGTTGAAGTCTCGGTTCCAACGGCTGGTTATGAAGAATTTGAAGAAACAGAATTCATACGCTCCGACATCGAGCTTGACGTAAAATATTACATCAAACGCGAGTCCTATTCCGAATACGAAATCGTCGTCTACGGCAAAGCGGAAAAAAAGGAGGTTGCCAAGCGTCAACTCACGCTGAACGAAATCAAGAAAATACCCGGCCTTGACGGCGATGCGGTCAAAGTAGTTCAAGCGCTGCCCGGCGTTGCCCGGCCGACCTTCGGGGGGCCGCAAATCGTGGTGCGAGGCGCGGCGACTTCAAACTCCCGCTTTTTTATCGACGGCATTGATATTCCGCAACTGTTTCATTTCGGTCTCAAATCTACCTACAACAGCGATGCGCTGCAATCGGTAGATTTCTACCCCGGCGGATTCGGCGCCCGCTACGGCAACGCTCTGGCAGGCGTTATCGAATTGACGGGCCGCAAGCCCAAGACCGACCGATGGCATGGATATGCCGACGCAAGCTTCACCGACGGATCGATATTCGTGGAAGGACCGCTCAATGACAAATTTTCGATCCTGGCCGAAGGCCGCAGAAGTTTCATCGGCGAGTTGATCAAGCTGGGTGTCGAAAACACGCAAAGCAGGTCGGCCGCGACGGTCGCGCCGTTTTACTGGGATTACATCCTGCGCACCGACGGAGACATCAATAAAACAAATCACGCCTATCTCACCTTTTTCGGCTCAAAGGATGCACTGAAATTCGTAACCAACAATGTCCGCGGCGGAAGTGAAGGTGTTGACGAAGCGACCAATGCAATCAACACCGAGCTGATTTTTAACATGGCAATCCTGGGCTGGGACGTGGATTTGCGCGACGAGCTTACCAACAGGCTGCGTCTGTCTTTGGGCTATCAGGATGTTAGCCTCTCCGCATTCGGATTCTTTAAAAACGAGGTTTTCAGCTACCAGTATTATCTGCGTGATCAGCTTAGCTGGGAGCCGTCCGAACAGCTCGCCGTTAATTTTGGAATTGACGCCAATTACAGTCCGCTTGACATTACCCTTATTTTCCCGGACGGAGAAAACAATTTTCGCAAAGACACCACCGAAAACTGGGGCTTCAGCGATATTGCAGCATATGTCAATTTTGAGTGGACGCTGTACGACCGGTTGACGTTGCTTCCTGGCATTCGCTACGACTACTTTGACGAATTGCGCCACAATGGTTCGATACTCCCCGAATTCTGGGAGTACGAAAACTTCGACAACCGGCGAGGTCCATCAGGTGAACCGTCGGTGCGCTTGACCGCCAGGTATCAGGTTGCCGAAAATCATATCGCCAAAGCGGCCCTGGGTAGTTACAGCCAAACGCCGCAACCGGAAGGTCAGGCCATTCATCCGGTTTGGGGCAATCCAAATTTGCCGGCCACCAAAGGCGCCCAGGGGGTAGTTGGTCATGAATGGCAAATCAGTGATTTGATTTCGTCGGATCTGCAATTATACTACAACACACAATGGAACGTCGCACGTACCCCCACCGACCAGGAGCTCGGGCCCGACGTAAAGCCGTTCCTCGGTGACGGCAAAAGCCGCATGTTTGGCATGGAAATTTTGCTGCGTCACGATCAGGGTACTCGTTTTTTCGGCTGGCTCGCATACTCGCTTTCCCGAAGCCTGCGCTGGAGCTTTGCAGACAATAAATATGTGCTCTTCGGCAAGGATCAGACGCACAACCTGATTCTGGTGGGTAGCTGGCGGTTGCCGGCAAACTGGGAATTCGGGTTCAAGTTTCAATTTACTTCCGGCGATCCGGAAACACCGATTATCGGATACATCTATAATGAGAATTTTCATTTCAATCAAACCATAGACGGTGAGCGCAATTCGTCTCGCCTCGCTCCAACGGCACAGCTTGATTTGCGTTTTGATAAGAAATTCATATTCAAAAGCTGGATATACTCGATATATGTCGACTTCAAAAACATTGGCTATTTCATCTACCAGAGTCCACAAACGACAATTTACAACGATGCAGAGCCATACGATTATATAAATGAAAAGCCCAATAAGCAGGGAATAGCATTACCGTCATATCCTTCAATTGGTCTGAAAGCGGAATTCTGATGGATCGCAAAAGCAAGAAACAAACAATGCCTTTCATATGCGCGGTCATCGTGTGGATAAGCTGGCTGCTGCTTGCGATATCGTGCACTTCCTGGCCGACACGCATCGAGCGTATCGATTACGACCGTCCCCGCGTGGTGGATTTCGTCTATAAAAACCTCAGCGCATCCGATACCGCGATTTGTGAAGCGGCCCCCGGCGATACCATGCTGCTGGAAGCCTGGTTCAGCGGAGATGAAATCTGGTCGCTTGAGTGGGAAATCTCCTGGGATGTCTTTGTCGGCATTTACGGGGACGATACGGCACGAAACATTATTGCCCTGCAAACGATCGAAGAATACTCTATTCAGGATACCACTCGTTTCACTGATGCGACACAAGGCCGAGCGCTGAAATTTGTCATACCACCCGATATCATGCTTACCAATCAATCGGTGAGCCGGGAGTTACTCGAACTCACAGGCTTTTCAAAAAACGAGCTGATCGGCATCATAGAACAGATACGCTCAGTCGATCCGGCAACCCTTGCGGCCGACACTCAATTTCAGGCGATTGTGCCCCTGCTCGACAAATTTGGTCCGCTGGCAATGTCCGCACTCACCGTGCCCGTGCGAGTATTCGTAACCCTGAACGGCAACTATAAAACCCGCAGCGATTTTTCCGTCCGCTACAATCGTCACTTTACCTGGGTTCCCGGCGTATATGTCAACCGCAACCCGGAAGTGCATTTTATCGGCATCTGCAAAGTAAAAAACCCGCCGCCCGGCGACTTCAGGGTTGGAGACATGGACGAAAACGACACGACATTTTGCCTGTATCTGCGCGGTGCGGCCGATCCAGCACGGATGGGGAGCAATATAACCTTCCGGGACACCATACTAATCGACAAGGGATATTCCTATTTCATGGCATGTGATACCGGATTTTTCAGCGGAGTTGACATGCGAGATACTGCCGTCAGGGTGAGCTTCGACTCGACAACGAACGAACCGATATTGGAAACAGCACAGGAAGACTGGCGAAGTCGCTGGTTTATTCAGCATCCCGAAATCACTATTGACACCGGCTATTATGAAGATTTTGCCAAACTGAATAATACCGGCAATTTCTACGATCAACTCTTTCCGCCCTTAGACGGCAACATTACCGGTATGCGCATCTGGATGCAGCTTTTTGATACATTTTTTGGCGAGCGGCTGCGACCTTACGGCTCAGAGCTTGCAGAGACAATGGTTTACTTTGAGTATACACGGCAGTATCTTGAAGCAAGGGATGATCTCTTCAGTCCGTAAAGAGAGCCACCAACTGATTGCACTTGAACCTCCGATGAAAAGTACCGAATTGACCACCGGAGCAGAGAGAGGAAATCAGGTACTGCTCTGGCTATCATAGAGATTGGCACACTCGATCGTGCACAAGGAGAATCCCAAAAATCCGCACGCGTTAAGCTTTCGAGCGTATGTTCTGTAATTTTTGTACATATTTGGCATGCAAGCTAACTAGATTTTTCGAAATGCTCTGAGCACTATCGGCAAAAATATCAGCGAAAACGCACAACTGGTCAGCATTGACAAGAATACAAACAACCCAAACTCCCGGATCGGCGGAAATGCCGACCAAGAAAGGACCAGGAAGCCGAATCCCACGACAAGGGTATTAAACACAATCACACTGCCCTTATTTTTCAACGTCTCCAGGAGCGCTTGTGACCGGTTGTCGATTGTGCGTGACAGAAATCTGAATCCGGCCACGAAATGAATCGAATAATCGATGCCGATGCCGATGCACGTGTTGACGATGATGACAGTGACAGTGTTGATGTCAACTCCGAATACTCCCATGAGTGCATAGACAAATGCTGTGCTCAGGGTAATCGGCAACACCGCGGTAATGCCAAGTTTGATTGATTTGAACAGCAGGCTGAGGACCACCAATACGACAATCAGGGTTACTACAAGTGTACTGATCTGCGTGTAAATAATAACCGATACCATAGCATCAGTCAACACTGCCGGGCCTGCCGCCACGGCTTCCCATCCGGGATATTTTTCGGACACAAGTCGCTCGATTTCCTCGGCAATTCTTTTATACTGCACACCGGATTGATTAACGCAGGTTACCGACAATTTCGTTGTTGTGTGATCATCGGTGATCCAGCTTCGGACATAACCGGCAAAAGCTTTGCTGAACAGCCCTTTCGAATTTAGCACCATGCCGATTGCGGCTTCCGTCAATTCTTTGCCTTTGAGTAATTCGCTGGTTTTGGTGAGCAGCGTAAGCAATGACGATACATTGCGCACTTCTTCTATGTTCGAAATTTCGTTTCTTATACTGCTAACCTGCTTCCAGGCGTCTACAGTTTCGATCGGACCGGAGATACGCGTCAGCATGACGGTAAAGAAGCGTGTTCCGCCAAAGCCTTTCTCGGCTATTGCCTCGGCAGTCCGCAATTCACTCTCCGGCGAAAACATGGCGATCGGATTGCTTTCCACGCGGACTTTGAAAAAGCCATAGACAGCCACGATCATGGTTATAGCGAGAATGAGTATCCAGTATTTGCCCGCGATCAGGTTTGCATAAAACCAGTCCCATATTCCGGCAAAGGAAGGCGTCCGGCGAGTTACTTTGCGGCCCTGATCAGCCTTGTGCTCTTTCAGGTAAATAAGAATCGGCAACAGTATGATCGTTAAGGTCAATGCAAAAAAGATGGCGACAGCCGTAAACGAACCAAACTCCTGTGTCCACTTGTTAGGCGAGATAATAAACGAGCCGAAGCCGATAAACGTGGTAATGGTCGTCAGCATTATTGGTCGCATCAATTCATCATAGGTGTCGATCAGCCCATTCAGGCAATTGCTGTCATGCCGAATTCGCAGTGCCTTGTAGGTTCTTACCACATGAATCGAATCGGCGACGCCTGCCGGAAAAAGTATGACCGGAATAATCGAACTGACAATACTGAAGGGTATATTGAGCAGGGCCATCAATCCAAAAGTCCAGACCAGCGATATGCCGATGATCAGAAACGAAAAAAACACATAGCGCGCGCGCCCGAAAACCCAGAGCAACAACGCAAATACCAGAACCAGCGAAATGGGCAACAATACCGAAAAATCTCTGCGCATCAGCTTATTAATGTAATACGAAAGGGTCGCCTGACTTGTAACATACAGCCGGGCTGATCGCATATTGCGGAATTCATCAACAAGCTGATGCACTTTGGCCATCAAACGTGGCTTGTTTTCTTTCAGATCGAATGTCAGAAGAATGCTGAACGTATGCTCATCTTCGGAGACTAATTGAGCGGTAAATTCACGATTATCCCTGATTCGCCCCCGCAACTGCTCTTCCGACAGTTCTTTGGTTCCGGATGCAATATATTCGCTTGAAAGTCCAAAAAAGCCGCCCTTGACAGGTATTTGAACATTGGCGATGTGAATTACCGAGGCTATTTCCTCAATTTCTGCCAACTGATTTGCCCAGCTTCGTATCGAATCGACCTTGTGTTGCAGACTCAGCGAATCAAATTGGGCAATAACGAGAATATTCATTGGCAACGGAAATTTTTCCTGGATTTTCTCGTAGGCGACCTTCTCTTTCAAATCTTCAGGAACAGAACGTGTCGGATCATTATTAATTTTTAATTTGCCCAGAAAGTAGCCAAAAAACATCGTCAGTACGGCGACAACAGCAATGACAGCATATCGGGAAGCAATCAGCCGGGGAATGAAACTCTTCGAACGATCGGACATAGAAATGCACTGGAATGCTTATTTATCAAAGCCAAAGTCTTTTGGTGACCATAAAATACATATAAAGCAGGTATCTGGTTAGTGCGCAGAAAGCACGATGCCCCATTTCAGCTTCTGTTTTCGATTGAAGCAGAGAAAAAGAACAATTTTCAAGCGCCCGGTGATAATTTTGTAAAAAAAATTCATGCCGGGTATACCTCATCTTTGATACACTATTTTTCGAATTAGATTAGATTTTAAATGATTTTGGTACATTTTTGAATACACGAAATTATTTTTTATTATTGCAGGTGACAAAAGGCGGTGGCAATGTGTCTTAATTAACGTGGCCGCCTGTTTGATCTTGCGGCAGTTACAACGTTAAAAGAAAAAGGATGGCATGATGCTTGAGCATGCTGTTATGACAATAAAATTCCCCCCTCTATACATTTCCTTCCTTTTCAAGCACGAGTAAGAAGTTCTTCTGAACTTCAGGAAGGGGCGCCGGCACTCGCGCCCCTTTCTTTTTTATCCGACATTTTTCAGGTTAACCAAATGGGAACGCGCAGTGGAATGTGCTCTGGGTGGAAGAGTTCTGCGCTGTGGGTGATTATTTTTTTTGCCCGGCGTAGTCAGCTCCAGTGGCGTTTGCTTACTTTAACGACGGCGCTGAGGATTTCCTCGTCACTGATCAGTGCTGATAATTCCAGGGCACGTGACACGGGCGGCGGGACATCCTTTGAGGTCACCGTTGCGATGGGAGCATCCAGGAAGTCGAAATAGCGATCGGTAAGCTCGTGGGCTATTCTTGCACCTATCGAATGGCTTTTTTTTGCCTCTTCAACGATCATTGCCGCGCCGGTCTTTTTGATACTCTCACCGACAGTCTCATAATCTACCGAAGGATAATCCAGCGTACGCAAGTCAATGAGTTCAGGCGTAATCCCCTGCTGCTCAAAGGCCGGCAGAAGCTTTTCACAGCGCGAAACCAGCGAGGCACTGGTTATAATCGTCAATTGCCTGCCCTCAGCAACGACACGAGCCTTGCCGAATTCGATGAAATAGTCAAGCTCATCCACCGGCACCGGAAATTTCTGCGTGTACAGCGCCTGGTGCTCCAGTATCAGCACCGGATCCCTGGAATGCATCGCCGAATTGAATAAGCCGATGTAGTCAAATGCGTTGGCCGGTGAAACGATTCTCCATCCCGGAAAGAGCGAATACAGACCCGCCGCATCCATCGAATGCTGTCCGCCATAACCCAGTCCCGTGCACACGCGCGTTCGCAGCACCAGCGGCAGCTCCGTGGTATTGCCATACATATGGCGTGCTTTACCGACCTGATTGAAAAGCTGATCCGCAGCAACCAGCGAAAAATCACAAAACATAATTTCGACAACAGGACGCATTCCGCACATGGCGGCGCCCAGTCCCAAACCGACAAATCCAGCCTCGGAAATGGGAGTATTGCGCACACGATCGGGATAGCCGGCGGGCAAACCTTTCGTTGCACCGTACGCACCACCGCCAAAATTTGCTACTTCTTCCCCAATAACGAACGTTTCGCTATCTTTCTCCATCCAGCGAGCGGTTACGGCTGCTATGGCATCACAATAGCGCATGGGCGTAAATTCTGAAAATTCAGCACGTTCAATATAGGAAATCTCCTGCCATTCGGCGCCGTCACTGCGCATGCCCGCTACTACCGATTCCTTTGCCGGCCAGAGAGTTGGAATGACGACGCGTGTATCACCTTCCTGTTGCGTTACGGCTTTAACCGCCTGCTGCACTGCGGTGTGCGCGCGATCAAAAATGCGATCGGATTCTTTACGCGTGATAACGCCGGTTTCAATCAATAGCGTGGGATATGCATTAACCGCTTCCTTTTCGAAATACCGACTCTCTTCCTCCTTAGTGCGGTAATTATACGAAGAGCCCGGCTGGTCGCCCGCATGATGATAACGGCGGTAACATTTAGCTTCGACCATGCTCGGCCCTTTGCCTTTGCGAATGGCATCTGCGACATATTTGATGCACAGATAGACACTGACGGGATCGCTCCCGTCGACGATATGCCCATCCATCGCATACGCGGCGCCGCGCCGCGATACATCATCGACTGCCGTAACCTCCTCATTGCGGGTCGCAACGGCAAACTCGTTGTTTTCAACCAGAAATATCACCGGCAAATCCCAGATCGCCGCCAGGTTGCAGGCCTCATGGTATGATCCCTGATTTACAGCACCGTCTCCAAAAAAGGCAACGATTACATTACCGGTTTTGCGGTACAATTCGGCAAACGCAGCACCATTCGTCAAGGGGATACCGCCACCGACGATCGCGTTTGATCCCAGAAAACCGGCTTCATTGCAGCGCAGGTGCATCGAACCGCCGCGACCGCCGCAATAGCCCGTTTTCAGCCCCATAATCTCCGCCATGGCGCGCATTATGGCTTCCGCGCCCCCGGCCGGTACATCGCTTTTCAACGGGGACCACGCGCTATCCACGAAAAAATTGTAAACTTTTGCCAAAAACTGGTGGTGGGCGCGATGGGTCGCGGATGCTTTATCACCCGGCCTGAGTGCGCCAATCGTTCCCGCGGCAACGGCCTCCTGCCCGACACTGGTATGCAACGGGCCCCAAACGCAATTCTGATTCTTCAACTCAATCAGCGCGTGCTCGAACTCGTTGATCAGCAGCACATCAAAAAGCATGCGAATCGCAGTATGCTTATCAAGCTTTTGTACATCTTTTCGAGCGGTTGTCCACTTTGTCCAGTCAAAATCAAGCTGCAATTTCTTTTTCATTCAGTCTCGCGCTCCGTAGGTTGTTGTAATCTTCAATCATGATGTGCAATTCTTCGTTGGTAAGTGTGGCGCCCTCCTTGTTGGCATGCTTGACAAATAGTGAAGGCAACTTATCGTGAGCGGCATCCAGCCCCTCGCGCGCATTGAATGCGCG
>WJLW01000099.1 GCA_014728295.1 Chitinivibrionales bacterium | reverse complement strand
GGATATGGCATATCACGGTGAAGAAGTTATCATAGCAAAAAATAATCTTCCCATTGCCGATCTGGTTGCTCACAAACCATCGGGAAAGCGCAAAATGGGTTGTATGCGCGGGAAAATTGAAATTCCGCCTGATTTCAATGATGAAACTGAAGAAATCAATTCGATGTTCTACGGACAGGGCAATGAAAATAATACTTGATACCCATATTTTTCTCTGGTGCCTGGGAGTGCCGGAGAAAATCCCAAAGGACAAACAGTTTGAATTGGAAACATTGTCGAACATTGTTTACGTAAGCTCAGTCTCCATCGCGGAATTGATGATTAAATCATCGATTGGAAAGTTGAAAGTAGATTACAATCCGGTGGAAAAAGCGCGTGAATCGGGTTTCGAACTGCTCGATTTTGCGGCCGAAGACGCGCTAGTGCTCAAAGGCCTTCCATTCCATCACAAAGACCCGTTTGACCGGATGCTTATTGCGCAAAGCTTGAATAAAAATATCCCGATATGCACTGATGACGGCAAATTCAGGCTATACGACTGCAAGCTGATATAGCCGGTTTGACTGGAAAGCCTTTCACATTTTTCTGTGCAGGTCTGATGCCGGGAAAGAAATCTTGACCAGTGCTCAATACCCGGCCGCTGTTTTGCAAAGTCGACCAGACAGGATACCAGACCGACCTCCGGGTGCGATGCAAGGAAGGCATGTTGCAGTTCCAGCCGTTCCGGCAGAGATATGTCATCAGCAACCATAATGCGCGGTGTACATGCCATGTGTCGACAGGTGCTACTACCGTTGCATAGAAGAGAGGTGTGTTTTCATGCGCTCGAGCGCATCTGTGGACAAAGCTGCCGTATCGATGTCGTTTTCCGCGTGCATGTGTTGCGGCGCGATTCTGATTGTGCGCATCTGTCGTTCGAAACGCGTGCACTGAGCGGGAGCATCGGGCAACCGAGGTTTATACGCTGGCTATTTTTTTGACGGGCATGTCCGCAGACCAAAAAGGGCGTACAATCCGCAAAAACCGGTAAGTCCCTTCAGTGCGCTTATCGCTCCGATAATGCCGGGAACAATTGCCGCAGGCCCCGAAACGACCCTGAAAATGACCAGAGCGAAGAGGGCCACGGCGACAATGAGTCGTATCATCCTGTCTACCAATCCTTCATTGCGCGGCATAACCGCCTCCTTTCAAAAGGCTGGAGGACCTTGCCGTTATACCATTAGCATTCTCACCCTGTAGTATCTCCTACTGGTTTGACATCAAATAGGGCTGAAACATCAGGGTTTCGGTAATAGGAGACTCGTTGGAGACGTCAAAGTCCGGGAATGCATAGCCGGTAATAAAGCATTGAAGATAGGTTACCTCGTCTCCCGGCGAACCATCACGTTCAAAAAAGGTTACCGCGACATCGCGGTACATGTCCTGGCCTCGCATCGTGTCGAGCAACCATTGGCTTACATCCTGACGGGGGCCACTTACTTCTATCCTCTGGATCTTGAGGCGCAGCCTGACATCGTTAGCGGACTGAGATGAACCGTCGACCATGGTTGTCCAGTAGACCGGAGTACAGTTAAAGAGCGTTGCCGTATAGGTTGTCAGGCCCTGGCTGTTATGCGCGGCAATGGTAACATCCTTGTAAACCGACATACCCTGGGCAGCATCCTGCACCCAGGTTTCGATCGCGGGAACATATGTATCGGAATTGGGGCCACCGACCTGCAGACATACAGTACCGTTCGATCGTTTGTTCTGGCCGGCGACGGCGGCAGTGTGGCATTCAACGATCTGACCCTCGACAGTGGCGCGCAAGTGCGAGGCCACATTCAGGCCCTGGGCTACGCGCGCCTTCCAAAAACATTCGTACAGGTGCGGGGGCTTGAGCGGTTGGCCGTGGTCGACAGCTCTTCCGACAGCCTGTTTTTACCACTTGTGCCCCGGGAAATGCTGGACATCCGAATCGTTCCATCCGACGGCAATCTGCCGATCACCGAGCACAGCCTGCATGTGTCTGCTGCTCGTGTGGAAATCGGCACACTGGTCAGCGAACCGCTGCACCGGGCCCGACGCATGACGCTCAACGCCGCTTCCATCACAAGCGACCTCTACGATTTCCCTCTCTGCGTCCGTCTCGATGCGTCATGGCTCGATTTTTCGCTTGTTGGCCCAGGAGGCGACGGGCTGCGCTTCTATCGTAATAATACCGAGCTGCAGCATGAGATCGAACTCTGGGACAGCGCCGGATCACAGGGTGTCGTGTGGGTGCGTGTCGATACGGTCAAAGGCGGTTCCCAGCAGGAACTGGTCATGACATGGCAGACCAGTGTGCGCTCCGCGTTTGCATCTTCGACGCACGTATTTGACACGTCGCAAGGATTCATGGCCGTTTGGCACCTTGGTGAAGAATCGCCCGGCATGGGAGCAGTCGGTCTTTTCCGCGATGCGACTGCGAACGGATATAACGGCACCGATTCCGTTCTCAGCGCCGCAAAAGAAGGTATTATCGGGAAAGGCCAGCATTTTGGCGGCGGGATCGATTACATTCCGATTGCGGGCCAGGTCGCCCCTTCGGGTACATTCACCCTCTCTGCCTGGTTCAAGCTGGACACCATCGACCAGAACGCATCCAACCCGGCCAACATTATCAGCACCTACGACTGGAACAACGATAATCCTAACGGATTCGTAATACATGTTTTTCGCAGCGATCTTGATTTTATCGCAGGAGACGGAACTCCACGCGTGAGCGCCGCAGCCTGGAATCGCGTCACCCCAGGCTGGATACACTATGCCGTTGTTTACCAACCCGGAACAGGCACTGTGAAGATGTACGTCAATGGCGTGGCCGTGCCGCTCAACAATCCTGCCGTAAAGAATTCCATTGTTTACGCATCCGCCCAGACCTACATCAGTTCCCCGACCAGCCAGTCGTTCAGGGGGGCGCTCGACGAAATTCGTGTCGAGAGTACGGTGCGGTCAGACGACTGGGTTCGGCTGTCATACGAGAACCAGCGCCCCGACCAAAGAGTTGTGGTAGTGCGGTAGCGCTTCGGGCGACGGCAAAAAACCGCGGCCATCCGGCAGTTACGTGAAGCTGAAAGACAATGGTCTGCCGCCAACGGCGGCTTGTTACCGGCCGCAGGCAGTACTTCACTATTGAATAGATGTGACGCTGAGTTTCGGAAACAGGCCGTGAAACTGGCCGCAGAACCGGGTGTAAGCGCCAGCTCGGTGGAAAATGATTTAGGCTTGTACCCCGGAGGCTTGGACATGATGCCCAGATGTCAATTTTCTACCCACTCAAGACCGTGATGCGCCTCGAAAATAAATTCGGTAGATTAAACCTGGATTGATAATCCCCCGGGTGCGGGTGCATCGGCGACGTGCCATAGCGAAGGCTGTATTTTCAACGCCACCCTCCTGTCCGGGTCATTTTCTCTGTGAAATCATTGAAGATCACATACACACCCGGCGGCATTTCAATTGGGAGATCGCCGGCTGGCGTAAGGGTTACTTTTTTACCGAGAAGCGTGTACACAACCCGAGATCGCCGACGTAGCTTTTTATGGCCGTTGGCTGAAGCGGGGCGAAGGATGTTTTTGGTAATTGGAGGGTTGCCAGCTTCGGCATGGGTCAAGGTTCCCAGGCCGGAGCACCCGTGAATACCGTCCCAGGAGCTGTTTTCACGTGTATACGCAATGCGTTTCTGTAATTGCGGCATAGCAAGGCCTTTGCGATTCACGTAGTGATTGTATACGATTTCATCACCCCACGGATCGACTTTCCCGACTCCGCGTGCCCAGGCGGCATACCAGTATTCTTCACACGCCAAATCTCTATTGTCACTGTTCTTTTGCTGATTTGGAAAGTCCGTCGGAATTCTTTCGGGAATCTCACCGTTGCGCAATATAGCTTCGTGTTCAAATATTTCCTGCACCCGATTATCCAGGTGGCTGTAAAGGTCGATTCCCTGCTGCCATGCTATTTCGCAGACACGGGCAATTCCTCCCATGGCCATGCCGGCATGTTGGGGATCACGACAAACCTCCATTATTTGACCATAATCGCGCGAATAGGATTCAATCGCATCACGATACCATTCTATCTGATGCTCGAACATCTCAATACTGTCAATAACGACGGCAAAACCCATGCGGGCTGCCGCTCTGATATAGTCGATATTGTTGTTCCCGCTGCGAATTGCTATCGGTCCGAGCAGGATTCGCTGAACCATGTCGGTGAAACGCTGTTCGGCTTGAGGGTTCCAGTCTTCCCAGGTATGTTTTACTATTTCAGTGGCTTTGCAAAAATCGGTCAGTCCTGTACCCAGGTGAAGGGCATATTCGCTGACTTTTGCCTCTGCCACCTGTGTGGCCGAGATTCCCCAGGCATCAACGATTTCAAGCACTTTGCGTGCATAGGCTGTATCGGTAGTGATGTACCACTGAAGCGCATGTAGATAACATGCCGTCGCGTCATCTTTCCATTCCGAAAATTTTGGTTTGAGGGTGTCTGTGACAGAATGCCGATAGCTCAAAGACATCATACCGGAATAGCGTCCATCGTGCAGCACAGTTTCATAGGCAATTGCATTGGGCGTCGATGGTTCAGCAGTTTGCATCCGCATATGCGTCAGCTCCCACAGACCCGTAAGCATTCCTGGATGATGAAAGTTCTCTTGTGCCGATACTTGATAGTGTCCCCAAAGACACAACAAAACGACCCACAGTTGTCGATTCACCATATTTTCACAACCTGACATTTCATTTCCTTGACTCATGCTAATTCATGGGGCTGGCCCGGGGAATCGTCCACTACATATCCATGCCCGCCCGGCCGATCAAAAGCTCTCGCGGCGCGTTAATGTGTGCTGCACCTGCTCGCTATTTTGAAAATAATAAAGATACTACGAAGACAAAGGTTTGGTTAAAGGGCATTTGACTGATGCCTGATTACTTTTTTTGTTTTATGGACCGCACAAGCGGAGAGGTGTGGGGTATTAGAGTGCGTTGCAGATGGTTCGTTTGTATTGTCCCCACACCAATTGGCACTGGTTCATATCCTGTAATATAGAGCAGCAATCACCGTTGAAAACCAGCAATCATGGAACAGTTCAATGTATGATCTCCCAAATCCAAGGGGAATCCTTCATTGGCGCTGCTATGAAGACATTTTGTAGCTATTAGCTGCCGGGGCAGGCTATGCCCAGAACTGATATTTTCCCGCAAAATTGAACTTTCTACTCAGAAGAAGACCTTATTTTGAGTGAAAAAAAATGTGTCAAAGTATCTCTGCACGATAAGAAATCGATAATCTGTCACACAAAAACAATGAAGACTACATCCCTCTTAGAAAGGTCAAACCGGATTTCGGACCTGGTTGCATTCAATCATCTCCAATTATGTGTATTTAATGTATCATAAATCCGGAAAGGATGCGGAACCGGTTTGCGGTTCAAGGCCTGAATGCGGGCTTCCTGAGTGACTGCATCACGAAGCATTTCATCGACCCAGCGCTCGTACTGGTCCATGCTCATAGCAGGCGGATGATCGTGCGACTCATGGAAATCAGGCAGATTAAGATCATCAACTTCTCCAGGGAATCGATACACTAAACACCTCCTTTGCAGGCCGAACGGATGCGCTTGTATAGATCAGCATTGCCGTATTTCAGACACCAATCGCGGAATTCGCCGGCTTCGATATCAATATCATTTGCGGATACAAGCTGACATATATCAATAAAATCGCGTTGTCCGCGTTTGCCGGCGGTATCTCGTGCTGCATGCAGCTTCATGGCAATAAGATGCTTGAGCGAAACAACCTTGAATGCTTTTCCCGCAATTGAAATCGATTGCGAATCATCAAGCATTTTTTCAAACGATGCAGCATCGATGAATAAAAAATCAATAATCTTATCATTGGATGATTCCGATTGATACCTGATAAATATATTCGTGCGGGTTACAGGAGTATAGCCATATTGAGGTACGACCGGTTCCAGTTTAGAGAAATCATTCTCTTTGATAACAAAATCGATATCCTGTGTCATTCTGCTGTATTTATGCGCATTCACGGCAAAGCCGCCTGCAAGCAGCGCAGGGATATCTGCTTCGTTAAGCATATCGGCAATCATTTGAAACGTTGAAGCATATCTTTTCGCAGCAGTCATACCTGAAAAATACTTTGGCAGGGAGACATTTGGCAATTTCATTAGCCCGTAGCTCAAACATGTAATTTTTTTGCCAAACTTTGTTGTGCGACTGTTTGACCTGCTATAATGGGGAACTGGTTTTCAGGTTTAACTCATTGTAGGCAAACTCGCGTGCTGTGGCGGCACGACGCTGTCATCAGGGCAGGAGCTTATCGGCATATTCGGCTGGGACGGAGACCGCTATGCCGCGCTGGCCGAGCCCGATGGTTCGTTCAGGTTGCGCGACAATGGCGACAGGACAATCAGCTTTGATATATTCAACGACCCATCATCATTGAAATGGTACAACCATTCAAGATAACTGATAAGTAATTTGATTTCCTAAATGGTTTCCATTACCAAAGACGGAAAGATTCTTTACCGGGCATCTCATGCTCAATGCATATCCTTCCCGTTGTCAGGCGACACAACGCTCATGAAGGGAATGCCTCGGCACCGCGCAAAAACTACAATAATTTAAACCTGAAAGGTTTATATACCTTACGCAGCAGAACGGTAGTGACAATTATGAGCTGTACGATCCGTTCGATTTTTTAGCGGAAGTTACACAACACATACCGACCGCGCAAAATGCTATAATTAATAAAGTGCGAAGCACATAGACCATACGCAGCAGAACCGAAGGTGACAATAAGGGAGAACACCAAGTACGGTACTATGGCTTTTACTCAAATAAGAAGCGTGGACTGCACCAGAAAAAGATTCCTAAACCAGAGCCGGTGTCAGGTGCCGGTGAACTGGATACGCCATATAGACGAAAGTGCAGAATGACTTGGGCTGGTATCTTTCCCTCCGTCATACACAAATGTCCAACTCGTATCAAAATCAACTGCCGCAGCCAGGGGCACCGCTATCAAAGAGACGATGAGACCCAGACAGCCATGCCGACATAAACGCGTGGCAATAACCGAGAACACCCCTTGCAGTTTTCCGGGGACCACCGTTGCATGACGTGGTTTGTTTGAAAAGGTATTCAAAATTTTCATATCCTATTCCCTTATGAGGTTTCTTCCCTCAGCGAAATATTGATGACCGCGCCTGGTACGATAGCCGAATACAGTCTTTTTCCATTTGGATATGGGACTTCGGGCAAACCACTTGTTGCAGAATAGTCAATATCGGTTCTTCTTCAGACCCGCCCATATCAATGAATTCTTGCTACCTTGCATGGCCAAAGCATATTGCAGCTAACGGGTCGAGCAATTGTGAAGTGCCCGAAGGGCATTTGCCGGAGGCCGTAGCGCAGCGGAGCACAATTGCTCTGTTGGTGGATGTAAACCGAAACGCTACCATAGTGTAATTCCTCTTCGCGGCGCTCTTCTGCTCTTCTCATTTGCATTTCAGCCCGTTTCCTTATTCTTCGGCGGTGCATTCTTTCTTTTATTGCTTTTGGCCTTTCTGCT
>WJLW01000098.1 GCA_014728295.1 Chitinivibrionales bacterium | reverse complement strand
GCCATAATAAAGATGAGGCGTCTTATCGAAAAACTTGTCATACTTCCAGTACCCGTCAGATGTCGTTTTGGGTTGACCGCCGCGACCGATCATGATGTGTCTGCCGATATTGGTTTTGTAAACATACGCCTCGACCTTGTTGAGCTTGGGAACTTTGCCGAGTATGACATCGCCGATACCGGCACTGGCCTCAAAGCGTTGATCGATGGCCTTTTTGCGACGGGCTGTGTAAACAGAATCTTCTATAGTCCTTGCATCACTGATGCCGTCATCTTCATCGGAGGCCATGTATTGATACGATCCGTCAACAATTAAAACATTTGCAATATTCATTCCCAGTAGTCCGAAAATACCATTCAAATCCTGATCGGTAAGCATGTCTTCCTTGGTCATTATGGAAGGCCTGCGCACCAATCGCTCGTCAAGATAGTACGGGCCGAAATGACCAATTTCGAATACCCCGCTCACATGACGGTATTCTGCCTGTGCCCAGAGTTTCCAGACGGTCAATTTTGCACCGGGCGCTCCGATGCCCCAGCCACTGATGCTGTCCAGACGAGTTGCTGCCTGACCGTAAATGTCAAGTCCAATTAATTTTGTGCTGATGATGGGAAAACCGATATCACCGCCAATAATCTGGTACCTGTCATCTTCCCGGGACGCCCAGCGATCGCGGTGCTCGATAAGTGTATCGAATTCATTTTGCTGAATAAGGTTCTGCCTGGCTTGTGCACTGAGGGTGTCTCCGGCTTTCTGGTATAAATCTACGACATAGGAGCTGTCGGTAATATCATCCTGATCCCGGTCGTATTTGCTTCCCTCAAGAGAAAAATCCCATTCCCGGGCAGGAGCATACTGGTTAAGATCGACGCCATAAGTTGCTGAAACCAGCATGTTGTCAAAGATTGGAATATCTGTCATTTTAAGTGGCTTAACCCCCAATCGGGCGCCGATAACGCCACCATCGTTTCTGAAATCCTTGAAATCGGCGATTACTGTTTGCAGGGTCAACCCAATAGGGGTCAGATCATTGAGATACAACTGCAACCCCAATAATTTTTCATCCGGATAATGCAGCATGTTCGTGAATCTGTCAAAAACGAAACCATAGCCCAGGGTTACACTGCTCAGGCCGCCAAGCTTGACAAATAATGGATCGTCTTCGTACCCGAACCGCACATATCGAATTTTGCGGGCAAGTGACTCAAGCCAGTTATCTTCATCAAACCTCCATCCTTTATCTGAAAAATTGCCTTTATCATCAATAAATACTTCGACGTCAAAAAAGACACCAAACTTCCAGATCGGCACATCCACTCCAACAGCGATACGCGTCCATTGAGCATCCTCGACCGTCACATTTGCAGCCGAAATCTCCCACTGCGGCTTGCCTGGTGCAGAAGGTTTCGATTTCTTTTCCGTATTCTGTTCGGGTTCTTCGACTTGTTCGGGTTGGGGCTCGTCTTTCGTTTCCTGTGCCGGCGCTGCTTGCGTTGCTGCTGAAGGAGATGGTTGAGACGTTTTTTCCTCCGGTTGCGATATTTGCTCAACTTGCTCAGGACCGGTTTCAGCTTTCTCCGCCTGAGGCTCAGGCTGGCTTTCGGTCGTTTTCTCAGGTGGCGGGGTCTGGGCGGGGGCTGCCGCCTGGAGCTGCAGCGAGGCCGCATCGGCGGAGGCGTCAGATGCTGTCTGATCAGCTTCGTCCGCCTCATCTGCTTGAGGTTCACTTTCCGCGGCCGGCTCTGCTTCGTCGGCGGTGACGCCGCCCCATTGTTCAAGTGAGGAAATAGCGTTTTCGGAAAGCCCTCCCTGCTGGAATTCACCGCTTGACGCGTTGTAGGTACCATATTGGCGCGGGCCGACAACAATTTCTTTTCCACCGGGGGCCTGCATTTTCATGGATCCCTTAATCGTTGCAACAGTCGGCTCCCCGACCCGGGTAAACTTGACGGCCGCAGCAGTTCCGACGGGTGTAAACAAACACTCTTTCGCCTTAATGCCAACCGATTGTAGCGAATATGGTTGTTTCCTTTTGAGAAAAGCCTGCCCCTGAATCAGCTTGATCACCGGGCCGTTATCGGATCCGCTGAGAACCAAACGGGTCGGTCCTTTGATGAGAATCATGCCGGTAGAACCCAGTGCAACGCTCATTTCGTTGCCTTCGTCGACAAAAACCGAGTCGGAGAGGCCCAGGTCAACAGAATCTTTAACCGGAAACCAGTGCCCTACTTTTTCCTGCCAGGCCATTGCCTCACCAGAGGTTGTTTGCGCTTTAAACGATGCAGCAAATAACTGAACGGCACTCAAAAAAAGCACTGCCGGAGCTGTCAGGCGTAAGGTAAACATGCACTTCCTCCTTAGGGTTGGATGTGTGGCAATACGTAATAATCGGACACGCAAATCTTGAATTAATGAAAATGCTGAAAGAGCACGAACATTACGCAAAGATATAAAGTAAATCAATCAATACATTTGAGCAATGAGTATTTCCGAAATTGAGTGATCCGGGACTTTAGTCATACCTCAACAGTAATTATTAGTGTATCCTCTGCGCATCCAGCCAGGAAGCAATCTGCTGCCATGCATCATCGACACTGAGTGCGTGCAAACTTGCTTGCGGGTCGATGCCGGACGGCACAGAGCGGTCGCCCACACGTTGTGCAGTCCACACCGGAAATCCGGGGTACTCTTTGCGCACCACGAGCGTCTGCGCGCCAATCGGTCCGTTGCGCCTTTCATCGGTAGGCCCAAAAATGCCGACGGTCGGCACATTCTGAACAGCGGCGATATGCATCAACCCGGAGTCGTTGCATACGGCAAGTAAGCATGTTTTGAGTACTGCCGCCGTTTGCCGCAAAGTTGACTCCCCGACAATATGTCGTGAAGCCGACATTGCAGAGCACACGTTGTGCTTGAGATGCTTCTCATCAGGCCCACCCAGCACCAGGACCGCCGCATCCAGCTTCTTGCTCAGGCGGTCAGCCAAAGCAGCGAACTTCTGGGGTTCCCAGCGTTTCATATCCATTCCGTGTTCAGCGCTGGAGCCGGGGTGAAGCGCTATTACTCTATTTTTATCGCACAGGTTCGCGCTCAGATAACCGGCTGCCCAGGCTTCATCTGCGGCGTCACACAATTTCGGGAACACAGGATGCTCGAAATCAACCTGTTCCCCGGTTACCGCGGCGGCAAGCGAAAGATTCTGCCGGTAGTCATGCGCACCACTATCCACTTCGCACTTTTGGGTATTCAGCAATGACAGTGATTGCACTTTCCGCTGGTGATAGTCAAATGCAATTCTGCGGTGAATACCGGCCAGCAACGGCAAAACATTGTATTGCCACTTGTTCGACGGAAAAAAATTGAGGCAGGTGTCAAAATGCTCCCGGCGCAGTGATGCGACAACCCGAAAAGCGCCGGCAATATCACCTTTCATGCAAGTGGGATCAAAGATATACACTTTTTCCCAGATTGGATCAGATCTCGCCCACGCACTGATATTGGTACGCAGTCCAAGCAGGTGCAGTTTCCACCCGGGACGCAACTTCTTCAAAGCGTAAAATGCCGGGTAAGACAAGAGGTAGTTACCAATGCCAATGGGACAGACGCACAGTACCTTCATGATCAATCAAGCGTTTCGCGAATAGTATAATTGTGCTGCGGATTTGCGTTGGTAATCATTTCTCCAAGCAATCCGATTGACACAAACTGGATGCCCATGATAATTGCACCGAGTGACAGCAGCATGAGTGGTCGCAAATGGATATGTCCTGTTATAATCCATTGCACTCCGAACCAGGCCAGAACGCCAGACCCGCCAAGCCCCAGGACAATGCCGAGCAGGCCGAAAAAATGCAATGGATTGCGCAGATACCTTCTCAAGAACAAAAGACTCAGCAAATCCAGAAAGCCATTCCAGAACCGATTCAGGCCATACTTTGACCGCCCATACTTGCGCGGCTGATGCGGAACGGGAACTTCGGTTACCCTGAATCCATTCCAATGCGCAAGCACCGGCAGGTATCGATGGCGCTCTCCATAAATTTCCAGCGACTTGGCTGCATCGGCACGATAAGCTTTGAAACCGCAATTAAAGTCATGCAGCTTCAGCCCAGACATACGGGAGGTGGTAAAGTTGAATAAGCGTGACGGGATGTTTTTTGTCAGTACCGGATCTTTGCGCACCTTTTTCCATCCCGACACCACATCCCAGCCCTCTTCCAGCTTTTTCAGCATGTCGGGTACGGCAAGGGGATTATCCTGCAGATCGGCATCCATTGTGACAATAACATCGCCCTGAGCTTTTTGAATGCCCACGCTTAAGCCGGCTGCCTTGCCATAATTTCTGCTAAAGCGCACCACCTTGACATGGGCGACGTGTTCGCAATGAAGGTCGCGCAGGACCTGGAAGGAGTCATCCGTACTGCCGTCATCAACGAAAATAATTTCATATGCCTTATCTTCCTGCTGCATAACGTCTTTGATTGAAGAGGCCAATTCGGGAAGACTTTGCGCTTCGTTGAGCAAAGGAATGACAAAAGAGACAATCATGGGTGTATGCTCGCCTGTTTGATGCGTCCGCGACTGGTGACAAAAAATATACCACCTGCCATGCTGGCGATGATACCAACAAGTGAGGCCAGAAATTCCATTACCAGCGCAGGCTGCTCTTTAAATCCTGCCAGTGCGAACAACGTCCCGCCCAGGCCTTCTTTCACGCCGAAAGGCATAGGAATTATCATAACCATAGCCAGTATGGGTACGAAAATAAAAAAGTATTGAAAATTTGTAAATGTCAACACCCCCAGCGCTGCACCGCAAAGCACGTGCACAAAAACACGCATAATCTGAATCAGCGCCGACAGCAGTGCAATTTTTGCGATGAAGGGGCGGTCATCAACTTCAAATAGCACCTCTGAAATAATTTTCATCACGCGCTGTTTTCCGGGAAATTTCAACCTCGCTGCGACGCCGAAAAACCATTTTTGAAGTCGGCGTGAGACAAGTAATCCAAGGATTGACAAGAACAACAGACTGGTCACAAGCAGCGCCACAATGGCGGTAGTGAGTTCGCGGCCGGCTACCATGCCGCGCTGAAGCAAAACTCCGCTGCCGACAATCGCAAACGCAAGCATTGCACACAGTCCGGCAAACCGATCCAGAAAGGTGGCCGCAAATCCGCCTTTGCCCGCTTCATTGCTTAACTTGACATAAGTAACTCGAACAGCATCGGCGGCCGCCGTGCCGAAAATGAAGTTATTGAAGAACATCCCCATAAAATAGAGCTTGACCGCTCGAACGAATGTCAGCGTGATGCCTTTATTGTGCAATAGCAGCATCCATTGCCGGCTTCCCAGAATACCGCTGAGCACGAAAATTACCACGGCCAGCAGCAAATACAATGGCCTGGCGCTTTGTAGCGTTTCAAAAATATCCTCCAGCCCATAGCGCCGGATAATAAAGGCCAGAATAGCCACAGTAACTATTACCTTAAGAGATGTCACAGCAAGTTTACGCATACAATTCTGATCGATGAGCGTTAGTCCTTGAAAAGCCCGTCTAGGATCATTTCCATTCTATGTGCAATACCATCCCAGGCAAATTGCTTACCGAATGCCATTGCTTTTGCTTCCATTTTCCGCCGCAAGACCGCATCTCGCAACAACCTCGCAACGCGGTTGACATAATCGGATTCATTGTTCAATTTGAACAGAACGCCGGTCTCTCCGTCACGCACCGAATCGCGCAAACCGTGGACGTTACTGGATACTGAAAGGGTACCGCACAGATTCGCTTCGATGTTGGTTATGCCCCACCCCTCTTTGACCGACGGATTTACCATGAGCCAGGCCCTGCTGAGCAAATTACGCTTTTCTTCTTCCGATACAAAGCCGGGGAAGGAAACCACATCCTGCAATTGCAGTGTGGTAGTCAATGTCTGTAGCTTCCCGGCATAATCGCCCGTTCCGGCTACAACAAGTTTGACAGCAGGGAATTCCTCCTGCAATCTCTTCAGGCATTTTATAATAAATTGCACATTCTTGTATTTCTTTAATCGTCCGAAGTAAACCAGGAGCGGATTGATGTCTTTCTGCATCGTCGGGCGGAAGAAATCGACATCAATCCCCGGCTCCACGACATGAACAGCCGAATTGTGCGGGCATTTATCTTGAATATCCTTCCGGGTACTCTCACTGATGGCCAGGAAGCGTTCCTTCGCATAAACGATGTTGACAAGCGACTCCATAGCGAAAATGTAGCTTGCCATTACCGGATGAATTTCATTGAAAATAGCCGAACCAAAAAAGTGCATTATCATATGCAACCGAGGCTTTTTGACCAGCAGGGGTGTGAAAAAAGGAACTTTGTTGATATCTTCAATTATCAGATCATAGCGATGCTGATGCCTCATCACCCAGAACACAGTTTCAAAATTAAACAGCAGCTTTCCGCCCTTGCGCACGATCCGGGTACCATCAACCACCTCTTCAGGCGAAGCATCGGCAAAGCCGTGTGCGAGCACATCAACCTCATATTTGCCCGCAGCAGCGATTCGCCTGAAGATTTCGTGATAATAAACTTCCGCCCCACCCGCTTCGGGATTTTTGATGTCACGCCAATTTATCAGCAGAATTCGTTTCTCGGGCATTTATGATGCTCACGATGGTCTGGCTACATTGTTTTTATCAAACAATCATTTATTGCGAATCATTTCGTTTTTTATTTGCCAGTGGGCAATAAAAATGGACAGTCAACCTGACTGTCCGGTAATGGTATTATAAATTAGTAAATTGCAGGGGATAGTTTTTTGTCGGACAAGTATAACTCATTCAGAAACTAAATCGCAAGGTTTCGCTGGGGCAAAAAAAATCGCCTTCCCGATGTTTCCAAACAATACAACTGTTCAGCGATAAATGCTTATGTTTTTAACACTTATAACAAGCCACCGCAGCAAATTTGGCCTCCAGTGCATAGAAGTAGTATATTAAGGCAACCTTAAGAGTCAATCCATTCCAGCAAGGGGTGAGCCATTTCAACACAAGACTATGAATTGGCTGTAGTTATGCCGATTTATAATGAAGAGGAATGCATTCAGGAAGTAGTACAAAGCTGGTTAGCTACACTTTCTGGATTAGAAATTTCATTTAAGATTATTGCATTAAACGACGGCTCCAAAGATGCAACCTTAAAAAAATTGGGTTTATTCTCTGGTGACAAAAGAGTTGACGTAATTAATAAACAGAACAGTGGGCATGGTCCGACTATTTTAAAGGGATATGCATTGGCATGCCCGTCTGCTCAATGGGTATTTCAATGCGATAGTGATAATGAGATGAGCCCGGATTATTTTCAGCATTTATGGAGACAAAGGAATGGCTATGATGCCTGTATGGGTGTGCGAACGGGTAGACATTCTACTTTCAGCCGCAGAATAATAACCTTGACATCACAAATTATGACAAAGCTTTTTTTTGGAGATGCTGTTACAGATGTCAATGTTCCCTATCGCCTTATTAAATCAGAAATACTGTCACAAATTATTGCCAAAATTCCCGAGGATACTTTTGCTCCAAATGTTATTATTTCAGGTGCACTTTCAAAAATGAGGTCCAGCATTTTACAGCATCCTGTTCCTTTTCAGAAAAGAAAAACCGGCAACGTATCCATCATCAGCTACAAATTATGGCTATCTGCTGCAAAATCATTTATACAAACTTTGAATGCAGTAAGAAAATTTTAAAATGAAATACGATTATATTATTGTTGGGGCCGGATTATTTGGGAGCGTTGTAGCCGAACGAATCGCAAACATACTAAATAAATCAGTACTGGTAATTGACAAAAGAAATCATGTTGGCGGAAATTGCTATTCACATGTCGACCCGGATACAGGAATCGAATATCATGTATATGGCACGCACATATTTCACACATCTTCCAGGCGGGTAATGGATTATGTAAATAGATTTACAGAGTTAAATGGATACCATCATCAAGTATTGACTGTACATAATGACAAAGTGTACCAAATGCCGATTAATCTTGAAACGATAAATTCGTTTTACGGCACTCATTTTTATCCTCAAGATGCATATGAATTCATTCAACAGGAAAAAGCCAGGGATGCAGTGGCTAGTCCTGTTAATTTCGAGGAAAAAGCTATATCGCAAATTGGCCGGCCTCTTTATGAAGCATTTATCAAATCGTATACTGCCAAGCAGTGGCAAATTGATCCCAAAGAGCTACCGCCACAGACCTTCAGTCGATTGCCAATTCGGTTTAACTATAACGAAGACTATTTCATTGATGCACGATGGCAAGGCATTCCAATAAATGGATATACTGATATATTTAATAAGCTTCTCGACTCAGAGAAAATAACCGTGCAGCTTAAATGCGACTATTTCGAAAATCATGAGCAACTATTCTATAATAAGAAATTGATATATTCAGGACCTATAGACCAATTTTTCGGCTATAAATTTGGGAGATTATCATGGCGCACAATAAAGCTAGAGACCCACTGCCATTTGGGGAATGATTTTCAAGGCACATCTGTAATGAATTATGCGGATTCGGATGTCACCTACACACGAATACATGAGCCCCGCCATCTTCATCCTGAGCGAAATTATCAAAATAATAAGTCAATAATTTTTTATGAATACCCCGAGTATAATCCGCAAGATCCTTTTTACCCGGTCAACACTTCTAAGGACAAGAAAAAACTCACTCAATACAAAGAGCTTGCCTTAAAAAAGCAAGACTTAATAATTTCCGGCAGATTAGGCAGCTATGCATACTACGACATGGACAAAACAATTTTAGCGGCGCTAGACTGCTTTGATAAATTATGCGAGGAAATGAAGAGAAGCTAATGAGTTCGAAAACCAGAACAGCCGGAATGAAGAGCATACGCTGTGCACATTCATTTCTTCACTTCAATTTCAGGTATATATAAGGGCACATTCAATTTATATTTTGATTCGACAAGGAAAAGAACAAGCAAGGCAAGACATGCGGCAAGGCTTATCAGAATTCCACTCAGTGCTGCAGTTGATTGGAATTTGAAAATAACTTTATGCTCTCCTTTTGATATTGGGATAGTCCTGAATAGATAGTTTCCAGCCAGAACATCAGTGCGTTGCCCGTCAACATATGCTTTCCATGCCGGGTAAAAAATTTCACTTATCGTTAAAAGTGTATTTCCATGAGCATGTACATTAAACTCAATTTTATTTGGAGTTTCTTTTATGAGTTCAATTTCCGCTCTATCGCCATATTCGAGATCAGGCTTAATGGCCGGCTCTTCATTTAGGGCCAGATGTGTGCCAGGCACGAATTGAGGTGAGTTGAGATAATTAAATGCTTCCTCTTTTGTTTTGCATACTTTATAATAGGGGGTAACATAGACACGCGGCAAATGCTGAATGACGCCGAATTGGCTTTTGCCCGGTATTTTCTTATATCGAATCGCCAGTAATTTCTCAAAAACGTCTTCGTTTACGCCGTATAAGAAATCGTTATATCTTTGCAGCATAAGCTGATTGTATCCCTCGGTGAGGGGAATCTGCTCTACATTTCCCAGGTTTCTCGGAAAGAGCATTTCACCTTTGCGGGGACCATGATAAATCCTGCTCTGCACTCGAAAAAAACCGGATTTTAACTCCTCCTTCAGAGGTGAATAATCCATTCTCCCATAAAAACGTTCCGGATTCATTCGGCTTATCCCAAAATCCCTTCCAAATGCAGCAAGCTCTATAAAGAGCAAAAGGCAAAGTAGAGAGAATTTCCAAACCGTACGCTTTGACCTAAGAAGGTAAATCAAATAACCTGCTGAGATAATAGTAGCCAATACACTGCTTACAGCAGCATTTTTTGAATTCTGCAATATAGCTTTATTCTGGAACATCTCAGTTGCATTGTCAAACACCCCGCTGATAAATAGCAGACCCAAAAAGCTAATCATCCCTGATAGTGCTATTAAAACTCGCAAAAAGGCCCTTTCCTCGTTCTCGGAAGCTTTTTTCAATGCATTCATGCCATAGACAGCCAGCATGATGAGGCAAAAGGATAGCCAGAGGGTCATTCTTCCGGGAATACGAAATTTGTTGAATCCTGGAAGCAAATGAAAAACAATTGAATAAAGGGGCGTGTACTCACCAAGCGAAAGTAAAAGCAACAATATGCTCAAAATTGCAAAAAATGCTACCAGCGCATTTCTCTTAAAATCAACTATAGCCCGTAGTGCTAAGAATAAAACCACAATGCCCACAAAAGCATTGGTTTCCCAGAAGAAATGCCTTTGAGGAAATCCCCAGTAGGGCAATACGTGGTCAGGATGTCCAGAAACATAGCCAAAAAATTTTGGGGCGAAAAAGGTTAGTAATCTGGCAGGGGGAATGGAACCTATGATTGAATTTTCATACGTCATTGTTTCGCGCAAGCTTTGTGACATTAGCTCGGTAGAAGGCAAGTATTGAGATGCTGAGAGAGCCAATGAAAGGGCAACAAAAAGCGCATAGTATACTGTTGGATACACTATAATTTTTCCGTTAGCTCGGAAACGGATAAACGTGAAAAAAGCAGTGTAAAAAAGAAAAAAGTAAATAATATGCAATGTAGGCTGAGGATACCCACCAAGAGTTGAAACACCAAAAAAGACACAGGCAAGGACCAGTTTCTTCAGTGCTCCAGTTTCGTAGGACTCTTTTAGATATTTAAACGCAAACGGAAACCAGGCCAAAACATAAAGCAATGTGGTATGAATTACATGCAGACTTACGTAGCCGGTAAACATGAATCCAATAGCCCCCAAAAGTGCACTAGCTCGATTATAGCTAAATGACAGCAGCATAAGATAGGTTCCAACGCCCAAAATAAGAATATGTCCTAATATGTACCAAGTATAAGAAATTCCGCCTGTGTTTGAGAACATCGAAGCTAGGAAAAGCAGCCAATGAGGGGGGTAGAAAATGGTAGTCAGTATATCGGCGGAAAACGGCATCCCACAAAAAACAAAAGGTGTCCAATGCGGAAAACAGAAATTTTTCAGACAGTACATGGTGAAGCGTAAATTGGGATAGTGCTGATAGAGCACATCTTCCCATAAAAAGAAATTCCCGAACAATAAAGGCGAATAAAAAACAACCCACAACACCACCAGTGCCAGCGGCGTGTAACGCGCGTATTTCCGCAAATCACGCTTTTTCGCTGGTGCCGGCGCTATGGTATCGGGTTTTTTGTGAGCAGTCTTTTTGCGTTTCTTTTTTCCCATAAGCAAATTATTTCAAACAGATTTTCTGATTCGAAATGTCCAGAAGTGACTTAGTGCATAATTGGCAGCCGTTCCACAGAGTATGCCGATAATATTGGAAGCAAGATAGTACATTCCGGCAATATCTGTGAGAATGCGCAGCAGTGAATAATTGACCAGAAAAGCTACCAGCCCCGATGACACATTGAACTTAGCCAGCATATGCAGCTTGCCGGGAAGGGTCTTCGCCTTGCGATCGCTCCAGGTCCATGTGTAGTTCCAAACGAAATTGTTGATAATTGCGGTTTCTATAGCGATAAGGCCGGATATCTTGTATGTAATGCCAATAATTTCCGTCAGCAGAAACAGGACTGCATTGTTCACAATGACACCCGCCCCCCCTACCAGCAGGAATTTTGCGAATCGAGCTGTGGCAATGCGATTGATGAGAAATCGTTTCATGAAGTAGCCGTCATCGTAAGCGTGTAAAATAAATATTAGCAAAGCGGGCATACACATTCCTTCACTTATGAAATCAAAACTTCCACTATATATTTTAATTCGATCTATGAAACAGGCATATGCGCATATAAAACTGCTCAGGCCCTGGCAATGGACTAAAAACGTTCTTGTCTTTGCCGCATTGCTGTTCTCTGAGCATATCTTCGATGTTCACCTGGTGCTCCAGACCGTTGCTGCATTCTTGCTGTTTTGCCTGCTGTCAA
Source organism: Chitinivibrionales bacterium (assembly GCA_014728295.1). Classification (GTDB taxonomy): domain Bacteria; phylum Fibrobacterota; class Chitinivibrionia; order Chitinivibrionales; family WJKA01; genus WJLW01. Next base: position 10,489 of record WJLW01000098.1, on the reverse strand, counting down.
GTTCCGTATATGTCATGAATGACATTCTCGATATTGACAACGATCGCAATCATCCGGTTAAAAAAAATCGTCCGCTTCCCTCGGGACGCATCTCGATTTCAACGGGGTGGGCGATTTTTGCAATCCTGGCCGGCGGCACCCTGCTGAATATTTTCTGGCTCAGCCGCGAGCTGTTTTATGTCAGCTTAATATATTTTGTCAAGCAAATAGCATATTCGCTGGGGTTAAAGAAAGTTGTCGTGCTTGATGTTTTGCTGCTGTCCTTCGGATTTTTGTTGCGAGTAATCGCCGGTGCGCTGGTCATAAACGTCGAAATATCTTCCTGGTTAATAATATGTACTTTTTTCCTGGCGCTCTTTCTCTCGCTATGCAAACGGCGCAATGAGCTGACGTCTCTTGAAAATAACGCCAGCGAGCACCGTCAGGTATTGGCGGAATATTCACCTTATCTGCTCGATCAAATGGTTTCGGTCGTTACGGCCTCTGCAGTTATATCATACGCCATGTACACCTTGTCACAGCAAACTATCGAAAAATTTGGTACGACGAATTTGATATACACAGTCCCCTTTGTTGTGTATGGAATTTTCCGGTATCTCTATCTGGTGCACAAGCAACACAAAGGCGGCGCGCCTGAAATGACGTTATTGACTGATATTCCCTTGATAAGCGACATCATTCTCTGGATCGTTGCTGCCGGACTCATCATTTACCTTTAGACAGGAAGCAACCATGGCCCAGGCAAAAGTAGCATTGTTAAAGACTCACCCTTCCTCAGTACTAACAGATTATCACCGGCTGATGAATCTTGCGGACTACCAGAAGGTAGTTGACAAAGATGCAGAGACGGCACTGAAAATCAATATAAGCTGGCATTTCTTCTATCCGGCGAGTTCCACAACGCCCTGGCAATTGGACGGCGTGATCAGGGCGATGAAAAAGGACGGTTACGATCCCGGAAAAATTCACGGGTGCCATAACCGAACCGTCGTGATAGATGCCCATCTTGGAGAACGGGAAAATAAGCATATCAATGTCACCGAGGCACATGGTCTGGACAATGTGCACCTGTACGAGGGAGAAGAATGGATAAACATTCGCGATGCCGTCGGCGATTTGACAAAAGAGTTTCTCTGCCTGAACAATGTCTATCCCGGGGGCTTTATGATTCCCAAACGCTTCATTGGCGAGAACATAATCCACCTGCCCACGGTCAAGACGCACGTATTCACGACAATGACCGGCGCCATGAAGAATGCCTTCGGGGGCCTGCTCAACGAAAAACGGCACTGGACCCATCCAGTCATCCACGAAACGCTGGTAGATTTGCTGATGATACAGAAAAAGATTCATAAAGGCGTATTTGCGATCACTGACGGCACGATTGCCGGCGATGGCCCGGGCCCCAGATGCATGACCCCTTTTGAAAAAAACATCATACTCGCATCAGAAGACCAGGTCGCCATCGATGCTGTGTCCGCCTGGCTGATGGGATTCGACCCGCTGGAAGACATCAAATTCATCCGCCTGGCGCACGAGAAAGGACTCGGCTGCGGAGACATCAGGGAAATAGAGATCGTTGGCAACCCCGAATTGATGGAACAGCGCTGGAATTTCGAAGGACCATTTAAAAAGATGACATTTGCGAGTAATATGCAACACAAAATATACTGGGGGCCCCTGAAAAAGCCCATTGAATGGTCGCTGAAAACGGTACTGGCGCCCTGGGCCTATATCGCCAGCGTTTTGTATCACGACTGGTACTGGTATCCCCTGCACACTCGTCGCGTTAACGAAATTCTCAAAGGTCAATGGGGACGCCTGTTTCGCAACTGGGAGATTGTGCAAGTTCCTGCAGATGATCTTGTCACTTCCGGTTGGAAGAATGTCGGGAGAGAAGGCACAATCTACCGCAGAACACCGTTGAACCACCTGCCCAAATCTATCCGGGCCCTGAAAAGCGCCATAAAGGAAGCTCCCGAATTCACCAAGCCAACGGCCTGATGCACACGGAAGCAGAATGTCACTACGGGGGGGGGGCTTGATTCAGCCTCGGGACTGCGTATCTGCTTGAGGTGAGGTTTTTACCGCAGTATCCTGCTGCTTTTGCTGTTCCCGCCTTTTGAGATTCTCGAAATGCTGGATGAATTGAATTGCGCGTTGATCTCCCGGCTGCATCTTCTGGAATTGCTTCATCACTGCAATCGCACTGTCGTACAAGCCACGTTCCTGATAATTGCGGGCCATCATTGCATACACGTCCCAGGGATTTGTCTGGGTACTGGTCATTTTCTGCATCAATTCATTGGCTTCATCCTGCTTGCCGGTCTGCACAAGCACCTGGGCCAGCGCCTTGACATATTCAGGATTGTCCGGTTGTATTATCATGGCCTCGCGAGCACGAGCCTCGGCCTCTGTGTACCTTTCGTGAGCAAGCAGGTATTCCTGGCGCAGCAAGCGGGGCCGCCAGTCCCAGGGCATAAGTGCAACACATTGGTCCATACGATCAACCACCATGTTAAGCTTGTCCTGATATTCCTGCCTCTTGGCGGCAAGCCGTTGCTTGAGTTCGGACTGCGATGGTTGTATGGTATCCGCCACCGCGCTCGTGTCGGCAACCCGATCTGCAAGCCGGTCAACTTCATTTTTCAGGTTGGCAATAATGTTTCGCTGAGAAATGGCAACCTGAATGAAACTGGCGGCGTAATTGGACAGCAGCTTAAACGAAGTCTCATTCATGAGCGCCGTACCGTCACCCAGTCCGCGGAAAGCATAGACTTTTTCGAGCATGAAATTCGTTTTGTCAAGATCCATTCTCTGGGCTGCGCTTATATTTTCGGGATAAATACGATATACCAGCCCCTTCATTTGTAGATATGGATCAGAGCCCATCTTGTTGTCATTTGAGACAGTCACGGCAAAATAAATCGGTTTGCGCCACTTGTTGGCATCGATAATATGCAGCACCATTTTGTCCTGTACGCGCAGGGCATTTTTTTGATCACGTCCCGGCACTTTGACGGTAATACCGGCATTCGACATGGGGTAATCAAATGATTTTTCGAACGGATTAAGCTCGTGGGTCAAGGCATCAATCTGCGCATCGCTGAAGGTAATGTGAACCTTGGGCTCGATGTTCCGCAATTGCTTGATGTACCACTTAGTGTTCAGCAGGCTGAGATTGACAATGCGGACATCCCGTCGAATGCCTTCTGCCTCCTGTAAAAACCACAGGGGAAAGGTGTCGTTATCTCCGTTGGTAAACAAAATGCCGTCCTTATCGCATGACATAAGCAGATTATAGGCATAGTCATAGGGTACCCAGTCCCCTTTGCGATTATTTTCCGAAAAATTTTGAACGATCGGCAGTACCGGTGAGACAACCAGCAAAACAGCGCAAATCGGCGCCATGGTAGTTCGCATGAACATATCCCGGTGATAAAACAGCAGGTGGAGCAAACAGGCGCCTGCTATGCCGATCCACATGCCGAAAAACATGAAGCCGGACGTAAAAAAGTAATCACGGATGCGCACCTCTCTGTGCACCGGCGCCGGTTTGGGGATACGGGCTTCGGCCTGAGTCCGCGACAAGCCCTGGTTCATTGCTCTGCTGATAGAGTTTTTCCAATACGTGTAATCGCGATTCTCCAATCGGGTTCCGTCTGCAAAATTCATGTAAAACACCAGACCGGCCGTACCCACCAGCATCAACGAAATGAGCAGGACGCCGATGTTTTTTCGCCGGGCATAGAAATAGAAAAAGCCGAAAATCACGAACATGGTCGGTATCAGGTAAATCAGCAGCTTCAAAAATGCAATAAGGCCGTCATTAGTCTTGAAAAAGCTTTGCTCTCGATCCTGCCCGATTGTGGGGCCAAAATGGAAAAATTGAGTAATATGGAATCCGCCAAAGCCCATGTGACCGTCAACACCAAATTGTGTACGCAAATCGCCGCGACGATGAAACATACGCAGAATAAAATTTTCTGAACCATACTGCTTGCGCTCGAGAAATTGCTTGAATGCTTCCCACTCAAACGTAAATTTTTCTTTATTGAATTCGATTACCGGATGATTCTCGTCGATAACCGGCTGCAAAGCCGACCTGATTGGAATATAGAAATGAACCGAATAGCCGACTACGGCAAAAGCGGTTATCCAGAATATGAAGCGCCACCGGCGACTGGTTTTGATACCTTCGGCGAGTGTTGTTGCTGCCAGTTCATACAAAGCGGCTGCAGTGAACATGGCATAGGGTATCAATCCCGTAATAAATGATTTACCGTCAATGTCACCGTCCGAAAGCGCCTTTAATTTGACGAATGCCATAAGCACCAGCAGAGAACCGAAAACGCCGAGTCCAATGTACCGGGAATCCTTAAATTTGACAAAAGTATAAATAGCCGCAAATATTACCATCAATGGAGCAATATAGAGGAACGCGCTCACCTGATAGATTACCGAAGCCATCAAAAGGCCCATAAACCATAAGCGCCAGTCTTTTAGCTTTTCCTCGTCGGTAAGTACAACAAAAAGGAATGCCGGAGCCATTGCAACCATGGCCATCATATGTATGCCGATCCCCAAAAATGCCAGATAAGAAAACAGCACGAGCAGACGATCACGCTTGCTGTCGGTACGCTGACTCCATACCATAACGATATAGGTCGCCATCACAATTACCAGCATCGAGGGGATATACACCGAGGCTTCAACCGCACTAAACCAGAATGTGTATCCAAATGCGGCAAACAAAGCCCCCACAATTCCCCCTGAATAGGTAATGATACGCTTTGGCAGAGAATCGGGAATACCCAGCCATGCTGTTAAAGATTTGATTATAATCAGATAGATAAACATCGCCGTAAATGCGCCGCTGATCACGGAAATAAGATTGACCCGGAATGCAACCTGGCGAAAGTAGAAAAACATCATCGAGAAAAAACGTCCCAGCAAAACGTAAAGCGGGTTGCCGGGCGGATGCGGCACGCCCAAAGAATGTGAGGCGCCGATATATTCACCGCAATCCCAAAAGGAAACTGTTGGTCCGACCGTCAGCGAATACATAATGAACGTAAAGACCAGCACGAAAAGCGCACCGATCTGATTATACTTTTTGTGCGTTTGTTCCATCAGCCGTGGATTCCTTTCTTATATCACTCTTCGTGTAAGCTTTATAAACTGAGTCTATGATGCCATTGACAAATTTGCCGGAATCGGGACTTCCATATTCCTTGGCGATTTCAACCGCTTCGTCAATTACAACCTTGAAAGGTGCATCCTGGCTACAACAGCGAAGTTCGCAGAGAGCCAGACGCAGAATATTGCGGTCAATTGCCGAAATTCTGTCGAGAGCCCAATTGGCCGTATGGTTGCGTATGTCCTCGTCAAGAGATTCGATTTCCTGCAGAGCAATTTTGAGCAGATAGTGCGCGTATTTGACTTGATCTTCATCGCATTCATGCATACGGGCAACATAGTCAAGAGTCGTTTCTATAGCGTCCTCGCCTGCTATTTCACATGCGTAGAGAGCCTGCAGAGCCACAACACGAGCGATTCTTCTGTTAAGCATAACCTAAATCCAACATCCTTCCGCTCAAAATGCTAAAGCCTGGCAAACAAGTCAACCATCTCTATTGCCGAAAGCGCTGCATCCCAGCCTTTGTTGCCGGCTTTGGTTCCGGCGCGTTCCACGGCCTGTTCTATTGTGTCGGTTGTCAAGACGCCATACAGCACGGGCACTTCCGATTCGAGACCGACCTGTGCAATACCTTTTGACACTTCGGCCGCAATATAATCGAAATGAGGCGTACTCCCTCTGATGACGGCGCCAAGACATATTACCGCATCGGATGCATTTTGCGAAGCAGCCTTCTTCGCGGCCGGGGGTATCTCAAAAGCGCCGGGAACCCTGATTATGGTAATATCATCATCGGAAGCGTTGTGACGGCGTAAGCAGTCCAGCGCACCTTCGAGCAATTTATTTGAAATAAATTCATTAAAACGACTGACAACTAAGGTAAACTTTTTTCCGGATGCTTGCAATACACCTTCGATTATGGCTGGCATGACAGGCCTCCTTCCAGAATGTGGCCAAGCTTTTTTCGCTTGGTTGTCAAATAGTATTCATTTTCTTTGCGGGGCTCAATTTGAATGGGAACACGCTCGACAATTTCGATCCCATGCCCTTCAAGACCAACAATTTTGCGTGGATTGTTGGTCATGAGGCGAATTTTTTTGATGCCCAGATCAGACAGTATCTGTGCTCCGATGCCGTAGTCGCGCAAATCGGGAGCAAAACCGAGTTTTTCATTCGCTTCGACCGTATCCAGACCCTGATCCTGCAGGTGATAAGCCTTGATCTTATTAACCAGTCCGATACCGCGTCCTTCCTGACGCAGATACAGCAGTACTCCGCCTTGATCGGCAATCAACTGCATGGCATGATGTAGCTGCTCGCCGCAATCACAACGCAGCGAATGCAGCAGATCGCCGGTAAAGCATTCTGAATGAACGCGAACCAGTGTGTTTTTTTCCGCATCAATCGGCCCTTTCTGCATGACAATATGCGTGAGCTCGGAAAGAGTATCTTCATAGCACTTGATGGTGAATTCACCAAATTCGGTTGGCAACAATGCTTCTGTCTCACAGACGACAAAATGCTCTCTGGCCGTACGAAAACGTATCAGATCGGCAATGGAAATTATTGACAATCCGTGCCTTTCGGCAAAACCGCGCAATGAGGTCATGCGAGCCATCGTGCCGTCGTCATTCATCACTTCACAGATAACGCCGGCCGGTTGCAGTCCCGCTAATATGGACAGATCAACGGTCGCTTCACTATGTCCGCTGCGCACCAGCACGCCGCCCTCACGTGCCCGGATAGGAAACATGTGTCCCGGTTTGACAAAATCGGTGGCATTGCTTTGAGGATCGACCAGCTTCAGTACCGTGTTGGAGCGATCATGAGCCGATATTCCTGTGGTCGTGTTTTCTTTGGCTTCCACCGAGACTGCAAATGCAGTGTCAAACCGAGAGGTGTTCTCCATATCATTGACCATTTTGGGTATTTGCAGTTCATTCAGCCGCGCCGATTTCATTGCGATGCATATGAGACCGCGGCCGTGCGTGGCCATGAAATTTATCTTTTCGGGCGTACACGTTTCGGCCGCAAAAGCAACGTCGCCTTCATTCTCACGATCTTCGTCATCCACGATTATGACCATGCTGCCTTTGCGGTACTCTTCAATTATTGCTTCTATTTCGGCAAAACTTTTCAAAATCCAAATTTCTCCAATTTATCAAGCAAACTCCCGGCCTGAGACCGAGAGTGATTTGCGTCGCCAAAACCTGCTTTGACGAGTTGAAAAATATATCGAGCCAGAATGTCACACTCAATATTAACCGTATCACCAGGACGCTTCGAAAAAATATTCGTGTGTTCAAGAGTATAGGGAACCAGTGACAGGGTAATCGCATTCTCTACATTCGACGCAATTGTCAAACTGACACCGTCTACGGCGATTGAGCCTTTCTCTGCGGCGAATTTCATATACTCAACCGGCAACGCAATAGTGCGCAAAAGGCTGGACCCGACTTTGCGGTCGGTCGAGATCGTACCAGTACAATCTACATGTCCGAGTACAACATGACCGTCCAATCGATCCTGAAGCCGTAAAGAACGCTCCAGATTCACTTTTTCGCCGCTTGCCAGGCGATCCAGACAGGTGCGCTCGACCGTTTCCTGCACGGCGGTAAAGGTGATTGCGTCCGGAGAAAATTTCTCGACCGTCAAGCACGCGCCGTTGACTGCAACCGAATCACCTGCGCCCACTTCAAACGGCTGTGAATCCGGCCGGATTTCCAGAAGGAGCCCACAAGCGGAACGCCGCCTCGAACAGATTGTTCCCGTCGTCTCGATAAGTCCGGTAAACACAGGTTACTTTCTTTGCACAAGTCCGGTCACCATCCAGGTGTCGCCGAAGTGCTCAAATGCTATTTGGTGTAACTTTCGGGCGTTCGCAAGCGGACGTGCCTTCGCAAACGCCAATCCCGGCATTCCGCCGCCGAGAATTCTGTTGCCGTAAAAAAAGCAGACGCGATTAACAAAACCATGTTCACACAAAAGTGAAGCAAGCCGGCCGCCGCCTTCGACCAAAATGCTGGTGATGCCCTCCTCATAGGCACGTTTGAAGAAACGCTGCATGCTATCTGGAAAGTGCTTTTCACCCGTATACCAGAACTCGACGCCGCTCTCTTTGGTCAAGCTACGGGCTCCTCTGCCGCCGGAGACGACAACAATTGATCGCAAATGACTTGCATTAAGCGCAAAATGCGAGTCTACTCCCAGAGCGGTTTGTGTTCCGACAACAATGCGCACGGGTCGCGCAATAGTCTTGCTGCGAACCGTCAATCGGGAATTATCCCGGAGCAGAGTCCGGCGCCCTACCATCACGGCTGCATGGTTGCGCCGGAGCTGCTGAACTCTTTTGCGCGCCGCTACCGAAGAGATCCATTTGGACATTCCCTGCACGTCGGCAATTCGCCCATCAAGCGTCATGGCCAGTTTCAGGGTAATCCACGGCTGCTGTCTTACTATCGACCAGCAATAATCTTCATTTAGGAAGTGCGCCTGCTTACGCATGAGTCCAATGTCTACGCGAATACCTTTTCTGCGCAAGCGAGCGATTCCTTTGCCTTTAACCCGCGGATTCGGGTCGGACTGCGCAACGACGACGCGAGTAACTCCGGCCGCAATTATTGCATTGGTGCAAGGCGGCGTTCGGCCATGATGACAGCACGGCTCTAACGTAACGTACAGGGTAGCGCCACGCGCTGTGCTTCCCGCCATCTTCAGGGCATGAATCTCGGCATGCGGCCCCCCGGCAGGGGATGTGGCTCCCGTGCCCGCAACCGATCCGTTATTGACAATCACGGCACCCACGGCCGGGTTGGGTGAGGTTAATCCCTTGACACCTTCGGCAAGTTCCAGCGCCTTTTTCATAGACGACGCATCAAAAGTATTCAATAAATTGTTCATGTAGACTTACCGTCTCAGCACAACCGCGTTGATCTGCCGATGCAGGATAAAACCTATTAAAAATAGCACTTGTCTGAGACTTCCTACAACTTCAGCTATGAAGCATTTGGCCAAGAGATATATTTTATGAGCCATGCATTCAGTCCTGGATAATAACGTCATTCTTCTCAATCTGGCCCGTAAGGGCGAACCATCAGCCTGCTACTCGCTCTTCGCATCCCAGGCAGATGATCTGTATACCCACTTGTGCAATTCGGGAAGAACGCATAAGGAAGCTGTTTCAATACTGCTGGAATATTTTAAACAGATATACAACCTTATCAAAAAATGTAATCGGCACACGCATGTAGATGAGTGGCTTGAGCGATGCAAGCAGCAACTGCTGGCAGATGAATTGACCGGCCATGATGATGTCATTACCCTGGAGAGGATTGCTGCCGAAGACAGTGCTGATTTTCGCGCGCAATTGCAGAAATTATTGCAGCGCCTGTACAGCCGCAGCAAGCGACTTCCCGAAAAGGCCGGTACACTGCAAAAATTTATTTCTCAGATGAAAACAAAACCGGGAGTGCTCGCCGGAGCAATTGCGGGGACGGCAATACTTTGCCTGGGGGTGTTCTGGCTGGTTTGTCTGCTGAACAATTACCAACTCAGTATCGCCTGGACAACCAGTAAAGCGAAATATCAAATTTCACTCCCATCCAGTACCAATTATTTCATTACCTATAAAAAAACAACCGGCTATGCTTCCCCCGCGACGCAAGAGATTATTGATACCGTATTGCCCGGCCGGGAATCTGCAATCGATTCGCCATCGGTTGACGAACAAGAAAACGGCTCCAGGCCCGGCAACATTCACACAGCCGCTCAAGCTCCCCCGCCTCCGCTACATCGCAACACCCTTACAATAAAAAAGCCGCAACCGACGGTTTCCTCAATCCCGCAAAGACCGGCAGAAAAAACTGCTCCTGCCGCGGCAACTCAATCTGTACCTGAAGAAATTTTTGAGGAAGAAGCTGCACAAGCTCCCACAGCCCCGACACCGGTTGAGATTGAACAGGAGGTTGAACAAGCCGCCGGAGAAGCAGCAGAATTCATAGAGGAAGATACCATTCAATAGAGAATTGGCACTGCAATCGGCTTGCACACGAACCGACACATAGCAAAAACCCGGCGGACTCGCGTGTGGTCCTTTCCGGGTTTTTAATTTCATTCAACAGAGGCAGGATGCTTATTTGGCGTCAGTAGAATCTGCTCGTGTTGCGTTATTTGTGTCGACCTTTTTCGAACTGATTTTTTTGGCGTTAACTTTTTTGGCTCTTACCTTTTTTGCAGGAACGGCCTTCTTTGCAGGAACGGCCTTCTTTGCAGGAACGGCCTTCTTTGCAGGAACGGCCTTATTTGCAGGAACGGCCTTTTTTGCAGGAACGGCATTGTTTGCAGGAACGG
>WJLW01000010.1 GCA_014728295.1 Chitinivibrionales bacterium | reverse complement strand
ACGCTTGACAACTTCAATGCGGCACTTGAACTGAAGAAGAAAGCTCTCATTAAGGCCGGTACCGCCTATGTTCCCGTACGGATTCCGGCACAAAATATGGCGAAGCGGTTGCGAGAAAATGGCAAAGCGTATTTCACCTTTGTTACCTCCCCCAATATTGAACCAACTAATAATTGTGCAGAGCAGGCGATTGGATTTGTTGTAATCTATCGCAGAGTGACTCAGGTAGCTCGCAGTGAAAAAGGCCGAATTGCATGTGAACGCTTTTTCACGGTGGTGGCGATATGCGCGCTGCAAGGAAGATCGACATTCGATTTTATCAAGGAAGCATTCATAAGATATTTCGAAGGGCTACCTGCTCCTTCGCTGATTTCAGCTAGCAATTCTTCCTGAATGTATCAGATACTAATCCTCTTTAATGGAATCACCATCTCATATTTTATTTATAGGGTGTGAACGGGTACCACAATTCTTTTTTATCAATTCAACTCACTTGCTCGTTTTGCCCCATGCTTTTTCAGGTATTCGATAATTTCTTCATGGTCTTTGCAGATTACCATTCCCCAATCATACGCCTCCTGCGTACCGAATTCGTATGCAGCATCGAGGGCTGTGCGCGGGCCATTCATTTGAGCATTGATATCCGCGCCCTGTTCGATACACGCCTTTACTCCCTCGATACAGCCGCTGCCGGCGGCCTGTATCAACGGGGTAACGTTCATGCGGTCACGGCTGTTGATATCGATACCAAGCTCAACAAGCGCCGCAATCATCCGCGGTCGTCCGCCAATGGCAGCCAGATGCAATGCGTTACGGCGGTTGTCGCTGCTGTCGGTGGCATGAAGGTCGGCGCCTTTGGAAACGAGGTACTTGACGATTTTAACCGCCTCGATTTCGCAACTATCCCGGAATGATTCGCTGGGGTATTTGGAGCGGTCCAGTTCCAGTGCTCCGGCGGCCATGAGCAAGGGAGTATTACTGGAACCCATGTATGAAATGTCTACATAATCCGGAATTGCTCCGTATTCAACAATTCGCTTTACTCTTTCGAAACTACCAATCCATGGTTCACTTGTAACTTGGAGTAAAGATGTCCCAAGGCTTTGTGGAGAATCGCCCTTATACATTTTGGCATATTTATCTTCTTTGCACGCTGCAAAGGAAAAAAAGACTATCGGAATAAGTGTTATTAAAAACCTACTAAGATTTGCTTTCATTTCATCCCCTGCAATTGAATTGATTCTTCAGTTTATCGAATTGTTCCTGTTGATTAAAGTCTAATATTTCATCGATTTTGATTTCATCTCGACCAGATCTAACATCAGGCTTTTCAATTCCTCTCACTATCTTCCTGAACTCCTCATCATGCCTCGCCCTCCTCAGTATCGTAATAACCGCATCTTCTTTCCGCTCCTCACTAAACCCGCCAATACCCGCACCACCAAAACGCATGTCGTAAATCAGATTCACCTTAACCTGCCAGGTGGCGTATTGCCAGCGTTCCTTCGTTTTCGATGCTACTGCGGCTTCCACCACATCAATAGCGGCCGATTTCAAAAAAGACCGGGCATGCAGTTTTCTCGATGGCTTGTGCACTATCAGAAGGCCCTTCAAGAACTGGCGGCGCTGAAGCATCAACGAAGGTAATCTCAACGCGCCGATTGGTCCGGGAAGAATACTCGTCTTTACCAACACCTTCAACAGGGAAGGATTCCCCGCAGGCATAATACTCTTTTCCATTATGGCCGTAATTTATCGATGTTTCTGTAGGTTGGCCGTTGTCCGAAATCTGCTTCTTGAGCATATCGACGTATACCGCGTGAATAGCTCCCCATGTTTGAGGACCGATGATTCCGTCAACGGTTATTGATTCGTTGTATCTCGTATTGTAGCCATTTTGAAAACCTTTAATTCCTGCTCTGGTTTTTGGCCCATCGGATCGATAAGTAATTTGATTTTCAATCATACACCGGCTCGGAACCGGCGCTTTCAACCAAGTATATTTTGCGGTAGCGACCGCGGAGTATCCTCTCCCCAGAGCTTGCAATGCCGCAATATTTCACTGCAACCATCCAGGTTGCATCCCTTCGGGCACCTTCGGTGTGCTCTTTGGCCGTCCCTGGCCTTCGAGTTTTCAATCACCGGTCTTCTTAAATGAATGCGACTAACTTTATATTACCGCCACATGAAGGGCATTTGAGTGGATCGACCTCGAAAACAGCCTCGGTTGCATTCCCGGCGCAGAGCATTCTGTCTGCCGACATTTTTGCATATATGTGTACGATAAACCTCACGTCAATCGCCAATACGAACCGATGAGCTTCCGGTCAGAATAGTAGTTCCCCCCACGTTATCGCCAACGCGGGCGGCAGGCGCACCGCTGCCGTTCAGGTTAATCAGGGGCGCTTGCTGGTTTAATAAACCGCCGGTTTCAATTTGCATACTGGTCTGCGACTGGATTTTTGCATTTGTTCCGGCCTTAACATTCAAATCAAGTCCAGCTTCCATGGCAATATCCTGCGCTGCATTCATATTCAGGGTTTGCGATTGTACCGTCATGGCATCGTTTGAAATAAGGTTGAGCGAATCGTCTGCCAGTATGGTGACCTGTGCGATATTACTGGACTCGCTCCGGTGAATGGTAATAGCCTGCTCACTGGGGATCCGATCTGAACCATTGAATAACTTCCCAATGACAACGGGCTGCGAGATATCGCCGTGCATAAACGTAATAGCCACCTCGTCATCTATCTCGGGCAGGCTATACAGAATCCCATGTGCTCCCGGCGGATTTAAAATCCTGGCCCAGATTTCAATATCTTCCACCAGTGCCGGTTTAACGCGTATACGGTACAAATTATCTGGATCGAGCGTGTCGGTTACAATGGCCGACATGGTACCATAAAAGTGTGCCTGTGGGGTGCGAAGAGGCGGGGCATATTCCACACTGGATTCAACAGCTTCAATACCGTTACAGTAAATATAGCGCGAAAGTGAATCGTCCCAGAAGCAGAAATGGAGCATATCGGTACATAAGTACGAATTGCTCAGTCCGGCGCCGGTCAAATCGTTGACGGTAAATATCTGGCCCGATTTTATCTCCCACAAATCGCTTGTACCATACATTTTTCCCGCCTTCACCATCCTTCGGCGTGCTGCAGCCTCGGTCATTGCGTCAAGACGTTCTTGACTAGAACTGGGCGCCTGCAGGGTCTTATATGATGCCGCCGGAGAGCCCCCGCAATAGGTTGATGCAAGAACATCCTTTCTTTCTGCCGACCAGCTATACCCGCTCACACAGGGAAATGTCCAGGGACCAACCGGTGACAGGGAGTAAAGGTGCCCTGATGCAGTATCACCGCTTACCGCGCTTCCGTAATATGGTACTGTTACATTACTGTTCAGGAAGTCACCATTGCCTCTCGAAAAATAAACATCATCACCAGAAACGGTATGACGGAAATGGTAGTGCATGCCTACCTGTTCGGAAATGCGTCCGGCAAATTGAAGATTCTTTTCTGCAAGCCGCACTGCATCCATTGTGAATGAGACGCCATTGGTGACATTGGATACCAGTCCGATGGATGACAACATCTCGGAAAGAATATCGGAAATGGTTACATTCTGGTATTGTTTCGAATCGCTGATACGGTCCAGAGCACTGTATCTCGGCATGATTTGGATGGCATACAATACCGTACGGGTAGTCAATGATAAAATATGGGCCCCGGTCACAATACCGGTGAAGTATTCTGAAACTCTGGCGCCGGTAAAGTTAATCAGTGCGGGTTTGTCAAGCAGGTCTTTGACAAGAATATCCGCGGATGGACGCTGGACAAAGGCCGTGTAATGGCAAAGCCGGGAAATGCCTTCGGTGCCGATAAAACCGGTAAGAGTACCCGGTGAAACACCGTCAATGGTAATAGAAACACCCGGAGCGTGCGCCGGCCGTAAATAGGCGGCATGGAGTGCGGTTTCCGGAAAACGCGCGGCAAAGTCCGCCCGTCCTCCAGCTTCGCTGAAGTAGTGCAGGAAGTAGCGGGCCCTGGCTGATCCATTCAGAAATAAATCACTACCCCCGGGTACACCGGCTTCACCCCGCGGTCCTTGCGGCCCCATTGGTCCCAGGGGGCCCTGTGCACCTTGCGGTCCTTGTGAACCTGACGGGCCCTGCGGGCCGGCAGCTCCCTGTGGTCCCTGGGGACCCGTTTCACCCTGCGGCCCTCGTGGTCCGGGTGCACCGTCAGCGCCTTGGGTACCCTGGGGACCTTGCGGCCCGGCATCTCCCTGGTCGCCTTTGGGTCCCTGCAAACCCTGGGGGCCCATAATAGATGCAGCAGAGGTCCAGATGCCGTCACCTTTGGCATGCACATCACCCGAAATGCCATCCAGATAGAAATCACCATTGGTTCCAAGGGTGTCGGCCGGGGGGTTCTCACCGCTGAACCATCGGGCTGCGGCTCCTTCGATGTCGTGAGTCAACAACACGATTGGCGCCAGGTTGCCCTCTTTGGCATCGAATACTGCCAGCAAACCGTCATGCGATACCAGTGCAAGGCCGTAAAAGGTCCCACCGCTCAGGGCAGATGTGATATCAAGATGCACAATCGACTCAACATCGGTTGAACCCAACGATTCCGTTGCAATGGGTGTCGTCCCCAGGGGCAGCAGCGAGAGGGAAAGGTTGTTCTCGGGCGCCGTGATGGGGGCGGTGAGGGGATACACCTCAAGCGTGCCGGGATTGTCCAGTGACTTCAGGTAGAGGGCAAGGGTTGCCGTTCTTATCTGCGAAACATCGATTCCTGCAGTTTGAAAGGTAGTCCATCCAATAACCTGTTCAGCACTGCCGTCAACAATGATGTCTTTTTCGGAACCAAGGTACCCATTTGCTGAGACTTCCCCGTCGCGGTGAATGAACATGGGGGTTACAATATTTTGGCTGAATGCTGAAATTGACAATACGATAATTGATAAGAACGATACCAGGCGCATGATGCTCCTCCTCAATGAATAATCGATAGTGAATATGAACGGGTTATTGTTTCCGATACCACAGTAGCCACAAAGGTTCCTGAACTGAGGTGTGACGGCAGCTCAATGAATGATTTTCCGTTAAGAGGCTGCGAATGCACACGGCAGCCGTCAAGCCTGCTCAGTACCAGGTATCCGCTTACTGTACTGCCGAACTGCAAAGTGCTGTTTCTGACCTGAGCAAAGCCGTTCTCCATGTGGCGTGTGGGTTTGTAAATTGCTGTGGGGAATGCTTCGAGCCAGGTATAGGCAATCTGGCAGGTTTTGGTTTGCTCCCGGTCAAAATGCTCCTCAAGGATTCGGTTGCCGTATGCATCGACAGAATAAGCCAGTGAATCAAGGAGGCGCTTTGAGAAGCCGTCTCCTTCATAGGTTGTTGCCGACACCAGATGTGTGTCGGCAAAAGCCATGACGGTTGTAGAGATTACATACCAGATACCCTCAGACATCCTCCACAGTATTTCCGATTCAACTTCACCATTGCCGGCATGGCTCATGAGCCGGATTTGGGTTGCTGCAAATGCACCGGTGCTGTCGGGCTCGAACAGACTGTCGGACACACACAGCCCCTCGCTGCAGGTGTAGCGGTGGTACCAGACAAGCATACCGCTTGAGGAATAGCGACGCTGCTCCCGCAGCAGCCCATTTTCATAAAGCAGGCTGTCGCTGAACCGCACAGAGCCGTCGCTTCGAAGCGTTGCAGCGCTGAGCAAACCATCGGGGCCGTGTGAATATCGTACAGTAGACAGAGTTTGCTCGTTTGCATTCAATAGCCGCTCTTCGATACAGCGGCCGTTGTCATCATTCAGATATTCTATGCTGCTCATGAGGGCTGCCGCACGGTCGATTCCATCAAATACCCGGCGCTGGGTGCGGTTACCGTTGTTATCATAGCGGTATGCGGTAAATGTCGAGACCGGATTCGCGCCGCTATAGCCGGTGCGCAGTTCGGAATGCAGAATAAATTGTACCTGCGAAAGGCAGAGTCCCTGCAGCAGGAATATGAGTATAAGAGACGGATAATTCATAGGTCGATCCCGTCATCAATAGTGTATTTGAATTATGATTGTTTGCAGGGTGCCAATTACGGAGCAATCATCGAAAGCATACGGTAGCCCTATTATAAAATGAGTGCTTTTGCCTGCCAAAGTCAAGAAATAATATTGGCATTGATGAAACAATCAATAATATGCAGCCCCGCCCCTCTTGGACCATCTGAAGAGCACGCTTGGACATGCTTCCATTCACAATGCCTGATTTGCCCTCGCCAGTGATTTCCTCCAACCCGTATTTCGCGTGGGAATGGGGCGGAGCATGGTCGCGCCGGAACATGAATATATGGTTTTTACTATTAATTGTTACTGATGGTATCCTCAATTGCCGCTATGTGTCTCATCTCTTCGAGTATAATATTGTCTATGTCGTTTTTTCGGCTTTGAGAACTGGAATACTGCTTTATCATTGTATAAAAGATAACAGTGTTTTTTTCCGCCTCAAGAGCTGATTTCAGCAGATCGAGCCGGTCCTCTTTTCCGGTTAGCGGTTTGTCTGGGCCGGCTTTTCCTTCCCAGCCGTAAAGATCCTTCCCATATACCAGGAGCGCAGACATCTCGTCTCCCCTGTCAAACACATTTTCTCTGCCTTCTTCGTCCTTAAGCTGGCCCCGCATTTCGGAAAAGGTCTTAGCGTGGTCATCTTCCATCCTGCTAAGTTTGATAAAAAGCGTTTTCACCTCCTCGTCAGAAGCATTATCTGCCGCCTTTTTGTAGAATTCAGATGCGTTTCTTTCGATATTTACAGATGTCTGGTAAATTTCATTAAGAGTAAGGTTTTCTTTTGACATGGTTTTATGGTTCCTTTCTTTAATTATTTTTTGGTAGCAATAACTGTAGTTAATATAAACAATAATCATGCCAATGTAAACTGATAGGGGAGTTTGATTTTCAGAAAGAAACAGAGTTCCGCTCAATACAAAAGCAACATTTTATTTACTCAGAGAAAAAGCAATCCTGATTTAGCTCATTCTCCTGATACGGTCGGCATTTGTTTGTTGATTTCATCGTGTCTATTTGTTTGGTTCCAATGATCTTATAGATGCAGCGAAACCGTGGAGTACATCATTCCTCGTGAACACAACCGGCGACTGGCACACTGCGGGTGCGCAGCGCATATCGGCCCGGATTAGCTTCAATACAACCGGCTACCAACGTTCTCTCAATACACTGATATCATTCTGGTAAAGGTCTGCATATTGCTGATACTATTGACGATATACACGCCTTTAGCTAAAGGTATTATATCATTGCTATTCGCTTCAAGACGAATTGCTGCAGTAGCTTTTCCCTGAACATCAATAATCTGGATTGTATGTATGCCGAGATTACCGGTGTGTACTGCCAGGCCGTTTGATACTCTATTCAATGTAAATGAATATTTGTCCCATTTTGCAGTCAGATCCATAATTACTTCGCTTGTCTTTTTTGTGATCGTAAATGGATTTGACAGCGCAAGCCTGCTTGCGCCGTACTCCCGCACCTGGACCAGCGCCCCGGAAGAAATCATATCATCGGTAATTGTATAGGAAAAATTTCCCCATTCATCATGCCCAACATCGATACTGCTGTTTAATTTAATCGATGACAGGTCCCTGAACGCAATACCACCATCATCAGAGAATTCAATGTGAACATCGTTAATAATTGATGTATCGGCTGTCCAGGCAACAACGAGCTTGTCACCTGCAGCCAGAACCTGATTCGCGGACGGAGAAGTGAGATCGATAAGCTGTTTCGGCAATGCAATCTCAAAATAGTCAACAATGTGTCCTGTCTTGTCAAATACCAGGGTCAGCGTTTTCTCGCCTTTCTCAAGGACAACATTGTCTACTGTAAACAGCTTCCTGGTTTCATATCCACCGGTACTCCCGGTGAGCGGGCCGCTAATATCCCGGCCATCAAGCTCAAGATGAAATTCCCCGCGTTCACTGCCGTTTGATGCCGATACGAGTATGCTATATGTCGTCTCTTCGGTAATATTTACCGAATACTTCAACCACTCTCCCCCCGCGGTTGCTGTTACCATTATATTGCTTCCGCCGGTTGCAGCATCGACATCCTCGGAACTCCTGAAGCTTCCCCGTATGTTACCTGGCGTATCATCGTTGTACGCAATATCCTGGCCGCCGAAATCAAAATGTTCCGCCTCGATTTTACCCGGTATTTTGTGTGCAACGCTGTCCGGATAGGCATAGCGGGAAACAACCGCTATAGTAACACTGTCGGAACTGCTGTTTCCATTGGCATCGCTCACCGATACGTTAATAGTATATTCATCTTCACTGCCTGCAGTCCAGACTGCTTCATATGGTTCACTATTGTCCTGCTCAATGGAGGAACCATTGACAAAAAACTCCACGTTGCTGACTGCGGCACTTCCCTCAACAACAGTAGCCCTGATTGTCACCTTGGTTCCCGGAACAAAAGACGCACCATCGTCCGGTTCGTGGATCGTTGCCGACGGGCCTGTTGATTGCGAAGAAAAATCACCGGGATAGTAATCTTGCGGTTTAAAACCGCTCCAGTGTGCTGTCTTTGAATTATCGCTTACCTTACCGACATACCCGCGGCTCCCCTCTGTCCAGCATATATAATCATTATCACATTGGCTGAAACGATGAAAATCAAATGTCCCGCTTTCTCTGGTTATTTCGTTGTACGGCGAGACTCCCAGCCGATCCAAACAGGATCCGCTGCTGCTGCATGTCGATGGAGGATTATCAAAAGAAAAAATCCCGCTTTTTTCGTGACTTGCATAACAGGCATTAAAAAATGTACCATCCATGGAAATCGCACCCATGCAGTGGTTGTCGTACCGACGGTCACTGTTTGGACTGCCTAGTGTGTAGATAATTACATGTCCATCGTTTTTGCCGGAGCAGCTACTTCCCGCTTTGGGGCGACCCCACGAGGCTGCCCGGTTTCCGCTCCTTGCCACCTGCAGTTGTCTGATCCCGTCACCGCAACTTGAATATTTTGACGTATGCAGTAATTCTTCGGATGTAGAACCATCAGCATTATACCGATAAATCGCCCATCCGCGAGAAAAATAGATATATCCGTTATTGCACCACGATAGCGTATTAGCATAGGTCCCGCTGCTGGACATGTCGCCAGTCTTGATTTTCCGCTTATTACTGCCGTTAACACCGATAATGTATATATCACTTCCCTGTACATACGCTATTTCAGAAGGTGCGCCGTCATTTCCTAAAGGTGAATAACATGCTCCATAGCATACACCATCATCAAGAAGACGTTCTTCGTTTGAAGTCGATTTTAATACCAGATCTCCGGCGCCGGTGCTTGATGCTGTTACTCCGACGGCCCAACCGGACCAGGAATTCTGAACAGACAATACAACCAGAATTATCCCGAAACTTGATTTCAATACTGTAGACATATTATTAAAAATACTGTTTTGCCACCCGCGGGACCTTCCAATTTACCTTCTTAAAAAGAACGCGCATTTCGACAAGCGGTCAATGACCGCGCGGGTTTTTGTATCAGGTTGCTGTACAGCTTAACAATAGCCAGCAGTAATCATGTTAGGATGATCGTTAGGCTAAGATTATAGTTTCGGTTTCAAAACATGCGAGTCGGATAGTATCAAGATGCCCCCCGGTAGGCATTGTTGTGTTTTAAATATATTCTTTGACCTTTTAAAGTATACGTTTCGAATTGCGACTTTGCACTTTGAGATAAATTTCTGCGAAACGCAGCAGGTTTAAGCTTCGTCGCCTGATCAAAAGGCGGGGCCTGATCTGCCAGGCGGTTGTCGAGATCATCGGTTGGACCACCGCCAATATTATCAGCAGAATTATTGTCGATAATATGAAGGAGTTTTACAATTTTATCCATATCTCTTTTTAAAGGGCCGTCGTTGGTACCGGTTTTTAAATTGACACCGTACTTGTTCTGCACCTCTTCTCGTACGCCCTTTTCAGTAATAAAGTACCAGCAATCCCATGCGGCATCTTCAACAATATAACCGCCATAGGTCTGCATGGCGGCAAATATTTTCTTCCCCGGTTCGGTCTCGATATTTTGTGAAGAAAGGGAAACTTCCGGCTTTATCGCTAATAAAATACCCATGACCAGCTTGGGATTTATTCCACGGTATTTTCCGCTTTGATCGGCATAAGAATCACACGCGCGGGCGGGCCAGCGGTAGCAGGAGCTTTTATTCGACTGGTAGTAAAAATATTCATCTGCCCAGATGGTGAATTTGAGCGCATGTCGAATCGGCTCATCACTCACCAGTTCCCCTTTGCGGATGGTCCCGCCAAGTGAGCTCATGCCCGACGCCCCTTGACCAACGCTGTTCGTCACACCGTCGCCTTTTGGGTCGATATCTTTGTACCACGACCGCATATAAACCGGCCCTCCTGCGTTGCAGCGTGCGAGAACATTGTTCTGGCGTACCATACCATTGAGCATCAAGAATGCCAGATTATTATTTGGCGTCGATCCTTGGCGGGCATCCGGTACTACCAGATAATTTGGGAAATGCATGGAAAATAAGAACCCATTATTTGTACAGCGTCCCGCGCCCCAGCTTGTGTTTTTGTAAACGTTCACCTGGGGATCGCCGCTGTCTTCCTTCAACAGATAATTGACATCAACACTGTATCGGGCATGGGGCGCAATATCAGCAGCGATGTATTGGGCATTCTGGTGAATGGCAAGGTTCCAGATGCTATTGACGGCAAAGGGCCAAAACCAGGGATCCCGTTGAGGAAACGCTGAGGTTATTGCAAATATTACGAGGGTGGGTACATATATGCATCCAAGCTTCTTCATAAACAACCTCCGCATATTATTTGTGAGTTACTATGGTCCTATTGCTTTAGTCTTGGTGAATGAAATGCATGCCAACAACAATCTTCTGATCCGTGAAATTCTCTCTGTTGGAAGAGGCATACACAAAGAATGTTGGCCCCAGGTTCATCAATCTGCGGACCACTTTTTGGTTTTCCTTTCTTGCTGCGCCTGGAGGTCACCTATTGACCTCACCTTTTGATTTTTATGTTGGATATTGTAAATATAACTAATTAAGCAAATTATATCAATAAATATACTATATATCCTATAAGTTATTGAAAATAAATATATAATAAATGATAAAATTTAGCACATATTATTGACATATCGTTTTAATTATTTGTATATTTTCTTGTATTAGAACGCAGATCGAACACACATCATGGAATCGATATACCGCTACACAGACTACCGTAAATATTTATACGACGCCTATCGTGCCCTCAAGAAGGAGCGTAAGGGGCTTTCTTATGCCGTTATCGCGCAAGAGGCGGGATTTCGGTCAAATGGGTATGTAACGCAAATTTTCAAAGGAATCCGGCCAATTTCAAACCATGTTGCCGAAGCATTTACGCGCATATTTTCACTCAGGAAAAGCGAGAAAGCCTATTTCTTTTTGATGATTGCATTTAATCAGGCAGCCACAGAAATACAACGATACGAAGCGTTCCAGAATATGCTCAACTTCAGGCAGTCAAATATTCATTTCATCGACCCATCGAACTTTGAAATTTTCAGCCGTTGGTACTATATCGCCGTCAGGGAGCTTTTAAATTTTTATCCGTTTGATGGAGACTACAGAAAACTGGGGCAGCTTTTAATCCCGAAAATCAGCGAGGCCGATGCTAAGCGGGCCGTGAAAATGCTGCTCAAGCATAAATTGATTTCGCGTGAACCCGGTGGCTCATTCAAGCTTATTAACAAGATACAGTCTACCGGATTCGATGAGCACCCCTACACTGTCAATAACTTTGTTATAGAAACGGTAGAGCGAATGCGCGATGCGCTTGCGCAGGTCGATAAAAATGACCGGGTAATCTCCAGTGTGACAGGCAGTGTTTCAGATAACACCTACAACGAGATTATGTCAAAAATGCATGCGTTCAGACGGGAGATCCTGGAAATGGTGCGAAAAGATACGGGTATCAGTCGCGTTTGTCAGGTAAATATGCAGCTATTTCCACTATCAAAGTCAATACGCAGGGTAAGTGACAAATGATTCGTAATAAATTCCACTCCCTTATCTGTTGTGCTCAAGCTGCAGGCACGCTACTTTTTCTTCTGGGCTGTGTGTTACCTGGCGGATGCACATCACCGGTGGCAAAGGATGGCAGTGGCGAAGGTAGTGCTACCGAAGTTGTTGCATGCCGTGGAACAGTCCGATATGAATCAGGCGATCCGGTTGTCAATGCCACCGTATTCCTTCGGAAAAAAAAGTGGGTACCGGGAAACCCATTGAGTGACCCGTTGCACTCCCGGAGGATCTCGGCAAACACGAGCACGAATGAGAATGGCTTTTTTACAATCGATTCATTGGATACGGGCGTATTTTTTATCGAGATTAGCGACACGGTTTCACATGCCGCGTTAGTCGATTTTGTGGTGGAGGAATCGGACTCCCAGGTGTTAGATCTCGGGACAAGCACCGCGAAGCCGTTTGCCACAATTGTCGGCAAAGTCGATTCATCGGCCGGTATTGGATACGTCCGAATTTTTGGCATGGAGCGATTAATTCCGGTCAGCGACAGCGGGATCTTTAAGGTGGGAAATTTGCCGGAGGGAACTTTCAGGTTCCGGATTGATCCCTCATCACCGGGAGCTGAACCAATCACTATTGACAGTGTCGGCGTCCGTTCAGGCGAGTATACGCTGATATCAACTGCGGGTGCCTGGACACGGCGTGCCCGAGTAGACATTGATGCGCAAACGGGCGGCATGCTCTTCTCGGAAAATGTTCAACATTTTCCGCTGCTGGTGAGATTGAACCGGAGCAATTTTAATTTTGAAATGGCTCAATCGAATGGTGAAGACATCCGCTTTGTTAAGGCAGACGGAACGCACTTTCCCTTTGAGATCGAGCAGTGGGACAGCACTGCCGGCACTGCCGCGGTCTGGGTCCTGGTCGATACGATTTATGTCGATGCTGTTACTCAAATGCAGCTTTTCTGGGGGAATCCCGCTGCCAGTGCGGCGTCCTCGGGACATTCTGTGTTCTCACCGCAGTTTGGTGTGGTCGGGGCCTGGCACCTGACTGCAAGCGGACAAGCCAACCGGCCCAACAGTGCCCAGGATGCTTTTCATGCGCGACCTGGATTGTACGATGGTGATGAACAGGTAGTCGGGCTAATCGGCATGTGCGATTCGCTGGATCTTGACGACCACGACACGCTCGGTAATATCAACCCGGCATTTCTGACCATTTCGGCCTGGATCGCGCCGTCGCAGAAAAACAATTGGGCCCGGATTGTGCATAAACCCGCCGATGGTGTGTATCATTCGTGGGGCTTTATTTACAACCAACCGGCTACCGCCGGGGAACACATGGTGCAGGGGGTCATGAAACTTGACACCGCAGGTCAAACGCTAACGTCGCAAAATCCTGTTGCCTTAGAGCAGTGGACGCATATCTGCCTGACCTTTGATGGTTTGGAGAGCGCTCTTTTTATTAACGGCATTGAGGAGCTGCGCTATCGCAAACCTGGAACGCTGGCCGCTGCCGACTACAATACGTACATTGCGTGGGAAGAGAAAGACCTGTCGGCGACGCAAAAGTTTATCGGGAAGATAGACGAAGTGAGAATCGAATCGGTGGCGCGGTCGGCCGAATGGATTCGATTATCGTATGAAAATCAGAAGCCGGGAAGTTCGCTTGTTGAAATTAAGTAGGGCAGAGAGAGTATGTGCCGCTTTTACAGGGTTCAGAATGGCATTAACATTTCGTGTGGTTCGACCACCCCTGGTGATGGCTCTTATTTGAAAAAGCATTTGGATATTGAGGCCTTTGTGATTAAATTATAGATACTATTCTTTATAATCGATTGAAGCAGGAAATCGACACATGGATTTCGATGTTCGAAAGCGGATTTTATGAGAAATATATTGACTGACACTTTGGGATTTTTGATCATTGCTGCATTGGTTCCTGCAATTTCCTGCGGCGAGACTTCATTCAAACTGTCGAAAGATGCATCTGAGGGGCATGCGAATGGCGTTCAAGCCATGGATGCTGCCGACCTTAATGGAGATGGACGCGCAGATGTCGTTGCTATCTGCGGGGGAAAGCACGCAAATTCCAGTATATTCGCCTGGTTTGAAGCTCCCTCCTCTGTCCAGGGAACATGAGTTAAACACGAGATACATCCCGACCATCCTTTGCGTTCCTTTCTTGGATCCTGCAAGCTGAATGATATTTCAAGCTGGGTACTGAAATCAATCGATACCGAGATTGATAAATCCGAAGGACTCGCTGTAGGCAAGCTCGATAGTGATGATCTGCCCGATATTGAGTTTACCGGATTCTGGCTAAAATCGCCATCCCAGCCCAGGGCCGATAGTTATGCAATACTGACTATGAGACCACCGTTATAGGCAGCATGGAGATACTATCCGAAACCGTAAGGGCTTGGCCCGGTCGGTCTTTCAGGATCAATAGCAATGAAGCCTATGGTAGCAGATTGGTAAACGTTCTGGGTCGTACCGTACCGGTTGTTCATCCAGTCGAATTAATGGCAAGTCAAGCCGCCGGATCACAACCGGGAACCATTTTTATCTTGTTGATCGATGAGAAATCTACCACAGAAATCATCAAACGCTCATCTATCAAGAAATAGCATTTCCATAGCACGATAGGTGAGAAGCCGTCAAGTTCTTTCCAATCAGTTTGGCCATTGGCTGCGTAATGACCTCTAAGGCACTGGCTTTTTGCGGCAATTGAGGGCTGCTGGCCGCTCGCAAAAAAATAATCAATCAAACAGGCAGGATATCAGAACGGCGGCCACAGCGGCTCCAGCAGCTCAACCATCTTATCCGGATCTATCGCGATCAGGCGCAGTGAGGCCGAGTTGCGCCCGGTCCAGAGGCAATAGACCGTGCGATCGGATGCCTGGATGAAAGGTCGGATCGGCCTGTTCACCGATCATGCCGCCTGAGCCGGGAAATGTTCCGTCAGCCGAGGAATAATAGCGCACATCGTTCCAGGGATCGCCACCGGGCAGATCGCCAGGATAATTATTAGCCGGGATAATTGTCATCCAGTTTTGCTGCGTTTCACCGCGCTGCCGCCTTGCGCGCGCCGATGCGGATGTTTTCGCCCTCACTGTCGCCCCCGGCATAGCAGGCAATCAATGTACCTTCCCGGGTTATTTCTATATTCGATGGGTGGGAATAGTTAAATCCGCTTAGGCATTTTTCATCTGATGCTCTCCGTTGTCACTTTTGGTTCTGCTGCGTGTGGTTTATGTGCTTCGCACAACCTGGTTGTAGCAAGTAGGCGCGGTATTGGGAATGTGCTGCTTGACCGTATGCCATTTTCCGGGCTGGAAATAAAAAAATTCCGGATGATTTACGTCGATATCGGTGCCGTAATTCTGAGACAGCATGTCATAGAGATAAACAACAAACTGCCCATCGGTGCGCCACATGTACCGTGCGCTCCACCCGTCGGTCCCATTTGGTATGTCACCTCCCGTATTGCACCGTCCGCCGCACAAACCCGGGAGTTTCCCTCCCTTAACAAAGTCGAATCACGACTTGAACTTGATCTTGTATTGAGCGGTAGCGGCCTCGCTTTTCGATCCGATGTCGCATTTGAACTGTACACCCCCGCCGGTGGTATTGCCTGCACCGTATCTATCCCGGGGGTACAATACTCTCAGCACCTTTCCCTGTTCATTGTCGGAGACAACTTCGGCCCGCCCCTGGTCCAGACCATTACTCCAGTTCAGCCCGTCGAAATCGGATTGCATCATCGCTTGGCTATAGGCGCCCTCCGAGCGGTTCTCAAAATCAACGAAAATATCTCCGTACCCTGCCGGGCAAATCAGAAATAGTAAAAACGACACTCTGTAATCAACAAATTTCATGCTTCTCATTTGCGTTCGTTTCCGGAAGACAGTCTCTGCTTTCTCATGTTCAGTTGCGCCTCATACAATGATTCCGGTTGCAGTGCGCCGTCACCTCGTTCGATCCATTGACGGTGGGGGAGGTAGGACAGTCCGTAATCCTGAAGGATGTGCCGGTCTCCGACACCAATGCCGATTGCCGTGTCGGCGCCGATGAGATATCCGGCGCCCCAGGCGTTCATGTACATGGCGCCGCCGCCCTGCATATTCCAGAACACCGGCTTGGTCGCACACCACCATGAGCCCTGGCTTTTATCGCCCCGGTTGCCCGCGGTTACCGAATCCCTGTGGAGAGTAACGTTATCGAACAGGTTTTCCGATGACAGGTACTGATGAAAATCGGACCGGGAATTCTGTGATGAACACCCGGTAAAAACACACCCGCTTGTGCTGTAATGGAGAATGAAATTATGTCGGCCGTTTTTTGCAGAGCAATCGCGGAATAAATGATCATCGGAGCAGACGGGGTTGAAAAGATAGCCGTTGCCGCCCACAACAATGCCGCTGTGATAGATTTTAATTTCATTGTGTATCTCGAACGTGCCCTCCGAAAGCATGATTTTACCCCGGAATCCGTTTTCGTCCGGTTTCTTCCGGGATACTTTACCGATCGCCCGGTTGATCTGCGGTGCATTGTCGCCGGCAACCGGCGTCAACTCAACGGCAACAGGAATGTCGGGAACAGCTACCATGCCCGAACGATATCCCGCATAGGAGAAATCGGGAAGGCGGAAGGTGACACTGTTGCGCTCAACCGACACGCGGCTATAGGCGCCGCCGGTGTCGGGGAAAAGTTTTGATTCCCACCCTTGAGCGCCGGTAAGGCACACCGTGATGTAAATGATGATTGTATTGATATGACCGTTCATTGATTTTTTTGCATCTATCAAAGCTATCTCAAGATTTTGTCCTGGTGAACTCAATCGCTTCGCTGTCTGTGGCATCCTGTACTGTTTCGGCAGGACCTTTTCCTGCGAGTTTTCGGGCAGCAATAAGAAATGCCCCGCCGACCGAGCCGGTGAATGCCGTTATGAACAGGAATGGAATCTTGCTGTGCGCACCCGGTACGATGAATGTCAGTACCAGAATGAATCCGGCAATCACCACCGACGTAATGCCGATTGTCTGCAATTGCTGCGTATCCATTGCACCGCCGGCTACCTGGCCGCCCATGCGATCATCGGCGATATCCCGGTGAAAAAAGACCGCCGGGGGACAATCTGTATGCCCTGCACATTGGTCAATCGAGGATCACTGGGGAGCGCGAAGAAGCGGCGGAGGATGTTTTAGGGTACTCTTGATTACAGTGCCGCATACCTTTCCAGAGCCTGGGCCCATGGAAGCACTTCAATGCCCTGCAGGATTCTCGGTCGTTTGTCGATGCCGGATGCTATAATCAGCGGGACATCACGAAATCGATTTTTAAATGCCTTAATTGTTGCCGCCGAAATCACTGAGGGGTTAATTTTACATTCAATTGCAAGGACCGGCTTCCGCGAATCGGAAATGAGAATATCAATTTCATGGTTTTTCTCACGCCAGAAACTGAATGCATGTTCGCTTTTTGCATAATCATGCAAACGAGCTATTTCATTTATAAACCAGGTCTCAAATAGAAATCCTTCCTCATGACGAGTGGGCGGATCAGACAACCTGTTCTGAAGAGCCCGTATAACGCCACAGTCAAAAAAATAAAATTTTGGCCTTGCTTTTTTACGTTCGCTATGTCCGAATGGCCACAAAAATCCGCCAAGCAGAGTGTCTTCCAATATTGAAAAATATTCCTTGACCGTGCTGGCCGGCACGGAACAATCCCGGGATATATTCGCGAATTCAATCACCTGAGCATTCGCCTGGCTTGCGACAGCTATAAACCGCTGAAAAGCTCCGATATTACGGGCTAAAGCTTCCGCCTGAATCTCTTCTTTAATATATGTAGTAACATAGCTGCTTAAATGTCCTTTAGCCTGCTCTATTTTTTTTTCAAGAGCCAGCGTGAACATGCGGGGCAATGTGCCATATTGAAGTGCTAATTCAATCGAAAATTGCTCTCCTGTCTCTCTATAGGTAAGCGGGTGCAACTTTAAATCAAGCGCCCTGCCCCCAAGCAGATTTGCGCCTCCCCTTCTAAGTTTTCCAGCGCTTGAACCGGACAGCAAAAACCGGTGCTGGAATCTGTCAATCCCTATTTGAGCATAATTTAGCAATGCAGGAACCTTTTGAACTTCGTCGATAATAATGGTCGCACCAGCAGGCAAAGCTTCCAGCTCCTGTTTGAGCAATCCAGGATGAGCCTTATATCGCAGCTCCTCTTCCGGATCAAGCAAATCAATATAGGCATCCGCTTTCAATTTTTGCAACAATGTGGTCTTGCCTGTCATGCGCGGGCCAAATATAAATGCGCTATCATCAAGATTTTCCAAGCGCAAATTTCGACTAAATAAATTCATGCGCAACACCTTGTTGTTATTTATATCAATAATATAACATTATTTTGCTATATTTTCTACTATTTTTTATAACATACTGATATATAATAACTATTTGCAGCAATTAATCACATATTCAGTACGCAATATCAGTTGCTTTTCACATTATAAATTGCCATACTATTGCATATTATCAACAAAGCTCTTTAAAACAGAGCTACAAATTCTTGCTCAAGTTATTTTATAATTTTGATACATTGGCATTAGTTATCAGAAATTGCTAGGCAATAATCGTTTGAATAAGCAATCAAACGGAGCAATCGACCCGCATGAAAACAATTATCCAGGCAATTTGCATTATTATAGACCACACATCCGTATCGATGCTGCGCGAAGCCCAGACATTCGCCGGCCACATGCGTTCGCGGGGCGCCTGCTCGGCGCTCGTATATCCGGGACCCCGGCATGAGATTGCAGACTCACTCGATCCGGCGCATAATCCATTCGACTGTATCGAATACCTCGACAACCCGCCCACGCAATCAGATATCGAATCAATTGCCGGCCGGCTGAAAGTCCACCGGCTCAATTGCGCGGTTATCACGTCTGATATCCAATCCGCTGATATTGCCGCATCGATGCACATGCGGTCTGTACTCATATCACAAACCACGGCAGCAAAGACCGCCGCGGGCGAAATTGTCTCATCATTTGAAGATATCGACCCATCGGTGCTGATCGAATTTGGCTTTGCCAAAAAAACCCCGGCACATCCATGGACCGTGGAAGAATCCGAATTTGTGCCGGAGCAGTCGGCATACCGCGAAAGCAACTTCGCAGTCAGCAACGGCCTGATCGGTATCCGCGGCACACACGATGAACAGGAGGAGGGACTTGCTGCATTCTCCGATCCACAAACACTGATTCACGGCATCTATGAGTTTAAGGGCCACGGCGAGCGTAAAGGATTCCCCAAACGGTACCACTCAATTGTCAACTTAGGTAATTACTGCATCCAGCGGGTGGTAATCGACGGCGAACCGGTATCGCTGTGCGGCGGTGCAGTCACCGAATACCACCGTGAGCTGGACATGCGCCGCGGGGTATTGTGCCGCAGCCTGGTCTGGCAATCATCGAGCGGCAAACGCATCCGTATCGAAAGCGAGCGGTTCGTGAGCATGGAGCGCCGCCACAGTGTCGCGGTGCGCACGACCGTCACCCCGCTGAACTTTTCCGGCGATATCGAAATCCGCTCGATCGGGCAAATTGACACACGCAACAAGCTCTTTTTTGAGATGCCGTACGATATTCAGCGCATAGCGCCGGACACTCAGGCAAAACAGATCCAACTGAAAACAAAACGGTCGCAATTCACAATCGGCATTGCCTGGCAACATGCGCTCACCGGCGCCGAAAATGTCAGTGAGATATCCGTCAGCACAGACAGCAGTATCGAAACGGTGTTTGCATACGAAGCACAGGAAAACAAACCTGTTGTGCTTGATAAGCACCTTGCGTTTGTTACATCGATGAACACCGGGTCGGACAACGTGCTGCGCAACGCCTCCGACATTTGCGCGCAGGATACGCAGAATGGCTTTGACATGCTGATGCAGGAACAACGCAAATCATGGCAAGCATTCTGGGATATTGCCGATATCGAAATTGACGGCCCGGTTGAGGACCAGCAGGCGCTGCGGTTCTCGATATTCCATCTGCGCCAGAGCCACCCCCGCGACGATCGCATATCGATATCAGCCACCGGCCTGACCGGTGACACCTACCAGTGCCATGTGCTGTGGGACACCGAGATATATATCCTGCCGCAGTTTCTGTTCACGCAGCCCGAAATGGTGCGTTCGCTGCTGGTATACCGCCACTCGATTCTTGACAAAGCGCGCGAGTGGGCGCGCGAAATGGAAGGGCGCGGCGCGCTGTATGCCTGGATGAGCACCATGGGCGAGCCGTGCAGCGGCACGCTGGGACTGGACTCCTACCATATCAACTGCGCCGTGGCGTATGCTGTCCGCCAGTATGTCACGGTTACCAACGACACGAATTTCCTTTACAAATACGGCGCCGAAATGCTTTTTGAGATGAGTCGTTACATGCTCGATCTCGGGTGCTACTCGCCGGCTCGCGACGGCGCATTCTGTATCAATACGGTCACCGGCCCCGATGAGTATGGCTACGCAGTCAATAATAACTGCTATACCAATGTATTGACCCAACTCATGCTCAATTATGCGGCGGAAACGTATAATCAGATGCGCACGCAGGCGCCTGATGCACTGAAGGCGCTTGCCGAAAAAATCTCGTTACAGGAGAGCGAACCGGCGGATTGGAAAAAAACCGCGGACGCAATGTACATCCCGTTCAGCGAAAAGCTGGGTGTCCATGCGCAGGATGACGGCTACCTGTTCCTTGATCCGGTCGATATGACCACAATCCCCTACTATATCAACCTCTATGATGTCAGCTATCCGGTAAGCGTCTATCGCAAGCAGGTTACCAAGCAGGCCGATGTGGTCCTGCTCATGTTCCTGTGCGACGAATTATTCTTCACAGATGTCAAGATCGCCAATTACGACTATTATGAGCCCCGCACCAATCATGGCTCCTCGCTCTCGCCGGGTATTCACGCAATCGTCGCGGCACAGCTCGGGCGCATGGAAGAATCCTACGATTACCTGCGCCAGAGCGCGCTGCTCGATCTGTACAATTTCCGTCGCAACACCAGCGAAGGCGTCCACCTCTCCTGCAGCGGCGCGGTCTGGATGGCGGTCGTGCACGGCTTTGCCGGTCTGCGCTGGCAGGGGGAAAAACTGTCCCTTGATCCGAAACTGCCCGCACAATGGAAATCATACCGGTTCAAAATCAGCTATCAGGGGAGGGTGATTGATGTCAACATTACCGCGAAAGGCGCTGAGTATGCGCTGCTTGCAGGAGAGCCGATGCAGATTGTTACGAGCACGGGGCCGGTAAACATACAATAAGCAGAACCACGATGGTGATATATAGCCTCTGCCTCACTGCGGCTTATACTCCCGATAGATGGATTCACTGTCGGGGGCACAGTGGCACACCTTTGCATTAGCAGTTATTTGAGGCTCACAAGCCCACCCCTCGAAACGGCATATATATTCCGCTAATCTTCTCCTTGACCGCACGGAATTCTGCGCAAATCAATTATTGCAGCACAATCTTGCGCGATGAATGCATTTGCTCCGCCGAGATAATTTTTGCAATATACGTGCCCCGCGGGATAGCGCCATCGGCTTCGAGCCTGCCATTTTCAACCTGCAGCCGGTACACTTCTCTCCCGCTATAATTATAAAGCGCAACTGCCAGCGGCACATTATTTTTCATGCCGGGGAGTCGCACTCGATCATTTCCTATCGACAACATTACAGGTACGTTGGCACTGCGCTTTCTCTGGGTGCGGGCCGGACTTTTTGCGCTGGTGGCCCCTACCAGGACCGCCGGATCAAAAACAACATAGCGGATAGACGGCGCATCCCGTCCGGTAAAAGTCAGGTGCAACAAGCCATCCGAAGAACGTATCATTCCGGGATCGCAATTCTCGGGGCCGGTGCCTGTTTCCCGAACTAAAAACACCTCACTAAAATCATCATGATTTCCGGTATTGCTTATTAAAACGGCAATTGAACCACGCTGATATTTTTGCGGGACCGGCGCCGACGCGCTGCACGCATCAATAGCGGCACAATAGGCGGTTTTTGCGGCTGTAACAATCACGTGCCACCCCAGAAGCGGCCCACCATCCAGATCGAGGCTGACACTTGAGCGGGTCGTTTCGCCCAGTGCGTGAACTCCTTCCAGGCTGCCCACATGACAATCATTGCAGGCCGGGATATTACTAAACGGGATATCATAGCCATAATCCCAGGTCTGACCGGCATCGCTGGAATAGGCAAAGCTATTCTGGTTTTCACAGTTAAAATCGCACCGCAGAATAGCCCGCAAATTCTTATAACGTCCATTGATTGTTTCGGATGGATTCACGACCAGAAAATCACCGGTACTCCATCCGCTGCGAATTACATGGCGCTCCCAGGAGGAGGAATTTTCCAACTGATCGACAGGAGCTGCTACATATATCGCGTCGCCGGCATTGGCCGTACCGGCTGATGTTGGATTTTTAGTCGACTCCATGGCAAACCAGTCGCCGTTGGGATGGCGTTTGGCATTATTCTGTTCCGAGAAACCAATATCATTATTGCTGTTCACATCTATTTGCTGTCCCCATGTCTTGCCGTCATCACTGGATTTGCGAAACTTTTGATCGTCGCAGCATCCTTCATAATAAAAGCAAAAAATTGTCCCGTCATCAGCCTGCAGCATTGTCGGGTCAAACGAAGATGCCGGTCCATTAATAATTACCGGATCATCCCAGCCCGAGCCTTCATTGCGATACAAACCGATATTGGTGTTTTCACCTTCCGAGGCCCCCATAACGCTGACTATCATCATCGTGCCATCACGAGATTCAAACGGATTTGACATGTCGCATCGGGCGTAAGCAACTCATATGAGACCAGTGAGCTTGTGTCGCCGAGGAAATACCAGTCGGCCGAAACGCCTGCTACTAGTGCCACGCACATAAACACCCCAGATATAATGCGCTGACGAAACTGTAAGGCGGCCATGTTTTGCTCCTTGCTGAACAGTAAAATGAACATAATCAGGATATGTCAAACACTATGTTCTCTATTCTAAATTCTATATTATTATAGCGCAAAAAGTTATTGTTTTTGTTCAGTAGTGTCCGGTTGTTTTAACAAGAAAGCGTTGTAACTCGTTTTATTACAATGGATTAATGTGGAGAAAAATATTTTTCGATATAAAAATTGATGTAGATTTTAGCCGTTCCCAATTCTATGAAACAATGTTAGGAGCGGCAAATGGCAGAAGGCAAAACAATCTTTTCTCAAATTTTGGATTTTTTCCCAAGTTATGAATTTAATCACTATGATCTCATAACTTATTGTTTTTCTTAAAGCATGGCAAATGCAATTTGTATACGCCATGTTTTAAGCACAGTTTTCTAAAGTCAGTACGCACAATTACATTTACATAACGCATATATTGCCCCATGCTGTCCCACAGGATTCATAATATTCCCGGCAAATATAGCTGATATGGCTGATTTACCATTCTTGTATGTCGATTTGCTGTCCCACATCTTGCCAATACATTTTCAAGGTGAAAGCGGTTCCATAAAACACCTCGAACAACGGTAAAAAATCGCGGAAAACTACCTTTCCAACGATTCATGAAAGCGATAAATCGCAATATTACATATGTCAACAAGGCCGTCCAGATCTGCCACCGAACAGCATTTTCACTATATCCAAGAAAATCAGAAAGTTGTAATGTTTGTTTCAATTGTTTGAAAAATGATTCTATCCCCCAACGAGACTTATATAGCTCACATATAGAGCCGGCTGCCCATTCCATATTATTTGTGATAAATTCCATCTCTGTTGATTTGCCGTTAATTTCTACAATTGCTCGTATAAGGCGAAATCGTTGAGAGTAATCGTTTAATGCTTTTAAGCCTGTTAATTTTATTTCCGCATCCAGAAGGATATTCGTATTTTTTTTGACTTTCCTTTTTTTTACACTTTTATATCTCATATTGTCTTTTGCACGACTTACCCAGAACACGCCACGCTGGTTCAGCGTGAATAAATGTGAATAATCGATATATGCTTTATCAAAAACAACAATTTCTCCTGCCTGAATTCCCGCACAAAGTTCAATCGCCTCCTGTGAGTCATGAGATTTTGCCGATTTCACTAATGCGAATCGAGGTAAATACGAATGCGCGTCTAAACGCATGTGGCACTTCGCAGCCGCTTTTCTACGACGATGTTTTGCCCAATCCATGCAACCTGAAACAAGCTTTATTGTCGTGGAGTCCACAAGATTTATCACCCTCTTGAATCGACGTGGGACTTTAAATGCCTTGGTGCTTGAGCCAAACTTAGGACATAATGTTTTATAATGTTCCAAAACTTGCCAGAATAAATCTTCTGCCATATCCGCATTCCGCACTTTATTGGCATGAGACAAACCATTCCGACTGGGCGGTGTTGCTCTTCTGACAGTAAAAAGTGCTGATGAATGATTCCGTAAACTATCACATACATCATTCAAACTCAGAGCATGCGCCAATTGTGCGTATACCAGTGAAACGACATGACTCCAAGGGCTAATACTGCGACTTTTTTTATCTACACTATGTTCTGTCGCGAGTTTCGGAACTAAATATCCCGGAATATTATCCATTACTTGTTTCAATGTTGTAAATTTATGTTTGGTTGGCTTCATGGTGACAATCCTGTTTTTAAGTTTTGGTAGACATAAAAACATGTCACCTGCCAACCGCCTTTTCAAATTTATTTATATCCCTATGGGATGATACTGTATAAATATATAAAATTTGACTATAACATCTGGCAGCTATCAAAGCAGTTGTAGTTATCTTATGTAGCGAAGACAAGGATAAGTCAAATCGAGGAAGGCAAAATGAAAAACATCATAATTACCCTGCCTTTTACAGTTTTATCAATTAATTCCGCGATTTCGGGAGTTACAATCACCGGGCCGGCTGAAGGAGATTCGTATACGCTCGGAGATACCATTCGCATTCAATGCCAATGGAGAGGTCCTTGGTGGAGAACTTGGGTACCATAAATTTGGTCATTATGGCCTCAACAGCAAAAACTATCAACGTGGGTGTACCCAAATTGCACCTGCAGCATGTCGCCGGACAACAAGTTTAGGATGATCTGGAACGAGGGTACAACGCCACATCAGTCATTCGCCATAATCGAAACTGTCATCGAAGTCGATCAAGGCGATGCGAGCGTCTTTGTGGTGCGCGACCGAATGCAGGATTATGCCGCCGACGGATCACATTCGCCCGCAATTTTTCGAAAAAATATTCTCAGCGCAGCCGAAGGCATGCACGCAGTCCGCGTGCATTGGCGCCAATAGCGATACCGGTGCATTTAGCTCTGGTGTGCAGGCGCCCGCGCGTTTGTAATATCCTGCGCCCGCGCAAATCATAGAGTGCATCGACGGCCTCGGATTTGTGTGCCCGCATGGAATATGCCGCGCGCTCACTATTCGCGGTGGCGTCGTACTGGATATATATCGAATTGTATCCGTCAAGATGCCCCGGGTCGATCTGCTTGTCGCCGACCTGTATGGCCGGGCTGCCCCCACCACGGGTAACAAGCACAATGCTCCCGTCGGGGTTTTGAAATGCAAGTATGCTGTTTGAACCCGACACACCAATCCGGTGTGCGCCCGGCTGCACGAATTTGAAATGGCGCACCATATGCATCTGGGGCATGTAGGTGACCTCCAGCGTGTTGGTGTCGATCATCACCATGGCAGTCTGTTTCCATCCCCAGGAGCTTTCGCCGCTGGTTGAAGAACCGTCGGCCTGCGGCAGAACCATGTTCCACTGCATGTATGAGCTGACGCCATTTGTCAAGTCTTCGTACATCATGCGCCAGGTTTCGCGAGTGTAGGTCCAGGGCGTCTCCTGGTATTTGCAGCAGTTAGTCTCGGTCTGCATGAGCTTGACGTCGGGATAGTTTGCCCGCATGTCGTCGAACAGCTTCCGCCCGCCCCACTGCCCGCCATAGCCGTCGCAGGCCGCACGCAACGCTGCATCATCCCACACGGGGGGCCCCCAGGTGTCCCACTGTGATTTATTGACCGAGCCGTACCAGACCTCGGCATCGATACCGTCGAGGGCGAGCCGCGGCACGGCGTAATTTTTGATAAAGTCGGCAATCTGCAGCGGCTCCCACCCGCAGCAGGGATAATTCTGACCCGCCGCACCCGGTTCGTTCTGGGGATGGTAGCCGATCACATTGATTCCTTCCGCCCGGTACGTCTGGATATAGCGCGAAAAATAGCGTGCCAGCGCGCGGAATTTCACCGGCGTAGCATCGATATAGCCGCCGGCATACGATGGATTGTTGCCTCGCTTGAGCCACACCGGCGGACTCCAGGGAGATCCCCAGACTTTGAGTTCTGGATTATATCTCATTGCATTTTTAATATACGGAATCATCGCCTTTTTATCGCGCTCGATACTGAAATGCTCCATGCCGGTGTCGCCGGGCGTCATTGCCAGAGAAAACCAGCGCGGGTCATCCGATGTCGGGTCGCCGTATTTTGCCGAAGAAAAATCACTGGAACCGATCATCATGCGACAGTAGTTGAAATTGCATCCGTCAACAGGGTCGAATATGGTTCTGAAGACTTCCTCGCGTTTGGTGTCCGGCAACTGTGATATCGCATCCCAGCCAAGCTCGTTGAAACAGCCGCCAAAACCGTCTATTACCTGATATTTCGTGCCCGGATCAACCGTAACCGAAGCCGAACCCGTTGCCGGCTCCATCCCCGGCGTGCCTTTTTCAACCCATTGCGCCGATTCTGTTGTCTGGTACCATTGCACGCTCCGGGCCTGCGGCTTTGCAATGATAAAAACTGTTGCCAGAATGCATGCGATGCCAAAATGCATGGGTTTCATGAGAAGCTCCTTGCGCATTATGTGAGCTGATTCGAGTATGCCGCTATAGTGAGGCAGCTATGGTATTTTCAGCATACTGCAATTTTGGGCTGATTTCTTGCTTGATATTGCCTGAAAATTGAACAATATTGCGCACACCCTATATAGGCCAACGGCGGGATTGCTTTTGTATCGATCATCACCTGCGCCGCAATTCGGCGTGGCAGACCGCATGCTGCGGAAATTTGCGCGGAAATAAAAAAAAGGTGCTTGTTGCCAAGCCCCTTTTAGCTAACATTCAACCTGAGATATGCGTTTATTTTTTCTTTCTGCGTATCAGCGCGAAACCAAAAAGGCCGACGCTGAGCAGAATCGCTGTTGAGGGTTCCGGGACCGATGCTGCCTGATTGTTCAGGGCGCCAAACGCTGCATACTCTGAGCTGGAACCGTGGGCGCGAATGTAGTCCGTTGTTTGATTTGCAGCAAAACCGAAATCTGACAGATCAATGTAGGCAACGTTGACATAGTTGCTGACGCCGCCGAGGTCCAGATTGCCCAGTGAAACTGCACCATAGTCAATTGACGTTCCGCCCAGCTCAACGGTGATTTCGCCGACCTCGGGAGTTGCAAACATCTCAAAAATCGCCAGGTCGGCGCCGGCTTCATTGACAATCAGGTTGTCGGTGAATCCAACGCTGACATATTCATCGGATTGCAACTCGATGGTGCTGCTTCTGAGATCGTGACCGGTTAGCGCATCTTCGGCTGAGACACTGAATCTGCTGAATGGATCTGATGTGTAGCTCTCGAAAACGGCCGTTGACGAGAAATCAATCACTTCGTCCGCAAATGCATTGTCGTCAAACGTAATGCCGCCAACGATGATGTCGGCATGTGCTCCTGCGGCAAACAGTACAGCAATGCAAACAAGAAACCTTGTCCTTAGATGATTCATACGAATCTCCTCTCGGCTTGTGGGTTTATAGAGTATCAGATTAATTCTAAAATATAAGAATAAGTGTTCGCGCAAAAAGAGTACCAACTCTTTGAATTATGGTGAAATAGGCGCTAGCAGGCCAATTTCATCCGTGCGCCTGCTCTGCGCCTTCTATTCATGCCGGAAAATGTAAAGAATGTCGACAAACATAGTGCACATTTTACACTTTCATCCGTTACCGGTCCGGAGAAAAAACCCAGTACAGCTCCGCAAAGTCCCGTTGTCGAAGCATACACAAAAAAACCGCTAATCGAGCATTTGCCGGTATCGGAAAGCAAAGCGGAAAATCGCAATAGGGCAGACCTCAACAACGGTCCGATAAGCAACACCGACGCTAAAGTCTGTCATTGAGATATCCTTCGACAAATGCGATGAAGCGGGGATTGCGATACATTGTCAGCAGGCTCCCGATCCTATCGGCATCAAGAGTAACGAGCGTAATATCAGCATATATGCGCTGTGTCAGAATATGATTGCGATGCGGATAATATTCAATTGAGTCACTATTGCAATTTTCATGTACATGGTTCATTTTAAAGCATGCACTTAGAGAGGTCTAACTAAGTTGTTTGTTTAGAATTAAATTACTTTTTCGATGTAATAATAATGATGGACAGGCACAATATGGAATCCAAGGCGCAAGCGCACCCATTTACGGCTACTCTGCTAACGCTGTTTGAAGGCGAAGCTTATCGATGCTTTAGAAATCATGGTCATGATTCATGCGAGTGCATGGTACATTTGCGTGGATCCACATTGTCGTGGAGGAAAAATGAACGAAGGTACTCTGTTCGCTACATTTGTAATTGTCTTTCGTGAATGCGTTGAAGCCGGTCTGATCCTGGGGATCATCCTCACGATGCTTTCACGGCTCAAGCAACAGTATTATTACCGGCATGTTATAGCCGGCAGTGTTGCCGGTGTTGGCGCCAGTGTTTTCGCCGGCGTGACACTACCGGGCGAGAGTTCAACCAGCAACGCACACTCGCCCCATTATAGGTAAAAAAGTCGTACCATCCATCCCCCCCCAGGCGGGACCATCCAGCTCCCAATGTTATTTTATTCTACACACTAAACACCAAAACCCAGGGGAGTCGTCGTATGTCAGCAATTCGTTTTTTGATTTTCACCTTACTGGTAAGCGCAGCAGTTACTTCAGCAAAGACGAAATTCGAACAGATCCACGGATTCGAACCGCACTTTGTGTTGCCGCCGGATGCCGGCATGGCAAATATAAAGACCGATTTCGGTGCAAAAGGTGACGGCAGGAGTGATGATACGAAAGCATTTCAGGAAGCACTGCATAACAATGCACCGCGGGCGATTTATATACCGGCGGGGACCTATCTCATTAAAGATCAACTGCGCTACGGGGTTAGTTCAAATAAGAAGAAACGCACGCTGCTGATCGGGGAGAGCCGGTCGTCAACCGTACTGCGCCTGGCCGATACTACACTGGGCTTTGCCAATGCGGATACCCCGCGTGTATTCATACATACGCGTCCGAAAAAACAGCAGGCAGAACAGAATATGCACCACTATATCTATCACCTGACCATAGAGATCGGTAAAGGTAATCCCGGTGCGATTGCGCTGAATTTCCATACGAACAACAGTGGTGCGATCAAGGATATCACCATTCGCTCAAGTCATCCGAATAAAAGTCCGGGTTTCCGGGGGCTGGCATTCGACGATTTCTGGTTCGGACCGGGAAGCGCTTTTTTTGTCGAGATTGACGGATTCAAAGAAGGCGTCTACCTGGGAAGCGCACACAATCATGTCGTCATGGAGCATTTCACGATTGTCAATTGCGAAACCGGCGTGCGCAACAAGGGCAATACCTGCAGTCTGCGGGATGTCACGACAAATAACTGCCGCCTGGCAATCAAAAATGAGGTCGACCACGCGCATATGGTTCTGGTTCATTCGCACCTGACTGAAGGCCCGAAGAAGGGCCCCGCAATCGTCAACGAAGGCGCGCTGCTTTCTTACGGTATCAAAACATCGGGCTATACATCGGCGATAAAGTCATCCTCACCGGCCGGCAATCTCAAAGGAAACGACATCCATCACTATACCTCGCACGCCCCCCGTTCGCTGTGGGGGAATGACACGAAAAAGCGGGAATCATTGCAGCTCAAGGTTGCCGAGAGTCCCGAATATCAGTACCCGCAATCGGCAAAAGCGTGGGCAGTTACCCCGGCGAAAGGCGATATTACGCAAGCAATTCAGGCGGCCATCGATTCGGGCAAGACGACTATCTACATTCCGCACGGCGGCGGCAAGGAAATTACCGCCGACATCTACCTGCGCAATAAGCTGCAGCGCATCATGGGACTTTCGGTGGCAACGATCGGCGGCAGAGGCAGGCTCATCATCGAGGACGGGGATGCGGATGCGGTTATCGCCGAGTTGATTTACAGCCGCAAATACCGGCATCGTTCCAGCCGGACCTTTGTTCTGCGTCACAGTGGTGGGGCGTATGAGACTGACAGTGCCGGATTCGGTGCCGGCGTGTTTATGGAAAGCGTTGTCGGCAGCGAATTCAGGTTCAGGCGGGTGAGCGCCTGGTTGCGCGATATGAATACGGAAGTCGGGGGCGAAGGTATCGACGAGAACATACTCAATGACGGATCGACGATCTGGATTCTGGGGCAGAAAACCGAAGATTACGCTACCAAACTGGCGACGATCAATGGCGGCAAGACCGAATTACTCGGCGGGGCCTATCGTCAGAATTGGAACGAAGGTGACAATGTCGAGCAGTACTTCGACACGACGCCGCTCTTCTACGTCAAGGATGCTAAGGCAAGTTTCAGTTTTAAGACCTTCAGCAACGGCAAATGGTCGCCGAATTATAAATACCTGGTATTTGACATCCGCAAGCAGAAGACGAAGAAGCTGTCGCATGAAAAGGCGGGGGGCGTGATTGCGTTATATACGACGTATTGAGCATTGACTCTTCTGGTTGACAGTTGCGGCATTGTCCCGTCATCTGAGCGCCGAAGCCGGATTGCCCGCAAAGACTATCGCAATGCGCGTTCTACAGCGTATTCCACTGCAGCATGCCGCCCTCGAGTACGGCGACGTTGCTGAAGCCGCCGACACTGAGGATCTGGGCGGCCGTGTACGCGCGGCCACCCGAACGGCATACCGTGACGATATCTTTGTCCCGGTGCTCGTCGAGTTCACCAATGCGTGAGGCTAATTGACCGATGGGAATATTCAAGACGCCCTCGATATGCCCGAGCGGAGCGTCGAGTTCCCCCGGTTCGCGCACGTCAATCAAAAGCGGCGGTTGTTTGCCGGCGAGCTTCTGTTTGAGCATAAAGGGCGGTATCGAGCCGACTTGCGCTTCGTTGGCGCTGATGTCCATGGTGCCTTTTACTTCACAAGCGGGGGAGTCGGCGGGGATCCAGGCGGCGTGGGGGTCACGTGCACAGGCGTAGTTGGCCGTGAGTACGTCTTTCATCCAGTCGGCCGGTCCCAGCTTAAGGTCTTCGAGATACTGGACAAAGGCATCCCTGCTTTCGAGACTTTTTTTGAGGTGGGGATTTGTTTCTTTCTGTCGCTTGAGCGCGGATGGTTGACGATCACGATAATCGTGAGCCGGATTGACGATGAGTTCATCATCCAGCTCGGCAAATTTTCGCAAAGTTTCCCAGTGCGCGCCGGCATCGCCGCCGGGCAGATCATCGCGGCCCGCCCCGCCGTCGTCCAGAAAGAGTGCATCGCCGGTGAAAATCCAATCGGGGAAAATCAGGCTGATCGAATCGCGGGTATGGCCGGGCGTATGCATGACTTTGACCGCAATTGTATCGAACAGATTCCAGGTAAAGCCGTCGTTCATGGAAAACGTCGCACACTTGACCGGCGAAGCCGCATGCATCCCATATTCGCATTGCAGCATGTCTTTCAGGGAGGCGCCGCCCGAGATATGGTCGGCATGGGTGTGCGTATCGATCGCCATCCCGACATGTAAACCTTCACGCTCAACGAGTTGCTGATAATCGTTGACATGCTCGATGACGGGGTCGAGGAAGATAACTTCGTTATTTGCATCGTTGCCGATGAGCCAGGTTTTGCAGGGGCCGGGATTGAGTTGTTTACAGGTAAGCTTCACAGGATACTCCTTTGGTGGTGATTTTCGGCTACATTGTTCAGAAAGGCAAAGCGTGTTAAATATAGGTTTCGTCGTTCATAAAAAATATCGTCGATTTGCTTGCCGGACGAGCGGTGGTGCTCAATCTCATGCGGATGTCCCCGCGGAGCTGATTATCTGCGGTCTCCCTGGCGATAACCAGTCCCAGAAACGAGATTACAGACGCGTCGGCTTGTTCGGTGCGAAAATCATAGTCGGCAGCTACCTGAACCGTATAGTCGTCCTTGGCTGCCTGTACCGAATAGGTCCCGGCACTAATATCGGCATTGATTCGAATGGTCAGCTTGTCGCCGGCATTGTATGAATCACCGCTACGCACATCGATGATCCCGTCGGGGCTGAAGCGCACCAGCATTGCATAGTCTTCCCATGTCGCACCCGGCGCATCACCCAGCGCGACGATACCGCCAAGATTGTCGGCTGCGGGGGTGACTTCGTAGACAAGGGATAACTTGCCGGTATTTTCCGAGACAAAGGCGTTGAACCAGTCGATTTTCCCCTCGGTGCAGTCGCCGATCTTCAGGGTGTCGCACCCCTCGCGCGGTGGCAAATTACCGCCGGGCGCCACCTCGGCATAGAAGGCGTTTTTCATAATTTTAAAGGCGTCGTTATAGGCCACAGCCCCATCCGGGGCGTTGTAGACACCGGCCTTGAGAAAATGCCCAAGGGGGCAGTCATCCGAAGTCTTACCATTGTAGGTAAGCACCTTCTCGCCGTCAATCCAGAAGTGGAAGTACCCATTATTTTTGGAGGTCAATTTGAAGTTGGCTACAAGGTCGGTCCATCTTCCTTTTTGCACCGGCTTGAGCCCCGATCTGTCAACGGTGATTTTCCTGCCGCCTTCCCACCAGTTGAAAGTGATGCCCCGCTTCAGCCTCTTGATGTCAACATGGATCTTGGGATCGTTGTTGCTGCATGAGGGCTGGTATCCGTGAAACTGAGTAACGTCGGCACGGCCGGGATTGTCAGCCCATTTTTCCACGTAAACCGACCAACCGATCCACAGATCGGTTTCGCGGTCCAGAAATCGTTCCGGAGCGCCTTCTGTACGCTTGTCGGTGGATTCCCACCGGGAGGCTTTTTTGCCCGTGCGCACCGGGCTGGAGACGATTCAACGCACGACATCAAAGTGCACTGGCGCGTTCCCGAACTGCCGGGCGTCAAGCGCTTTTTTACGATTACCTATGGCATCGACGCTCCTGCGGCCGATACTCCCGGCGTCATCGATACTGTCTGGAAAGAGATT
>WJLW01000097.1 GCA_014728295.1 Chitinivibrionales bacterium | reverse complement strand
CGGGGCAAAGATATGCTTTGTATCTATTGTGCGATCGGTCAACGCATGTCATCGATTGCCAGAATTATGGATGATTTGCAGAACGCCCGCGCACTTGAATTTTCAACAGTCATCATCGCAACAGAAGAGGACACGCCGGGCATGCGCTTTATCGCACCCTATGCTGCCACCACTCTGGGTGAGCACTTTATGGAAAGTGGCCGCGACGTATTGGTCGTTTTTGATGATCTGACCAAGCACGCCAGAGCATATCGTGAAATTTCACTGCTGCTGCGGCGTCCTCCTGCCCGTGAAGCCTATCCGGGGG
The DNA here is from genome assembly GCA_014728295.1 of Chitinivibrionales bacterium. GTDB lineage: Bacteria > Fibrobacterota > Chitinivibrionia > Chitinivibrionales > WJKA01 > WJLW01. Next base: position 7,684 of record WJLW01000097.1, on the reverse strand, counting down.
ATATATTCTACATCCATTCACGCATGCTCGAGCGCGCTACCCATCTACGCGATGATGTCGGTGGCGGCTCGCTGACTGCACTGCCCATCGTTGAGACGCAGGCGCAGAACGTTTCGGCTTATATCCCCACCAACCTTATCTCCATCACCGATGGTCAGATTTATGTGAATCCGACGTTGTTTCAACAGGGTGTACTGCCGGCGGTTGACGTTGGCAAATCGGTTTCCCGGGTGGGCGGCAAAACGCAATTGCCGGCTTATCGGGATATTGCGAAAGATTTACGTTTGCAATATTCGCAGTTTGAAGAATTGGAAGCGTTCTCGCGCTTTGGCGCCAGTCTGGATGAAGAAACGGAAAAAACGATAGCCCGTGGCCGACGCGTACGGGAAACCCTCAAGCAGCCGCAATACGATACTCTGGCTGTTCATGAACAGATTGCTATTTTACTGGCGGTTTCGCAGGGACTGTTCGACGGCATTGAGCTGCAGGATATCACAGAAGCAAAACTGCGCATACGCCGAGTTGTAGACGAGCAATTTGGAGAGCTGCACAAAAAAATCGCATCGGGCGAAAAGCTTTCAGACGATGATAAACAGCATCTGCTCTCATCCGTGCGCAAGGAAATCGATCAGATGGGCGGTGAGCGGCACGAGGAAAAGGGATAACATGGCAGAGCTTTCGGCCCTTAAAAGACAATTGGCCAGCGCACGGCAGCTCGGCAATGTGGTGAGCACCATGAAGGCTCTGGCAGCCGTCAATATTCAGCATTATGAAAAGGCAGCAGCAGCAGTTGACAGATACCATGAAACGATTCATTCGGCATTGCATGCACTGTTCAGATTTTATCATCTGCAATTGCCTGCAGCCGCACCGGTGCGCTCTCAGCAGGAGATTTTCATTGTATGCGGAGCTGAGCAGGCAATGGCCGGAAGCTTTGACGGGCAATTGCTGCGGTATCTGCAAAATACCACCCGTGATTTCGGCGTTGCTCATAATCGTATAGATATCCTGTCATTTGGCAGTCGCATTGCAGCGTCTCTTCAGAAAAATGGTTACCATGTCAAGCAAGTGAGTATGTATCCAGGATCGCTGAAGAGCAGCTCCGATCGGGTATATGAAACAGTCGCACTGATCAATAAATGGCGAGTCCAGTCAGCCTCAACACGCATCACCATTTTTTACAACCGGCCGTCCGGCGCGGCTTCCTTCAATCCCCGGCATGCAACACTCTTCCCGATTAACGCCTCGCTGGTAAAATCTTTGCGCAGCAAACAATGGGATTCAACATCAATACCGTTATTGAGCTGCACCTATGCACAGGTATACAGCGGTATTATCAGAAATATGATATTCACCGGAATATTACGGGCCTTTATAGATACAATGGCAGCCGAAAATGCAGCGCGTCTGGCAGCTATGCAGGCCGCGGAAAAGAATATACAGGAACGTCTCGCCGAATTGAACATGATATATAATCGTGAACGTCAAAGCTCGATCACTTCGGAATTACTTGATATTATCGCGGGTGTCGAAGCGCTCGAAGGCGCGCAAGGGAGTTAGCTATGCCGAAGCAAGAGAAAATTCTCACCCTTACCATGAATCCAAGCATTGATATAACCATGAATGCGCACCATGTGCGTCCGAAAGAGAAGATTCGATGCACAATTCCCCAATATGAGGCAGGTGGAGGCGGCATCAATGTCGCACGCGTCATAGCCGGGCTGGGCGGAGCCGTGCATGCGGTTTTTCCCTGCGGCGCAGCCCTGGGCGATATTTTACGTAACCTCGTCACCTCTCATGATATGGCTTTTACTGCCGTTGCCACGCAGGAGCCAACCCGCCAGAATTTTGCCGTATTCGATGTTGCCGGCGAAGGCCAGTACCGATTCACAATGCCGGGGCCCACGCTGAGCAAAAAGGAGTGGCAACAGTGTCTTGACATAGTCGAGAATTTCGATCCGCTTCCGTCCTACATTGTTGCCAGCGGGAGCCTGCCCCCGGGTGTTCCGGATGGTTTTTACGAGCACATCGCACTCTGCGCGCACAAGCGCGGCAGCCGTTTCATTCTCGATACATCCGGCATACCGTTACAAAAAGGTACACGCAAAGGAGTATACCTGCTCAAACCGAATATGCGTGAGATGAAAACACTTGCCGGCGCCGATCTCGAAAATGAAGCGGCGATCCGTTCGGCAATACAGCGCTTGACGCGTGATGGAGTGGCCGAGGTAATTATTTTGTCGCTTGGCGCCGGTGGCGCTTTTGTGGCGGACAGTGATACGGTGACGCATCTGCACACTCCGACTGTGCCCATAATCAGTACCGTCGGTGCGGGGGACAGCATGGTGGCCGGTATTGTATTCGGTCTTTCGCAGGGCAAAGACGTCCGTGACGCCGCCGCTCTGGGGTTGGCGGCAGGAGCAGCCGCTGTCATGACGCCGGGTACCGAGTTGTGCCGTCCTGAGAATGTAATGGCACTGTATAAAACAATGGATACAAATATGCTGTAGCTGCCCGTGCTGCGCCTTCAGAGAGTGGCTGCGTTATTCAGTTCGTCCATATCCTGCGATGAGAGCTTGAATCCGAATACATCGATATTTTCTGATATATGCAAGGGATTAGCCGATCGCGGAACAGGCACGGCGTGATTCTGAATGGCCCAGCGCAGCATAATCTGAGAACGGCTACGGCCGTATTTGCCTGCTATGGAAGACAGTGTCTCACTGCGCGACATCGAGCCTTGTGCAAGGGGAGAGTATGCTTCCACAGTAATTCCTTTATTGCTGCAATACCTGGATAATTCTTCGGGGTAATCTTTGATATTAAACAAAATCTGGTTGACCGCCGGTGCTATCTCACTTGATTTTTCGATGATCTCTATGTGTTTTTGCATAAAATTGCTTACGCCGACCGATCGGCACAGGCCGTCATGCTGAAGCTGCACAAGTTTACCCCACGTCTGCTCAAGGGCGCCGCCTTCAGGCCAGTGAATCAGATACAGGTCAACATAATCAAGCTGCAATGCTTCCAGGCTCCGGTGCAGCCCATCCTGTGCCGCCGCCGCGCCATGCTTGTCATTCCAGAGTTTAGTAGTAACAAATACTTCATCTCGAGGAATGTTGCTTGACGCAATGGCCTTACCGACTTCTTTTTCGTTGTGATAGATGGCTGCCGTGTCAATCAGACGATAGCCGCTTTCGAATGCTTTGAGCACCGATTCTTCGGTTTGTTTGCCGGTATCGAGCTGATAGGTGCCAAATCCGATAATCGGCATCTCCACACCTTCGGCTATCGTGATACGGGTACCGGAATGAATGGTGTCGTTGTTGAGTTCGCTGATTTTCATTGCTTTCCTCCTGGATGGTCGCACGCTTGGGGCAGCGTAGTTTGTGTATCGCCGACATCGTGTCGCTAATCGGGAATTGTAACTGATTTCAGGGATATATCGGGCCGTGGCAGTTGTAAGTGCATCGATTGCATTTTGTCAAGCAAAGCCCGGAGTATTACTACATCGCGATACCAGCGTCGTTCGGCGGGAACGATGTACCATGGCGCAAAACCGGGCGAACAGCGTGCAAATACCTGCTCGTAGGCCGCCATATAATCGTCCCAGTATTCACGTTCGGAAAGATCGTTTTTGCTGAATTTCCAGCGCTTGTCAGCCCGGCGCAGGCGGCGCTCAAATCGCCGTTTCTGATACGCTCTGCTGATATGCAGGTAGAATTTGATGATCGTCGTACCTTCGTCATGCAGCATTTTTTCAAAAGCATTGATATGATCGTAGCGCGCTTGGATCTGTTCCTCCGAAACCAGGCTCTTGACTTTTTCGATCAGAACCGCTTCATAATGCGAGCGGTTAAAAATGCCGATTTTTCCCCGCCCTGGTGTCCTGAAATGAATACGCCACAGAAAATCGTGATCCCGCTCCCGGCGATTTGGCTTGACAAAACTATGGGTGCGACACCGTTGCGGATTTAATACACCGAAGCAGCGGCGTATCGTGCTGTCTTTGCCTGCCGCGTCCGGGGCCTGCAACACTACAAGCACAGCACGCTTATGTTCGGCGAAGAGCAGATTCTGCTGTTCCTGCAATTGTTTATGCAGGCGTGCGCGCAGTTTTTTGGCCGGCGATTTCCACTCGTCCTCGCCAAAACGGCTGGGGATAGACGACAGATCGGGCCTCGCATCGGGTTCCACCAGATGCTGGGTATGATCAATGGGTGGCTGTTGATTATCAGGCATAATAGAACTTGCGTGCGTTAAAATTCAGGTTTCCACTGTTCGGTTTGAGCCGGCTCTCCGCGCAGCAAGAGAACGAAATTTTCGAATGAACGACGGGCATCGCCCATCGGGTAATAAAATGCCTCCCAGTTTTCGCTGTCTTCTCCATCGTGATTAACCAGCACGTGATCGAAATGGTGCGCCATCAGCAGTTCTTCATATGCTGAGGTTGCACGACGCTCGATGGTCTGCAGGTCGGGAAGTGCAAGCTCTCCCTTCAGATTGCGGGTTCTGCGCAATAATTTGCGGCGCATGATGTCGGCAACGAGTTTGCGGGGGTCGATTGTTTGCTCGGTATGCATGAATTCCATCTCTTCTCGACTCACCGGGGAGAGGTACATGCTTAGTTTTTCAATGTGCGCAAGTGAAGGGTCTGCTGCCAGTTGGTGAGCAACGTAGGGATTTCCTTCGTAAAGGGCGTCATTCGATATAAGGTTCTCACGCAGATGCTTGAGGTCGAGTGCCTGCAGATCGCCGCGTACTTCCATGACCAGAAAGTCATCGGCCGATCGGCTTTGCTCGATATGCTCCCGCGGCCGGAAGTAGTAATCTTTCCCCTCAACTTCACCGATACGAGGTGCCCGGCTGTTAAAGAGAACCACTTTCTTCAGCATCAGATTCATTTCAGGATGCACGCGAGCCAGGCACCGGTGCATCGGTGATTTGCCCGCACATGATGGTCCTGTCAAAATGAAAAGTCTTCCCATAGCATAACGCTCCTGTAAATGGTTGACGGCAGCGAATCGTTGATCATCGCCCTCAAGCGCCCTGCATGATCAAAGCTTCGCCGACTTCCTGAGCTCTGGCTTCGTCAAAAAGCAATTTCACCAGCGTTATGCTGAACTCCAGCGCAGTGCCGGGACCTTGACTGGTGATAATGTTCTGGTCGACAACTACCCGCTCGTTGACAGCCTCCTGATTTTCCAGTTTGGCTGCGTATTTGGGATAACACGTTGCTTTGCGATTTCTCAAAATTTCATGATGTAACAATACTACTGCCGGAGACGCGCAAATAGCGCCGATATAATTGTTGTTTTTGTCCTGGTGCTTGAGCATCTCGGCAAGCTCTTTAGAATCACGCAGGTTTTCGGCGCCTTCGGCGCCTCCCGGCAGGGCAATCAGTCCGAATCGCTCGTTGGTGCAGCCCTGAATGTAACGATTAGCCACCAGTGAGACACCCCGGGACGCCTTTACTTCCAGTTGGCCGCCCACTGCCGCCACGGTAACGTCCGCTCCGGCCCGGCGTAATACGTCGATTATGCTTACTGCCTCAATTTCTTCGGTACCGTGGGCAATCGGAACCAGGACCTTATTAGACATAGGAAAACTCCTGACTGGACATAGGTAAAATAAACCGTAGCTGAGCGTTTCTTGCCCGCGTTTGTTGTCTTTGCGTTATTTATGTGCACAAAAAGCATACCAACCTCTCACCAACCAAAGTTCCGGGACGATGATTTCGCTTATCACTTGCCTCTGCAACCTTGTGTGGCTGCTCCGGGGCTTGTCTGCGTGTCTTGTCAGGCAGGTGGCATAGCTCTTGCAGTATGTAAAAGGCATGCAAAGCAGCGCCGCTTGACGCGTGTGGAGAGTCATATTATCACCATGGTTTTTGCCGGATGTGAAAGCGAAAGTTTCGATAATTTTATCAGATTCTGGAAAACAATTCTCACTTTTTGGAAAACATAAGGAGGTCTTATGCATTCTGCATACATACGAATACTCAAACAAACCTGCTGGAAAATAGCACTTGGCGCAATTGCTGCCGGTGTTCTGGTGATACCAGGCTGCGGTGATAAAAAGACCGCAGAGAAAATCGTCGTTAATGATCACACGATAGAGGCGGCTATCAGCAAAGATCTGGCAGTCAATCCCATCATTGACGAGCGCCGGATCGACTTAGCGGTTGAGGAAGGTATCGTAACGCTTTCGGGTGTGGTTGGTAACTTGCTGGCCAGCAGTCAGGCTGTTCGCATTGCGGAAAGCTTTCGAGGCGTATCCGCTGTTGTAAACATGCTCAGCGTCGAAGCGCCATCACGTCCGGACAGTGAAATCGAGCAAGACGTTATCCGTGCGATTGCCGGCGACCCGGCGACAGAGGCCTTTGAGATCTCGGTCGATGTCGATTCGGCCAAGGTCAGACTTACCGGCACCGTTGACTCCTGGGCGGAAAAAACGCTGTGCTCCAAAGTTGTCAAAAGCGTCAAAGGTGTGCGTGCTATAAACAATGAACTCCTTGTCAATTACGAAGAATTGCGGCTGTCTGGTGAAATCAAAGGCGAAATAGAGCGCCGCTTCGAACTTGATCCGTATTTGGCACATGAAACTATTGACGTTGAAGTCATGGGAGATTCGGTCGTGCTTTCCGGTACGGTATCCAGTGCCGCCCAGAAGACCCGCGCACACTGGGAGGCAAATGTTGAAGGTGTCAATCACGTCAATACCGAAAAACTGGCTGCCGCCTCGTGGGATCAGCCGGGACTCAGGCGCGAAACCGAGGTCGTTTATCGCACCGATGAGGAAATCAAGCGCGCCATTGAAGATGCGCTGTTGTACGATCCCCGCGTTTCACTTTTCGAAATCGATGTTGAGGTCGAGGACTGGAGCGTAACGCTGAGTGGAACGGTTAATACGCTCAGAGCCAAGCGCGCAGCGGAAGGCGATGCTAAAAATACCGTCGGTGTTACCAATGTCAACAATTTGATCACCGTTGGCCCTGCAATTGAGGAGGAGGAACGTGACCGGCTTCTGGAACACTACCGGAGCATGGCTTTGGCCGACCCGGTGGTCGAATTCAGCGAGGTCGCCGCAAGCTTCAGCGATGCCGGCGAGCTGGTTATCAGCGGCTCGGTCAACAGCTACTACGAAAAGTATCGCGCCGAAGATTTGGCAATGACCATAAAAGGCGTTCCGGCCGTAAAAAATTTGATTACCGTCCAGGAAAAATGGGTAACCGAAAAGGACCGCAATATCGAGAATTTCACCGAAATGCTGATTTCCATGGAAAAGGAGGTGGAAGGTGGCAAGCTTGATGTTTCGGTTGAAGAAGGCATCGCCCGGCTGGAGGGGAGCGTCGACAGTTGGTACGAGCTCAAGCTGGCTATTGACGACGCGTTCGATGCCGGGGCCTGGAAGGTCAAAACCGATGTTTCTATTGGTGATGTCTTTGAAAACAAAGGCGAATATGATTACTGGGATCGATACTATAAAATCAGCGGAAAATTATAAACTCTTAACAAAGGATGTTTTGTTATGGCAATGACAGGATTGGATGTATATGATACCTCTATTCAGAAGAGCGAAATCTGGTTGAAAGATGTAATGGGCAAGCTGAGCATCGATGATCGTCATCGTGCACACACGGTTCTGCGTTCGGTGTTGCATGCCGTACGTGATCGCCTGACGG
>WJLW01000096.1 GCA_014728295.1 Chitinivibrionales bacterium | reverse complement strand
CTGGAGCACTCCCGGACCAAAGCCGGTGTGGGCATACTCGAATTGCGATTCGGTAGAGTTGTTCAATGATTTGGGGACCATCTCGTTTGGCAAACGTGCCCGGACCGGCGGTGAGCGCGGCGACACGCGTTTTCAGTGGGACAGCGCCGATGTGCGGTATAAGGTTTTGTACGCCGAAGGCAGTATCGACGGCCAGGTGGTTGCACGCGATATGATTATTCTGGAGAACCTGCCTGATCCGCCGGGGGGGTGACCGCAATCAATCCGCGCAAACAACTCCCGGAGCCCTGTGAGCGAATTGCGTTTGCGCAAAGCAACGGAGGCACGGTGCTGCGCTGGCGCATATCACACAACGGCCCGGCGGATATACGGCTGCGGACAATCAGCGGCAGGATCGTTTATCGTCTGCGCAAATGGCTTGAGCAGGCAGCCATCAGAAAGCGATTGCGCCGGGTACTATCACTGCCGGTGCATATATGTGCAGCATGATAACCGGTGGACAAATATTTCATAAAACTGTTGTGGTACCATAGCCGCATAACAAGCAGGAGTAGCCTCGCAGAGCATAAGATTAGTGATGAGATTGCCGGGAATATGCGTTCATGGAAGCACTCGGGTTTCACTGCAACCTGGATGGTTGCAGTGAATAAATATTACGTCACAGCAAACTCTGGAAAGAAGAACCTGCCGGGCCGCAGGTTGGAAGTATTCCACCGGCTGCGTGCATGTGCTGTTTTTGGTGAAAGCGGGTGAAAGTTCTCGATAGTTCTGCCGGTCATGTCAAATATTTGAACCGGGACTTTTGCGGACGCGGAAACCCCCGGCACAATCACTGTTTTTCCCGAATTGCTACGATCAGGCTGTACTACTATCGAAATCCGGCTGCTTCTGGTAGTCGAGCTGGTTTGAACTGATTCCGGATCATACTTCGCACTCATGAGCCCGCTACAGCTACGGCATGACATCTACCTGGCAAGAATTTCCGTAGACGGCAAGGTAGCACAAAGCAAAAAGCTTGTAATGTGAAAGTAAATGCAGGTGTGCATGCATTCAGCAAGGTTTTTAAGAAAGTAGCCGGCGTTTCGCCGACGGCATGGTTACGTCAACATAGCGAGCCGGCTAGCTGTTTCGGGCGCAGCTTTTCAACCGGCAACAGTTTCAATATCATAGCGCAAAATATGGGCATCCCTGGTAATGAAGGTGAATTTTTCATGCAGTGCCTGCGCAATCAGAATCCGGTCGAATGGGTCACGATGTATGTTCGGCAACTTTTCAAGCGCAAATGCATGTTGTGGAGCGACAGGCAGATATTGGAAACGGTTCTCCTGGATAATTGTATCGAGCTCAGGCGGAATTTCAAGTTTGCCAAGGCTCTTTTTCAGCACAATTTCCCATATGACCGCAGAGCTGATATACACATTATTGCTGCCGCTTGAAATCAGTCCGCAAGCATCATCAGTAAGTTTCGCGGGATCATCAAGCCACCAGAGCAGAATATGCGTATCGAGCATTATATTCATTGCAGCTTCCCATCAAAGGCATCCTGAATATCGCCGGGGAGAGTATCGAAATCGTCGGAAATTTTAATACGCCCATTCCATTGACCGCCTTTGCGATTGCTTTGGTCCTTATCAAATGGAATTATACGGGCTACGGGCTTGTTGGCTTTGCCGATTACGACATCTTCACCATTGGAAACCATTTCAATAAGCCGTGATAAACTTGCTTTGGCATCGGATATGTTGGCAAAATACATGCTCAGTTGCCTTTCATAAATCTGATTAATTAACATGTAAGACCAGGCCAGACCAGACTATATAAAATATAGCTCAATTTGTGCTTTATGTCAATAGCGATGCCAAGCCACCGGGGCCATATAAGCGCACTTGCTATTCAAACACAACTCTGTCTGAATGAATTACTGCCCCATTTGCAAACAGACGAATAACATAGACCCCTTTCAAGCCCGGTATGGCAAGCCTGCGTTGCTTGTATTGTGATTGTATCCAAAGCCAAAATCAATCACGCCCTCGTGAATAACGGCATTGGTATTGCCGAACGGCATTTGCACGCCTTTGCTGCTGTTGGAGCAATTGATTCTCGACAATTTGAAGGTATGTTTTTGCCCCGCTTTTTTTTTGCTCCGTATAAACATACCGGCTCATCCCAAAAAGTTTCTGCAGAGAAACGTATTTTATAGGGCTATTTCTGCAAAAGACAAACCGGAGCCGAAAGAACGCCGCGCATGAAGCACATGAACTGGCATACCGCGACCAGTGAAGAAGCAGTGAAGAGTATTGGTTCAAGCCCCGGGGGGCTCAGCTCACAAGAAGCACAGTCTCGCCTGGACAAGCATGGTCACAATAAACTGAGTTCGCAGGATACGTCCAACCCCTGGCGTCTGCTGCTGGAGCAATTCAAGAACGTGCTCATTCTTATCCTGCTTGCGGCCACGGTGCTGTCGGGGCTTCTGGGCCATGGCGTTGAAGCTGTGGCGATTGCGGTTATCGTCTTTTTTGCCGTGCTGCTTGGGTTTTTGCAGGAATACCGCGCCGAAAAAGCATTACAGGCATTGGGCGAGCTGGCTGCGCCGACCGCGCGTGTTATCCGTGACGGGGCAGAGGTGGATGTTCCTGCATCGGAATTGGTACCGGGTGATGTTTGTCTGCTTGCCACCGGTGATCGCGTTCCGGCGGATGCGCGGCTGATGCAAGCCGTCAATTTGCGGATCGAGGAGTCTTCCCTGACCGGAGAATCGGTTCCTTCCGAAAAAGATGCAAGCTTTTCGGCGCCCGAAGACGCCTCCCTGGGTGACCGTAGCAACATGGTTTTTTCGGGGACGTCGGTCAGCTATGGCAGAGGAAAAGCCGTTGTGGTTGCTACGGGGATGCAGACCGAGCTGGGCAAGATAGCGGGGATGCTCCAGAACATAGACAGTGGCAAGACGCCATTGCAGAAGAATCTGGATAAGGTTGGAACGACGCTGGCACGTGCGGCCATAGTGATTGTATTGATAATCGTGGGCATGGGCATTTTTCGGGGACAACCGTTGCTCGAGCTGTTTATGTTCGGGATTGCACTGGCCGTAGCGGTAGTGCCCGAAGCATTGCCCGCGGTCGTTACTATTTCATTGGCACTGGGAGTGCAGCGCATGGTGAAACGCCATGCACTCATGCGGCGGCTTCCGGCCGTAGAGACACTGGGCAGCACGACGGTGATCTGCTCTGACAAAACCGGCACCCTGACAAAAAATGAGATGACGGTGAGGCGGGTGATGGTTTGCGCAACGAGGTTCGATGTGGAAGGAACAGGCTACCGCCCCGAGGGAACGATAACACCCGAACAGCCCAATACCGGGTTGCCGGCGACTTTTCAGGAGCTTCTCTACGCCGGTGTGCTTTGCAGCGATGCACGGCTTTATGAAGATGAAAAGGGCGCCTGGCAGATCAGCGGCGATCCGACCGAAGGAGCTCTGCTGACCCTGGCGCGCAAGGCAGCTCTCGACATAGATGAAGTGCGCGCCGGCAATACGCGAATCGATGAAAAGCCATTTTCGTCCGAGACAAAGCGAATGATCACGCTCAACTCGAAAAACGGTACGTCAACAGCCAGTATCAAGGGAGCGCCGGAAGCTGTCATTCCCCGCTGCACCTCTATTAAAACAGATGGCGGGATTGTACCTCTGGATGATGCTGCCCGGGCAAAACTCCTCGCTCAGGCCCGCGATATGGCCGCAAATGCACTTCGGGTGCTGGCGCTGGCTACCAGGCAGAATTGTACGCTTGCCGAGGCCGAAACAGATTCGGTATTTCTGGGAATGGTCGGCATGATCGACCCGCCCCGACGGGAAGCTGCAGCGGCAGTCGCAACCTGCAAAGAAGCAGGGATCATACCGGTAATGATAACCGGTGATCATCCGGTTACCGCACAGGCAATCGCCCGTGAACTGGGAATCCTCACCGACGGCACGGTGGTAACAGGTGCGCAATTGCATAAAATGAGCGACAAAGAGCTTGAGCAGTCACTGGATTCGATTCAGGTTTATGCCCGGGTAGCGCCGGAGCATAAGCTGCGCATTGTATCAGCACTGCAAAGGCAACGCCATGTTGTTGCCATGACCGGTGACGGGGTCAATGATGCGCCTGCACTTAAAAAAGCGGACATTGGCGTATCGATGGGCATAACCGGCACACAGGTGGCGCAGGATGCCAGTGCCATGGTGATCACCGACGATAATTTTGCTTCGATCATTTCCGCAATCGAAGAGGGAAGAGGCATTTATGAGAATATTCGCAAATACGTCGCGTATATGCTCTCGTTAAATATCGGCGAGCTTTTCCTGCTGGCCATAGCTGCCCTGCTGGGGATGCCGCTGCCGCTGGTTACACTTCAGATTCTCTATATCAATTTCGCTGTCGAGGGGCTCCCGGCGATGGCGATGGCCGTCGATCCGGTCGGCTCGCTGCTCATGAAAAAAAAACCGCGCGATCCCGGACAGGGAATTTTTTCAAAGGCCCTGCTCAATATCATTACCGTGGGAGCGCTCTGGTCGACAATGATTAATTTCCTGCTTTACAGATGGCAAATATCCCTCGGGGCGCCGCTGGAACATGCACAGGCAGTTACCTTTGTATCGTTGATTATGATCCAGTTTTTCAAGGCGTACAGTTTTCGCTCGAAGGACACCTTCATTTTTGCCGAAAATCCATTCAAGAACAAGTGGCTTAACTTTTCGATTCTGATCGAATTAGCGCTTCTTGTATTGCTTCTTTACGTCCCTTTTCTTCAGAATATTTTTGGCACCAGCCGGCATACACTTACGGAATGGGTTTATATTTTCGCTACTGCTGCCACGGTAATTCCTGTTCTTGAGGTTGCGAAATGGCTGAACCGTCGTTTCCTGCCGGCTCAGGATCATTAGCCCTGGCACGTGAGTTTTCATACGGCGCTTTAGGCCACGGCATGTATGTGGCTGCAATACTCACCGGTACTGAGATCGTCGCGTCGCAGAAAGTTGTTATTCGTTAGATTGTATCGGCACTTTTGCTTAATTAACCAGCCTTGCACATCGCAGTGCTTTTTTTTTGCTTATCAGCAATATTCTCCAAATACGCGGGCAATCCCGGCAATATGTTTTGATTGCATAGTGTCGATTATTTAGGTAGATTATCGGTATGTAATTGAGCACATTGACATTCCACACAACCAACAGGAAGCATGCCATGCCCGCACAATCCGATAAACCGCAGTATCTTGACCACACTCAACCTGTCGACGCACGCGTCAAAGATCTGATCGGCAGAATGACGCTTGCAGAGAAGGCTTCACAAATGGCAAACACCTCACCGGCCATTGCGCGTCTTGGCATCCCCGGATATGACTGGTGGAGCGAATGTTTGCACGGTGTTGCCCGTGCCGGAAGAGCAACCGTATTTCCACAGGCAATCGGGCTGGCGACAACCTGGAATACCGATTTGATGCTCGACATTGCAACGGCGATCTCCGACGAAGCGCGTGCCAAGTATCACGAATTCGTCAAGCATGAAGACCGTGGTTGCTGCAAGGGATTGACCTTCTGGAGCCCCAACATCAACATCTTGCGTGATCCACGCTGGGGCAGGGGGCAGGAAACATACGGCGAGGACCCCTTCCTTACCGCACGCATGGGAGTCGCATTCGTCAAAGGTCTTCAGGGTGACCATCCGCACTATTTAAAACTGGTCGCCACCCCCAAACACTACGCCGTACACAGTGGTCCCGAAGGTGAGCGCCACACCATGAATGCCGAATCGACCGAACAGGATTTGCGCGAAACCTACCTGCCGGCATTCGAGGCATGCGTCAGGGAAGCAGACGCCAAATCGATTATGGGGGCCTATAACCGCACCAACGGCGAGGCCTGTTGTGCCAGTAAACGCCTCCTGGTCGACATTCTACGCACCGAGTGGGGCTTTGACGGCTATGTAGTCTCGGATTGCGGCGCTATATTCGACATCTACCGCAGGCACCGTATCGTCGATACTCCCGAAGAAGCAGCAGCTTTGGCCGTGAATAACGGCTGCGAGCTTAATTGCGGTATTGTTTATCCAGCGCTTGTCACCGCCGTAAAGCAGGGATTGATTGCCGAGGAAAAAGTTGACGAAGCAGTCGGTAAGCTGTTCGAGATGCGCTTCAAACTGGGCATGTTCGATGCTGATGAGCATGTGCCCTATGCAAGCATTCCCTACAGCGTGGTCAATTGCGAAAAGCACCGCAAACTTGCGCTCGAAGCGGCGCACCAATCGATTGTTGTGCTGAAAAATGAAAACAATCTGCTGCCGCTTGACAAAAGCCAAATCCAATCACTTGCAGTGATAGGTCCCAATGCCGAGTCGTATGACGCGTTGGTCGGCAATTACAACGGACGTCCTTCGAATTGCTGGACGGCGTTGCGCGGCATTTACGACCACGTTTCTCCCGAAATTGACGTACACTACGCGCTCGGTGCGGAATTGAAAAAGGAATCCGAAGAGCATATCGCCGACGCCGTTTCGCTGGCTGAACATACCGATGTCGCAATTGTCATCCTCGGTATCACTGCCAAACTGGAAGGCGAGGAAGGCTGCGTCAATGCAGATTGTAAAGGTGACCGTTTTACTCTGGATTTGCCCGGTAAACAGCAAATCCTGCTCAAAGCAATACATGCAACCGGCACACCGACTATTCTGGTGACCATGAGCGGCAGCGCGCTGGCAATTAACTGGGCCGACAAAAATATCCCTGCAATTCTACATGCCTGGTACCCCGGAGAAGCCGGCGGCAAAGCGCTGGCCGACGTGCTTTTCGGTGACTATGCGCCATCCGGACGCTTGCCGGTGACTTTCTACAAGTCCCATGATGATCTACCGCCCTTCACCGATTACCGCATGGATAATCGCACCTACAAATTCTTTGACGGCGACGTGCTCTATCCGTTTGGCTATGGCTTGACGTACTCGACATTTGAATACTCCGGCGTTGCCGCCGACAAGCATGAATTTGCTGCGCATGAGCCGATAAGCGTGTCGTGCAAAGTGAAAAACACGGGCACGATTGACTCGGGCGAGGTTGTGCAATGCTATATCAGGGATCTCCAGGCAAGCACGCGGGTACCGAAATGCAAGCTGGTCGGCTTCAAGCGTCTGCAACTTGCGGCGGGCGAGGAGCAGGAAGTGCGCTTCGCGATCGGCGTCAAAGAACTGGCGTTAATCGATGAGCGCGGCAGAGCAGTCGTCGAGCCGGGCGAATTCGAAATTTCAATTGGCGGCGGACAGCCGTATCGGGATGAAAGTAATTGCGTTAGTGTACTGGTGGTGGCTACTGCATGATTGGAGGTTGAAGATTTGAGCTGTGGATACTCGATCAGGTCGGGTATGACAATTTTAATGTCATTCACGTCGAGACGGGGGCTAAATTTGTCATTTCCCTGCAGATGGGAATCCGCGCTACCGATGTCCTGCGCAAATTCTGAATCCGCCCTCTGCAATAATTTCGTTTTACCGAATCTTGCGAATACAGTGTATCGGTTTGACACAAATTATCACCAGTACCGGAATTGGCACGCCGTTCGACCACCCATACTTCATATTTTCTGCCGGCCCGGCCAATCTCCGAAAATACCAGCGACACGGGAGAGCGATCGACAACAAACATCGGCGTCGAATCGAGCTGCGATTGTGAACGATTGACATGTGCAAGCCCGCCCAGCAGCTCTGTCATGGCAATTGGTCCGGATGGCCGGGTTTCGGTTTTGATTATCGATCCGCCGCGTTCGGTTTTGAGACCGCAGGTCCAGAGCTTTGAACCGGTGTTGTAAATTTTCGAATTGGTGGGCGATTGAAAGAAATCGTTCTCAACATTAATTCCATGCGCCCATACCGTACCTTTTTCAAAGCGTGCATCTGATGTGCCGCAGTTGCTGACAAAACGCGGCAGAAACGTCGTGATATCGTTCGATAATTCGGCGGACATAACCGCCCGGATGATCGCCCTTAACGGCGCCGTTGCATCAGTTACCTCCGTCACGGCGCAGTCCCGTATGACAATCAATCAATCGAACCTGAAGCAGGGCATGTACCTTCTTTCAATTGAAGCCAATGGGAAACGTGTCGGCACAAAGATGTTAACCGTCAGGTAAAGAAAAATAGCAGGATGGCAAAGAAGGCAGGGGAGGAGTGAAGAACGCGAAAATGTGTATCGGGCTGGCTAAGCAAGGCCGTGTTCGAGATCACATCCTTACATCTTTGTTTGGTTGTGTGGAAAGTTCATTGCGCTCTGCGTCCTTCAGCGAGTTATGCGCTCGCAAGTTTCGGCTCCGAGCGGGCGGCACCCAATTCCGGTACTCTCACGAGATCTGCACCGTCAAATTCGTAGCTGGTGATATTGCTAATTGACGGATCTGAAACATTAGAGACCCAGGTCGGGTTGCGATTGCCGTTAATCCCCTTTTTAATGCCGATGCGAATATTTTCAAGCGTCAGGCGATTGACATTTGAGCAGAGTAGATGATATGGATTGGAAGCGATGTCCGGCTTGTCCGGATCGGGTTCCATGACCATCGTTCCCCACGGCTTGCGTGCGGTCGCAATAGGTGCCTCGCTCTCCACTTGCCAGTCGATGTTGCGAATCTTGATTTCTTCGATCGGTTTGCAGGCCAGTCCTTCGACAAGAAGGCGTCCACTTGACACAATGTTCAGATTCTGCAATGTAACATTTCGGATATGACCAAGTTGCGCATTTTTATAAGAACGCGGCGTGTGGTCGATGAGCACGGGGAAGTCATCTTTTGCCTCAATCGCACAATTCGAAATGTTGATATTCGTAAAACAGCCCGCATCTTTTAAAAAAAGTGCAATACCGACTTTCGAATCGACAACGTGACTGTCGGCTATCGATTTAGTCACCACCATATGCCGCTTGTCACAATTATTCCAGCTTTAATTGAACTTTACAACTAACTTTATTTTCTACTATTGAATGACGATTATATCATTAGCAATTTGCATTAAACAGGTTTGCTAAAATTTAAGCGGCAGGTTCCAAAAAGAGAGTATATTGCCTGAAGTGGAGCGCTTTATGAAGCATCGGCCGAATGTCTTATTTAATCTCACCGACGAACACCGTGCGAATGCGGCAGGCTTTGCAGGTGATCCCACAGCAAAGAATCACCTTTTCTGTTCAAGAATGCAAAATGAAAGGCAATAACAGCAGTATTGTATCCAGTTTCCACCACTGCAACCAGCGTACCGACTCTATCCAGGCACACTATAACTTTATTTTTTAAACTTAAAAAATGTATATTCCGACTTAAGGAAAGACGGTATAAAAGGTAAGATTTCTTTTCATCATAGCAATCCGGGGGGATTTTCGTGACTTGTACCTGTGTTCATTTCGCCCCAAATTTAAGTTCAGCATCACTCTCTTAAAAGGGGAAATCCTGTGAATTTTTCAATTTCCGGTCGTAGTGTTTTACTGTCCTGCATGGCAGCTTGCGCAACGCTCGTATGCTCCAGCATATCACAAGCCGCTTTCTATCCCGATACATTGTGGGTGCCGGTAATCTTCTATGATTATCGAGCCGACGGCAGCAACCCCAATTTCGAACGATGCAACAACGGCGGGCGCGTCTACGATGAAGTGCAGGAAAAGCTTGACGCAATGCACAAGCCTGTCTATAATCGCAATACAACCGGATGCAATCAGCGGTTGAACGAATGGTATCGTCCCAGCGGAAGCGGCGGTGTCGATCAGCAGGCACAATTTTACTTCGACAGCACGCTGGAGCAATGGCGCTGGACAAACATGCAGCAGTACCAGGGGAGCACAGGAGAGTACGTAAGCCAGGACTTTGATCCGAATTACGACATGGCGACTGTTGTAATCTATGACTCACTACCCTTTATCCATCTGGGCATCAATGATCCATCAAGAGTCGGCATGTACGAATTCGAGCGCTCCGAGCGCACCCAACAGCAGTTTTTCTGGATAAACGATCGGGGGTTTGGAGCTGATCACGACCGATCGAGCTGCCGGGATAACAACTACGGTTTTGCCACCGAAATACAATGGGATTTCGAATATCGGCCCGGATTGACATTTGAATTTTTCGGCGACGATGATGTATTTGTTTTCGTCAACGATTCGCTGGTTATCGACCTGGGCGGCATCAAAGGGGGAGCGGGGGATAAGATTGATCTGGATGATATTCCCGGCTTGGTTCCGGGCGAAATGTATCGCTTCAGCTTTTTCCATGCCGAGCGCAAAACCTGCGGATCCGACGTACAGATTACCACGAATATCATCGTGCGCGTCCCTTCCAATTTGACTATATCCGTTGATTCGGATACTATTCAGGCGGGAACCGTTGGTAATGCCGTGGGGCAAATTTTTGACCAGCAGGACAGCCTGCTCATAGAAGAAAGCAACCAGATCCAGTGGAGTTTCGTGCCTGGCACTAAATTTGAGGGAGATTCAATTTTTGTAGGACAGGGCGATTCGACCTCCTTTACGGCAACCAAAGCTCATCGTTTTCTGCACATTGTCGGCAAATTTGAAGATCCGAAAGAACCGGGCAAATTCCTGGCAGACACGCTGCTCGTATGGGTCAAGCCGGGTGCCGATCACCAGGTGGTTATCGAAAAAGCTTCCCGCACACAGCTTTCTGCCGGTGAAGTATTACCACAAACATATGATGATTCGGTGACAACATCGCCACTAAGCTTGATTTCGATGGATTCGGCGCAAAACGAAGTGTACGTCTATGCGGTTGTTCGAGACAGTCTCGGCAACATCAAACGTTTGATGGACAATGGTGACTGGAACAGCCTTGATCCCGGCATTTTTTCGGCAAGCATACCCGGCAGTGAATCATGGGAAGTGCAAGTGAGCCGGGCTACCAAAGGAACCGGCAATCTCGAAGCGCTCGAGCCGGGTCTGGTACCCGATACGGTGGAAATCGTGCTGCAAGCCGGGGTATTGATTGGGTTGCGCGTGGTCGATTCCCTGACCGGCCAGGTTGTTAATGAAATACGCATAACTACCGATGAGACAAAGAAACTGCTCGTGCAGGGAAAATGGTCCGATAATCCCACCGAGTGGGTTACGCAGACAGCGGTATGGAGCATGGATCCGGATACCCTGCGATCGGCCGTGCAGATTCCCACCGGTGAACGCGCAAATTGGACCTACAGTCCCAGAAATCCCGGGCAGGCTACGCTAACCGTATCATCGGGCAGCCGGAGTGTTGACATACCGGTAATCGTGACTCCCGCGCCGCCTTCTACAGTAACCATAGATTTGCTCAATAGCACGCCAACAGCCGGAGAGTTGTTCAAGGCAGTGGTGAGGATAAAAAACACCGACGGGTTGGTGCCGGGCAGCTACTGCTATTATCCTGACTCCCAGGCCCTTTACTGGGACATTCTCGGCAACGGCAGCGTCACCAAAGACCCTTCGGTGAGCACCGTGCAGGATTCAACTGCTTTGAATGTGAATTCGAATAAGGACAATGGTATAACGCAATGCTTTGAAAACGGAATCGATACCGTTACCTTTATTCTGTATAATGCCCCCTTGCCGCCCAACAATCAGCACCAGCTCTGGGTGCAGCTTGATGGAGCGCCTCCGCAGCCAATTTCGGGTAAAACTCCCAAATTTACTTTAAGCCCGGGTACTGTCGACAGTATCGTCATCGAGTATCCAAATGGCGGTGTCGTTCCCGATTCTGTTGCGCTCATTGCACCCGATGACAATTTATACGCCCAGGCAATCGGCTACGACCGATACGGCAATCGAATTGGCCCCATTATCGGCGTCTGGGAGCCCGGCGGCAGCCTGCATCCACTTGACGATGATACCAGCCAGACTCTTTACTACAGCACACAGAACGTGAGATTTGATCAGAATGGCTGCATATCCGTCACCGCACGCGATAATCCCAATGCAATAGCAGACAAAGTCTGCCTTACCGTTAACGCCCCCAGTGCGGTAGTGTCGCACGCGTCAACCAGAGATTCCACCGGCAACGGATATCTCGACTTTGTAAAGGTGCATTTTGACAAGGGTGTCACCATCAGCGACGATTATTCACTCAATAATATCAATCTTTTCCATACCTACGATCCCGATCCCCGTGACGGTGACCCGGGAACGACCTATGATTTTGATATCACCGACATTCAGTCCGCCAACGGCACCGATACCGATACACTGTTTTACTTGTCGGTCAAGGAGATTAATACGGGAAACATACCCCAGACCGATTGGGAACCGACAATACAATTCAAAGATAACGGAACTATATCCAGTCAGGAATTTGCCGTCAAAGACGGCGCCGGACCGGTTATCTGGAACGTCGTATTCGATCGTGGCAACAACAAAAATCTGGTGACGATAGCCTTCAGTGAAACACTCGAAAAGGCGCCTGGCCCAAGCATGAAACCGGAACTGGTTTTGCATGTCTGGTACGATTCGACAGTTGACGTCGACACCCTGGTAAGTGCGGTTGATTTTTTCAACACGACAACCAAAAGCAACCAGGCGACCTTTACGCTCGATGACGACCACTTGCTTACTACACGTCACTTTATCAGCATAAACATGGACGGCGATCTCTTCATTATCGACGATGCCACCAGCATGAATCCGCCGGTAGTAGACAATCAGCGTGTACGCGTTGATGTTATCGGCATTCGGGCAACGGTTCAGGCCGCTCCCAATCCTTTCCCCCCCGGCAATGCATCAATGCTCATTCCCGGCGATGATGAAAAAGGTTTTCCATTTCACAACCGGGCAACACGTCAGCAGACCTACGAACGCACAATCGGACGTGCCGGAGGCGGAACGCTGCTTAAAATCGACTTGCCGCTGCCCTCTGTGTGCAGTCCGCAAAAAGGAGATATCGAACTCGAAGGTCGCGCCGTGGTGTATGATATTACCGGCAACAAGGTCAGGGAATTTGCCTACGAAAACCTTTTCCCCGATGAGTATTACCAGAACTACGAAGGCGGCATCAAAAAGGATATCGCTATTTACTGGGACGGTACCAACGACGGCGAAATGGCCGTATCACCCGGAGCCTACATTATGTACATCGATCTCAAGATGGAAGCATATGACCGCTGCAAGGACGAAACTACCAATGAGCAGATATGGTCCAAAGGCGATCCGGTGAAGCTGGGGGTGAGGAGATGACCGGGGAGGGCGGGGAGGGGATGCCACGGCGTTAGCGCCGGGTGGGATCGACCTTCCGCGTCGTATCCCGTTCAACAATAATCCCCTCCAGCATCACCGGTTTTGTTTTGCCGAACCAGTGGGTCGAGTTGGGGCGGATGAGGTAATCCATCATGCTGTGTGCATACGCCTGAATGTTAAAGCTGTAGCTTGTCAAACGATTTCGCAGGGCTTCAAGACTATTGTCAAATGATACGATTGAAACCCGGTGCGGGACATCAATACTACACTCTTTACAATAGCGTCGGGCCAGCGCGGCAACCGAGTCATTGGCAAAGACCCAGGCAGTGATCTCAGCATCGCGCAGCGCCTGCTCGAAATGCGGTTCCAACTGCCGGATTATCTCTGCATTCGAACAGGCCAGCGGTACCTCTGATATGAAAAGCGGATCGAGAATTGTGGTGTAAATTCCGGGCGCCTGCTCTTTCCATTGTGTGTAATAGTCGATCAGGTTTGTTGAGTCGCATCTGCTCATCGAATCCGAGTAATAGTCGATGTTGGCGCCATGCCCGTCGATTGAAAAAAGGGTAACGTTAGCATCGTATCCGGCCTTCGCATATATTTCGGTAAGGCCCACAAAACGTTGCTTTGACCAGGGATGCTTGTGAAACGGCGAGAAATAGGCAATTTTGAGGTGACCCAGCTCAAGCAAGTACCTGGCAATGGTACGCGCCGGCTGCGAGCTGGTGGCAATGGAAAATACTTTCAGGTTGTGCGTGGAGGTGGCTGTTTGATACTTCCAGCCGCCTACTTCATCAAGAATGGCAAGCGGTTTGTTCAGATGTGACAGCCGCCGCAGCATCTGCTCCTGCTCCTCTCCAAAACGATGCATCAGATATATGTAACCAAAAACCTGTTCGGAATCGTCCATTTCGGCAGGCTGCAGCGTTTTGAAGTCGTAAAAGGAAAGACTGCCTTCTTCGTGAATGAGAATGGAAATTCCGATGCCTGCCTGCGCCGCTTCCGCTTCGAGATGAAAGAGCAATTCTTCGTTGAAAATGCCCTCGAGTTTTGCATCGGTGATTTTTTTGCAACGTCCGATAAGAACGATTTTTTTACCCTTGCGACCCGCATACAGCCGGGGAACTACCCAGCCGCGATTACTGGGTTGCAGCAGACCGTCATCTTCACACGCGGCCAGAGCCCGCCGGATTGTTGGAAAGGATATGTTGTAGCGACTTTGCAGTGCCTTGATTGAAGAAAGCTTGGTCCCGGGCGCAAAATTGCCGTTCAGCACATCCTTTTCGATACTGGATTTGATGCGCTGCCAGAGCGGGCGAACTGTCGATGAATCCTCATTGTTGACTTCTCCGGGCTCGAGCAGCGATAGCGCACCGGTCACATCAGAATCCTGAAAGCGTTTCTTGCGTTCCTCAAGAGATGCTCGATTGTTGCGTATGAGAATTTTCTGCACGGTGGGAGAACTGATTTCGATACCATTTTGCTTCAGAAAATTCGCAATTTTGCCGCATCCCCACGAAATATGCGCATCGGATATGCCAAGCACCTTTTCTATAACTTCGGGCGGGGTAGTGTCTTTATGCGTGGATGCGGCACGTTTCAGACCTGCAAGCCCCTCGGCCTGGTAGCGTTCCTTCCAGAGGTAGAATGTTTTGCGATCGATATGGTTTTGTCGGCAAATTCCGGTTATCGACTTGCCTGTGTCGGCTTGCTGAAGGATGCTCAACTTATGCATCACCTGCAGGTCTTCACGCAAAACCAATTGACTGCTGCGTTTCAAACTTCCTGCCATGATTGCTTCCCCGAATTGGCGTTTTGACGAACTAATAGTTAGTGAATAAATTTAGTTTATTTTACATATTATAGCGAATTTCCCGGCTGATTTGCGCTACTTTTTGGTTGAATAGTCCCGAATTCTATATCGGTTTACCACTACCGCCAAGCAGCTATGCACAAAGTAGAAATCAGTTTTGGGATCAACTTATTTCCGGCATTGCATGCCGCCGACGCACGGGTTGGCGCAGCTCGCGTCGGGTTGGGAATTCTTCCGCTGGAAAATGGCACCGGCAATGAAATGCATGACAAAATATGAATCGAAATCCAACAGGTGAGCCGCTTTAAGTTCGCAGTTTTATCGATGCCATACCGGGAGGCAATAGCGCTTAACTAAGCGATTTTGTGTAAAAGAGAGCAACATAAATGTCGCATAATATATATTATGTAAACTTTGCTGCTGCATTGCTTCTCATAGCACGGTTAACCCTTCTCTTAGTTTAGCCACCGATTTCAGCAACCAGATCATCATACGATCCGATGTCATCGAGTCGTTTCTTTGCCCGGAGCACTCTTTCTGCATCCCCGAGGCCGGTGGCTTCGACTAGAAAAAGAATATATCCGGCAACATATTTGGAATAACGCAATTTGGCTTCATCGCTGATACGGTAAAAGCGCCGGCGTTGCGCGTACCCGGCAGCGGAATGATCACCAAGCCTGTCAACCGAACCATCGGCGGCAAGCACATAGAGAAAATTGTACTCAAACCAGAACAGGTGATCCGGTGATGGCGGCAAAGCATCTAATGCTGATTTCAGCTCATCCTGAGATGTATACACATCCGTACTTTTGCCTTCTTTTTCGAGCGAATAATCGATGAATTGACGCGCAAACTTCCGCTGTACTTCATTCTCGGCAAATGCACCGATTTGCGCCAGCTCCTTGGTGAAATTGTACCAGTCAAGCCAGAGTTCCCGGTCGGCAGATGACTGGCTCAGCGCCTTTCCCATTTCATAGGTATAGCGTCCAGAGGTTTTAATCTCCAAATTTCCGCCGGTCACTTCGCCCAGAATCCGGTAATTTTTTGCAGATTTACCGCTGCCGGAATGAAATCCGAATGAAACATCAAAGCAGGATGCGATTTTATAGAGTTCAGCAACTTTCCGCTTTAATTCGTCATTGTCACCATAGGGAAAGTTCTTGGTAAAGCCGATATTTGGAGCGACATAATTGAAATGAACTCCCAGAGCTTCACTCAAGGCCAGGCTGACAGCTAATGTATTACTTTCGGTTTCACCTGGTAACTCGTCTATTGACAATTCCTTAAAAAATTTCCTGCCTGTCTCGGTTGCAAATTGTTCACGGCGAATTGAGTGGTATTTTTCATCACGTTTCACCATCTTTTGCATTGCCGGCATCAGGTATACAACAAGACGCTTAAGCGTGAAGTTGTCGATAGACAGACCGCGCTTTTTCAGGCTCGCAACGATTTCTTCGTACAAGCCGCTTTGTTCGAGCGCGGCAAATGCCTTCTCAACCTCATCCTCACTGGAAAGCAGCGAAGTATTGGCAAGCTCCGGACTGAGATCATAGGTAATATACGAAGCAAACAGGCTGCCGGCTACCAGTTGCGACTCGACAGCATCAAATCTTCCGCCGATTGGCTGATGGTCGGCATTAAAGCCCCAGACAATTCCGTTTTTATGAAACCCATATTTCAGATAGGTGATAATTGCCTGGTGACTCATCCCCTGCACGCTCTGTCCCTGATGCCCTTCCGGTACCGCAGCGCCGATAAAGGGAAAGGGAACTTCGCTGAGCCTGTTCTCCATCATAGCATCGATATCGTACACAAGTTCACGCGGAATAGAATTTTGATTTGCGGTAAGCGAAAGGTGCAGCGATTTCATGGCCCAGGCAACTGCCGGCCAATGCAGGGTGGTAAAGCGTGCCCCGATTCCCAGACTGCTTCTCTGCAGCGTGCCCTCGGCAGTAGGAAAGATGGTGCTTTTCGGGTCGAACTCCTGAACGGCATTTTTGAGATTTATGCAATTGTGCCATAGCAGAGGTATTGCATAGACATCATTGTCAATAGCCTCGGTTGCTTCGAAGCCGGCGTGCGGCTCCCCTGTCGAAATCAGCGCATGGTCCCCGGATTCGGGATTTTCAACGACAAAATAGCTGCATGTGTTTATTGCAAAACAAGATTTCGGCCAGAGAATGATCGCAGAAAGCTGGGATGCCAGCGCTTCGGCGTTTTGCGGTGTGAGTCCGCTCAGCAACGTTTTGTGGGCATCCAGCCTGGCGATAACGTCCTTAAAATCCAGTGTAAGATCGGGTGAAATTGCCGGATTGTCCTTAATTCGAATACCATTTTCGATGAGAAATGAATTAATTCTCGATGCATGCATCATATTGAGAATCTCCCAATGTGCTCTAGTGTAATTGCGGCGTGAAAATTTGTGAATAAAATATAATTACTGCTCGCTGGACCATGCGTTTTCGAGCCCGATACCATTCGCGCCGGTGTGAAAGCCACTCTTTCTGCCGCGCTGGCGAAACTCTGCAAATAGCTGCGCAAAGATTTGCATTTTTTGCTTGAATACGTGCACTCAACAATAGTAAAATTGAATCGTAATTGATAGAGAAGTGAGTATGTCAACTCAGCATATAGTTTAAGCGCTCAAACATGCTCGGTAAGCTACACGAAATCAATTACTTGGAGCTAATGCGCAAGGTGTTATGTGCTAAACAAAAATGAAGGACAGGTGAGATATGGCGCCCCCCCAAACGAATCAAAATGCGCACGAATCCGACGGCAACCTGCAAATTAGCGAGCATATCAATCGACTGGCAGCAGAAAATCGGCATCTGAAACGCTCGATTACGTATCTGCGTTCACAGGTCGACGTATTGCAGAAAAAGCAGATCGGTTCACTTGAAACCTACAACAGCACGCTGCATAAACTTGTAGCTGCCTGTGAATACCGCGATCAGAGTATCGAGTCGCATCTGCTGCGTCTGAGCAAATACAGCGCTCTTCTTGCTTCCAAAATCGGCCTTTCCGACGACGACATGCAGGAGCTTGAATTCGCTTCGCAACTGCACGATGTAGGCAAAGCGGGGATTCCCGAAAAAATACTGATGAAACCGGGTAAGCTCAATGACGAGGAGTTCTCGGTAATGCGTTTGCATACGATCATGGGCGGCAACATGTTGGCCAATCAGAAAAGCGAAATGATCAAACGCGCCCGCGAAATAGCTTTGTATCACCACGAGCGCTGGGACGGCAGCGGATACCCCGTCGGTCTGAAACGCAAGCATATCCCTATTTCGGCGCGCATCGTGCATCTCATGGACAATTTCGATGCACTTACCTCAAAGCGTCCGCATAAAGAGCCCTATCCGGTCGATGTCGCCAGTGACATTATTCAGGGGCAGAGCGAGAAGGCTTTTGACCCCGGACTGGTTGATGTGTTGCAGGACAATCTCGATTCGATCATTCGCATCAAAGCGAAAGTGGATACGCTGGAGAAAATGCCCGCCATGAATTTCAATTTCAGCGAACGCGACAGGCTTGAGGTGAATTAAATTGACTACCTACAGCTTTACATTCCGGCATTGATGCATCGCCACCGGATTAATTGACTCCCTCAATTTATCACAGCGAAAATGCTTTACCATACCTTTGGTGATATTGTCAAGGTAAAATACCCCTCTGTCAAGCATTTGATCTTCATTGCGGGCTCGTACGATTATATCATCAAGTGTCAAACCATTGACATGCGACACTATGAACTGCGCCTGACGGGTAGTCAGGTTGGGCGCACGGGGATCGGGCTCCGATCGCGCACTGCCGAGAGGCTTGGTACACGCGGTGAAATCGGCTGATTCGCCTTTGACATTCCAGACAATTGACTTCAGCGATATATCGTCCAGGGCACATGCATCCGTTCCCTGCAGCAGAGCGCGACCGGGACCGGCAAAGATGAGATTGTTGAATTGAAATGCACGCACGGGGCCGGGGGTGGATTCATGGTGAAAGCGCGGGGTTATATCAAGCATGAGCGGGAAATGCTCTCGAACGTCAAATACGCAATCGGCCACAATGCAGTTCTCGATCTCTCCCCCGTCTTTTGAATAAACCATAAGGCCGTGACTGCTCTCCCGCACAATGCAATTGTGTACTGTCACATTGCGAATCGGCCCGATCGTTTCGGTGCCAATCTTGAAGGCTGCGCATTTTGAGCTCAGAATGCAATTGGAAACCGTTATATTTTCGCAGACATCACCTTGCGTGCTCTTGAGTACGATGCAGTCATCGCCGGTGGTTATGTTGCAATCACTGATCTGCACATTGGTGCACCCGTCGGGGTCGATGCCGTCGGTGTTGATGCGATTCTGATTGGCGTTGATTGACACGCCGCGAATCTCCACATCGCGGCAACGCTGGAGATGCAACGTCCAGTACCGCGAATACGCTAAGTTGACATCCTGGAACTTGACACGCAGGCAATCCTTGAAGAGCACCAGTGCCGGACGAAAAGTTTCCTTGTGCGAATCGGGGCCCCACAAATCAGCGTAGCCACCGCCGTCAATGACGCCCTGCCCGCTGACGACGATGTCTTCAGCATCGCACGCGTAAAGCAGTACCTGTATTTGTCCGGGCGCATTGTTGAATGGTGTGGGTCCCAGGACCGGATATGCGTCAGCATCGTCGCTGCCTTTAATCACTGCACCCGCTTCGAGGTGCAAATTGATATGCGATTTGAGTGTCAGCATACCGGTGCTATAGGTACCCTGCGGAACATAGACACAGCCACCTCCCGATAATGCACACACATCAATGGCCTTCTGCAGTGCTGCCGTGGCATTTCGCTTCCCGTTGCCCTCTGCCCCGAAATCAATGATGTTGAAAATGCTCATGTTTATTGTCTCAACCGGTCAAAATGAATCAATTAAAGGCTTTCTGCATATCATAAACTATATTACAATCTGCCATGCACACAATTACTGCATCCTGCCCCGGCTAAATATTTCATGAATCTCCTCCTTCCCTGCTTTGCCTTATACGCTGAAACTCATTTCAGATTCTTCCCCGGACAGCCAAGCCTGCTTTTTCGCCGTGAACCGGAAGTCATTTTTGACGCACCGCGACGAATTGCCCCCGGCAGAGATTTGCCCGTATACCTCGTGCTCAATGATATCTATCGCTTTCCGGTTGAGTTGACCTCGGTCGAAATAACGCTACACTGCCTCGAATCTACTCAGAAAAGCCACATAATTATCGATAATCCAGCTACTTATCTGCTCGGACACGCTCTGCATTGGCAAAGCGCATCGTATCTTTTTTTAATTCAGCGGGATAAGTTCATCGGTACCGACATGTTCATTAACGCTAAAGCTGAATATCGAACGAAACGCGGACATTTTCGGACGGTATTCAACGATAATTTGCCTGGATCATCGAAAAATTCCCTCCTGTGTCACATCGCAAAGGAGGATTTTCCCGGCTCAACGCATTGCATCTATGGCGATATGCATTTGCATTCGCACTATTCGCAGAGCCATGTAGAATTCGGCCCCCCTATTCGAGTCATAGACCTGGTGGCCAAGGCGTATGGTCTTGACTTTGTTGCCGTTACCGACCATTCGTATGATTTGGCTTGTGACCTGCGAAATTATTTGCGCCAGGATGCGACCCAAAGTCGATGGATTTCATTCCAGGAAGAATTTTCAGGCACTTGCAACAAATTTCAATCGATAGTACTGCCTGGTGAAGAGATATCCTGCCTGAATTCGAGAGGAAAAGTCGTACACATGCTGGGTATCGGGCTTACTGAATATGTTCCCGGTACCCGCGATGGAGCCAGACCGAACACCGCATTCAAAAAGCAACTCACGATCGGCGAAGCGATTGAAGCTGTCCAGGCACAAAATGGGCTGGCATTTGCGGCGCATCCCGGCTCGAAATGTAGCATCATGCAGCAAATATTCCTGCATCGCGGCATGTGGGAAGTGGCCGATTCTCACCAGAACCTCGATGGATTTCAGGCGGTCAACAGTGGATTTGCGTGCGGCTGGCAGAGAGCTAAAGGTTTGTGGACAAACGAATTGCGCAATGGTCATCCCCTCCCCCTTGTTGCCGGAAATGATTCGCATGGCGATTTTAACCGCTTTCGGCTGATTGGCGTGCCCTTTGTGAAAATCGAGGAACACAGCAAATTCTTCTTTGGATCCTATCGCACTGGTATTTACGGAAATGCAACAAATCAGCAAGAAGTCACCGACCTGATACGGCAGGGGCGAACGTTTGCCACCGGGGGGCCCTTTATTACGATAGCCGGTTCTGAAAATGTACACGATACGCTGATATCCAATAAAGCATCCATTTTGCCGGATAATGCCGTATTTGTAATAGCAGAAAGCACTTACGAATTTGGTTCAATCGATGAAATTCGCATAATCGCCGGCTCGTGTGCCGCGCACAGCGAACGCGTGCATCGCAAACTTACCTATACACCCCAAACATGGTTCATTTCGGAAAGAATTGAGCTGCGGAAAAGTGATCCGAAGAGCTATCTGCGCGCAGAAATCCGCTGCAAGCGCGCTGATAACAGCACAACTCAAGCATTTACAAGCCCTTGCTGGTATCACCTCAATACATGACCGAAAAATCGCATCTAATTCTGGTGCCACCGGTAAGAGTTGTTTTAATCCTGCTGCCGGAGGATCCCGACGATGAAGAAGATCGCTTAAAATTGCGCTTGTCGATCGGCGCCAGTTGATCGAGATTAATCCCGGCCGCAAAAGATGCTACGCAATAGCGATAGCCGATTCCGGGCCTAAAAAGAAGCGCTTCTTTGTTGACAATATCGTATTGCTGCGGATTCTTGAGTATTGGAATAAACGGAATCGCAAAATCCCATTCTCTCGTGCCCAGAGCGCCTCGCAGGCTAATGTCGTATACGCTTAAGTAAAGTGAAAAGCAATGTTTTTGCGCTACGGTAAAGCGATAGTCGAGATAGCCTCCCACAGCGCGGTATGCAAACATCAGGCTGTCCAGTCGATACTTGTTGGGGCGCAAAATCAGAAACGATGAGAAGGGATAGGGGTCGAATCTGCCATGATCCCTGCTGCGCAAAGAGGCCCATTCGGCTGCATGACCGATTGTCAGCCGATTGTTTTGCAGCGCTACGCCAATATTATACTTGAATTGATAAACATTGTTGGAATCGAGCCAGAAATATCGAGTTGGGCCATCCAGACCGCGTGCGCTGAGATTAGCGCGACCAATCGTAAAAGCACCCTGCGGATTAACTGATAAGCCCCTCCCCGACCCTGAAAATGCCAGCGAAAAACCGTCCATTTCCACATAGCTTGCCAGCGATTTTTGTGTTGTGAACGATGTGTCCGATATCAGCGAAAACAGTTTTCCATCGATTGAAAAATGGCCAAATTTTGCATAATAGCCCAATTTTAGTTTTTTTTCAAAATTAAGCAGCACTATGGGAAAGTTGACATACGAGCTATTGCTACGATTCGTGATCCGGGTAATTGAAGAGTGCGAAACAGCCTTGCCCAATTTAAGGTTTAAACAGAACCGTTTGAGAGAAACGTTCTGGAAAAATTGACATTCGACCAATGGATTCTGCAGATTTCGGCCAACGGTATTTACCGGAAATGCCGGCTCACTTTTATTCGAAATTGTATCAAATCCACCCCGATATGCATATCCCAATGCCACCAGAGTGTATGTATAAGGTGTTGATAGCCATGTTGATATCGTGAGAGAGCTTTTTTCGAATCTGCTGTCGACGACATAGTCCTCATTTTGATCAAACCAGGAGATAGCGAAGCGCCGGTTGCTCCAGTGCGGCATAATCCCCCAGCGATGATTCTCTACAACGGCTCGATAGGAGTTCATCAGCGGTGATACGAGCGGCGTTGCAGCCCGTGCTTCGTATAGTGTTCTGCCATTTCGCTGCCGGTCGAATTTCTTTTGGTGAATCAGGTTGAAATAGTCGAATGATGTGGAGCCCGAAATACGGTATCCCTCATTCAACCGGTTGTCGGATGTGTCTGGAAACTGAATAGCCGGCATTGCGGGCAGAAATATTTCAACGAGTGATGAAGGCAGATTTTCAGATGCGAAACTGCCACTCGGCAGCAGTACTACCTTGGCTGTAAGCAGTTGCAAAACTGCACCGGTAGCGGCGAACAGGTGGATTAATCTTAATTTATGTAACATAATGCGCGGCATGGTTCCGATCTGGTGCTTCTTCAATTATACGGTGCAGGCATACCGATCTCCATATAAAAAAGCCGGAGCGCAGGGCACTCCGGCCGGTTTATGGTTAAAGGCCTCTCTATACCGCCGCACCCTCACCTTGAGATGCGACGAATGATTCTTACTGGTAAATCAGATCAAACCACTTCTGGCGAGTCATGTCCGGAAAGATTCCGTTAAAAGTATAATCATCAAAATACGGCAGAAAAGCCTCAGCCTCTATCAAGCTGTCGACCGTTTCCCATTCCATGGCAGTACCCAGGCTGTCAACGAGCTTGATTGGCAAAATGTCCACGAGCGAGTCCAGATACAGTTCGTAGGACAGGGTGTTTGGCTTCAGATAGCACACTTTGCTGCCACCAGTACTCGAAACGATCGAATCGATGTGAGCTGCAGAATCAATTGCCACACTGTCGCCTTGGTAGAAATAAAAGCTGTTATAGGAGACGGAGCCCATCTGGTAGGTGTCGATTTGGGTGTGGACCCACATGGATTCGGGAAGCCAGGTGTATTTGGGCATAATGCTGCGCAAATCTTCGACCGGATCGTCAAAGAATGCCGAAAGATCAACGGTAATGTCGATATCTACACTGTCCACTGTTTCCTGGAACCTGTACGGACCGCTGAGAAGCTGTGTCACAAAATCGGCGATCGCTTCGGGTGATTGGAATTTCTCGGCAAGTGAATCGGAAATCCCCTCGTCTTTCAAATCCTGCGTGAAATCAATCAGTCCGGAATCGGCGTCGGTGATGTCGGCGATCTTGATTATATCGTATGTCTGATCGCCGCTTTCGGCCCGGACATGCGCAATTCCCGCTTTAAGCAGCAGGGGAACTGCCAGCAGGTCCTGCTTGACTGCCGCATGTCCGTTCTTGCGGATGGTCATGAAATTTTGATTGCTTTGCATGTTATACTTGATTGTGCGCGCCATGAACAGGTCGGTATAGGTTTCTTCGTAGCCGGTCTTTACCAGGGTATCCCCTTTGAGAGTAATGATCGTTTTGTCATCCTGATCGTTTTGCGCCATGGTATCGATCCAGCTATTATTGCTTGTATTCGGTGCGTACATATCTCCATTGTAAAGCAGGTACATTCCCAGGTACGCTCTGAGTAAATGTAAACCCGCATCGAAAGCAAAGATCTCACCTTTATCGATTTCGAACGTATCTTCCTCGATGTCAAGCAGCAGGGAGATGCCGTCGCAGGCTTCCATGCGCTTGGTGGAGAGCACGGCCGAATTGAGTACCGGCATGAACTCGGTTTCAATCACGTCCTGTATGTACGACACGGTAATAAATTTCGGAAAGGTCGGATCCTGCTGCTGCGTCTGGGCCATCACGATCTGCGGCGTTTTCACCGCCATGGCTTTGCCCAAACCCATGACTCCGTGATTGGCAAGCGTCTTTTTCATCATACCTTCAGCTGCAGGTGACGGCGTCGGAGTCATAGCGGGAGAGGTTGCCGGATCGTCATCTTCCATCGCTTCAATATAGGCATCCAGCGAATCGACCAGCTTCCAGATTTTATCGCTGGTATTCAAGGCAAACAGCGATGCAACGATCTGTCCCAGGTTGGCCTTGAGAATAAACGGATTCTGCGTGTCAAGCACCTCCTGGAATCCATCCCGGATCGAGGCAAAATCCTTTGATTTGACTTCATCCGCCGAATCTACACTGTCAAGGCCGGCGATCATCTCGAGCAACTCCTCAAACAATGAATCAACAGTTGCATTATCGCCCAGACCGACGGTCGTGTCGCTGAGCACAATGTTCAGTCCCGAAACCGTATACGATGATAGCGCCACCCGGTTGACCAGATGTCCACATGAGGATACTTCCAAAGAATCGACGACGGTTGAAACGGTCTTTGCCAGATTGTATTCGGTAGCAGAGGATGTCGCGATCGGCGAATTGGTCAGATAGTGCCGCCCCGTATGCAGGATTGAAAGCGGCGTCATTTGCTGCCCGACCCTGACTTTCAGCACATACATTGCTGCCGGTAACTGACGGCCGAGGTACGCAAACGGGTCCACTGAGTACATCCCCTGGCCAAGCCCCTGATCCAGTATGCGTGCGATCTGCTTCCCCATTACATCAAACAGAGCTACCTGCACCCGTTGCTTTGATGCTACCGAAAAGAAGAGATTTTGCCCTTTCAAAAACGGTTTTCCCGCAAGTGACTGCGTTACTTCGGGCATGAGATGACGGATGTGAACGGTTCCAGAGATGCTGAATGCGCCGTTGACATCCGTGGTATCCCACAAACCGCCGTGTACCAATGCAACGAATGCTCCCTGCCTGGCATTTCCCGACGCGTCTTTGACCACACCACTGACCGATACGCCGACATCCGCAAGCGCAATCGTCACACACATAACCGCTACAAAAAAAGCAAACCGCTTAAACACAGAAGTACCCCCTGTGGTGCATGGTGAAAAGGGTGATGAACAATTATTGCACGAGCTTGTTTCAGAATCGACGCCCCCTTTTGCAAATCCCCCGGCACAATTGTCGATTTTCAGTTTTAGCAATTTGGCGTCGATTCTGAATTGTACGAATTATACCCGGGATTGGGAGATGTGTCAACAGGTGGTTGTCGTTTGCGATTCGGTCCGGTGCGAAACCGGTTGGCAATTATTAATTTAATACGAAACCCCGATGCAAAATTGATCCCACAATCCGAGCCCCGACCGTGAGGGAGGGCCTAATTTTGCCACATCCGGGGCCTTTTGTCTGGTATTGACAGAAATCGGTGAACTGTATCGCCGGGGGACAACCCCGTCGCATCATACGCCGCGCTTCACGCTACATGATGAGGAGTTCAGCGTGCAATGCCCCCGCCTGCTTGATTGCCTGAAAAATCGAAATCACATCACGCGGTGCTACGCCAAGTGAATTGAGCGCCTGTGCCAGATCGGAGACGGTCGAAGTGCCGTTGAGCACGACAAGCTCTGCATCCTTTTCCTCAACAACCAGGTCGGGATTCGGTATCGTCGTGGTCTGCCCAATGCTGAACGGCATCGGCTGAACGGCTTCGGGTTTATTCACTATTTCAACTTTCACACCGCCATGCGTTACAGCAATCTCGGAAATGCGCACATCAGCCCCGGCAACAATAGTTCCGGTACGCTCATTTACCACGACCCTAGCCTGATTGGCAATGATAAACTCGGTATTCTCGATGCGCGATATGAATTCAACTATATGCAAGCGG
This sequence comes from Chitinivibrionales bacterium, assembly GCA_014728295.1. GTDB lineage: Bacteria > Fibrobacterota > Chitinivibrionia > Chitinivibrionales > WJKA01 > WJLW01. The sequence continues at coordinate 24,802 of WJLW01000096.1, read as the reverse complement.
TGCTTGAGCGTGTCCCGCTGAATCACCGCATAATCAATTGCCACGGTGGCGGCGTCTATCGCACGTGCAACCGGACTCTTCGTCAGCGTATCCAACTCCTGATTGATCGCGCGGGCCATCGACATAGCCGAGGTGAAATCCGGCGTCAGCAACGACAGCGACAGCTCCTTAGGATCAAGCGTGATAAGCTCGTATTGTTGCTGCACGATTGCGCCGTCGGGAATGCGCCCGACAAGTACATGATTTTTCTTGATATGTGTCAATCCTTTATCGCGTACATCATAGCCGCCCGTCGCCAGCGGCCCCTGCGCTGATGCGTAGATATTGCCGTCCGGCCCCTGCAATGGTGTCAATATGAGGGTCCCCCCCTCTAGGCTGGATGCATCTCCCATCGATGAGACGGTAACGTCAAAGCGAGTTCCCCGCTTTTTAAACGGTGACAGCGTTCCGGTGATCATGACCGCGGCCACATTGCGCACCCGCATGTACTTCTCCGGCAGCTCGATGCCCATATTTTTGAGCATATTCATGATCGTCTGCGTCGTGAAAATCGTCTGATTCCGGTCTCCGGTTCCCGCAAGGCCCACAACCAGTCCATAGCCGAATAGCTGCAAGTCTTCCAGACCGTCCACCTTGGCAACATCCTTGACCCGAACCTGCTGCTGCGCATAAATCGGCGTCAATGAGATGTTGAGCACGATCAGTGTCCATCCCAGAATGCGTGAGAAAATGGCTGCCTTCATGTCATCCGTCCTGTTGTGCAATCGATTGATAAACGGCGCGCATGTCCTTTGCCTAAAAAATCCAGTTCAGGAACCGGGCGATCAGTCCCGGCCGTCTGCCGGTATCAACCACGCCTTTGCCGGAATAGGATATCTCAGCGTCTGCGACGTTATGGGAATAAATGATGTTATTCGATTCAATATCCTCAGGTCGCACCAGGCCGTTGATTTTGATTATTTCTTTTTCATTATTTATTTCGACGATCTTGCTGCCTTCGATGACCAGATTGCCGTTGTCATGCACCGTGATGACGCGGGCGGAAATTTTTGCAACGAGGCTGCCCTCGCGCGAGGTGCCGCCCTTGCCATCAAACTCCACTCCCGAACCTGCGCTTCCCGAAAACGCCGGTAGCGCCGCCAACGCGCCCGTTCCGCCCTGCCCACTAACCGTAAATCCATTGTTTTTTGACGTGTTGGTTCCACTCTTGCTTCCGGCTTTAGCCTCTTCGACAATGATCACGGTCAGGATATCATCCACGCCCATTGCCCGATGATCGGTATACAGACTGTGGACGTCGGCAGCGTTTACTACGTAACTTATTGATAAAGTAAAAATTAAAAGTATTCTTACAACATTCGACATTAGATAGCCTCCTCGCTGATGGGCAGTCGGACTGTGCCCCGTGTTACAACTTCAGCCTGCAGCAGCTTTCCGGATTTGTTGTTTTGCACCCAGATGAGCTGACCGGCGAGGCCGTTTTCCTTTGCCGTACCGGTTACCGATACCGAGACCGGTCCCTTTCTGACCCGAATGCGCACCATCTCGCCGCGCTCGATGAGCGGTTTTGCTTTGACGTGCTTTTCGTGAATGATCGTGCCAGCCTTCAGGGAACGGATGGCGATTTTATTGCATATCTGATCTATTCCGCTGTAACATACATAGCTGCAATACGTTACGTCTCTATGTGCGAGTTCCGTGTTGTGCTCGGAGAGCTCACTCCCTCGCGGAATCGGCTGCTTTGCCACCACCACAGGAGCCGTGACTTCGATTTTGACCGGAACCGTCATCCGAAAGGTTTTCTCTTTCTGCATGATGTGCACCGTCAAACGCAGCGACCCCTTTGCATATCCTGACGTTAAGCCGCTGATTTCAAGCGAGTAGGGAGCGTCATAGCACGTGATTTCCGTGCCTTTTCGTGCAACAATCCGGACCGTGTAATTATCCCGCTCCCATTTGAGCTGCTGCGTGATGTAGCTGCGTATATTTTGCTCGATATCAATGATTTTTATCGATTTACCCAGAGTTGTGACGCTGATGCGACGATCATCGGCTATTCGGAATGATACATCCGGAAAATGCGGGGCAAGATAGTAGCGCACAATTTCGGAAGGAGTTACGAAGCGGGAATAGCCCGGAGGTGCAGATTCGCCAATAATAACCTCCTTCATCGCAGCGGCTGTATGCTCATCCCCAAGTGAAACCGTGGACACATCACCCAGCCGTATTTCGCCGGTCAACACGCTGGACTCAGCCCTGAAGCGCAGGAGCGCCTCATCGCCGTAAGCCACTACCGGCAAAGCGGCTGCAATACAAAGCGCGGCTTTCAATCCGTGCTGATGTGTGTGGCAGAACATAAGGAAAATCAGCCACTTACTTCTATCGTTTGAGGTTGTTGGCTATCTGCAGCATATCTTCTGATGCCTGGATAGATTTCGACACGATTTCGAAGGCGCGTTGCGCGCTGATCATATTGACCATCTCCTCGACAATCTGTACATTTGATGCTTCCAGAAAACCCGCGCGGATCGTACCCAGGTTTTCGGTTCCGGGTGTGGCCACGATTGGAATGCCGGATGCTTCCGTTTCGACGAACAGATTGCCGCCAATTGCTTTTAAACCCGCGGGATTGACGAATTTGGCCAGATCGATCTGCCCGATCTCGGTGGAACCATTATCGCCGGGAAGCATCACTGTCACCATGCCGTCAGATGCAACCAGGAATTCGCTTGCATCCGGTGGAATCGTAATCTGGTCGGCCAGCGGAAATCCGGCCGAGGTGACTACAGTCCCATCTGCAGATCGCTTCAAAGAGCCGTCACGCGTGTAGGCAATGCTTCCATCGGGCATCACAATCTGAAAAAGGCCTTCGCCTTCGATGGCCAGATCCATGTTGTTGGTAGTCTGATTCATCGATCCGGTCTCGAAGATGCGTTGCGTTGCACCAGTTTTAACGCCCATACCGACATCGATCCCCGATGAGGCCATCGACCCCTCGAAATTACGCACGCCCGGCTCACGCAGCATCTGGTACATGAGATCCTGAAATTCGATTTTCTGACGCTTGAAACCGGTGGTATTCACATTGGCCAGATTGTTGGATATCGTATCCATGTACAACTGTTGTGCTTCCATGCCTGTTGCTGCGGTGTACATCGAACGAATCATAGTGCTCCCTTAATTTATGGATTAACTGAGTCGCCCGACCTGGTTGACGGCCTTATCGAGCGTTTCATTCTGTGCGTGCAGCGCCTTCTGGTCGGCCTCGAAGTTGCGGAACGCGGCAATCATTTCGGTCATATTGCGAATAAGGTTGACATTCGACGATTCGAGATAGCCCTGCTTGACGGCAAATCCGGGTGATGCAATGGCGGGATTATCGGGCATTTGCGGGCGATAGATGCTGTTGCCCTGCCGCAGCAGCCGGTATGGTTTGCGAAAATCGGTAATACGCAGCCGCGCTTTGCGCTCATCTCCCTGCATGACATAGCCGTCCGAAGTTACGCGCACGTCTTTATTGTGTTCAAGGTTGATGAATCCCTCGGTGCTCATGACTTTGTAGCCCTCTTTGGTGATGAGATAGCCTTGCGCGTCCATGGCAAAGTTGCCGTTGCGGGAAAAACCCATGCCGTGCGGGGTCATCACCGTATAAAAGCCGCTGCCTTTGATCGCAAAGTCGAGTGGATTGCCCGTTTTCTTGAGCGAGCCTTCCGAATAGTCGACCGCGACCTGGTCGGCCTTGATCTGCCGGTTCACAAATGGTTCGCGCTGATCGTTTTTGACGAATTTGTTGTAGGTTTGCGCAAAGAGGTGGCTCTGCTTGTAGCCGGTGGTATTTACATTGGCCAGATTATTGGCAATTTGATCCTGTTTCTGCATCAAGGTCGTCATGCCCTGCGTTGCCAGATAAATTCCCTGAATCATGCTGCTTCCCCGGTGATGTGAGTGATGCGATTCATTATGTATGTTTGGAATAGCAGTTTATGTGCCAGAGAGCAGGACCAGAAGTCAGAGGCCAGACGACGATGGTCAGACTGGTCTATATATTCTTGATATAGTGATAATTGTGACGATCACCTGCGATTCAGGTAGAGACCTGTATTCGGTAGTCAGCCCGAAGGTGTCGGATGCAGAATTTGCATTCGAGAGGAATTTTTTGCCCGTACCGTTCACCCGTATCTGATTTGATTCCCCAAATCCCAACAGCGCACAGCCCGTCAGGAAGGCTCCTTCCCCAAACCACCGCAAAAAAATTTCACACCCCGCATGGTCATGCCCAAATTCAATGACCACATTCTCAAATCCTGCGATGTGCCCAAAGGCCATCCATCGGGGAAATCTCAAGGAGCTGGGCTCGTGTGGTGATGAAGTGAATGCCTGAGGGGTATCCCGGTTTCTCCGGTTGTCGCAAGCCTGTGGTTCATTAGACTGGATCAGCACAGCTTCGAAGCGATACGACATGCGCCCCTGCTCCGATCGAGTAAGGGCGCATCTTCGAGTATCGTAACTATAATCCTTCGATTCGGCGGGCAAAAAGCGCTTACATCAATCCCGCCGCTCCGCCGGTGCTGAGCATGTCGGAAACCTTCTTCAGCGATTTTTTCGCCTTGCCGATTTTCTTGTCGGCGTCGTAATAATTGCCTTCACCGATGCTCGTTTCGGCCTGCTCGAGTGCACCTTGAGCGGCATCGAGTTGCCCGTTAATCTCGTCAAGGGAATCCTTTACCTTTGAGCGAGGCGCTTTTTTGACTTCGGCGCGCGTCGCTTCGAGTTGCTCCTTTACTGCTGTTATACCCGCTTCGACATCGGTCTTCATTGCCTCTTTTGCATCAGCGACGCCGGACTTCATCTTATCAGTCAATGATAATGCGACATCCAGATAGCGCTCGGCTTGCGTATATTTGCGCGTCAAGGGAAAGGCCTTGCTTTGATTTTCGATTTCCGCCTGTGCCGAATCGATCGCATCCGCAGCTTTGGCATATTGTTCAGGCATATAATTATCGGCTTCGAGCTGCTCTGCTGCCTGCAATGCTGTCTTTGCATCGGATATTTGTTTGTCGGGCGCCTTGGCGCATCCGCAAATCAGCAAAAACACAATTGCAGCGGAAACTAGCACACCGGCCGAACGAGTTACCTGTTGCATAGCATACCTCCTTTGGTAAAATGAAATGGTTGCGAATGAACCGGCATCTACCTGATGCCAATCCGAAAAATTAGCTGGCAAACTGAAATTGTATCGATTGATGCCCCGCCCGATTCACGTACTCACAATATCCTTGCCTACTCCAAAATAGCACAATAGGCGCCGCAAACGCAAGGCGTTTAATCCTAGCCAGGTTACTCCCGATTGGCAAGCGCCGGATTGCGAGTTTAATTCCGCCCGGTTATCCCCGATTGTCACATACTGGATAACAAAATTAAATCCGAGCCCCGACCGTGGAAAATGTAGGCCCTTTTTCACGGTTGGGGTTCGGATTTGGTTTCGAATTTGGTCGGGCGGGTCGAATACGGAAACAATTTCGGTTTGATCCCCACTCAGTCCGCACCACCCGAAACTATTGTCAAATTGCGATTTATGGCAACACCATCAACCATTACACGAACCAGATAAACCCCGCTCGATATCCCATCCATTCGCATGGCAATCGCATCCCTCATCCGAAAACTCTGCTGCCGGATTAGTGCACCATTCGCTCCAAACAGGCGAATCATCCCGGTTGCCGGACGGCTTATGCGCATGTGCAACAACCCGCCGATCAAACGTGCCTGTGTCATCTTTGCCCGGGGGTGAAATTCGGGCTCCGGTGCGCCTGCGGCGCTTACCCCGCCGGTAAACAGCGACGAAATATCGGGCGGGTCGCCAAATGTATGCCCCGGAACCCAGGCGTCGCCGCCGTATTCGTATGCACCCAGGTCGGGAGCACTTCCTTTATAGCCGTCGGTCACGCCGGGCACCACCACTCCCGCATCAACAGCCGGAGACTGTGCCTGCAATCGGAAGTCGCCGTCGGCCGAATCAACGAACTTATAATCGACATACGGCTTCTGGCGATGCTTGTTGTTGGAGACGACCAGGTTGTTGAAGCGCATGCGCCCATTGCCTTCCTGCCATCGGTCGGCAAATGAGACGCTCCTGGCTTTGATATCGGCGACGAAGGTATTGTTATAGAATTCGCCGTACCAGAACCCCGGAACGAACTTGCCGCGGGCATAATCAAAATCAAATGCGACATTGTGATGCCAGATTCCCCCATAACCACCGGCATCGTAATATGCGTATGCTGATGGCTCACCATAGCAGCCCTTCAACCAGCAATACCCAAACTCCACCCCCACATTTCGATTGCCGAACGTGTAGATCAATCCGCCGTCACCGCTGAGCTGCATGGCGTCATAAAATTTGCAATAGAGAAATTTTGTATCGACCGCCCCCACATGCGAACGTCCGCAGCGTTCGGCAGTGCAGTTGGTGACTTCGGTGCCCTGCGATTCCTTGACGTGAAATGTAGCGGCATAGGTATTCACATAGTCGATGTCGGTGATGTGACAGTTGTGGATGCGGGTATTGCGTGCGCCCCAGATGATAAAACCGGCGCCGGCACTGTGATCGATCGAGCACCCTGTAAAAAGATTGTCATCACCCGAAATATAAAATCCCCGCCGTCCGGCTTTGACTTCGGCATCATCACCGGCGCCACGCGCGCCGCCACCGGCAAATTTAAATATCCAGTAGTGGCTCACATATTTAAAATGACAGTCTTCGATGATGCAATTGTTCGCCGAATCCAGCAGGATCGATCCGCCCAGAAAGTGCACCCCTTTGATGGTAATATGATTGCGCCCGGTCAGATCAAATCCCAAATAACGACGCTTGGCCATGACTGTTAAGTCGTTGGGGTTTTTGTTGTCGGGAGGTCTGAGGTAAAGCTGATTATCTTCCAGTGCCCACTCGCGTTCGAAGTTGAGAAAGTCCAGCTTGCCCATAAAAACCGCCGAACCTGCCCAGCGCATGCGGTCGGAATTTACGTAAAGAATCGTGGGCCATTCTCCATTGTGGGTAGCGACGGGATCGTCACTGTCTTCTGAGTGCGTAATTTCGCCGCTAAACCCCCACCACCAGCCGGCCCCCCACAACCAGGCGCCTTTCCAGTGATCGTCGGGTTTGCCGTAGAGCAGATTGTTATATTTTTGCAGGCGTATGTGGCATTCGTTGTCCGTTTGCGGCCAGCCCTTGTCTTTGATGTCAAAGTGATAGATGCTGCGCGTAATCGGCCGGAGCAGGCTGTTGGTGGGTAAATTTCGCCAGTTTCCGACCGGAACGACGTGGTTATGACGCTGCTGATCGTTGAACCAGTCTTCCTCGACATATTCTTTGGCATCTTCGAATGTCCGCGTGCCACCGGGTGGGTACTCGTCCCATTGCATACTGGGCCAGCGCGCATCAATCATGGCTTCCCCATTGACGTAAATCTGATTATTGCCCTTGCCGAGATCCCAGTTCATCGCAGCATTGTAGATGTGCCCCTCGTGTTTGGTCCAGCCGGTGACGGTATCAGCGGCTGAAATGAGCACTTTTTCGCCGGGCCAAGCCTCGAAGATGATGCGCCGGCCGAATGAACCTGATGCGGCGGGAGAAACTTTTTCGTAGTAAATTCCCTCCCTGATGATGCAGACATCACCCGGCTGCATGATATCAGCGGCATGCTGGATCGTGCGGAAAGGTTTACTTTTGGAACCATCGGCAGCATCGTCACCGGTTGGCGCGACATAGTAGTCGGCAGAGAAACACAGCGCGGCGGATAAAAACACCAACAGCAAGAATTTCAGGGTAGTTGCGGAATTGATTGAAACCATTTTGTGAGGTCCTTCTCTAGGATGATCAAATGCGCTTATGGTTGAATACAAATGGCCCGGCTCAGATCGGCTCCGGTTATGTCGAGCAGGTACATGCCCGGCGGGAGCATCGAGACGTCCAGAACTGCTTGCGAAGCTTGCGCCATGTTACTGCTTAGCACAACACGCCCCTGCATGGTCAAGAGTTTCATCCCGAATCGAGTTTCAACGTCGGTTCCCAAAATAAGTATCCCGTTCTGAGGCGCAATCGTCAGGTGCGCATCGATTTTGCGCTCTATCCGGGTGCGCACGGACACATACGGAACCTGTTCGGTCAGGTGCTTGAGCGATGCGTACATCACCGCATCATACACAATCTGCTGTGCCGCTTTTTCATTTTCGATAGTCGACGGTTGAAAGGCCAGGGAAACAGCCCTGCGCTCGTACATGTCGCCCCGCAGGTTGTAATCGCTACGGCAGTTGGTGTCGCTTTTGCAGAAATACGTCTCGATCGAATCGCGAAAGACAGTCACGGCAATATGCTCGTCAACCTCACCATAATGGCCGGGCGGACGGTGATATTGAGTGCCGTTTTTTTCGAACGAACTGTCTTTATTGGCATTATAGGCATGGTGATATCCCATGAATCGCAGCTTGGGCGTCACTGCGCTGTCGAGGATGTAGACGTCACCGTCCGCCTTGCATCTGCCCGTGCCGCCGATATTCTTGAATAGCATATACGGATGGCCGATATCAGCAGCAACAACTCCCGCGGCATTTTTGACGATGCCGTTGAGCCCCGGATAAACGGATCCATTGGCGAAATCATCCCGGCCGGTCTGGAGCACGATGTAGAGTGAGTCCTGCGGTTGCCACAACCACCTGCCCCATTCCCACTGCCAGTCAAATTCGTTGGTTCGATAGCGCCACCATTCGGGAATTTCCAGATCGTACAGCCTCCGCATCATATCCGATGCACTGCCGATATTGACGAATCCGGCTCCATTCTCCAATGCCCACCAGCATCCCCGGTTGACGTAATACGCATCTTCTTCACCGCCGTTGCAATAGACGACGGCATGCGGCAATGTGCCGTCACCCCACAGCGTACGCAGCAATTCGGATATGCGGCGGGTGTTGTCAATTGGATCGGTGGTGGCTTTGATAACTTTCAGGTTGGGAATGCGCGACGAATCGAGAGCATCGATTACAAAATCGGCGTCATTTTGGGGCGGGTTCAGAATGCATTCGCTGGAACGGTCGATGTAAATCACGGCAATGCGCACCGAATCCTCATACGCTTGCGCAACCCGGTGCGTCACATTCGCCGAAGCTATTGAGACTAATCCGGATGTCAGGGAGAACAGGATGGAGTATTTAATCGATAAAACACGTGCTACGAGAGAATGCGCTCCACATGCGTGCGCCGTCAGAAATGGCATGACTACCCCGCTTTCACTGGATAAACAGGCAATTCAGGCTGTTGTATTGCGAGCTTGAGGTATCCCCTTACTGATATCAGGTAATATAATCAAATTGTTAGGCTCTCGCGCCCACGAAATGCGCGAAAATTCACTAAATTGGGATAACTGGCCTTTTTTGTGCAGAATTTGCGAACTAAAATCCGCCCGGGTATCCCCGATTGCCAAACGCTGGATTGCGAAATTAAACCCGAGCCCCCTCCCTCACGTCGGGGCTCGGATTGTCGATTCTATTTCGATCTGGGCGGATCGGAATACGCAATCAATCAATGCCAGTTTTCATTTCAATCTCACCATTGCTCCCGGTATCCGCAGGAAGCACATTTTCAAACCGCAGGGCATTTAAGCTATTTTCTTAGGCATAATCTTTCATCACAGGTAGACCGGGAGATCACCAGCAATGCGGGCAATAGTAATAGTAATCACAGCAGCATTTTTCGGCGCAGCCCTGGCGCAGAAGCCGGCAAATTCCGCCATGAGCACCGAGGCCCGGGCCGTACTTGCCTATATCCAGTCCCTCGAGGGGACCGGCTGGATTTCGGGTCAGCGCGAACAATCGTTTTCCGCATTCGGTGAGGCTGAAGCCTACATTTATAATACAACCGGCAAGCGCCCGGCTATTCACGGCGAGGATATGAATGGACTTATCGAATACGGCGAAACCCGCGTAGCCGACAAAATCAATCGCCGGCGCTATTTTAATCAACTCATCACCATCGACTGGCACATGGGCGCCCCGCCGCTTGCAGACACGTACGCTAATTCGAAGCAGCAGGTCAGCATCGACGACGTCCTGACACCGGGAACCACGGAATACGAATCGTTTGTGCACAAACTCGACAGTGCCGCCGGCTTCCTTGCGCTTATGCAGGACGCCGATGTGCCCGTGTTATGGCGTCCCTGGCACGAAATGACCGGAGCCTGGTTCTGGTGGGGCAAGGATGGCGCCGATCAGTTCAAGCGCCTGTGGATTTTCATGTATGATTACTTTACGCATAGCAAACAGCTCAACAATCTGATCTGGGTGTGGTCGGCGGCACATACCACCAATGACGTTGCATCCTACTACCCCGGGGATGCATATGTCGACATCCTCGGCGTTGACATCTACAACGGCAGCTATACCGCATCCTTCCATCGTATCGATTCGATATCCGAAAAACCGGTGGCTCTGACCGAGAATAATTCCGACCTGCCAACACCCGAGTTCGTGCAGCAGCGTGGAGTTGATTATGTCTGGTTCTTTCCCTGGCATACACAATGGATCGAAGGTATACCGCAGGATACATTGCGGCATATATATACGCACAACTACACCATCACACTCGATGAACTGCCCGAGTTCGGGAGAACGCCGGTGCGGCAATTGCTGCTCAACCCATCATTCGAGCTGGGCGTAACATTCTGGACGGGCCTGGGTGATGCGCACGTATCGCAAGAAAATCAGACAGTGAGCAGCAACGCAGGGTCTTTGGCGTGCAAGGTATCGGGCAGAACGCAGAACTGGCACGGGCCGTCGCAGACTATTCGTGCCGGACTGACGTATTATGGCCCCGGTCGATACATCGTTGCAGCAGCGATTCGCACAGCATCTGGATCTGACGAATGCAAATTGACCATAAATCTTAAGGATTCGGGTGAGGAGCGCTGGCTGGGAAATGTGCATGCCGTTTCGGCGAGTGCCTGGACACAGATTGTGGACACGATCACGATCGGGTGGCAGGGAGATCTGTCACAGGCCCGATTGTTTGTTGAAACAAGCAATTCGCTAGCCGACTTTTATGTCGATGCGGCGCGGGTGGAGAAAGCTGATCCGTCGCATAGCGCCCCGATTGCACAACAGCTCGTGCCGGGCACGATCGCTGCATCAAGTATCAAAAGCAAGCGATATTTCATGTTGAACGGCAAAGCGGTATGGAATGCCAACCACTTCGAGCGGGCCCCCGGTTGGTATGTTATTGATAATCGAAAATCGCTGAGTATCCGGCGGCAGCTTGCCAAACAAGAGTTGATAGGCCTAATATACTAAACTCGAACCACGCTCAGCAACCGCATTGGCTCCTGCGCTCAACTGCTCAAGCTTGATATTCAAAGATGCCATTTGCTCGGTGCGCACCGGCACATCTTTAACGATTTCAGGCTGATACCCATCCCGGCGGATAATGATATCATACTCGCCTTTCGGTAGATCGACAAAAGAAACCAGACCATTCGCATCGCTGTGAGCAGTAGCCACATTATCCCCCACCTTTATCGTCGCCCGCGCAATGGGGTTTGCGTTCCGGTCATTCTGAATCGAAAGCAACAGAAGCGATGGCCGTTGTGGTTCGGGGCGGGGCGCAAGTTTAGCAGCAAATCTTTTCTGATCACCCGACCGAAACGTGACGTTGGTGAAGGCACTGGATTGATAACCACTCTTTTCGATGATAAGGTCGCAGCGATGGCAGGATGAAGTCATCAACTGAAACGTCCCGGTTTTGTCCGTTGCCGCCATATGCGGTTTTCCGGTAATTGAAACAATTGCCGCCAGGAGTGGTTCGCCCGTTTGTGCATCGGTAATTGTGCCGGTTACGATTGCATCGGTCTTGTCTTTTGTATATGCACCGGTTTGCAGCAGAAGCATGCACATAATAGCACCTGAGAATTTGTTGATTTTTTTCATAGCCCTGCTCCGAAAAATTGTGCAGAATTTGCTATTACATTTCTAACATAATTCTAATGTAAATCTAACATAAATATATTAAAAAGTCAACGGATCATTCATCAAATGCCCTAAAAGCTTCAAAAATGATGTTTTGGCATCCTCACTCTATATGAAGAAATAGCCTATAAAACATAAGTACACAAGTTAAAGCAAAAAAAATCCAGCACTTTTGCCGCTTTCAATATACCTTACTATAGCAATTCAGCAGAGCATTTCAGCAACAGGGGTCTTTTAATGAAACAAGCGCTTTTTTCTACTTTTGTCGTCACTATCTTTTTCGCTCACAGCAGCTTCGCCTTAAGCGGCATTGCCGTATCTGACTGCTGGCTAAGCCAGACACCAAAATCGTTTAGCTCGATCCGTGCGCATTTTATCGAGAATAATCAGTGGATTGACTCTGTTTTCATAGATGTCGCAGAGAATCGTCAGCATGTACGCACGCCTTCTATCAATTCATACGGAACACATTGTGTTTATTTCCGTCGTAAGCAAAGCGGCTCGGGAACGATCTGGGAAGTAGTTGTGGCACGCATCAACGGCAAAGACAAGCTAAAAAAGGTCCTCTGCGAATTCGAAGAGCGCCCCTGGGACAACGACCGCAATTCCGACGGACGTATCTGGTCTATGATGTCGGAGTGGCCGCGCGGTCAATGGGTTTTGGTTCACTAATGGCGGCAGCAACCAGGAAGTATATCGCGTGCATGTCGAGACGAAGGAAGTTCAGCACCTTTTCAATATTTCCAAGCGCTCCAACCAGTTCCGCCTGAGCGGTGACGGTCGCATGATGATGAATGCCAATTGCGGTGGTCAGGCCATGTTCGACCTGCCTGAAGCAGACAGCCTTGTGGCAGAAGGCGGCAATCCGTACACGATTCCGGTTGATTGCAGCAAGCATTGGAATGACGGGGGCAACAAGATATCATCGAGCGGATGCGGCATCAGCTTCTCCCCTTCCGGTGCATTCATTGTTGCCAATAACGACCCCGGACACACGCGGATAAGCGTCAGCTCAATCGATCCAGATACCCGCCGCGTCGAGCAAATTATGCTTGCCAACTGGGAGGACTGGAATGCCTGGGCAATTGATCCATCATTGGAGTGGACGGATATACGACAGAAAAAAGCGAGCAACGGAACTTATTATATGGATACAACCACCTACGCGGCTGGTGTGGGTATCAGCACCCTCAGCAACTGGTCGGCCAACAGCGACAAATGGACAGCGTCAATTACCGGCTGGCCACGTGAGGGACGCTGGCTCGCCGAAGGCAGCAATGTTCAAAGCTGGAACTGGGAACGCAAGGAGTGCATGCCGGTAACTCACTATCCCGCAATGCGCGATACCGCACGCTCCAAGGGTGTTGCGTTTGTTGCTTTCCATGGTGATTTCTGGCTCTCAGCTCCCGAAGCAGATATCGCACCGGGCTATATTGACGATTTCCATGATCGGGCAAACTACCAGATCTCCGAAACAGATACGGAAGTCAATCCCTATCCGTTGGCAGTTGACCGTCGTGATTTCGCCCACAAGCGCCAATACAATAGCCATCTTCAATCGGGCAGCAGGCTCTTCATCACAAATGAGGCCAATGAACGCATTACTGTCGAAATCTTTGATGCCGGTGGTCGTACCCTGCAGCGCATCAACTCATCGCAATCATCGATTAGGCTGCCGCGCAGTTCATTGTCAAACGGACTCAACCTGGTACGTATTACTGCCGGCACTAAGATGAGCTTGCTTCGTAACCTGGTAATCAAGTAAACTTTTCGAATTCGGTAGGCAAATGAAATTAAAAAAAACAGCAATGTTCCTGCTCGGTGCAACGGCAGTTATGACCTATCACTGCACGCGCCATACGTCACCGACAGCACAAACATCGCATCTCATCATTGAGTCTGATGCCGTATCCACCGGCGCAGCTAATACAGCTCCTGCAATCGAAGCGGTTGCCGATACGCAGGTCGCAGCATACGATACGCTCTGGGTGAGCATTTCGGCAAGCGATGCCGACGGCGACGATATCACCTATGGTCTGAAAAATCCCCCGTCCGGCGCAGTGATTGATGCAGCAACCGGAATGTTCACCTGGATGCCAACGCGGGAGCATATCGGAGAATCCGTTACCATCGAATTGACCGCCGATGACGGCACTGATGAGACGTCGCAATCATTCGGCGTCGAGGTAGGCAAAGCATACGTAGACACCTGCGACAGGTTGCGCCCGATTTTTCCGGCTGCGGGTGAAGTGTTTGCCGTAGGCGATACCATGGAAATTGTCTGGGCGGTGGACAACCAGACGCAGGGCGGCATTTTCCGGGGCGTGCGCATCAAATTCGCCATCGACGGTGGAGCGTTCGAATCCGGTGCGTTGAATGACACAGCAGGTTTTCTGGACGATAATACCGCTATTTATTCCGGTAATGTCGGCAAAATTGACTGGATCGTCACGCAGACGTTGCTTGACGAATATGGCATGGATTTACCCATGATTACCAGCGAAGCCGCTGTTCTCATCGAAGCCGATTACGATGAGAATTACTGCACCAACACCACGCCGCTGAAAGCATATTCTTCGGGATCATTTGCAATTGTCAACAGCAGTGCAAATGTACATGTCAAGGCCAGGCGAATTCAGCAATAAGGGATGGGAAGGCTGCAAGAGGCAGCCTTCCTGCTATTCTTCAAGAACGATCATTTCGCTCATCTCAAGCCGGGGAATGGTAAACGAAACAGCGCCGTTCTCATGCGCAAAGTCAATTGCCTTTTGTTCCGGAGCTGAATAGACCTTCTGAGGTTTGTGGGCGGCTGCCAGGGTGATGTGAATATCGTAAATCGGTACAATATCTTCAATGACTTCCGTTGCGCCGCGCTTGATCGGATTTGCATACAACACGTGCAGTATCGTCCGATTACGAGACTCCTGGCGCATCAGCGAAACTCTTCCGCAGGAAGGTAATCCGCCGATATTGAGCATCGGGCCGCCATACAAAAGCTCCAAACAGTTTGCAAACAGGTCGCGCAGAAGCTGCATGCCTTTACGGGCGTATAAATTGAAAATCGGCTGCGCAATGAATATGACATTTCCCTTTCGGCTCACCGACGGCCAGCCCGCCTTTTTTTCCGGCGGGGTATTCTGATGGGAGCAAAAGTGGCTGTGGGTGCGATTGAAATAGGGCTGCCAGGTCTCGGCAAGCACCTCGGCATCTATCAACTTTGTTTTGACGCCGGCTTCAAAGGCCAGAAACGGTGAAGTCACCATGTTCTTTGAAATCGGTTCACCTGCCTTGATGTATTCCCAGAACCAGGGCGAGCTGCCGTCATACGCAACACCGAGGTCAAGTGCAAAGGCCGTCTTGTCCGGCTTCAGTCCACTTTCGGAAGTGACAATCAGCATGCCGCCATTGTCAACGTATGCCGCAAGCTTTGCAGCCAGATCGTCATGAACCGGTACGCAATCCGGAAGGAGGATAAGCTTGTAGGGTGAAAAATCCATGATGTCATCTATCATCACAAACGGCACATGCATTTCCATCAGCATGCTGCAGGCGCCTGTTTCGCTTGCGCGGCCGAACTTTGCCTGTTTGGTAACTGCGGAGGGCGACAGGACTGCGACATCCGCCACGGGCTGTGCATCAATCAGCCACTCCTCACGCGCCTCGATGTCTTTGTAGGCTTCGCCGATAATGCGATACGTTTCCTCATCCATTACCCCGTTTGGATGCAATTGATCACCGACACAGGCCATGCATCCCAGGGCAATAATCTGGGCGGCTTCGTAGCGCAGAGCCGTCGGGCTTTTGAATCCGCCAAACTCTCCCCAGCTCCCGTTGAACTTGCCCGTCATCCCAACAATGCTGCTGTCGGGGAGCATCGTAAAGTATTTGGCGTTGGTGGGAAAGTGGTCGTAGCCCCATCCCCCGGTGGGCAATGATTCGATTTCGTAATGGGTGAAGTAGGGATAAAGATCGTAGCGTCCTTTTTTATCGGAGCTGTTGTGATAATAGGTAACTTCGGGATCAAACGATTTAATCAGCTCGGCGGTTCGCTTGAGATAATTGACATATACTTCATGCGCGTAGTGCTGCCGATCAGATTTGCATTCGGGATCGAGCCCCTGCCTGCGCATCCCCTCAACGCACCAGAGGCAGGTGCATTCGTATTCGCCGGTGATGTCGTACCAGATACCGGCGGGGTGATACATCTCGAGTACTTCCTGCGTCACCGGCAGCACCGATGCTTCCAAATACGGCGTATTCAGGCAGAGCCGATACCATCCCCATTTGCGCGGCGATTCCGGATGAAGCTTTTCCGGCCCCTCAAATCTGCCGGTTTCGGGATCGCGCACACACCATTCGGGATGCTCTCTCGCCGCTTTCTCATTCCAGCCGACTGTCACGTAAATCACCGGATTGACACCTGCTTCACGGCACGCCTTTGTCATGCGCCCAACCAGATCTGTTTTCAGGTGCGGATGCTGCAAACCCTCGATTTTTGTTGGATAATAACACCATCCGTGATGCCCCTGCGCAAAAAAGTTAATCGAATCAACGTGTCCGATCTCGAGCGCATTAATAAACTGTTTCTCATCAAACTTCTCCCCTATTCCCGGAATGTATTCGGATGTGTGAAAGTCAAGATGAACCTGCCGGAAAAAAGGCTTGATTGTGCGCATAAAATTTCCCTTCGTTGGGTTGGTGGCAAAGGATAAAATACAAGATTGGATGGGGATGCAGAATGATTGGATTGGTGGAAGCATGAAAGGATGCATGATTGGATGGATCAAATAGGTTCATACTTGGCGCCGTGGTATTCGACAGGACGACCGGTCGCACCTTCTACCACCAGACTGCCGACATAATCCGCTTTGTTGTAAACTCGATCGATTTGAGACGCAATTTCCTGCAAATCATTTTCGGAAACCACCCCATTGTCGGTTGCTTTGTAGAATTGAATCGTTACCCGTATCGGGAACTTCGAATCGCGCCGGATGGCCAGATTGTCAATTTCGATGAACGGTCCATCGACCTTGCCGTGGCCTATAGCCGCTTTTCCGATCACGGTGAAAAGCCTTCTGTTTTGATATCATTATGCGGTGCGAATGCGAACTGGGCCAATGCAATTTGCATCTTGCCGGCATAATTTTTCAGCCGTCAGTTAATCGGGCAAAACGCATCGCAAATTGCTATATTCTATATCATGAGCAGGCCGCTTCAGCAATAAGCTGCCGATTCAGTTCTTTATTCATCAGCATCAGGGGTATTTTGTGAATTTCCTCATCATGAATTTATCACGCTGTTTAAGCGCTTATTTGCTGTTGTGTCTTCCGCTGGGTGCACAAGTAAATCTGGGCGGGGAAATCGTGCCCAAAGACTCGGTTATCGTTTTTCTGGCAATTGGTCATTCGAACATGGCCGGTCGCGCTCAAGCTGATCTGAACACTCACCCCCGCGCCTGGAATTATCGCATCGGCCCCGGAAATAACGGCTGGGAACCGGCCAAAGATCCGCTGCACGGGCATCAGGACAACAACAACTGCTCGATCACCAACCGTGGCAGTATGTCATTCCAATTCCTCAAACGCATTGCAGAGGAATATCCCTGCTATCATTTCGGTATGATAATGAACGCGAATTCGAAGGCGACGATCCACTGGGACGCAAAGGGCTCGACCTGTCGACCGTCCTGCGCAAATCGCTTTTACGGTAAAGGTGGTTGCCTCTACGAAGAGCTAATCGCCGCAGCAAAAGAATTGAAGGGCAAAGTTACCTTCGGCGGCGTTATTGCGCAAATTGGTTTCATCGAATCGCGTGAGTCATTGCAGCATGCAAAATCTTTCGGCGAAGATGTCGCTCAGACAATACGGGACATGCGCAGCGATCTGGACGAGCCCGGCCTTCCGCTGCTTATTGGACGCTATGAGGAACATGCCTCCGACATTGTCAGCCATCGCCGGCACGTGATCGACGGCATTCGCGCCATTCCTTCCATGCTCTCCTACTCCGCCGTAATCGAAAGCGACGGACCCTACGTCGACGGTCACCACTACAATGCCGAAGGACATCGCCGCTGGGCAGATTCTGCGGCCGTATTGCACCGTCGCAAAGGATGGCTGCGTTGTGATCCGGTTATCGACAATGAGCCGCCTTCCCGGCCAACCGGACTGGCACTTGACGCGTACAATGCAGCAACCGCCCGGATTCACTGGAATGCTTCAAGCGACAATGTGGGCATCACTGAATACCGAGTCTATAATGGCGCAACCATGTTGCGTGCGGTAGATGGAACGGTTACGTCGACCACACTTTCAGGCCTGACTCCCGAGACCGGCTACGTCCTTACTATTATGGCAGTAGATGCGGCAGGGAATGTTTCCCCGGCAAGCAATACAAAGTCGTTCCAAACCGGCTCGGTAAAATTTGCCCGTGTCCCGCTCAAAATAAATGCAGGCGGCAGCGATCGAGATGGTTTTGACGCGGACCAGGTGTGGGTTGAGGGAGAAGGTTGGGGACATTACGAGCTTCCCGGCGCTTCACAACCGTCAACTACGACCTGCGTCAACGAGCCGATCTACGCAACTTCGCTGGACGAAATATTTCGTTGCGTACGCTACCGCGACTTCGGGTATAGATTCAGGCTTGACAACGGCGCCTATACACTATCGCTCCATTTCACCGAACTCTGGCGCAATGAACCCAACCGAAGGCCGTTCAGCATCAAGGTTCAAAACAAGTTGCTGCCGGATATGCCGTTTGATATTTATGCCGAATCCGGCGGACGCGGCCAGGCATACACCATCAGGCACGAAGCCGTTGTCGGTGATGAGATGCTTGACATTACGTTTCTGAGAACCGACAATGAAACCCCGCTTGTCTCTGCAATCGAACTTGAGAAAGCGATTGTGTATACCATCGCCTCACCAAATGGAAACGAGCAATTCACAGCCGGCGATAACATAACAATCGAATGGAGCACCAATACATCGATCACCGATGAGGCGATGATTGATTTTTCGGTTGACGGGGGGACAAATTGGCACGCTGTCAATGATGCGACCTTGCACACAAGTGACACCGACTGGCAGAAATACCGTTGGACCATTCCTGCCAAAGCCGACAGCAAGCCAATCTCCTCGGATGAATGCGTAATCCGGGTGCGTGATTATGAAGCATATTTTGTGGACTACAGCGATGAATTTTTCAGCATTACACCGGGAGACACACCGGTATTAGCGACTATTACTAATACGAGACCGGCGAAATTGAAAATCGCAGGATTGACCTTTGATACTGGTGCTCTCGATGAGATAGAAGCTATTGAAATCGTGAACATGAATGGCAAGCTCATATTCAAGGCAAAGGTGCTCAATCAGCAACGATTTTCCGGTTTAAAACTGAGCAACGGGATCTATCTGCTGAAACTTATTGCGTCAACGAGCGTGCAAAGCAGGATCTTTACCGTGGTTGACAAATAGAATAGAAAGAATTGACATACTTATATCCGATAATTGATGTACAACCGTAAAATCCTGCTCCCGTTCAGGTCGCAGCCGGAATGCAAAAGTAGCTCGCTCGTTTGTTTGGACTTATGCGCTTGTTTTGCGCAGCAGCGACGAGGCAGATTTGCCCATCCATATCACGATTACCGCAGTAGAAATTAGGCCCGCTGCGAATATTATCCACTTGAGTGTCAAATTATCCATATGCTCCGGAGCAACCAGCGACTTAGCCAGAGTCCCGGCCATCGTTCCGGCATAGACATACAAAAACGCGCCGGGCAACATGCCTATCCACGAGACCACAAGATACGCAAGTGGCCGAATTCGTGACAAACCATAGGCATAGTTTAAGGCGTTGAACGGAAAGAGCGGTGACAGCCGCGTCAGCAGCAGCAGCTTCCAGTCGGCTTTGTTGATGAGCGCAACCAGTGGACGCAGGATTGCTTTCGATTCCAACCAGCGCGCAATTGCCTCGCGCAGGAAGAACCGGCTTACCAGGTATGCCAGGAAAGCGCCGAGACCCGCTCCCGCCGAAGCCGCAATCAAACCATTGACCAGGCCGAACAGCGCTCCTGCCGCAAGCGTCAACACCGAGCCCGGCATAAAAAGCAACGTGGCAAGCGCATAAATGAGGACAAACGCAAGCAAACTCAACACCCCGAGCGTATCGGTCCATTCAAGAATGGTGATCAGACATGATCCGGAATCGTCCGTGCACCAGAGGCGATAGGACGCCGCCGCTAATCCGCCCACCAGCAACGCAATACCGATGAACAGTATGAGCTTGACTTTTGATCTATCCTTCACAAATTTTCTCCGCCTGCGCTTCGGTTTGCCAGCCGTTTTTTAGTGCGCCTGAACGCGCGTGCGGCACTTGCAGTGTACATTCCGGCCGGTCTGTTGAAGAGCAGCGAGAGTACGTGCGTGATATCGAGCCGGGATTGAAACTGCTTGACGCAATGTCCGCACCAGGTAATGATTTTCGAATCCTTTACTTTGTCAATACGGCGGTTTTGCGCCTCGCTTTTTACCAGACAGCAAAGCAAAGACGCGTCATTTGCATTGCCGTTGCCAAGGTTGACGTTACAGGCTGCTGCACACGACGCAAAAGAGCGTTTCAAATCGGCGTCAACCTTCGCCGGGCAGGGATGGTGAACCAGAAAGCGCTCCCCCGAGGCGGCCGCGATGGGATAGCTCGTAAGCCAGGCGTAAAGCGACGTAACTTTGAGTTCCGGAACCTGGTCTCGCAGCTTTTGAAAACGCTCATAGCAATTGCCGCACGCGGTAATGACTTCGGTAATTCCCTGCGATCTCACTTCTGCGGCAAGATTGTGCAGATCGGTAAGGCCATGCTTTTTGCCTGAATATTTCTGCACCGGCATACCGCAGCACGAAAGCCAGATGTCGATATCCGCTTCATGTCGACGCAGGTGCTCATACACCTGCAATGTCAACTCACCACCGCCGCCGGTGAGCGAGCAGCCGGGGAAAAAGACCCGCTTGGCCGACACACGCCGTGCAAACGGAGCCGACCTCCTGATCGCTACCACCAGGCGTTGATGCAGTGCGTGCGCCTTTTTTGCAAGTGATTTCACGACCGGCTCATTTGTGCGCAAAGTCAAGGTACACCTTGGTCCCCAGAATTATTGCCGGCAGCATGTGGTAGAACAGATCAAAAATATCGATCGGCCGCCGCAATTCTCCCTTCGTAAGCATAATCACCTTCTCGATGATATGCGGCATCGGGTAGATAGGCGCAATGAGCATGAAAATGGTTACAATAATCAGCAGCGGATACGGAATTGACTGGATGATATTTGCCATGACTTATCCTTCACTAAAATGTTCTATACATCTGACATACATCGAATAATGTGCCAGCGAATTCTCTTAATATAATACGTTAAATATTTATTGCAAGTCGCTGATTTTATAACGATTGTATGGCCTTGTTTAAAGAACACATCAACAATCGGCTTTGTGTTGCACAACAACAATCACAATGCTTTGCAACAGTGCATTACTTACCAGGCCATCATAACTCCTTCGCAATATTTCGCAAAATCTGATTGAGAAAAAATATATTTACCTGACCGGAGCAAACGCAAAGTGGAATATGACATGCAGGACCTTCCTGGAAAATTGAGAAAAGCAGAGCCCGACGATACGCACGCGATCGTTGCCCTCATTGCCCAGGCGATGAACGCCGAAGAAGGAACCTTCGCCCGCCGGGCACTGCACCATCATTTTGGCTGTTGCCATGCAGGGATCGATGACGGCCGCACCTATCTTTGCTGGATGCGTGACGAAGGGCTTTCGGGGGTAACCGGTTTGCACCACTATCACTGGGGACCTCCGCAGAATGTCTGGCTGGCCTGGTTTGCCGTGCGAAAAGATCTGCATGGCCGGGGCTACGGTCGGAAGCTTATGCAGGCAACAATTAACTGCGCAATAGACAGGGAATTCGACAAGCTCTTCGTTGAAACATACGACAGCCCGGATTTTGAGAAAGCTCGGAGATTTTATCGCAAAGCCGGCTTCAAACAATGCGGCAGCATTGACGCCTACCTGTCCAGCGGTGCTGCAATGATTGTATTTTGTTTGCAGCTTAGAAACATGCCCGGCTATGATAAACAGTGACCTTCCGTTCAATAAATTGCTGCTCTGGGATAAAACGCCTCCCTTTCACAATCCCGATGATACCGCCAACCTTCCTTTTCTGGTGGAAATACGCCCGGCTCAACCCAATGGTACCGCTGTAATTATCTGTCCCGGCGGCGGGTATGAGATGCTGGTGTACGAAAAGGAGGGCATACATCCGGCCATGAAATTTGTTGAGATCGGCTGCACCTGCTTCATTCTTTTCTATCGACACAGACCATACGGACATCCGATTCCGCTATATGACGCAATCCGTTCAATGAGATTGGTGCGCAGTCTATGCGAAAGCTATGGATTCCGGTCGGATTGCATCGGAATTATGGGCTTTTCCGCCGGTGGTCATGTTGCTGCACTGACCTCAACGCATGCAGACGATGGCGAAAAGCGCCACAAAGATCCCATCGAAAGAGTGGGAAGCCATGCTGATTTTGTGATTCTTGTCTACCCCGTAATTTCCGGGCTCGACTACGCGCATGCCAGATCGATTCAAAATATTGTCGGCAGCACCCCCTCCCCTTCCAGTCGCGAAGAAGTATCTGCTCACCTGCATGTTACTCAAACCACGCCCCCGACCATCATCACCCGCGGGCGTATCGACCCCGTCGTTCCGGTGGAAAACGCTTTATTATACTACGACGCTCTGCAGCGCAATACAGTAAAATCACATCTCCTGGTCGAACCATACACCGAGCATGGATACGGCTTTACCGATTCGGCATTCGCCGCGTGTCGAAAGTTTCATGCATCGTTTTTTTCCGAAAATTGAAAATGCCCAGCAATTGCAGAATAAGGAACAGTACGTGAGCGATCACGCCACAACGAGCACTGCACATGCCGTCTTGTTCCCCGGTCACTATTCTTGCCGGAACCGGTTTTCAATCATTATTTTATCTCAGAGCGCAAGCAGTCGGCGTGACAATAATCAGCTATACCATATTGGAGAAATAGTGCGTTGCCCCAAATGTGCAGGCGTGATCCTGATTTTGATCGGTTTTAATTGTATTGCCACTGCGATGTCGATGAAGCTGCATTTCAGCGCCGGTGCTACGAGCTACTGGTGGCACGATAATTCCGTTTCAAATCCACAAGCCTCTTTTGTCGGCGAGCCGCTTCCCGGCATTGAACTGGGCGCCGGCACATTATTTGAACATCTTGACTTTGTATCCTTTGGCCTGTCGCTTCGATATATCAGCAAAGCCTTACGCAATGCCATTCTCCAGGCCGATGACGACGCAATTCGCTCACAATTCGTTAATATCCGCTACCGGTCTTTCGATATTCCCGGAGTGGTGTATTTCTTCACTCCATTCTGGCAGACCAAACCTTACTTCAAAGCCGGCTTGTACGGCATGCGTACAGTTTCGATCAAGCTCACCCGTCCGCGCTATGAGAGCAGCAGCGAAATAATTATGAACAGTGATTTTCAAAAATGGGAACTGGGCAGCCTTGCCGCCATTGGCGTGCGCTGGCCGGCAGCGCACGGCGACTTGGCGCTCGAATTCGAGTATGGCCGGTCATTCACGCGAGTAAACGACAGCTACGGCAAAAACTTAAGAAGCGTTGCCATGATGCTCATGCTTACCTACGTGCCTGCGTGGAACCTGGAAGGCACGGGCCGATGAAGTCGTGGGGCTGGATTGTTCTGTTGACGTTGACGTGTATTGCCCGGGATGTGTATTCATCGGAAAATGAATTTGTCAAGCAACTACCTTGTGCCTACCTCACGCCCAAGGCAAACCTGTCAGGCATGTGGCTGCGGGGTGATTTTGCAGAAAACGTGCAACCGGATCGAAAATTCAGTGCAAGCGTCGGTGTGGCCGTGACCTGCGAAATCAATCGGTTTATCGGCATACAGGCGGATGCACTCTATCGCACGTTAGGGTTTTCTTTGCATGAAAACGCTTTGCCATACAGCGTGACAGATTACGGCTCTTCGGGGTATGATCCCTGGGACACACCGTCTCCTCGCAAAGAAGGTGAACAAATTATCCTTCGACACAGAGGATTCTCTCTGCCGATTGCACTCAGGGCCACTTTTCCACTCTCAAGTGCTCAACCGTATGTGCTGGGCGGATTTTATGCCGAGATGTACTGGCTGCATGCCGCAAGTAAGTATTTGCAGTCGGATATTACCCGGGATATCTACCTGTTTAGCTACAATCAGTTCGGCCATGGACTTCACTATGGCGGCGGTCTGTCAATCGATATCGTAAAAGGCAGCATTGTTCTGGAAGCGCGCCATTTTATTTCACGCTACCCGCTCAGTGGAGATTCTCGTGATGGTTTGACCCTGTCTGTGGTGGACTACGGCATTGGATACTCCTTACTTTTTTAGGCCGGCATTTTTATGATAGAAAAATGCATACTCCTGATCATGATTTTGCACACTCTCTCTGCAGGCGCCTTTGAGACCGCCGTGATAACATTGGGTTTTCCGGTCGGTGCGCGCTCGTATGCCATGGGAGAAACCGGTGTTGCTCTGGCGGATGATGAGTCGGCGTTGTTTCACAACCCGGCAGGCCTGGGCGTTCCGAATCAAAGGTGGCAACTGCTGGGAGGGAGCTACTTTTATGAAGCACTATTGCCCGCGCTGCAGCTAAACGATCTCGATCACAGCTATGCTGCAG
>WJLW01000095.1 GCA_014728295.1 Chitinivibrionales bacterium | reverse complement strand
CTGGAGCACTCCCGGACCAAAGCCGGTGTGGGCATACTCGAATTGCGATTCGGTAGAGTTGTTCAATGATTTGGGGACCATCTCGTTTGGCAAACGTGCCCGGACCGGCGGTGAGCGCGGCGACACGCGTTTTCAGTGGGATGACCCGTTTGTGCGCTACAATGTACTTTACGCGCGGGGCTATATCGACGGCAAAGTCGCTGCAGAGGATACTATCGTATTGCAAAACCTGGCTGATCCGCCAACCGGAACTGTTCTTGTCGAGACTGCATCTCAAAATGCTCCTCAAGTGCAGTTTTCATTGCGCAACGGTGAAACAACGCTGAGGTTGACTGCCGGCCATGGATCAAATGTCAATCTAGCCCTTTATGCATTGGATGGATCCAAAGTATTAGAGATAGAAAATGTCAGGGCGGAAGCGTCCGGAATAGTAGCACAACTGAGCGCGGAGATGCTTACTTCAGGTACCTACCTGTGCAAAGGCACAGTCGGCACGACATGGATAAGTCAAATGATAACAGTTCATAGATAAGTCCGGGTCGGGTCGTCGCAATATAAACCATATCAGTATCTTATGCCATTTTAGCGGCCCCCTAAGAAAGCTCCACGGTTTACCGGGATTTTCATCCGATTTCTCTTCATAAGCTTGACAAAGGCAAATCAATCTCTGTCCGGAACTCAGCATTCCGAAACCTGTTCTGAAAATTCCGGTTTTTGCCCGTTTTACTTATGCGGAATTAAGTAAAGAGGCAATTCAGGCAGCATTGGAATATGCAGCAGCGGTAATCGATGAAGAGCAATTTGTAGCTGATGCTTAGAATGCTGTTTGACCGCAATGTTCCCGTTGCGGCTGCGGAATGGATGCGAAATGCCAAACCAGAATGGGATATAATGCATGTTCTGGATTGCAATTTAATAATTAGTGATAATCAAAAGATCCGAATCCGCCGTCTACTATAGTTAAGTCTGGAATGCCGCATTCTCCCTGCTTGCTTCTACCATCCACAAACTATTTTGAAAAAAACAACTAACCGGAGTGATTTTATGATCTTTGAGATAAGCGCGCTCGCTACGGTATTCATCGGTTTTTTCGGCATGATATTCAAAAAAAACCTGCTGATGAAAATCCTGGCCATGGATGTCATGAGCGCGGGGGTCATTGTTTACTTTGTGGTCATATCGTCGCGTGCGGGGATTTTTTCCCCTATTTTCAGCGAAGGCGCAAAAGTCAGCTATGCCGATCCGGTTCCGCAGGCAGTGATCCTCACCGCCATTGTGATAGGCTTTTCGATTTTGGCGCTGCTTCTGGTCGGCGCCATGAAGCTGGCGCGCAGGCATCCGACGCTCGAAGTTGACGAAATAGAAAAGAACCTTATGCAATGAATGTCCTGACGGTCGTGTGGATTGCACTGCCCTTTTTTCTGGGTTTTGCACTATTGCTGGCTCCCAGGCTCGGACGTGCAGCAGCACTGCTTGCCGTCACTGCCTCTGCAGCCTTTGCCGCCGGCCTTTTCGGACAGGCTGACTATGAACCGCTGCTTCTGCTTGACAGTTTCGGTGTAACTCTTCTGGCCGACCGGCTCAGTGCCTGGTTCATTTTGACGAACGCGGCGGTTACGGGGGCTGTTGTACTTTATTGTCTGCCCGATAAACGAAGCGGTTATTTCTACGCTATGTTGACGCTGGCGCATGGCAGCATTAATTCCGCATGTATCTGCTCGGATTTTATCAGCCTGTATGTCGCGCTCGAGGTTTTGAGTGTTGCGGCATTTTTGCTGATAACCTGCACCCGTTCCGGTCGCTCGATATGGGTCGGGTTGCGGTATTTACTGGTAAGCAATGTTGCCATGTTGTTTTATCTGATCGGAGCGGTACTGGTGTATCAACAGGGGCACTCATTTGCCTATGCTGGATTGACGGACGCACGGCCGCAAGCTGCTGCCTTTATCTTTCTGGGATTGCTGGTCAAAGGCGGGGTATTTGTTTCGGGACTCTGGTTACCCTTTACGCATTCGGAGGCAGAGACGCCGATATCCGCTTTTTTGTCGGGTGTTGTGGTCAAGGCCGGTATCCTGCCGATGCTCAGGTGTTCGATGTTGTCGGCGGAATTTGAGTTTATTGTGCGCGCGTGCGGAGTGGGGACGGCATTGATGGGTGTTTCCTTTGCTGCAATTGAAAAAGATGCCAAGCGCATGCTGGCATTTCATACTATTTCACAACTGGGTTTTATTCTGGCGGCTCCTGCGGTCGGAGGTTTCTATGCCTTTGCACACGGTCTGGTCAAATCATGTCTGTTTCTTGGAGCGGGACAACTCCCAAACAGGAATTTTGCACAATTGAAGCATACACAAATCAATAGCTGGGTGTGGCTGGTGCTGGTGACGGGAAGCCTGTCAATTTCCGGATTCCCCTTGCTGGCCGGGTTCGGAGCGAAGCTGTTGAGTATGAAGCATCTGGCGAGTTGGCAGCTTATACCAATGAACATTGCAGCGACGGGTACGGCCATCTCCTTTGCCAAATTCATATTCCTGCCGCATGCGGGATGGGCGCCTGCATTCAAGCGGGGATTTCTGCCGGCAGCGCTGGTGTTG
>WJLW01000003.1 GCA_014728295.1 Chitinivibrionales bacterium | reverse complement strand
CCTTCTTGTCGGCCCATTGGCTCAATCCGGCAAGCTCAAGCAGCTTTGCACGGTGAAAGAATCATTGGTGGACAACCCGTACTTGAACCAGGAGCCGTTGTAGACGCCGGGCTGCATCTGTGAAGCCATTGTGGAATCGTAGATCATGCCCTGGTATTCAGTGGTGGTGACAGTGGTATTGTCGGTCCCGGCCGGGTTGGTGTCTTCCTCACAGCCCATTGCCAAGATCAATGCGACAATTCCCAGAAAACGAACCGCTCTCATATCTCCTCCTTCAAAGAAAAGTTGGTTTCTGTTCTGATAAGAGTGTTACCAATATAGTATTCGTGCTACGGCTGCAGCAAATGGTCCAGCATCAAACGCGTTGCCGCATGAACACAAATCCCTAAAGGTGACCCAACGGAGAAAGACGTGGCGTTCTACCTGTATGTCTATTATTGGCTTTATCTGTCTTCATGGTTTCCAATAGATTATTCCTTCTATCACAACTCGGTAAAAATCTTAAAAGACACATCAAATCCCGGATTCCGTGCAATTCCCTTGTAGTTGCTCAGGTGACTCGTGTATTCGGTGTTAAGCAGGTTCCTTCCCTCAATTGACACAGTGGATGCTTTTGAGAAAAGTTGGAAATTAAGATGCAGTCCGGCATTGAGAAGAACGTATCCTTCGGATAGAAACAGCACGTTGTTTCCCTGAGAGTCTTTCCTCAGAACATTCTCAAATTCAGCAAGGCGCGTCTGTGCGAAATATTTTTCAATGCCAAAGGACAAACCTGCATTTTCAATCCATTTTGAAGTCACGAATTGTCGCTGAAGCGATATGCCACCGATAAGCCTGGGCGGCTGAATCCCCGGTAGCCATTGCTCGATTTCTCCGTCCCCATCCGAATCAATTACGTTGTCCAGGATTTCCCCTATGGCAATGTCGAATCCTAAATTAAGCGAAATCCAGTCAAGGGGCATGACTCCGCCAGAGAGTTCCAGTCCATAAATATGAGCATTGGTCTGGGTATACTCTTTTACCGGCAATGCAGCTATGGCACTAAGCCAGATAAATTCTCCCGTTGGTTTTGCGTAGATATAATCAACAAGGCGATTGTAGAAAAGCGCGCATTCAGCGTTGAAAAGTTTGTGTGATGACCGAAGAATGAGGTCTGCGTTGTACGCTGTTTCACGAAAAGAGGATATATCGTCAATCGTTATTGAGCCCTGTTGGGGATTCGTTACGGAGAGCCCGACCAGATATTCATAGCTGCCGTGATGCGCCCCAAGTATCGCCAGTTCATTGGGTTCCGGCAACCTGAAGCCTGTCCCGAAATTGCCGGCAAGCGAGAAAGGCAAAGGACGAGGCCCCCAGGAAAAGCCCACACTGAAACTCGGCACAGCAATGTGGTCGCCCCCCTCGACAAACAGCGAAGGAACACTGTCTACAGTCGTTCCCCGTAAAGTTGCTGGAAGGTATGGCCTGAACCCTTCGGTCATCTGGGTCCGGAATATCTCATAGTCACGAACATCGCCCCGCAGACCAATGGAACCTTTAAAACTATCTGTCAATCGCAGCTCCTGAAGTAAAAACACGCCCGCATCAGTTGTATTGTAATCAGGTATCAGGACTTCAACGCCGTCAGTCCGGTCATGCTTGCGTGAAAAATTCACACCCACAGTTCCGGGGAATTTCCGGTTGAACGCATGGTTCCACCGGCCATTTGCCGTCGCGAAGTAATTCTCCAGGTCAACTTGTACGCCGATACTACCGGGTATGCCCTGTCGGTGGTCGTGTTGACCCGCGATATCCACGGCAAAAGTATGATTTTCGGCAAAAAGCTTCGTGTTGAGTTGAAGTTTCTGATGAAGGGTTGGTGAGAGTATGGGCTCACCGACATGATACCACGGGCCGCCGTCGGGGCCACCGCTATTGTGCCAGTGGCCTTCTCCGATGAGCTTTTGCTCCTCCCAATAGTGCGTGCCGGTCAATGAGATTTCATGGTTTTCTTTGCTGATTCCGGTCATTGCCCGAAAATTGTATTGCTTGAATCCCGCAAATTCGGTAGGGACACTGTCGCTGACTTCACCTGCCGCCTGTTTCACCAGGAAGTTGTTTTCGCCGGGAACTGCGAAATGCGAAGCGTTGCGTCCCGAAGCATCGATACGCCACGCACCCCATGGCCATGCGCCATGCAAACCGATATGGCCCGAATGCTGTTCCGAATTGGTGAAAAACTGGTATGCCACATCCGCACCCACCGGGCGGGCGCCGTCTACCGTAGTCATGATCTTAGGGGACTTGACAAGAACCACGCCGCCAAGAGCGCCTGACCCGTAGAGCAGACTGCCCGGTCCTCGAAGCACCTCAATCTGAGATGCATCCGCAATATCTACTTCGGGCGTATGGTGGTTTGACCATTGCTGGGCTTCATGCCGGGAACCGTCGCGCACGAGAACAATCCTCTGATTTGTCATCCCGCGAATAACGGGCTTGGCCACATTCGGACCCTGTTCGGCAAGCTGAACCCCAGGCATATCTTTCAATGCATCACCCAGCGACTGCGCATGCGTTTTTTTTAGCTCCTCCTCATCCTTTACCGATACGGTACGAGAGATTTCGTCCAGTCGGGAAGGTGCGGCAGTTGCGACTACAGTCATCTTTTCAAGTTGATGTATCGCCGATTCCATTCGGATAGCCAAGGATGTGTCTGAATCAGTACAGCGTATTGTTAAACTTCTTGAAATAAAATCCTCAGCGGAGAATGTAATCGCAGCATCTCCCATATCCTCACATGCAAGCACAAATCGTCCGGAGCTGTCAGTGTACGTGGCATTTGGTGGATGTGCCATTTTCACTTTGACCGAGTCCAGGGGGGCGTTGCCTGAATCCGTTACAATTCCGTGGATATTTCCTGCAAGAGCATGTGCTGAACAAAGTAACACAGTAAAACTGACTTGTATATGTAAAAATCTCATATTTTCATTCCTTATCATCCAATCTTATATCAAAACGTATGGTCGTTTGAATCAAATAAAGCGCTATTGTCTCTGAAAGACGTTACCATTATCCGGGTTGTACCCGGCGGTACAGAAATGCTGTCAACAATCGCGTCGTTTTCAAACGAAATCTGGTATACCTTATTTTGGGCAAGCGCCCAGACCCTTGTTGCGTCCCAGTTGCATGCAACAGGGCATGCAGTGTCCGGCGAGACGACTTGCTCAACCGTTCCATCTGCCAGGGTAACCCTGTACAAAAGAGCATTTGCCGCATCAGCCAGGATTGCCTTCGAGCCATCATCGGACAGCGCTATAGTTCCTCCGGAAACGCTCTGGGTCAAAGACGCCCCTGCAACGGGATTGCGGTCCATTGTGCGGTTGCGTATGTCTAAAACTGTAAAGAAGTCAGTGGCACCGCCGGTGTCAATCAACGCAAGCGCATAATCGCCTTCCGGCGCACTAATCATTCGGGTGATGCTCTCGTTGCCGGCATACGTAATTGTTTCGGTTATACTTCCCGACTGCATATCTACAACGTCAATCCGATTGCGCCCCGCAAGAAACGCCGTTTCCGTCGAACCATGGTATACACCGTCCGCAACAAGGGTGTCGGTTGAAATGGTTGAAATGATGGAACCGGTCCCCAGACTGATTATGCGGGCGGTTCTTGATTGGGCGTTACCGGTAACAATACGGTCGTTGCCGGCCACTACGTAAGTAATCCGGCTTTGCACAGGGTACCTGGTCGTGTCTCCCGTGAGATAGTTGATTGAAACCACGTGCCCTGAATCATGTGGCCACGACTGACCGGCCGCGCAGATGATGATTCTCTCACCATTCGGGGTAGCGCTCATGTCAGCAATCAAAAAACCGCTTTCCCATTCGATTTCTGCATGCCGAACGGGATGAACAATGTGCCCGTGGTCGCCATGGTCAAGAATACCATTGGTCAGAGAGGTGACCGTGTTGTTGTTCCAGAACCAGAGGGTAGGATAGATGCCACCACCAACAAGCCCACCTCGATATATAGCATTATTGGGATTGATGTCGAGTTGAAAAGATTCCCAGCATTGCTTATCGATGGTGTGAAATACACAGAGCGAATCTACCTGTGTGCTATATGTCCACAACCATGCCCGTATCGCTTCGGGATTGGTCGTGATATCATTGTCAGCCTGCACGGGATTGCGGTCTTCAAGTGGGTCGACCGCGCACCCGCCAAGCATGACTGCGATGATAATCAGTATGGTTAGTTTGTTCATATTCATAGCTCCAATAGCAAATCCGGGCGCAGACCCAAACAGGTGCCTGCTGGGTCTGTGCCAATATTTTCAGCATCAGTGTGCTACGTCTACACCCACGGAAGTCACATATATCCAATCGGTTTCGGAACTGACTGAAAACGTGTCCTCTATCTCGTTTTCCTCAGCATGTATCATTGATACGGTGCTTCCATTAAGCGCCCAGACAACGGAACCATCGGTGTTGGTGGCAACAGCGCAACCAGCGGTCGGAGCAGTCAACGTTTTGACCGTTTTGGTCGCAAGGGTTATATGGTAGATTTTCGATGCAGTATTGTCGGATATGACAGCGACACTACCATCGGTAGAAAGCACGAATTGGCCGGTGGAAATATTCCAGGGAACAACGGCCCCTGATATGGTTATGTATTCAAGAGTTTCATTCTGCATATCGAGTAGAAGAAGCTTGTCGCTTGTACCAGCATCGGTCTTATGCAGGCCGACAGCCAGTGAGCTGCCGTGGCCGTGATAGAGAAAATTCGTGCGGCCGGGTTCGGTATACGCAATCGAACCTTTTACGGTCCTGTTCGCGACATCGATAATGTACACGGCGTCTCCGCATGCAATAAAAGCCTTCTTTCCTGCCTCGTAGTAGGAATCGCCATGCGCCCCGGAGCCGATAGTCAGAGAATCGAGAACAGAGTCTTTTGCAATATCGATAACCTTTGCCCATGTGTCGCCTGAAGCGGTGGCGGCATGCGTAATCAGATACTCGCCGGTCAGAAGGGCGGCTGAATGACCGGACCCGTGAGTTACGGTAGCGACCACCGATTTTGCAGTCACATCGATAATGGAAACTGTCTGGTCTCCGTCATTGGAGAAGGCGATTGTATCGCCGGATGGAGTTGAGCCCATATGCACCGGATTTGTGCCAACGGCAATAGTGGCATATTCCTCAGGTGTTTCCTTATGCGCATGGTCACCGTGCGCGAGGTCAAAACCGGTGGTGAAGCCGTAGGCGGTTGAGGCTTTTGCCATCCACAGTGTTGGTGCCATGGCAGGCCCCGCCGTAAAACAGTGCATCATGGTGAAAGCCGATGCCGTGTAGGTGGTCTCGGCGACGCCATCATGTGTATCGTAAATGGTAACCGTGCCGTTGTCGTCATCAAATCCCCAGAGCCAGGCTTCGACATCGTGTTCATGTTGAGAGTCGTCGGGATTTGTGCTGTTGTCACATCCGCCAAACAGAAACAGAAGCCCTGCGAAAAGCAGAAGTGGTATTGATTTCTTTGTAGTAATAGCTTTCATTAGGAATGTTCCTTTCCTCTGTAGTTAATAATCCATATCTGAGCGCTTCTCCGCTGAATATGGCATAGTCAATATGCAGCGATACTGCACGCACGAGCGTGAGCATTGCACTGCCAAATATCACATCATCCCATTTCACAAAAAACGGGAATCTTTTTGGGTCTCTTACAAAACGGAACGTTAAAGAAACTCAGGCAGGAGGAGCGCGAGGCTGTTGCTGGCGTAGTGAAGTGCAGTAATGAGGGG
>WJLW01000094.1 GCA_014728295.1 Chitinivibrionales bacterium | reverse complement strand
TCGGCCACCGGCAAATTGCCTATGTATCGCCGTTTCATGAGTCGGCCTGGTCGCAAATCCGCCTGGCCGCGCTGCGGGACACGTTCGCGCCACCGGGGCAAAAAACAGTGTTGACACGCTGCTGCTGGAACATACACCCAAAGTCTATCGCACCTATATCGACAAAATCCGTGAAGACGGCCGGCACCGCAAACCGGGGTTACGCGAAACCCACCTCCGTCGGCGCAGCGGCTGTCCGGCGCACTGGTATCGGGGGGGGATGAGAGTAAAGGAGCGGCGCTGTGAGCATCACAGTATTCCCCCGCTCCATAACTGTTCCAGAAAATGCCGCCACGGCACAATTTCGATACCGTCCTCAGTCGTTCTCGGCGACGGATCCAGCGATACGGCCAGCGCCCGCCCGACAGCATACTCTTCCTTGATTGCACGCAGGCCTTTCAGGTGACGCGGCCTGATCATATCGGATGATTTTATTTCTATAGCTATTTCATTGTCGCCAAGCACCAGATCGACCTCAATTCCCGAAGCGCTTTTCCAATAGCTCACAGGATAAAATTTCTCGCTGTATGACGAATGCGACCGAACTTCATGCACAATATATTGCTCAAAAGCTTTGCCGAACATCTCAGAGCCCTGTAGCAGCCTGCCTTGTTTGGCTAAAAATCCGGTAACGCCGGTATCAAAAAGATAGAATTTCGGCGCTAAAATCTGGCGACGCTTCGCCCGCTTTCTATATGCCGGCAGGAAACTCCCAATCAGGGTATCCTGCGCTATTTCATAATAGCCGCGCACGGTTGGCGCGCTGACGCCGCATTCCGATGCAATGTTTGCATAGTTGACGATTTCGCCGCAGCTTTGCGCCGCGACTTCCAGAAACCGTGAAAATGCAGGCAGATTTCGTGTCAGCGATTCGGCGGCAATCTCCTCCTGAAGATAATCGCCGATATATGCCTGAAGCAGCCGTTGCCAGTGCTTGCTCTGATAATGACGGGGCAAAAGGCCGGCATTGAGCGCCTGCTCCAGATTAAGATCGGGTATTTCTGGAAAGACAAGCGCAAACAGCTCAAACCGCACCGCGCGCCCTCCAAGCAAATTGGCATGGCCGCGCCTGACTTTGCGGGCGCTGGATCCACAAAGCAAAAACCGCAGTCCCCGGTTCTCGATAAGCCAGTGCACTTCATTGAGAAGCTCGGGTATTTTCTGAATCTCATCAATGACTACAGGCTGTCCCTGGTTTTCGCCATTCAGACCGGCATTTTCACATTCCTGCCGAAGAATCTCCGGGTTCTGCAGAAGCCTGCGGTATTGAGGCGAAAGTAGAAGATCGTAATAGCGAGCCTGAGGAAAACAATTACGCAGTAATGTGCTTTTTCCGCTTTGACGTGGACCCCATAAAAAGCCTGATTCTTCTTTGAGTAATTCTAAGTTTATGATTCTTTTAAACATTGATTATTCTTCCTGTTCGAAATTTCGAAAATGATGAAAAAATATATGATAATATTAATTATACATTAGGTTCATTATGATAATCTATATCATAGTATTATTTTATCATGATTATCGGTATCTGCGTTTTGTTTTATCATGTTAAGCAGATAGGCAATGGTCGGCCTGAAAATGCCGGCTATATGCAATAACGCAAAACGAGCGGTTGAAATACGTGTATCTGTATTTCCCCAATAGCACGATTAATCCATTGTAGCCCGTGTTGTGCAGGGCAAAGCCTCGACCAAAGCCATATTTGCTGCGCGGGCGCACGGAACTACTGCTTTATCAAGGCGCAGAAAAAGGTTGTGGGGAATTTCCAAAGGGGGAAGGGAACTCTTTAAATGGATTTCAGCTTTTTGCAGCCGGTGGGCTACAATATTTCTTCGGTCTTTGTCTTCGGCTTGGTGATTAGTCTTGCGTGGTAACGCCTGGCTGAGCGATGCCCCGAGTTTTGCCGGGGCTGAGGAAGGCAGATTCAGTGGTTTTCTATTAGTTTGAGCGTAAAAGCTACAATGCTGATCAAACTTACAAGAAGAAGAATACCCGATGTCAACATCAATTTGAGGTTAATGTCATAATTAGCGTAGTCAAGTGGGTTCTTATTTTCAATTCCTTCTGTAAGACTATCAAACTTGTTAACCGGCTGCCGTTGCTGTGCTTTTCGTTTGAGTCTTATCCAAATGCTGAAGCAGAATGCTGCCGTTGAGACCACAAACAAGAAGGACATCAGAATAATACCGGTAATCATTTCGCCTGCTTCTGCATTGCATCAATGCTGTAACCGGACATATCCCGAACAGCGTTTATCGTCAAACCAAAACCAGCATTTACCGCCTTGACTGCCCTGCTCTGGGGAACAAGATTGAAAGCGGCATCAACTGCGAAATCGAAGGTAGGCAGGGTGATATCTACACCAAGTTTCGATGATGCTAATTTTTTGCCCAGATACATTTGTTGAGCATCTGACGCAATGGCCAAACCAGAAGAAAGTGCCCACGTCCACGGCTTAACTACAGGTACAAATGTTGCGGCATAGTCGAGTACGTTGGTAATATCTGCCATCTGACCAAGTCCATAATCAAAGAAATTGGGCAATACCCCCATTGAAGACAAGTTGACATACCGGCTTACCTCAGCATAAGAATAGACTTTGCTGTCATACCAGATATACGTTGCGATGTCAGGGGCGACTTTACTAAGGGTGATATACGGACCGGCAGCAGAAAGCGTAGTGGCTTCACCAATAGTGCCATCATTCAAACCCTCTACAACTCCACCAGTGGGATCAACTTTGTTGATGGGATTGCAGCCTGCATAGCCAAAAGAATTCCAGTACTGATCAGCCGGGTCAGGCCGATTCCATGCGCCTATTTCCAGATCATAATATCTTGCGGAAAATAATACAGCTCCACTCCTCCACCGGCTCCCTCTTCATCAAATTCCTTTTTGATGTGGTAAACGCCATTCTCAAAATCGCCTATAAGCGGTTTTTGAACGGGAGACCGTTTCAACCAGAGGTGCGGGGTCTGGATTGCGGGAGTTTTTCTTTTCGCAGCGAAAGAAGGAAGGCAGCTAAAAAGAAAAAAGCCCGTGTACCGGACATCATTTCCGATTGACATGGGCGAAGTTTCTTCCGCTGCTCTAAGCACGGTTAATGCGCCCCTCTTACTCGGCGAAAGCTGATATGTGGCTCAACGCCGAGTGCATGACTCACTTTCCGCAGAAAAGCCATACTCACATTCTGATACCTCCCGGATTCAAGCCGGGCGATACATGGTTGTGAGGTTTCTACCTTTTTGGCAAGATCCCGCTGTGTGAGCCCTGCTTTTTGACGCAGCTTTATGAGCTCAGCTGCCAACCGGTATTCTTCTTCCAGAGAGTCGTATTCCTTTTTTACTTCCGAGCGTTTGAGTTCCGTTTTCAGGAAGTCATCAAAGTTTGTCAGCTTCATAATTGCCATACTCCTTCAAAAAATCATTCATCATGCGCAATGCGCGGTCTATTTCTCTTTTGTCTGTCTTCTGTCGCTTTTTAACATAACCGGAGGTGATTACGTAAACAACTCCCTTGAAGTGGAAGAAGAAAAGCCGACAGATATCATTTCCAGCCTGTGCTCGCAGTTCCTTCAACCCTTCGGCGTTCTTGAGCGTCTTGGCATGCGGTTCCCGCAACTCATAGCCGCATTCCTTGAGAAGCTGTATTGCACGAAGGGCTTTTGCCTCCAGTTTTGGTATCAGACCGTGAATAAAATCCTCGACCTTTTCCATCAATATAACCTTATATTTCATTTCCCCAATATACCATATATGCTATTTATTTTCAAGTTATTTATTCTACTCAACCTCTTGGATGACACTTTTCATGACACCGCTTCAAGTCCATCGGCGCCAGCCGGGTATAAACCTGCGTGGTCTCAAGCTTCTTATGTCCCAGCATCCGGGAGGCATCCTGCACCGGTGCACCGTGGCGGATGAGGTCGGTGGCGAAGGCATGGCGCAGGTTGTGCGGGGCAAAGCCACGGCCAAAGCCGTATTTGCTGCGCAGCCGCCCGAACGCCTTGTTTATCGAGCGGGCGTTCATCCGCTGCCCGCCGCCTATCCACGAGACGAACAAGGCTTTTGTCGTGCCACCCTTGAGAAATTTAGGCCGGATCTGCGCTACACTCCGGCCATGGTGCCGCAAAGACCCCCGACCACCCAACCCTGGAAGAGAAAAATTCAAAACCGGACAAAGTATTTGCAGGATACGGGTATTTTTGGGTATATTTATGGGTATGAAAAAG
This sequence comes from Chitinivibrionales bacterium, assembly GCA_014728295.1. Classification (GTDB taxonomy): domain Bacteria; phylum Fibrobacterota; class Chitinivibrionia; order Chitinivibrionales; family WJKA01; genus WJLW01. Next base: position 1,557 of record WJLW01000094.1, on the reverse strand, counting down.
TATGAAATCGTCCTGCCTAAACAGATTCCGACCGAAACGGTCAACAAAATCGCCGAGATAGATGAGTTCAAAGGCCGCTGGGACGCGCTGAAAAACATCGCACCGGACAGTCTTTCACGACTTCAACGGATTGCAACCATTGCCTCTATCGGTTCATCGACACGTATCGAAGGCGCACAGCTTTCCGATGCGCAGGTTGATGAACTACTGTCGCATATCGACAGAAAACCATTCCGATCGAGGGACGAGGAAGAAGTCGCCGGATACGCCGAAGCAATGGAGCTTGTCTTTGAAGCAGCCGACGACATGACGATAACGGAAAACCACATCAAGCAACTGCACGGCATCCTTCTGAAGTACAGCTCAAAGGACTCCCGGCATAAGGGCGAGTACAAGAAATCCCCCAACAATGTCGAGGCGTTCGATGCTGACGGCAACAGTGTCGGCGTGATTTTCAAAACGGCCGAACCATTCGATACGCCTTTCTACATGGAAAGCCTCGTGCAGTGGTATCGCCCGGAGATACAGACTCGTGACTTTCACCCGCTTCTGGTTATCGGGGCCTTTGTCGTTCATTTTCTGGCCATTCATCCTTTTCAGGACGGCAACGGCCGGCTGTCAAGGATTCTGACGACGCTGATGTTGATGAAAAACGGCTACCAGTATGTTCCGTACTGCTCGCTCGAAAGCATCATCGAAAAAAACAAGGACCAATACTACCTGGCATTACGCAAAGCGCAGAAATCATTTGCCGCCAACCATGCCGGGATGAAAGACTGGCTCAACTATTTCCTGCGGATTTTGATAAAGCAGAAAAGCATCCTTCAGCAGCGGATCGAGCAGGAAACACAGCTTGCGGTCGGGAAGCTATCGCCGGTATCGACACAAATTCTGCAAATGGTCAGCCAGCGGCAGAAGACCACCATCTCCGATATCGTGACGCTGTTGAATATCAATCGCAACACGGTCAAAAAGCATCTAAAGCAGATGGCGGCTAAAAATCTGATCCGGCAAAACGGTACCGGCAAAGGTACGTGGTATTCCCCGGCTTGATTTTGCTGCTAAATGGGGGAAGCCCTGGAGAGCTGCACGGGCGCTACCGTGCTTTGCAGAGCGGACCGAGGTCCTCAAAAAATCTCGGGGAGCGGCAATCGGGGCGGGGCGGCTGATCAGAGACGACAGCCGAAGGCTGGCCCCGAAGGGGTGCGAAGCACAATCAGCGCCGACCAGCGACTACTGTTTACTTTCACACATTCAAGAGCACAAGAGCACGTCCTGATTCGAAGGCCATGGATGGCCGGAGAACACTGCCGAAGGCAGCCCGAAGGGTGGACGGCTGGATGCCGGACATGAACCACGTGCCACACGCTTCACGTTTCTTATCAATGCCACACGAAAAATAAATCTTCACACATGGACAGGGCACCCGCGCGTTGCGCCGCACGGAATCAGCGGCGGCTACTGCTTTCTCTCACACATTCAAGAGCACGTCCTGAAGAACGTGCCACACAGTTTGTATTTTTTTTCATTGTCACACACGGTAAGGGCACCCGCGCG
>WJLW01000093.1 GCA_014728295.1 Chitinivibrionales bacterium | reverse complement strand
CGTGCTGGATGCTGATGGTACGGGACTGGACGTGCTCAATGTTTTAAGCGCCTCATCCCGCATAATCTGGCCGGGCTTTGATACAGAAAACCGCTTCCCGTGCCCGCCTGCGAGAATCCCCTGATCTACCAGAATATGAGCAGCCTTGAGCATGGTAAGATATGCTACGCCAAGCTCCCGGGCGCATGAGCCAATACCCGGCAATTGTGCCCCCTGTTTGAGGCGCCCGCCCGTTTTTACCAGGTAAACCAGCGATTTTTCGAGAGATTTTGAGATCATAATGCCTTGCTTCTGCCTTTCGGCTAAGTGCGATTGACCACAACTGGAACCATTGACCGGACCAACGGTTCACTTATTTACACTTAATTGCACAAACCAGACATGCAAAATGGTACATTGTGCGTTATGTTATCAATAGTTTAAAACAGGATAGCATGTTTTCAGCAATAAGGAACCGGCAAAACAAATCACTGCCTTATACGTTCAACCTAATCAATATCATTCGTGGTTTAGCAGAAAGGGTGTTTCTATGAAACGCAGTATTTCATCCTGTGTTGCAGTCGTGGTGCTTTGCTTGTCAATGGGGTATGCTCACCAACCGACACATGACGGAAAAACACAGTCGATTGACTCGGAGCTATTTGTCGTCAAGGACTACTCGTACGGTGGCGTGGGTGAAGTCCATTCGGCAACGATAGCGCAGGCAAAAAACGGCGATCTGGTGTGCGCGTTCTACGGCGGTTATGAGGAGGGAGAAGATGATGTGGGCATCTATGTTTCGCGCTTCAGCGGCTCTTCATGGACAAATCCCCAGCGTGTTGAGAATGCAAATGGCGACACTGTTTGCTGGAATCCGGTCCTTTTTCAGCCTTCCGGCCCCAATGCACCGCTTTTGCTGTGGTATAAACATGGCGGGTGGCATAACAATTTATTGGATAAGCCAAACAGTAAGGAAGGTTGGCACGGAGTCATTAAAACATCAAACGACAATGGCAATACGTGGTCGAGTCGCAAAGACCTTCCATCTACAAGTAATAACTACTTTTCTAAATGGGGGGCCCAGTATATCGGTCCTACCAAGAACAAACCCCTTGAAATGCCGGATGGATCCCTTTTGTGTGGCAGCAGTATCGAAAAAAACGAACGAAGTGATTGGAACATACACATTGAGAAAGTAACCCCTTCGGATTACACGACCGGATACTCAGTCTACTGGGGCCCCAATAACAGCAACCTGTTCATTCAGCCTGCATTTCTGTACATGAATGCAAGCAAAACAAACTTGAAAATGGTTGTTCGCGAGGGTGTCAATGGTGATGCCGAAATAGGAAGCTCCTCTAACAGCGGTGAGAGCTGGGGAAGTTTTTCAACCATTTCGGTAAGCGGGTCAATTACAGCGCTCAAAGGCGGCATCGATGCCCAGACATTGAACAATGGATGGCATGTGATTGTCGGCAGCCAGGGTTCGGATCGGCAGAACGGTATGCTGGTTGCTATAAGCGATGATGCACAAAGCTGGTCGACAGAACTCATGCTCGAAAAGAATGTTGGCTCAGGATACCATGGGCAGGACGGTCATCGGGTTGAGTACCCGTCGGTTATCCTTGATAAGAACAATAAACTGCAGCTTGTCTATACCACAGGCGATCACATCGAGGGAGCGGCAGGCAGAGGTAGAAACAAAAAGTGCATCAAGCATGTAACTATCGACCCGGATATTCTTACCGGAACCTCGACGCATGCCCGGACTGCAGTCGATCTGAAAACGACCGGAGCTTCTCTCAGCTATCGTGAACATCAATCCCGCCTGGATTTCCAAGGTTCAGTGAACACAACGGTGGACTACTCGCTTTATCGCCTCTGCGGCCAAAAGGTTGCGTCCGCCGCGGTTTCGCTTGCCAACGGCAAAGGTTCCGTTTCGGTGGAACATTTCCCGAACGGCACGTACCTGGTTGTCTCGCGAGCGCTGCACGCCACGCGTCTGATTGCTGTGTCGAAGTAGCGCGGGATAAGATTCGTTTGCAGAATTCATTCACCAGAGTAACGACGCAAGCCGATGTCCGCACATGCGGGCGTCGGCTTAATGAAACATAACGGCATGAATGAGCATGAGGTATGGTGGCGCGATAGATTGGATGATCGTTCCGCACAAACCATTCAAGGATTCTACCTGCACAATTCAATGTTTTGGTTTCTTACAGTTTTGTAGAGTTTGCAGTGCCTGAGTATTTTCTCAATCACAGGCGGCTCTATTTCAGAGCCTATCGCAAATACATGAAAGATTTTGACATCAGCATCCAGTTCTGCCTTGCTCATCTCATAAGGGATATACAGTTTTTAGCAGAATCTCACGATAAATCTATCAGCCGTTACGGGAAAAAACTACTTGATGCGGTGAGAGAATTATTTCACACAATTCATTTGCGCGATCAGATGACGCTTGACAACTTCAATGCGGCACTTGAACTGAAGAAGAAAGCTCTCATTAAGGCCGGTACCGCCTATGT
>WJLW01000092.1 GCA_014728295.1 Chitinivibrionales bacterium | reverse complement strand
GAAGATGTCAAGTAGAAGGAGGTTATAAGATTAAGTTTAATGGGAAGAAAAATTTATGAATTTCATCAAACAAAAAAGCCCCGAGATTGCTCTCAGGGCTTTTCTGCGGTCCGGACGAGACTCGAACTCGCGACCTCCGGCTTGACAGGCCGGCGTTCTAACCAACTGAACTACCAGTCCGTGGCAGTTTTTATGTATGGGCGTTGTAGGATTCGAACCTACGACAACCTGCTTGTAAGGCAGGGACTCTATACCAGCTGAGCTAAACGCCCTCTTTTTTTACTTGTTCCGATTTTTCTTCTTTTTTCCCGTTAACCAGAATCGCCAACGGAAAAATAACACAATAGGTAACGACCAAAATAAACGGCGCTGCCGACCAGGACAAATGATTTTCTACCGGGCCTTGCCCCAGAAGAATATAACCTACGAGCAATAAAGCCAGTCCGAGTCCGAACAGCTTGAAATTTCTGGATGAAAACAGCGTTTCCATTGCTTTGCCTGGGTTGATGTATGTCCGAAGAAGCAATAAAATTACTAAATGTATGAATGCCTGTCAATGCTTAAAGCTTAAGAGTATCGAGTACCCTGGATTTTTCTTCATCAGAACGTGCGTCGCGTAGAGCGCAGAAACGCGTGCGGGTTTTGGCAACCATCGAGTTGATCAACGAAGCCAGGTTCTTCATTTCATCATGTTTGCGCAGAAAGATTTCCTCGGTATAATTCCCTGCAATCAGACTGTGACAGGCTTTTTCGAAGCGATAAATGGGACCTGCCAATCGGTGCGAGAAAAATATGGTGAGCAGGACGATCTGGATAATCACCAGAAAAATCCCGGTACCGAATATCCACAGCAAAGAGCTTATGATCGCTTTTTTATACTGATCACGTCGCGCAAACTCATCGACATAATTTTGTATATCAGCTACCATTGCTTTATAAATGTCGACTCCCGGATCGCGAACATCCTGCAAATGAATCGCAACCCGGTCGTTGATGTCGCGCTCAACAATGCTCATCGTGGTAGTGATAATGCTCTGCGATGCAAAGTAAATCGTCAGAATCCAGAATACCAGCATGACCGCCATGGGAATAAAAAACGTAAGCATATAGCGGCCCTGTAAATGCCGGTTGATAAACACCTGCTTACGAACAAAGGTCTTTTTCTGTGCCACGCTATCGCTCCTTCGTTATTTGGAAGGATATTCAATCCGGGAATGAAAAATGCCCTGCAATACCGGCATAAATCCTGCAACAATCAAATCAAGATCGCGCAAGGTCAAATCGCATTGGTCTAGTTGATGATTGTTGAATTTATCCCGGATAATTTTTTTCACCAGCTCCCGCAAAAGTTTGGGTGATGAGGTTGCCAGACTTCGAGATGCCGCTTCAACCGAATCGGCTAACATTATTATAGCATTCTCGCGCGTCTGGGGTGAAGGGCCCGGATAAAGAAAATCTTTTTCCTGCACCTGCTTGTGCGGGTCGTGCGCAAGCGCCTTTTCGTAAAAAAACGAGACCTGACTGGTGCCATGATGCTGCAGAATTGCGTCTTTAATTACTTGCGGGAGTTTGTATTTTCGTGCCAGTTCGATACCCTCCTTGACATGCGAGCTGATGATAAGTGCGCTCATATTGGGCGAAAGCTTATTGTGAATATTTTTATCGCTTTTGAGGTTCTCGACGAAATAATCGGATTTTTCAATTTTGCCGATGTCGTGATAATATGAAGCGACCCTCGCCAGCAATGGGTTGGCGCCGATTTTCTCAGCCGCTGATTCGGCCAGATTGCCGACCAGGACACTGTGATTATACGTACCCGGCGCTTCGATTGACAAACGCTTGAGTATTGGGTGATTCATGTCGGCCAGCTCGATCAGCGTCAGATTAGTCGGTATGCCGAAGACGTTTTCGAAAATCGACGTCAGCATCATGGCAAGAAACGACGCCATAATAACATTAATTACTCCCAGACCCAGATTCTGACCAATCTCGACCGGCGAGAGCTGAAAACTGATCAGATGCCACAAAATAATGAAGAGCGCATACATGCCGAAAACCGGCGGCATCGCTCTGAAAAAATCCCAGCGGTACCGAATGTCCCGGTGAGAATAGCCCGCGGCAAATCCGCCAAAAAGCGCAAACAGAAAAAACGACTGGTTATATCCGGACAAGACGCCAAAGGCGATCGATGTAAACATGGTAACGACAACACTCATGCGAAAATCAAACAGAATTCCCGCCAGCATCGCCCCGATCGATACCGGTACAACATATTCTGCAATAACTGAGGTAATCTCCATATTCGAAGCGAATATTTTCGGCACGACCGTCAACCCGATGCGCATGACCGCTAACTGCAGAATTACGATGCATGCCAGCGCCCAGGCATATTTGGCGTTGCGGATTATCGGCCGGTGAAATGCCTTCAGATAGAGGGATGCGAGCACCAGCACGACAATAAGCATGAGCGTTCGGCCGGCATAGCTTGCAATCTGGCGCCACGATTTGGCCTGTGCATTTTTGCGTGCGTCAATCTCTGCCCGCAGTGACTGCAGTTTTTCGACCATCTCTTTGGTAACTACTTCATGCTTGCGCATGATTTCGGTATCCTTGATGACTTTGCCTTTTATGGGAAGTACTTCCCTGGAAGCGCGCTGACGGCGAAGCTCGGTTTTCTTGCCGTCAACCGTCACATTCGGCTTGACATAGGCATACAACAAAACGTAGAGCGCGTTCAATGCTTCATGATCGAATTGACGTTCGAGTTTGAGGTTGGACGTTATCCTGTCGAGAGCAATCTCCTTGACAGGTACGTCATCTGTCTTAAGGGTCAACTCCGACGTGTCCTTGCTCAACGTAACGTAACGCTTCTCATAGACAAGATGCCTTTCGAATGATGTTGCATATTTTTCCTGCAGCTCCTGCAATTCGACATGCGACGACACAAGCAACACGGCGCAGATGCCGCTCTCCAAAACCTGTTCGGCCTGAAATTGAGCATCATCCAGCAAATAGGGCCGTTTCAGCAATGCCCGGATAGTATTGTCGGGAAGCTCCTTGCCCAGGCGCATAAAGATCGGATCTTTCAATGAATCGGCCAGACTTTTCTTATTCAGTTCGACAATGGCCTGCCTGAGCTCCAGTAGCTTGTTGCGCACTTTCAGGTGTACGTCTTCGTGATAATTGAGCACCAGCAGCACCTCGTCCATGGCTTCTCTGCGTTCGCGCTCCAATTCCTCGGGCGATTTCAGAATATCGAAAGTAAAAGGTGCGATGATGGTTTCTTTGGCAACTTCTCCTTCCTGAGGTAAATCCAGCATCTGTACTTCCGAAAAGAAGGGAAACAAAACGAGGATGGCAAGCGCCGTAGTAATAACGGCAAGCAACTGAGAAGTGATGAACGGCGGCAGCTTGATGAGAGGTTTGGGCCTGGCCTTTTGCAGGCTAATAGTGTCGGTATCTCGTTTGTGGTTTTTCTGCTTTGGCATGTAGCTGTATCAGGGGAAAATTACGATGACGCGTAACACGCTGCACAACGTGTCAGGCACTGCATAACTAAACACTCGCAAGTTATTGCGTCATAGGCATTGTGCACATAGTTGCCGGTATGGGAAATTTTGTTTCGTTATGATGAATGCTTGTGCTCTCGTAATCCGCCTGGAGTCTTACAAAATTATAGGTTCTCTGCACTCCGGCAACACGATACGGAAACTGGCCTAGTCCAGCGGAATAAAATATAAAAGGCTCGAATCAAATGATTCAAGCCTCCTGATAATTTGCTAACGTCTGGTTCTTATCTGGGTATGTCCAGAACCTGACCGGGGAAAATCAGGTCTTCGGCACGGTCGTATTTTGATTCTTCGACATTTCTCTTATATCTGTCGAAACCGTTGTCGATCATGACCTTGTTGCCGCGGTAGAGGGTTGGCCATTGTGCCGGATCACCATAGATTATATCGTATTCGGCTATACGCCAGAGGCAATCGCGGCGTTCGGGAATCAAACGCACCGTATAGGACAGTGCTTTATCGGGCAAATTGGCCTTAACTCTTTCGAGCAATTCTTCCAGCTCAACAATCTGGTCGCGGATTCGCCAGAGATACGACACCGGCTTTGCCTTGAGCGCGGCAATGCGAGCTTCCAGCTTTTTTATGTCATCCATTCGCCGGGCAAGCTCTTCGGAATCTAATCCGAGCAATAGCTCAAGCTCCTGTCTGATGGCGGCAATTTCATTTTCAGCGTCAATCACATCCTGCTCGGTAATGCCCAGGATATCATATTTCTCTTGAATTATGGCTGCGATCTGCTGATCGATGTCGGCCAGTTGCTGTTTCAGTGTTTCGATCTTGGCCTGCTCTTCGGCGATCTGTTCCTTTGCGGCAGCTTCACGCTGCTGAGCGTTAGCCAGCACGATTTCGTATGATTCCAACGTCATCGTGTCGTATTCTTCGGGATTTGTTTCCCACTGACTGGTTATTTCTTTGCGGGCAAATGCCGAGAGGGCAAGTACCAGTACCAATAAGAGCGTCGATCTCATAGTGAACCTCCTATACAATAATCTGCTTAGTTTACTGTCTTATTCCTGACCCATTTTTATTTTTAAGTCATCACGCTCTTCTTCGTGACGAGCGAGTTCTGCCTGCTTTTCCGCCAGTGCACTTTCGAGCTGCATGCGTTCCGACCTCAGTTCGGCCAGTTTCTTTTCTGCAGCCTCGGCAGCCTGTCTGGCTTCATCGAGTTTTGCCAACTGTTCTTCGCTCGGGCGTTTGGTACATCCGCCCAAACCCATTGCTGCAACCAGCGCACCGATCGCTACGATTTTTGAAAGCGAGTAAAGACGCCGCATACGTAAAACCTCCTTCTGATCGCGAGTATTAAAACGCTATAATGAGCCTCTAAATACTTTAGTAGGAGTATAGATTATACCGCAAGCTTAAGTCAAGAGTTTCAGAATAACGTTTCACCGTAATTGATTATAGCTCTGGCCAATCCTATGAATTGACTTACTTAAATATAGTATTTGCACGGGAAATGGGCTAAAAATATTTAAGCGCCGGTTTGCCAATCGGAAATACATTGAACCCGATTTTATGCAAAGCTTTATGATCGAGAATATTTCTTCCGTCAAAAATGAATGCGGGATGCTGCATGGTTTCGAATATTTTCTGATAATCGAGCGCGGTATACTCACTCCACTCCGTCACAACGGCAATGGCATGCGCGTCCTGTGCCGCCTTGTAGGGATCATCTGCGAATTCGATTGCGTAAGAGATATCCCGCAAGTCGCGCTTTGCATTGGCAAGCGCCTCGGGATCGGTGACAATTACCTGGGCATGCTCATCAACCAGCTTGCGTGCAATGTAAATAGCCGGAGATTCTCGGGTATCACCGGTATCCGCCTTGAAAGCAAAACCAAAAAGAGCGATGCGTTTTCCCGCAATTGTATTGAACATGGTTTTCAGCATAGTCTGCACAAAACGCCGATGTTGAAATTCATTAAGGTTCACCACGCTCTCCCAGTATCGGGCAACTTCATTGAGCCCGTAATGCTCGCATATGTATACCAGATTGAGAATGTCCTTTTTGAAGCAGGATCCACCAAAACCGACACTGGCTTTGAGAAACCTTGAACCAATTCGCCTATCTTTGCCGATTGCCGCTGCGACTTCCTCAATATCGGCCTCGGATTTTTCGCACAGCGCAGAGATACTGTTGATTGAAGATATACGCTGAGCCAGGAAGGCATTGGCCGTAAGCTTTGACAATTCGGCGCTCCAGACATTGCTGGTGATAATTTTTTCAGTAGGCACCCAGTGGGCAAAGATATCAACCAGCGCCTGACGTGCCTTGAGGCCGCGTTCGGTTTGACGCGATCCGATCAATACCCGATCCGGATCATTCAGATCGTTAATTGCCGTACCCTCGGCCAGGAATTCGGGATTGGAAAGCACATCAAAGTGCAGCCCTTTCTTGTTTGCCTCAAGAATCCGTTCCATGGCGCGCGCAGTGCGCAACGGCAATGTGCTTTTTTCCACAACAACTTTATTGCTATCGGCAATGCGTGCAATCGTGCGTGCCGTTTTTTCCCAGTATTGCAAATCGGCCGCTTTCCCGGCGCCTTCACCGAAAGTTTTGGTCGGAGTATTGACTGACACAAATATGATGTCGGCCGCGCGGATTGCGTTTTCGATATCGGTCGAAAAAAACAGATTGCGATCGCGCGTGCGTTCGACAACCTCATTAAGCCCCGGCTCATAAATCGGCAATGAATCGGATTGCCATTGTTCTATTCGTTGTTCGTTGATATCGACAATCGTCACCGTGTATTCGGGACACTTGTCGGCAATAACCGCCATCGTCGGACCGCCCACATAGCCGGCGCCGATGCAGAGAATGTGTTTACCCGGGTCACTGTTCATGAAGCTACCACCTCAGGTTGCAAATACCATATCAGCTATATCTTTACGTATGTCATTAATAAGATTGCGTGAACTCTTGCGCCGCGGATAGGTGAAGTTTGACAAGAATACCAGTGCGCGCCCCTTTGCGGGATCACACAGGCACACACAGCCGGTGAAACCGGTCTTCCCGAATGTCATATCCGAACAGGCATCCCCCATATATCTGCGCCGGCAAAGCTCCCAGCCCAGGCCTGTTCGCATTCCGTCAATTGATAACTGGTTGGTGTGCATCCGCCGAATCATGTCACTTGATATACAATAATGATTATCAATTCTACCATTATTGAGCAACATCTGCAAAAAGTTCAGCAGGTCGGGGGCCGTTGAAAAAAGGCCGGCCGATCCTGCCGGTGATTGCCGCGATAAGACCCATGCGCTCTCATCGTGTACTTCACCTCGAATCAGTCTGCCGCGCCAGTCGTCATATTCGGTGGGTACGATGCGCGCGATGTCAACGGTTTGCGGATGAAAAGTAGTGGCATGCATTTGCAGCGGCTCAAACAGCATTTCGCCGGCGAGTCTGTCGAGCGGTTTGTCTGCCGCACGCCGCAAACAGATCCCGAGCAATATGCTGGAAGCGTTTGAATAACAGTAGGCTGTACCGGGCGGCTTTTCAAAATGCGTAGTGTAAATTTCCTGCAAAATCTTTTCGGGGGGCAAGTCTTTCAATGCGGAGAGACGGACCCGGAAATCGAGTGTATGTGTCAGAAGGTGCTGCATCCTGATGTCGTCATTGAAATTCGTTTGCAGCTCCGGCAGATATTCCACCACCCTTGTATCCGCGGCAAGCTCGCCCCGGTCAATCAGCATCAGTGCCAGGGTGGAGGTCGGTATCGACTTGGTGACCGACGCGACGTCAAATACGGCGTCTTCGCTCATATCCGGCGCAGACATATCATAAGTAAACCTCCCGAACGGAAAAATCTCGCGTGTACCGGACCGATCAATTACTCCGACAACACAACCGGGAAATACTTCATCGCTAATTGCCCGTTCGATTCGCGTTGCTATTTTTTCGCGCACAACCCCCCTCTGCCGTGTGATCATTTTATTTTACACTGCGAATTTTGCGGCCCCGGCTTAACCTGAGCACGCCGCGCATTTCTATCAAAATAGCATTCGAAAACTCAATCAGGTAAAACGCTCCCATGAAAATGCAACCTTACCTACTGCTTTCTCTACTGTTGCTCCTATCCTCCTGCCGGCGTTCAGCACCATTGCCGGATGACCTCGATAAAAAAGTTGCGGCGTGGTTTATCACCCCGCACCTCGTCGAGTTAGACTCCCTCACCCGGTTTCAGCTTACCCACCCGCAGTGGGACTCGATTATCGGCCGGAGTACGGAAATATCCGCAGAGGCGGGCGCGTTCAAGAAGGAATTGCGCGACACTCGCAAACGTCGCTACACCATGGGCTGGATAACACCGGATACGATTCGAATCGATACGACCTATCCGCTTATACTTTATCTGCACGGCGGAATCGGCACCCAGGTCACTACAAAAGGCGAATTGGCCTGGGACATGCTCACACCGTTGACCGACACATTCAACCTCTTCTTGGCCAGTCCTTCGGCAAATCGACAGGCGCCCTGGTGGAGTCCGCAGGGTATCGAGCGTATCCTGCAGACACTGCGGTTCATGAGCGTGCGTTATCCCATCAATCCCGACAAAGTATTTCTTGCGGGCGTATCGGACGGCGGAACCGGCTGCTTTGCCGCAGCAAGCACAATTCCGGCTCACTTTGCCGGCTTTTTTGCCGTCTCCTGTCATCCGGGCATGCTCGCACAAGCGGGATTCAGAATGGTTATCGATAATGTCAAGCAACGACCCATCCATCTCGTTCACGCTGGCAATGACGGACTGTATCCCTGGCAGTATGTCAAGCCCTTTCTTGACAGCCTCAAGACGTCGGGAGTACCTCTCTCAATCTCATTCTATCCCGACGAGCAGCATGGATTCGACTATCGCGCACAAGAGTTCGGCACAATTGCCCGGCTGATCCGTGAATGGTCACGACCGGGTGATGACCGAAATTTCGACTGGACTTATGTCCCCCACTATCCCAACCACGCCGACAATTGCTTCAACTGGTCGGTTACCGATATCGGCAAGGAGTTGCCCCGCGTCACCGGTCGCTGGAATGCGGAGCAACTCGCCATTGCCGGTGAAAACGTGGCTTCATTAACGCTTGTTACCCGTTCGCAACTGCCGTCAATCAAATACGCACAGCATAACGGACAGATGCAGGCTGCACAAAAAATCCCCTTTGACATAGCACGAGTGCTGAAGTTCAGTCAATACCGTTGCTTTCTCACCCCGAGCAAACAGGTTTCACTGTACGATCTTATCTTATCCGAAAAGTAAAGGAACGGTTTATGCCAAAACACGCCATAGTCATCCTTGCCGATGGTTGCGAAGAAGTTGAAGCGGTAACCCAGACCGATCTGTTGCGCAGAGCCGCAATTACCGTTACGGTACTGGGACTGAGCGACATGACCGTAACCGGATCTCACAATATTGTTATGCGGGCGGACGCACTGCTCGATTCCTTTTCCGGAGCATTCGATGCGATCATTCTGCCGGGGGGTATTCCCGGCGCAGATTACCTGGCAGATTCACAGCGCGTGCTTGCGCTGGTCAAAGATGCCTTCGAGCAGGAGAAGCTTTGTGCCGCAATTTGCGCCGCGCCGCAGGTTCTGGGCAAAGCGGGAATTCTTGCAGGGAAAAAAGCGACCTGCTATCCCGGATTCGAGGATGCATTGACTGGTGCAACGCTTTTGCAGGAGAGTGTCGTTCGTGACGGCAACGTCATTACCAGTCGCGGAGTGGGCACCGCGATTGCCTTTGCGCTGGAGCTGATCGACTATCTGACCGACGCCGCAACCTGCCGCAAAATCGCATCGGCACTACTGGCTTCCTGAACATGGATTCCCGGGCTTACGCGGCCGGCATTACTGAGTTGCGCAACAATCTGCAGGTGCGCACCGACACGGTTCCCTTTGTATTTGCAGCCCGGGACATTGCAGTGTCGGATGAGGCCTGGCAAGCAGCGCTGCTGTTTTTCACCATTGTCTCATCCGCAGAACAGGATCACCGCCTTCGCATTCGTCACTATAACAATCCGCTGTGTCGCGCCCTGAACCAAGTGCATGGAGCCATTCGCAGGGCCTTGGAGGCAAAAGCCCACGATGCGCAGTCTGTGTCGCTTCTTTCAAAATTACTGACAGGCGTGTTGGTAAATGCGATACATCCTGCGCGCCCCACCCTGATCCCCGATCCGGATCCGCTCTCCCACGCCGTCCTGTGTTGCCTGCTGGAAGCACTCATGCACTTCGGCTGGTGTCCGAATGCAACCGAAAATGTTGTCAAAAGAGCGGCTCACGCCAGCTTTGCTCACCTGCGCAAATCTCTGTTCCATGCCGAAGCGGATGAACGCGCGCTCATTCTCAGCTACCTGTGGTGCGCCTGGCTTTTTGCGCAGAAGACGGAAGGTATTCGTGAAGCAAAACTCCCGGTTGAAAAGGGGGCGGTCGCGCATCATGCCTGCCTGGATATTGACGGAAACCGTTACAATCTGCACGTGGTTAATTACACCAGGCCGGCCTTTTTTGCACTCTACGCCTGGTCTGAAACACAGCCTCCCTATGCATTCGATACGCTCTATCACAACCGGCCGACCGGGCTAACGATTTACGGCAACGACAGCCCCCTTGCGCAAATCGGCGACATTATGATCGAGGAAATCAGCCGTCCCGGCATATCCGGTTTGAAATTTCGTTTGAATCGGGGAGGTGCCGATGCGCCTTTGCTGCACCATACCATCGTATTGCAAGTGTATGCATCAACGCTCTATCGCATTGATGCACTGGCTCCCGTCGATGAAGAACTCGAGCTTTCCCGGGCCGCGTATTGCGCACATTTCGAAAGGCAATTTGTTTATGAAGAGGATAACTTTTATATATGCACCGGCCTGCGCACGAAAATCTTCAAATTCCTGCAAAATCCATGGGGATTTTGCTTCAATTTCAATCCCGCAACCGGCCAGGCCGTTGCAGAAAGTAGCGCGATTCGCCTGGTGGCTCCCGTCCAGATAGTGACAGCCTGGGCCAAGGCTTCGGGTATCGGGGATATCAATGCTTGCCGGTTGACCGGCATTTTCGAGTAAATGGAAATATTGCGGAATAAATCGAAAAATGTTATATTAAAAGATTCCTTGTTGAGGAAAACGGTCCGTTCGTCTAGTGGTTAGGACTCAAGATTTTCATTCTTGCAACAGGAGTTCGATTCTCCTACGGACTACTTCTCCCGCTCCAAGGCGCATCAAGATTTCTGCAGATTTTCCTTGCTGATTGATCGCTGATTTCAGAATAGCGTGGTATTGTCGAATGGGTATTTTGAATCTTATTTGCTCACCAAGAATGTCTGCCACCCTCTCCTAATAATTCATGATCATTTTTTCGTAGGTGCTTCAAGAATTCTTTTCGCTTCATACTGCGATAGATTCTTCCTGATAGCCGGCGGCGCCTGTCGTGTTATTTGGATATGAAGTTGAGTTCAATTACGTGGTATCCATCTTTGCAGAGCAGCATAGCCGCACTGGAATAGCCAATTTTCTTGCCCAGCGCATCAAAGAACCATCCCGATACACCCTGAGCCGTCCGAGGCGCTGAATTGCCCGACACAGCGGGTTGACGCCCGGATGGAGTTGCAGCACAATTATCGACAGGAGTATCAGCCATATGCAATTGACCGGCAGCCACCCACCAATATTCCCAGTTGCCTCCGCTTCCGGTAGCCCAGTCTGCTACATCAAAGGCACTACTTCCACCAGGCGTCCCCGCGACTTTGTACACCGTTACGCCACCCCGCCAGGTAAGCGGCTCTCCTGCTGCGAGTGTTTCAGGTTCACCACAATATTGTCGAATGAAATGCGCACTATTGGAACCGAACACTGTGGCCATGCCATTCTCGTCAACACACACGGCCGTGCGCTCATCAACGCCAATGCCTTTGACGTTCGAGAATCCTTCCTCAATCAGGTGCGTCATAAATGCGAGATGCCGCCCCTCCCGATTGCGCTGATGATAATGTTGATCGCTGATGGTGGAATCAAGATAGGGTACGTCAAGAAAATCGTTGATGCCGACGCTGCCGGTTACCGAAGAACGTCGCGGATTGCTCAACGCTTCGGAAGAACTCGGCGCTCCGTTCATCGCGCCGAAATAGCAATTGGTCAGAATCGCACATCCGGCACTGGTTCCGCCTACGGGAACTTTTTTGGTAGTGAGGAGATAATTAATTGCATCTTCAACAGGAGTATCTTTCCAATAGTCGACATAGCGAGACTGGCTCCCACCTGCGATGAAAAGCGCTTCGGCATTGCGAATGGTGTTGACAGCATCTTGATTCTGCGATTCACTGCGGGACTCGAACAGAATCGTGGCAACGGAATTGACCCCGCCAAGCGAGTTGTATACCCAGTTGTTATATCCGTCGGAGCCACTTGCCCTGATCACGACAAAATCGCCCCCGCCGCTGCGCTCGATCATCCATTCGAAGGCATCACCAACATCGCTCGATCCCCCCATGAGCACCGTCCCCTGCGTTGTCGATGCAGTAACGTCTACAGCGTCACCGGTCAGCCAGGTTTGGAGAGGATATACGCTTGAACAGCAGAAGATGAGTGCAATGGAAAAGCAAATCGGTTTCATCATAAACCTCCGTTGCCGGCATGTGTTTAGAACGCCCCGGTTCGAAAGATTATTTATTCACGGCTCCCGCGTACCTCGACGGAAACCGAACGGGCGAAACGGAGCGCATGCGGTTTGTCAACGCGAACTGCGGCCTTACGCACCCGCTCGTCAAGCATGATCACAACCAGTATTTCATGAGCCAGTTTTTCAATGAGATTATAGCTCGACTCTTCGACAAGCGTGATAATACTTTTCTTGATTGTTTTGTAATCAAGCGTATCGGCCACATCATCAGTTTGAGCAGCCCGACAATGATCGAATTCCATCGAAACGTTGATAAGCACTTCCTGCTTTTTCTTACGTTCCCATTCGTTAAATCCGATAATTGTTCGCAGCGACAAATCATCAATCCTGATAATTGCCGCCTGCTCTTGAAATTCGTTCATCTTCAATCAAACACTTTCTTATTCGAGGTGCTAATCAATTCTTTCGACAAGGTATGATCGTTCGGTTCCTTTTTTGCAAATACAGAGCCTCTGTCACCTTTTTTGAGCATAATCGCGGCCAATTTATGCAATTGGCTGGAATATATCTCCTGAGGCAACACCAGTGTATTACTTTTTGCACCTGCATAAAATATAATTGCACGGCGTCGATAAAGCTTCGTACTGCAAATACTATTTTTCTTCCCTCGAACACAAGGGGCTTTAACATGCGGATCGTTTGCAAGATTATCGCCGCGGCAGCGAATTTGCCGGACACGCTTAACAAAGGAACAAGTCATGCCCGAGCTTAACGGCAGCAGAACCGAAAAAAATCTGGTAGCATCATTTGCCGGCGAATCACAGGCCCGCAATCGCTACACCTGGGCTGCAAAGATTGCCGAAAAAGAAGGTTATCCGCAGATAGCCGACATCTTTTTGCAAACCGCGGATCACGAGCGCATTCACGCAAATTCAATGTGTAAGAAATTTGCAGGCGGACCAGTCGCCATTACGGCAACTTACCCTGCCGATCCCATCGGTACGACGTTGGAAAATCTCCAGGCCGCAGCAGCCGAAGAACACGAAGAGGTCACCGCACTCTATCCCTCCTTTGCCGAAACGGCGGGAAAAGAGGGTTTCCCGCAAATAGCAGCCATGTATCGCACGATTGCCAAAGCAGAAAGCTGGCACGAAGAACGCTTCAACCGGCTTATCGCAAACATCAAGAATGGCGCTGTTTTCAAACGCGACAAACCGGTCAAGTGGGTATGTCGCAAATGCGGCTTCATCCATGAGGGCGCCGAACCGTTAAACATGTGTCCCGCCTGTTTGCATGACAAAAAACATTTCGAAATTTTAGCCGAAAATTTTTAATATAATTGCGCTGTATTTCAGAGGCGTGATGCCGGGTGAGCTTCTGCGAATACAAACAAAATTAGCGAATATTCGCCACATCCGAAACAATTTATTGACATGTTTGACACAGAAAGGACCACCTCATGAAGAAATACATTTGCGGAGCCTGCGGATTCATCTATGACCCGCAAATCGGCGATCCCGACAGCGGTATCGAGCCGGGAACTCCGTTCAAATCACTCCCGGACGACTGGTGTTGTCCGGAGTGCGGTGTAACCAAAGATGAATTCTCGCCGTTGGATGAATGATTCCGAATCCACCGGACGCAGGCTCACACGCTAAGATATCAGCCTAACAACCATCTCCGGCATGAGCCTTTCGTTGAAGCTTGCGGTACGTATCCGTCAACATGCTTTCGATACTGCGGGTAATTGCCAAGGTCACCCCCACGGCAAGCAATCCAACTTCGCTGAGAATAATCGTGCAGGAATCGGTATTTGATCGCATAATTCATTCTCCAATCCGGTTAGTGTTTGACAACTTCATGCCCGGCTTCTTTGCGGGAGTGTTTCTCAAAAAGCAGGCGCATACTGCGAACCGCCTGACGGATGCGATGCTCGTTTTCCACCAGCGCAAAACGTACATGCCCATCTCCCTGCGCGCCAAAACCGATTCCCGGTGACACGGCAACCTGTGCATGGGTCAATAACCACTTTGAAAAAACAAGTGACTTCATATGTTCGAATGGCGAAGGAATTCTCGCCCAGACAAACATTGTCGCTTTGGGCGAGTTGACCTGCCAGCCGATGCGATTCAGTCCTTCACACAGAACGTCCCGACGCTGTTGATACATCCGGGTAATTTCGCCAACGCACTCTTGCGGGCCTTCAAGGGCCTGTATTGCGGCAACCTGAACCGGTGTGAATATGCCATAGTCAAGATAAGATTTGATGCGTGCCAGGGCCTGAATCACCGCTCGATTGCCGCAGCAAAAACCAATCCGCCATCCGGCCATATTATAGCTTTTGGAAAGTGAGAAAAACTCAACCGAGCACTGCTTCGCACCCGGAATCTGAAGAATTGAGGGCGGCTTATAACCGTCAAAGGCAATATCGGCATACGCCAGATCATGAATCACCCAGAGTCGATGTTTCTTTGCAAGTGCGACAATCTTCTCGAAAAATGAACCGGCAACGCATTGCGTCGTGGGATTTGCCGGAAAATTGAGCAGCAAGGCCTTCGGTCGCGGCCAGGTCTGCCGAACGGCATACTCGATAAACTCCAGAAACGACTCCCCGTCCAGCAGGGGAATCCTGATCAATTCCGCCCCGGCAATTACAAAGCTGTAGCTGTGAATCGGGTACGACGGATCGGGAACAAGCACGGAATCACCCTTGTCAACCAAAGCCAGAGCCAGATGCGCAATGCCTTCCTTGGAGCCGATAGTGACAATTGCCTCATCATCGGGGTGCACTTCAACTTTGTAGCGTGTGCGATACCAGTGGGTGATTGCAGCCCTCAGGCGCGGAATGCCCTTTGATTGAGAATAACGATGCGTGTTTTTACGGAGCACGACTTCAATGACTTTGCGTACAATATGCTCCGGCGTTGGCTGGTCGGGATTGCCCATGCCAAAATCGATAATATCCTCCCCCCTGCTCCGGGCATCTTTCTTCAAAGCATCGACGCTGCTGAAGACGTACTCCGGCAAGCGCTGTATGCGCAGGAAATTCGAATCCATATTCTCCTCCGGTTTCGTGTTAAACAAAGTGACAGTAAAAGAATACTTCCGATGTATGGAGGTAGTATGGAGATTGTATGAATGTTTTGTGGGTTTTTTGTGGAAAAGTAGATTCCCGTCTGCATGGGAATGACATTACGATAGAGTCCCGTATTTACAAAGGTAACACCACAATTGTCATACCCGACCTGATCGGGTATCCACACCGTAGGCAGAGTAGATTCCCATCTTCATGGGAATGACATTATGATAGAGTCCTGTATTTAGAAAGGTAACACCACAATTGTCATACCCAGCTTGATTTACAATAGGAGTGGATTGATGGGTGTTTGCTCTAAAATTGCCGGAGCTGTAAGCGTTCACGGTCTTGACATTAAGAAACCACTCACCATAGCGATTTTTCACGATAGCCTTCTGCACATATAATATAGAACTTGACAAGTGGCACTAAGTTTTTACTAGCCTCTTGATTTAGTTTCTTATTTGATCGGTTATGATTCCTTTTACACCTCTTTTTGCCGGTCTCACAAGGAGCGATTATATGTGCATGGATCGAAAGACAGCAGAGCAACTTTATGATGCTGGGAAAGAG
>WJLW01000091.1 GCA_014728295.1 Chitinivibrionales bacterium | reverse complement strand
GTTAATGCAGGATCGACTGCCGGTGTCTGAATGGTATCTGCAGATTGCGGTGTAACGGCCGACCAGTGCAGATGCTTGAAGACCTGCAGACCGATATAGTAGGTCGTTTGCGCAGCGACCGGCACGGTAGCGCTGGTCGCGTTTATCGCGGGCGTGATGACGGTGTAGGCAGCGGCATCGGGGTGCTGCCCGATCGGATCGGTGCCATACAGGATTCGCAGACTGTCGGCGTCGCCGGCATCGCTCCAGGTTAAGTTGATACGCGAGGCAGTTGCTCCCGCAACGGAAAAAACAACCGGGTTCGGCGGCAGCGGCCAGCCTGCGATGAAGGTAACGGCTACACTGTCACTGATCAGTTGGTTGCGGCCTATTTGCATGACGCATGCAACAATAGTCAGGGTGTCGCGTGCAATGGACGCATGGCGCAGACCGTGAGTGAAGGTGCCGTCTGTCACTTTGTTAAAAAAATCGGTAATGGCTATCTCTTCGGCTGCCAGCACGCTCCCGTCATATCGTTTGTAAACCATTCTGACGGCACCGACTCCGGGAGTATCGACGGCGGCGATGTTGCCGACGGTCAGCGTAACTGAATCCAGTGCCGCAGTATCGAGGTCAATTTGCGGCAGTGTTGCCTTATTGCCGGAGTAGCTTCCCTCCAGATTCAGGTTGTTAATCGGCGTCATAAGCACCTGTGACGTATTGGCCGGATCGTAGATGCTGGGGCCGGTACTCCACAGCGGCGATACCCAGACACCGTAGTGCGTATGTTGAGCTTGTTCCGGTACGGGAATTGAAATTTCTTTATCCTGGTCTGCCAGAATGGCACTTACGGCAAATGCGGCACTCATCTTAGACCTGCTGGTATCCACCGGCAAATCCGTCCGGCTTACCCAGACGCCAATGCTTTCCGCCCAGGGAGTGAAAAGGCTGTTCGTGTTGATTTGGCCCGCACCGCTGAACACAAGATCCAGCTTATTGTGAAGTTTGTAATCAGCATTGACGAGGATCGTGTTGTCTGAATTGCCGCTGAATACAACGATATGATCGGTCTTGACAAGCGTATCCGCACCGCCGGGCCCCGTTGCGATGAGGGTGACATCGAATTGGCCGGTCGTGCCGTAGGTATGGACAGGACCGATACCCTGCGCTCCCGAGCCGTCGCCGAAGCTCCAGGCACGACCGCTTACCGTACCGCCGGATTGATCGGTAAATGATACCGTGCCGCCGACTATGACGCGGGTTTCACGTGCTGAAAAGAGCGCTTGCGGCGGCCGGAAAAAGCTGAACTCTTTTTGTGCAGGCGGGGTCTGGACATTTCCCGCTTTGTCAACCGCTCGCGCGTTGACGGTATACGTACCATCAGTCAACTTGTCGACCGAAAAGGTTATCCGCCAGGCAATGGTATCGGCGGCAGTCACCCAGCTCTCGGCAGGTGACCATTCGTTTCCGTTCCAGTACGTACCGTCACTTTGGCGCACGACCTGTACTCCTACAAAGTCGATACCGCTTAACGTGTCGCCGGCCGTGCCGGTAATTCCGGAGGCGTTCCATTGCGCAACGGTAAAGGTATCGGATGCGGTGATGGTTGCGCCGGGCGGCTGATTGTCGTAAACGATGGTATTGCCGGCCGTCCACGGCGAGTGCGTGCCGACGCTGTTTTTAAACTGGGCATATACGGTAAAGACGCCGTTGCGCGGTAATTCAAGGCTGTCACGTTCGGCAAATGGCTTCCACAACGCGTCGGCAGTATCGGCGGCAAGCGCAAAGCGAACGCTGTCGGCAATCAACCGGATCAAGCTTATATCCACCGGGCTAACGGTTACATAGCCGTTATTTGACGAGGCAGTAATAGTCCCGGCAGGACGTCGATTGTCATAGCTGAATAGTGCCTGAGCGGCGAGTGAATCGATATTGCCGGCCTGATCGGTCGTGCGTAATTGCAGGAGATAGTGAGCGTCACCCCCCTCGTCCAGCACCGATGAGGGCAAGTTGTAGCTCCAGATACCTGCGGCGGCGGTAATCTGCAGCCAGGCTCTCTGATTCGACCATGTCGATCCATTCCAGTAGTTTCCCGAAAACTGATTCTGCACAAGCATTTCGACCGACTTGACACCAGAGACTGCATCACCTACGCTGCCGGACAGCGAGCCTGACCAGGTGATATCCGAAAACAGCGTATCGAGTTCGATGGCGGCGGTTGCGGGGATTGTGTCGTATACGGTTGAATCGTGTGTCCACGGCGAAAGCATGCCGTTTGCTTTTCTAAACTGCGACCATACATAGCGCAATCCCTGCGGTCCACCTGCAAGCGATACGCTGCCGGAAGGGGCGTGCGGCGTCCAGGCAGCGGCTGCTGTGTCGGCAGAAACCGAAGCCACGCGCATATTGGCCGCATTGACGGCATTGATGCCGAGTGGTACGGCGCCGGTAATCACGAAGCCGTTATTATCCTGAATCTGGATGGTTCCACCGACTGCCGAACCGGGCTCAGGTATCTCATCGAAACCGATATCATTATACGCGCCCTGAGGTCGAATATCGCCGTCCACGTCATGATCGAATCCGGGAATGTAGATACCCTTGTCTTTTGCGGGTGAATTGTTTCTGAGGTGGAAATCATGGTCACCTTCAGTGATATCGACAAAGAGTGCTGCTGCGCTCATATTCACCAGCGAGTTGGGACCGGGCGCCGAACCGTCGGTTGACAGATTATGGGATGATCCCCTGAATGCATCTGTAGCTTCGCCGAAGAATAATGAAATCTCTTCACCGGTGCTTGCCGCTATGCAGTTATTTACCACAGCTTTGCCGCTGTTGCCAAGATTTATGGCTGCGCCGCTGGGTGTAAAAAACGTGCTGCTGCAAACTCGCAATTTGGTTTGATCGATTGCATCGAGCCCTCCCCTGACATTATAAACGAGGCAATTCTCAATAGTAATAGAATCATGCGTCCTGCAGGCAATTGCCGGCGCTGTGCCGTGATTTTCGTACATTATCACATTTTTAACCCGGGTTTTGGTTTCCAGCAATAATGCATTTTCGGTACCGCTTGACCAGTTTGTAATGCGAATCCACTCAATGACTGTATTGGGGGTTTCCACATTGATTGCATGCCTGTTGGTGGATGGATTCAGCAAAACACCGCTTGCGTTACCGCTGTGGCGATGCCTGGGGGCTACGGTGAGGGTCATGTTGCGGGTTGCATCGGTTGTTGCGCCACTGAAGAATACGCCTCCCGTAAATACGGCGTCGTTGTAGCAGACACCCACCTCAGCACGGTTTTCCCCAACAAGATTGCCGTCACGATCTTCTTCCCAGGCCTGCAGTGACGTGTAGGCGCGACGGATGGTATATCCCGCATTAGTGTGCCCGGATTGCCGCTTCGCCTGAAGCACCAGCGCCGAAGCTGACGAAATATCGCGGATGTAGTGAATTTGATCGCCATTGATGACAAACTCATCGCCTCTTCCGACGGTTGCGGGCAAAGAAGCATTTGTCAACACCACGGTATCGGAACCGGCATTGATGCTTGCAGTGCCCTGCTGATACAGAACATTGCCGTTTTTGCCTATCGAGCGATAATTGGTGACGGTCTGAGCCGTAATCGTAATCTGTAACGCGCTCAGCACCAAGATTGCTGCAAAGATGCATAAGGCGCTAAATTCTCTTTTAAACATGCATGCAACGCCTGTGGATTGATAGTGCACCGAAAAAGAATTAAGCGATTAAATTTCATTTCCGAACGTACCGTATCCTGATTATATAGTATGACGCAGAAAAAGTCCATATGCGCTGAAAGCGTCATTTCTGCCCGATATAATTTTTCCGAGATCAAGCGTGGGATAATCTATGGACAGCGTCCGGTAGATATAGCCGCTTCGCGTCAGTTCTCTGCGAAATGCGCCGCCGGTTGCATAGGCTGCAAGCCGGAAATGTCATAATGCAATGCAGTCAGCAGCAGGGCGCATTGCCGACAGCCTGAGATTGGCCAATTCTTTTTTCGAATGTTATATTATTACATTCGTGTTTGATGAGTACAAGCAAAAAAGTTAAACGCATAAACAGCGTTCCGGACAGGAGAAAGGCGCTTTAGCTCAATGACATACCCTATTTCTGCAACGAAGACGCTTGCTCTTTTGCTGGCATTTCCTGCAGGTATTGCCCTCCTGCACGAAATTGCGTCCCCCCCTTCACCTCCGAGACCTTCAGCTTTTTTGCATGCCGGAGGATCCGCCGCCCCTCCGGGTTTATTGCATGCCGCACCTTCAAAATCCGGCAAAGAATATATGACGCAGTCGTATATCGACACCATGATTCTGCAGGCCTTTGTCAATTTCAGTCAGGCCATGAGCGTCGGGGGGGTTGGCTTTCGCAGAAAAGAGGCAATTGCCCATGCAAAAAATGTATGCCGCAAGTTGCGCAAAATGGCTCAGGGTGACCCCAACGAGAAATATGTGCTCTGGAAGGTCAGCGAACTGGAAGCACATATCTGGTACGAAGCCCAGGAGATTGAGGAGCAACAACGCAGAGAAAATCTCGCTGTTAAAAACAGTCTTATCGATCAGTTCAATGCGCTCATTGGCGCGAAACGTCCCCGATTCGACAATCTGGTAGACATTCACTCCAAAATGCTGAAGCTTGACACGCGCACGGCAAACGAGCTGGCCGCTTCCATTGAGCAAAGAAGCCGTAATGTATCGCTTGAGATATCCCGGCTACTCGACAATGCCCTGGCCGGGGGAGAAATGAGCCGCGCCCGCAATGAGCTTGAATACTGCCGCCGCTACCAGGGCTATCTCACTACCTCTATGTATAAGCTCAATGCCCTCGAAACCAAACTGCAATATAAGGCTAATGTCACCAACTACCAGGACTTCATTAACGAGGATGCCGAGGAGGCCAGACAGTATCTCTTGCGCAACCAGCTCGAGCTTGCTTCCGGGGAAATCGCCAAGATCGAGCGAAACATCAATCGCCTGAGAGAAAAAATCGGTGACGGCAAGCTGTCGAGCTATGAACAAGCGCTCGATGAACTGAAACGGGAATTTGAGCGCAAGGAGATCGTTTTTGTCAATAAAAACCTGCAAATCCTCATGAAGGAGGGGGTTGAAGCCGCATTTGATTACATGGAATCGGCCCTGCGCATGCATGGCGTCTCCCTTGAACGCATTGGTGAAGTTTATGACGAGATCATGAATGTTGCCTTGCAAGAGCAGGAGCAGGAAGATTCCGAAATCAGCAAAGAACTCGAAAAAGTTGGCTCGGCAGCCGAAGAAAATGCGATTATTATTGGCGATCTCAGTGCTGCTGCCAAACGCAAGGCCCAGGCCCGGGCAGACAGCATCAAAGCCGAAGAGGAGAAGCGTCAGCGCGCATACTATCGCAAAAACAGGCGCAAAATACGCCGCGCCGAACGGCGCAAAGCCCGCAAGCAGCGCAAACTGGCAAAGATCAGAGCCAGACAGGAAAAGAAAGCCGCCAAGCGCAAAGTCAGAGAAGAAAAGGCCCTGGCAGAAGCACGCAAACGTGAAGCTCACGAGCGTGAAGCAGAAGAAAAGCGACGCGCACCTGCCCGCAAACAGCGCGACCAGCATGCAGATAATCAAGCGTCCCGCACCTTCGTCGAGGAATCCGACATGGCATATGCACCCGCACCTGCCGAGGCCTACAACGTGGAAATCGAAAAAACCGCCAAGCCATCAAGACAGGATGCGCATGCTTCCTCATCTGCATACGCATACGATGACGATTTGGGAACAAGCGAGGACATCAGCGAAAATGAGTCAAAAGCTCAGGAGTATATTATGCGGATATACGGATTACTGGAAGAAGAAAAAATAGGCGAGGCATACAATCGATTCATGCAGTTCAGGTCACCGCTCAAGAAGTTTTCCGACCCCGAAGCGTTTAAGATGCTGGAAGTCTCGGTTTTCCAGGCGTATAATTACCACCGAAATGCTCGGTAGGTTGTGTCGTGGGCGCACGATGAGCGACACTGCAAGGCCAAAGGCCTGGTACATACCGGTCCGGGCTTTCACTTTCAGGCGCGGGCCAGGAATGTCCCAAAAAACACCCTACGCCCTGAAAGGGTGAGATATTCCGTCCTCACCCCAACAATCTATGCAGTTCTCACTCTTTGCCCTTCTTCTTTCGATTTGAAAATTTGTACGTTATACCAAGCGCGGTGGTAAATTTGTTCTGACCGCCTTTGTTTTTTTCACGGTCGTACCGTATCTCATCAGTCAAGCTAAGCATGATGTATTTCGTAATATTGACCGTTAAAATGTTTTGCCAGGTGATGTCCGGGTAGAGGTAAGGATAGACAAGCTGTCCGTCCTCGACAACATCGCGCTCCTCATCTTCCCACGGCAGCAGTGCCTGGTACAGCTTGAAATTGCTGTTGAACTCGATCCAGCCCTCACGCAACGTCGTCTTGAAGTCGGTAACAAATTCAAGACCGGCATCATTGAGCACTTTGTCTCCCTCGGGATTGACCCCCATGCGATTGATGTATTGATGAACCGCACCGCCGATACGCGCATTCCAGCTTGTCGTTTCATCCTTGACAATATCCCGCGCAACGCCAAAACTCTCGGTAAGGTCAACCGGATTGACCACCGGATAATCAGAATTAAGCCCGACATCGTAGAATTGTGATACGACCCGAACCGACACAAATGGATCGATAAGAATACCCAGCGTGAATTGAAAAACACTTTCGAAATCGATCAGGTCGGTTGTTTTCTTCGGTGCGGACCAGCCCGTGGAATCACCCTCAGATGCAGATTGCCCGAATGCAAGTTTCAGCACATTCTTGTTGAGAATCATTTTGGCAAGCTGCTTTTGGGCCGAAGCATTAAGCTGTGTCGTCCAGGTGAAGGTTCCGACTTCTCCCCCTTCCCAAGCGTCGTTATACGCATTCAGAGTAGAGGTCAGATTCCAGTCGATGTCAATCCGCCAGGTATTGTCCTGTGCTGTGGCAAACGCCACGACGCAAACTGCAAGTGCAACCGTTTTTGTCAAAAATCGCATTAATTCCTCCTGTTATGAATTGTGCGGTATATCTGTTTAAAAGCCTGAAACTGAGCAAGTACAATGCCACAAACCCCGGCCCCATGGCAATACCGGCTACCTCATTGAAAAAATTAAAAAGCCTCCCGATTTAATCGAGAGGCCCGACTGTGCACTGCAGGAATAGTATGCTAATCAATACGATGCATTTCAACACGCCTGTTTTTCGCGCGCCCCTCTGCCGTCGTATTGTCGGCAATCGGTTTGTCCTCTCCGTATCCAATTGCCCTCAGACGAGAGGGATCGATACCCTTTTTTACCAGGTATTCCTTTACGGCCTCGGCACGAAGCTGTGACAGACGCTGATTAATCGACCGGCTGCCCTGACTGTCGGTATGTCCCTGAATCTCGAGCTTGACCTCTTTCCATTCGTCAAGCGATTCAAATACCTGATCGAGAATCGTGTATGAGTTGGGAGTGAGAACCGCCTTGCCGGACTGGAATGTGACACCGCTGAGAATCAGCTTGCCGCGCTTGATTTCCTTGGTTTTGGGACAGCCGTCGTTGTCCGCGCGACCTTTTTTGTTGGGGCACTTGTCTTGCGCATCCTTTACCCCGTCACCGTCATTGTCAAGATCCGGACACCCATCGGTGTCTTCAAAGCCGTCTTCATCTTCCGCTTTGTTCGGACACGTGTCATCCTTGTCATTGATTTTGTCGTCGTCATTGTCAATTTCGGGACAGCCGTCATCGTCTTCGTATCCGTCTTTGTCTTCGGGCTGCTCGGGGCACGAATCGACGTCATCGTCGATACCGTCATTGTCTTTGTCAAGCACCGGACAGCCATCGCATGTTGCCGGCTTGTTGGGACACTTATCTTTCGCATCAACAACACCGTCGCTGTCATTATCGGTATCGGGACAGCCGTCTTCATCCTCAAAGCCGTCCTTATCTTCAGCCTGCCCGGGGCAGGCGTCTTTGTTATCGGTCAAACCGTCGCCGTCGGAGTCATCATGCTTGAGGATGCCATTCCAGCCGACAGACAACTGAACGCCATACTGCGGCCAGGGAGAGGTTGAATAGCGATAGCCATCACGAGACCAGTTGGTACGGTCTTCGTCCTTATCCGAAGAAAGACCGATGTCGCCGGCCAGTGTGACATACATGCCGAACGGGAAATTTACTTTCACGCCGGGCGTCAGGATAAACGGATCATCGTTGAACGACGCGGTACTGAAAGATCTGCTATAGTGAACAACCCGCGATTCGCCGCTCAACTCGAGGAAAAAAGTAAGCAGCTCAATCGGCGTGTATTCCGCGGCTATCGCCGCCACCACCGAGCTTGCGCTCTTCTGTTGCGCAATGACGCCGCCAAAATTAAAATGCATTTTAAACGGTATTGCCTGCTCTTTCAGCTTGTCAAAATTAACCGTCCATATAAGCATGGGATTGAAAAACACCGCGCCGGTGGTAAAGCTGCCCTCTTGCTGGTTGGTTTCGTCCGGTTTGATATGATACGAATGACGCGGAAAATATCCCTTTTGTTTATCTCCGGTTGGAAAAATGATTTTAAAGAAGTATGCATGAGTAAGCACCGCATCTTTTTGCTGGTATGGATACTGTAGCTTTGAAGCAATTTCGAGATCACCGATGCCGGCAAGATCTTCACCCCAGCCGCCCCGATCGTAATATTCGGGAAGGTTGATGCTCAGATCCCAGATATGAGTAAGACCGAAGGCAACGTACACATCGCCCGAAATGAGAATGGGACTATCCAGATTGGATACCGGGTAACCGTTGAGCGTGACATTGGCACTACCGTTCGGGCCGGCAACATAGTCGCTTTCGGTTGCATACTTGAATGCACCGCCGGCGTTTAATCCGGTTTTCCCCAGCGTTTCCGCCGATAATGCCCGTACAACGCCGGTTTGTCCGCCGGTATTGATATCATTTGCAGATACCGTACTGATACCAAAGCATACACATACAAGCAGGGCTGTGCACAACGTTTTCATACACCCGCCTCCTCACGGTTTTGTGGTTGGATGATATTGTTTGAGACTGTATCGAAGAGAATGCTCATGCTCGCCGACACGGCTCTTCACCTGAATAAAACGCCATTTACCGGAAGATAGGTACTTATGGCAAGTGTAGAAATACTAAATTCCGCACGCAACATCAAGTCGTTGCGTAAATGCGCATAGTTGCTTCGACTCGGGATATGCCTTGAGAATGTTGCACTTTATCGAAAGGCAGGTTATTTTTTCGCCAGAGTCGAGATTCCGCTCGAAAAGCTTTCGAATTATTGAAAGTTATCATGCACCCGAAAATAGTACTCGCTCCATTGCGCGGCGTTACCGGAGCTCCTTTTCGAAGCGCATTCGCCCGCTATTTTGGCGGCGTTGATTATGCCGTTGCACCCTTTGTTGCGCCGGTTAAAGGAACAAGCCCGCAACGATCACATCTGCGTGAGCTAGATCCTGCCCGCAATGCCGCAATGCCGGTAATACCGCAGCTCATCGGTAACAATCCTCACGAATTTGTAAACTCGATGCGCATATTTGCAGATCTCGGCTACCATGAAGTGAACTGGAATCTCGGATGCCCGTTTACGAAAGTAACCCGCAAAAAACGAGGAAGCGGGCTGCTCCCCTATCCGGATATGATACGTTCGTTTCTTGACATTGTCTGCGCAGGACCGGTGCTGCCGGTTTCGCTGAAATGCAGACTGGGCCTGCGCGATCATAACGAGTTGAGCCGCTTGCTGCCACTGTTGAACGACTATCCCCTACAGTCGATTATCGTTCACCCCCGGACGGCCGACCAGCACTACGCCGGTCGGGTCGATCTTGAAAGATTTGCGCAATGCCTTCGCACCAGCGCGCACGGCCTAATTTACAATGGAGACATTACAAGCGTTGCTGATTTCAGGAAACTGCAAACCCGCTTTCCGCAAATCACCACCTGGATGATGGGGCGGGGAGTGGTTGCGGACCCCTTTTTGCCGGCAAACTGCAAATATCCCACCATGCAGCATGAAAATCAGACCGACCGGATCAAAAGCTTTCACGATGAAATATGCCGGCTGCTCGAGGCAGACGGCTACGGCCCGGGGCCCTTGCTGGGTGCGATGAAAGAACTCTGGTCGTATCTCTGCACTTCACTGGCCGGCGGCGACAACTTGCTCAAACGCATCCGCAAAACAACAAGCGTCGTCGGGTATTCTCACCTGGTGGCACATTTTTTTGCCTCGGATACACGCTGGCTTGGATCGGTCTCACCAACGAATCACCTTGCGCAATCCAAATTCCTGCCTCACCTGCCGAAAGCTTAATAGCCCCGATAGAGCCCGTTTTCCGATCGTACCAGTTTCAACGATTCTATTTCCTTGAAGTCAAGATCGAAAATGGCAGCACGTACCGAAGACTCACCGATCTCGAGCAAGCCGAAAGAGGGCGGCATATTCTTATCGAGCGGCCCTTTGAGATGTCCCGGGTTCATGATGAGCAGGCCGTCGCTCAACGACAATTCAGCCTTGTGCGTATGGCCGTGCAAAATTATATCGGCCCTGATTCGATCGTCGTCGCTGATATCTTTGTTTAGCTGGTGCACCAGAATAATGGTCAGCCCGAGTACCGTCTCGATTGCAGTAGGCTTCATCGATCCATCACGATAGGCAGGGTGGTAGATGCCGGGCACCTGCACAACCGGAATCCAGACATCTTCCAATCCCTGCACATCCTGATAATCGTCTCCGAGATGATAGAGGTTATCAACATGTTTGCGGGATACGAGCCAGTCCACCGCGTTGTCCAGGTACTCGCGATTGCGGTGTGTATCGCTTAAAACGCCAATGTTCATCAGGCGCCTCCATAAAATTCGTATGCATCACGATTACTTCGGCAGTGAAGCAACTTTTTGCAAGGTGACGTTGTATTCCTGCAGGTAGGCTTGCACATTTGCGGCAACCTTCTCTGCGGTATAACCAAATTTTTCATCCAGAATCGTAAAGCTCGCCGATGCCCCGAATCGCTCCATACCGGTTACCTTGCCAAACGGACCGACAAGCCCCTGCAATGCGACGGGCAGGCCGGCGGTCAATCCGAAAATGGGCGCGCCAAACGGCAGCACATCCTGCTGATAGTCCTCGGTCTGCTCCCTGAACAATGCCTCGGACGGCGCCGAAACAACCTGAACTTTCAAATTGTTGTCTTTTTCGAGGATAGCGGCCGCACCCAGAGATGTTGACACTTCGGAACCGTTGGCAACCAGAATGATATCGGGCTCCCCCTCTGAAGGCTTGACAATATAAGCACCTTTGGCCGCCTGCAATGCATCGTCGTATCTCGAAGCGCCACGCGCCGGCACATCGGCAATTTTTTGTCGTGATAGCAGCAAAGCTGTGGGGGTTTCCGTATTTTCGAGTGCCAGCTTCCAGGCGACAGATGTTTCCACTGCATCGGCGGGGCGCAATACGAGCATACTGCGCTTGCCTTCAAGGTTGGCCATTTTTTCCAACAGACGGATTTGGGCTTCCTGCTCGACGGGCTGATGGGTTGGACCATCCTCACCTACTCTGAAGGCATCATGTGTCCAGATATATTTGACCGGCAGTGCCATCAGCGCGGCCAGACGTACCGCCGGCTTCATGAAATCCGAGAAAACAAAAAAAGTGCCGCAAGCAGGTATCACGCCGCCATGCAATGCAATGCCGTTCATGATTCCCGCCATAGTCAGTTCGCTGACTCCCGCCTGCAGAAACTGTCCGGAGAAGTCGCCCTTGGCAAACGCTGTGGTTTTTTTGAGAAAGCCATCGGTATTGTCGCTGTTGCTCAGGTCTGCCGAAGCGACTATCATATTTTCAACCTTCTGTGCAAGCTCGCCCAGTACCGCTCCGGAAGCTTTGCGTGTCGGATCGCTTTCTTTATGCTGAATTGCGGCAAAATCGATTTCCGGCATTTTTGTGCTCATAAACGAGTTCAGCTTTGCGGCCATATCCGGATTATCGTGCTCCCACTGCGAACGGGCTTCTTTGACTTTGCGTACCTGGCCACGTTTTTTCGCAGCCACCTCCCGATAATGTTCTTTGACGTCATCGAAGAAAGCGAAGGGGCCGTCGGCGGCTCCGCCGAGCTTTTCAATTGTCTTTTCGAATGAAGCACCGGCTTTAGACAAAGGCATGCCATGCGTTGAAACCTTACGCTCGTAGCTGTTGCCCTCAGCATCCACAGCTCCTTTCCCCATAATTGTCTTGCCAATGATCATGGTCGGCTTGGCGGTTTGATTCTGTGCATCCTGCAATGCCCCACGGATCCGGTCGATATCGTTTCCGTCAATCGTCACAACATTCCATCCCCAGGCCACGTATTTGGCCGCCGTATCCTCCGAGGTCACAATTGAAGTTTCCGAGGACAGTTGAATATCGTTAGAATCGTAAAACATGATGAAATTGCTCAGGCCCAGATGCCCGGCAAGCCGCCCGACGCCCTGCGAGATTTCTTCCTGAATGCCGCCATCGGAAATATAGGCGTAGGTCTTGTGAGCCATCCACTCACCGAAGCGATGCGCCAGAAAGCGTTCTGCAATCGCTGATCCCAGCGCCATGGCATGCCCCTGACCGAGGGGGCCTGATGTGTTTTCAACACCGCGCGAGTGATCCAGTTCGGGATGTCCCGGCGTGGAACTGCCCCACTGGCGAAACTGGGCCAGCTCATCAAGAGAATAAGCGCCCACCATGCTCAATATTGAATAAAGCATCGGCGACATATGACCCGGATCAAGGAAAAAACGATCACGATTGGGCCAGGCAAAATCATCCGGATCGAACCTCAGAAACTCGCTGAAAAGTACGGTTACAAAATCAGCTCCGCCCATGGCGCCGCCCGGATGGCCCGATTTAGCTTTCTCAGCCATTGCGGCCGATAAGATGCGAATGTTGTCCGCGGCTCTGGTCAGGATCGTAGTATCCATTGAATTCTCCTTGAATGAGGTGTTCCGATAGGCAATTACGGCAAAAAATAAGAGGGATAAAATACATTGAGGATGCCGTCGATGTGTAGCTTGATCCCGGGAGAACCCGCTACCTTAATTTGCAGCAAACCGAGCCGCCGTCAACCAGGAAACGACAAGCCCGCTTTTCGCCCTGCACAACATACATTGCATATGCAAGCTGCACAATGACATTTGAATACAACGTGTGGCTAATTTCAATCCGCGCTGCTGTGTCATACAGTCGGTTTGCGAACCGGGACAAATCGGTCTTAATGAGGGCAATTTTCTCGTCCAGTTCGCTTCGTGAGACAGTCAGATGCGCCCGCTGCAGGCTGATCTCTTTGAGCGGACGGCCCTCGTTTTTTTCTCGCTGATCAAGCTGCCCGAGCCGAAGGCTGAGCGCGTGGCGCCTCTTCGCTAGCTCTTCTACTCTCTTGGCCGCATCGTTAATCCGTTCTTCGATAACGTAGCTTAAACCGGCACACAGGCGGGTGGGATTGGACTGAGGATTTCCCGCTTTATAAGCACGAATCAAGGTGCCGGCGATCATTTCGCCGCCGATTATCCATGATTTTGCACCTTCGACAAGAATTGCCTTGCCGGCCAGCAATTGCGCATCCAGCACCTCACCCGCTACCAAAATGGATTCACGGGCCCGAACGGTCTGTCCGCGAACAAAACCAGCGACTACATCCCCCCCGGCTTTGATAACACCTTTGCCCTGGCCCACAAAGCCGCGGTCAACAACGACATGTTTGCCTGAAGTGATAGAGGCGTCTTCAACAGTACCGCAAACGTGAACGCTCCCTCCCGCGTCGACGGCAAAGCCCGACTTTACGTCGCCGGCGACGGCTACATCACCGGTAAATGAGATATTGCCGGTGTGAAAATCAACATCAGTATCAATGTTCAGCAATTCCTCCACGCTGATGTAATCATAGCTGATGTAAACATGACCATGTATCGCGGCAATCCACACTGCAGGATCCTCAGGTGATTTGAGAATATTCTTGCCGGCCTGCAGCCTTGCGGGACGCCCCTTCGGTGCAGCAATGGTTCGACCGCATACATCCTTGCCGTCAATTCCCGGCTGCGGGGGATTGATTTTAAGCAGCGGCTGTTGTGCCGCAACGTTTTCAAACAAATGCAGGGAATGATAATCGGCCTGATCACCGCGTGAAAAAGCCGGTTTACAAGAGAAATTTAGGTTGATAAAATAGGCAATCCAGCCGTCTTTTCCCTTTTGCGGCGCTACGCCGGCAGCGATGAGAACCTCCGTCACCGGCATTCTGGTATGCGGCAGGGAAGCAAGTGCGTCCCGTATATCGGCTTCATTAACATTGTAGCAAATAGAGCGCTGCTGCAATGCTTGCTGCACAGCAGACAGTGACGGATTCTTCCCGCCCGGCCCCGCCGGAAATAGCTGCAGCCAGGCGCGCAGACGATCATCCGAGATTTCCAGGGTAAAAGCGCCATTGGTGTTGACCGGCAGGAGAAAGCAGGAGCGTTCCTGACGCACGACAATTCCATCATAGGCAGCAATAAGCTTGTTCGAATCCCCCAACCGCTCGAGGCCGAATTCAACCGAGGTGATCGAGGGTATTTCTATTACCGCTCCCTCATTTCCCGGTACCGGATGTCCGAGCACATTCAATCCTGCGACAGCCGGCCGGGAGGGGACCATTTCGGCTGCGCACTCACCCCGCTTAACGATAACCGGCTCAGTAATCCATTCAAGCGCTTCGCAATAGAGAATTTCGTCAATCTCACCGTTAATCATGTCGTCCGGAAAAAGCGTTGCATCATAGTGCTCAATGATTACGCCAATATGGGCCGCACGATCGGGCACCGGCGCGGTACCCAGAGCGACGCAGGTCCTAGAGACTCGCCCGTGCCCGAAAAGCGACAATGCCGCAGCGGCAATCTCTTTGTCCAGCAACCCGTGGATCACGCCGGCCTTCTCGCAGGTTGCTCTGATTACCTCATCGGCATGACCAACCGAACGAATTTCATCGCTTTGCCCGGTGATAGTGGCGGCCATACCGTCCTGATCGACTGAAAGCGAGAGTCTCTGCATAATTCGAAAAGCATCAGATGTAATGCAGTTGGTCGGTCTTTTGCTGAGGCGAGGAGGCAATAATCATGTCACAGACTGCGGCTTCCTGCTCTGCAGCAGCTTGCAGGTCCGGCAATCTTTCGGGGTCGACTCCCAGTTCGGAACACCACTTTTTCATGTCCGCTTCAATGATTCCCTCAAACGATCCAAGAGCGGTGTTGCACAGTATAAATTCGGCCAAAGCTGCAGTGGTGACAATATGTTTAAACTGGGTTGGAGCTTTTTCAGGCTCATGATGGTAGCGAACCGCAGCAATTATTTCACTGTCTATTTTCCACAATTCAAGCAACACTCCCGCAGCAAATGGATGGGTCTCCTTGGGGAACTGGTGATGCTCTGCAGCCAGAAATGAAATCTCATTTTCCACGGCATACTGAATAACCTGCTCAAATTCGGCATGGAAAAACTGGTCATAAACCAGAATACCGATATCGTGCAGCAATCCGGACATGAAAAATTTAAAAAGGACATCCTTGTCGTACGGCACGCTGCTTTTTTCATAGATATGCTGTACGAGATAGCCTGCCGTCAGGGAATGCTTCCAGAAAGTGGAATAATCGAGCACGTTGCTGGTCGAGGCAAATCGGGTTATGAGCTCTGCGGCCATTACCAGATCACGCACTTCATTGAACCCGATGCGGGCTACCGCCAACTGGATCGAACTTATGCGTTTGTTGCTGGGTCCGTAGAACGCGGCATTGGCAACTTTTAGAATTTTCGCCGCAAGGGGGGGGTCCTGCATAATTGCCTGAGCCATTGCCCGCGCGTCGGCTTCATCCGAGTTGGCCAGCCGCTGCACCTTGAAAATTATTTCCGGCAGCGTAGGCAGGTCTTTAATGGAGCTGGTACTGTTGAGGATTCGCATATCAATGCAGGTCCGGCTGTTGGATATCTGTAGTGCTTCAAATTATACCTTCATGAATCCTCGAGTGCAATGAAAACAGGGACGATCCTGCAAAACCGGCACGGAGTAGCTCATCGAAAGAGCAAAAAGGCTTTCAACAGCAGGCGGGGATGCGCAGCGAAAACCCGTAAAAACACTTTCAGATAGCTGAGCCGCTGCGCTCCGGCGCCCGCTAGCCGCCGGGCAAAATCATCCAGGACCGAATCGGGCCAGGTGACCACCATCTGCTTGAGTGCATAGGAGCGCATCTGCTGTTTGCCGCAACGTCGCGACCATTGCGTTTCATAGGCTTGCAGCGCTTGCGGATTAAACCGCCCGGAAGCAAAGGCTTCCGCGGCCGCAGCACCGGCGCATTGTCCTGCAAAAAGTGCATAATTGATACCGCCCCCGTTGAGCGCATTAACTTGCCGGGCGGCATCGCCAACCACCATTACGCCGCCTCTGACCAAAGGCTTGAGCCAGCGCCCGACCGGTACCGCTCCGCAATGCAGATGACTGATACGTGCTCCGGCAAAATGGGTGGCGACAAAACTGGTGAGCAACCGCCGCGCCATTCCGCCGGTACTGGCCGATCCCAGTATACCCAGGCCGACATTTGCGACACCTTCGCCCCGCGGAAAAATCCA
This sequence comes from Chitinivibrionales bacterium, assembly GCA_014728295.1. Taxonomy (GTDB): domain Bacteria; phylum Fibrobacterota; class Chitinivibrionia; order Chitinivibrionales; family WJKA01; genus WJLW01. The sequence goes on along the minus strand of WJLW01000091.1, from coordinate 47,057 downwards.
GGCATATCCGCCCGGTGCAACTTTTTTGCCGGTGTACATCGCAAGTACATCTCCCCCGATCGATGCGTGCTCCACGCGCGCAAACGCGCACGTTTCGATATCCCGCAGGGGAAGGGCAGTTTTCCATCCGGCCTGACGCGCCAGGCGCGATTCAACACCGTCGGCCAATATTACGCAATCAGCATAAAAGCTTTTGCCGGGCGACCGGCAGACATAGCCGTCTGCATTTTTTTGCAAAGAGACGACCGGTGTTGCCGGATAATAGTCAACGCCGCAAACTTGCGCATCCTTAACAAGATCCGGATCCATGCGCGTGCGGTCGAGCACATAGCTTGTGTCAACATCCGCAAGGGTAAGCTCCATCCCCGAAGGTGAAACCAGGCGTACCCGCCGAATAGCAGCCAAAATCCATTCGGAGCGAATCGGCATCGTCAAAGCAAAGCCTTTCAGCCCGACTCCTTCGCCGCAGCGTACCGGAATACCGACCTCCTGCTTGCGCTCTAGAAGTGCTACACGCCGCCCGCGACGGGCCGCCTCGGCTGCAGATACTGCTCCGGCCGGTCCGGCACCGACTACGAGAATGTCATAAGGTAAATCGTTCATGACCGTGATGCTGAAGGCTGGCTGCTGGTCTGCACTACCTCAAGGGCGGCAAAGGGACAAACTCGCACACATTTCTCACAATCGATACAGGTATGCCGGTCAACGTGAAGTCTGGTTGTCATATGCAACGCGTCGACGGGACAGACGCCGATACATGCGCCACACAGGTCACATTCACTTACGTGTATGTGCAGCATGTTTTGCGGCTTTCTTTCTGAGTTTGCGGGCAGCCGCAACGGTTTCCCCGAGGACGGGGTCGTCAACGGATGCGTAACTGGTGATAATCTTGTCCCCTGCAGCCCGGCACGCAGCAAAGCTCTGCGCCTGAAAGTGCGACTCGGCCAGGTGCAAAAGTGCCGACGCACGGCTGCGGGATCCATTGGGTACATTCTGATAGACCTCGGCCATCGAAGAATAGACAGCCACGGCGTCAGCGTAGCGCTGCTGGGCGTCGTAGAGTTTGCCCTCGGTCCATCTGATAAATCTGCTCTGCGGACATTTGCTGAGGATCGCCGACACCAGTTGTTGACTCTTGCGATATTCCTCATTTTCAATATAGAGATCGGCCAGCGCCAGCCGGGAACCGTACGCAGAGATATGGGCCGAAGCAGCGCACCGCTCCAGGCGCCTGATGCCTTCTTCACGAGAACCGGGATACCAGAACAATACCCACCACAGCGTCTTTTTCAATTCCGCTTTGGCGCAATCGTACAAACCCAGAAAAAAATCCGCTTCAACATTGGTCGAATCGAGCTCCTGTGCGCTGCGCAACTGGTTCATAGCGTCCAGCCCTTCCTGAATGCCGCGCCGGTAGTGCTTTTGCCGGAGGCAATAGGCCGAGTAAGCCGCATTGGCAAAACCCCGCATCGTTAACGAATAGGAATTCTGGCCATCCCGGCCTTCCAATGCATCAGTCAATGCCAGCGTCGTGCGGTATGCACGCATAAATCCGCCTGCATCGCTAACGCAATCGCAGTCAAGATCCTGTAGTCCGATAGTATTCAGCAGCAGCAACGGGCCGAGCGGATCGTTGGGAAACGAATCCCGGTACGCACGTGCGACCTGCTTTGCCCGGTCGAACCGGCAATTGACTATCAGGACATTGGTTCTGCGGGCAACCTGCTTCTGTGAAGAAGACAAGTCGAGTCCGCTCGTTGCCAGAACCAGACTCAGCACTATCTGAAGACTTACGCGAAAGCTACTCATCTGTGGCAATGCGCCGGGGAACCAGGGTGGGATAGTCAACCTCATGTCGTAGTTTAAAATAAAGCCTGGTACACAATAATACGAACAATGCCGCCAGAGCAAAAACGGGTGCGGCAATTCCCGCTATCAACATCACAATCACTCCGCCCAGCTTGTAGGTCGCTTCCATGGTTTCCTTTCTTTCAAGCAGCACATGTGCGACATAGAGCGGAAAGCACAGCAGAGCAGACATGAGCGCATACCAGTTGTCGCAATACCAGCCGGCCAATCCTCCCGCACAGATCAGCGCAGTCGCCAGCAGATGGGCCCGGCGGGTTCCCAGTGCTACTGCCGTTGTCGTCTTGCCCTCCGTGCGATCCCCCTCATAATCGGGCAGCGTCGAACTGATGGAGCCTCCGCTCATCAACAGAAAAAACGGCAGGGCGGCTCGAGCGAATTCTGTGGACATGAGCGAGGGGCGCTCGGGAGCGCATACCCAGCCCGCGCCAAAAGCCACCAGACTGTATCCCGCAGCATTGGAGAGGAAATCGGCAACCGGTCGTCCGGAAAATGAAAACGGCTTGCTGCAGTAGACGATACCGATAGCAAGTGCAAGCAATGACAACAGGCTCAGAATGGGCAGGTCAACCAGCGGAATAAAAATCGCAATTGAGGCACACACTGCGGCAGCGCCTGTTGCAAGCCGCGTAGAAATGCCGCCATGAGCCAGGAGTGCAAAACCGTCGTTTTTTTTGTCAACTTTCAGATCGACAAGCTGATTGAGTACATATACGGCTCCCACCGAGCAGGAAAAAACGAGCATTCGTCCAAACGCCGCAGCAAGCGGCGTATGCCATAATGCAGTGATGGAATTGGATTCGCCTTTGACCGCATAAAAATAGCCCAGAATGAAAAAGCCCCAAACCGGAATCCAGAGCATGGGCCGCGTCACGAAGACTGCATCAGCGATGTAGGCGATTATTCTGATCATAGCGGATAAAATATACACTGCAGTTTATGGATTCCATACCCCCTCTGCCGGTGCCTCGTCTCACGCGTCACAACGGATAATTCCCAACGGGAAAATGATTAGAATATATCCACGCATGTTTTCCCTTGTAAACTTCCACCCGGTAGAGCCCGGTATCGTTGATACCAAAAGCTTCAGACATCCCGCTGCGCGCTGCAACGCAAACGCCGTTGCGAATAAGACGGATGGTCGCTTTTTCGGGCACCTGCACATGCAAAGTTGCAGGTGTCAATTGCCGGTTGCGCTTGACGGCTCCCGGCGGCAACAGCTCTCCTTGTGCTGTCTGCAGGTAAATTTCCGCAGTACGCGCCTCGCCTCGTCGAAAATTGCTGATAAATCCGCGCCCGTCACGCAGAGCGGTGACAAGGGCCGCTCCCGCTTGTTTTCCCGACATCTCACGTAACGCTCTGGGCAAAAAAAGATGCGTCCGTATCCCCTTTAACTCGACCTTTACGGGAAATAAGGTGAAATGGATGAGTCCCCAATTTACACTATGCGAATGTGCGTCAACCCCGCCCACCGCAGCGATAAAACGCTGCCTTCCAAGCTCATCCCATTTCTGCAACAGGGCAGGCGGTGCATTGGACATGAAACGGCGCGGGAAAAATATGCGAATGAAGCTGCGCAGCCTTTTGAGATTTTCAACCCAGTCCGACATCTGGTTCCACAGCTCAATCCCGTCGAAACCCGACACCGACCAATCGGTCCAGGGATACGGGGGAAGCTGCTTGAAATAATGTCGCTGTTCCATGGGATGCGCCAGAAATCCATAGCCACCCATCCCTTTGATCTGATCGATATATTTCTGCGGATCGGCTTTTTCCGAAGCAATCCGGGGCACGCCAAGAGCAAGATAGTGATTCGTATTATTGCTGTCGTTATGCTCATACCCAATTGATACAAAAAGGTTATCGTAAAAGCCTTCGTGTCCCAGCTTACGGGCGGTCAGCGACATGTGATCGGTGACGACGATATAGTCAAGCTCCAGCGATCGGGCTGCGGACACCAGATCGGTGAGCTCCACCCCCCCGTCGGAGTTGGTCGTATGCAAATGCATCGCACCGCTGTGATGGGTAAATGAATCTGAAAAATTTGACATCGCGGTTAGTTGGTGATTATATTACTTTGGTTTTGGTTAAGTTATTATTATTTAATCCTAAAATCAGCCGGGACATCTTGCCGGTGATGTAACCTAAAATAATTACAATACGTCATCAAGGAGCGCCTGAATGCCGCAGCACAAATCGTGCGAAAAAAGAATTCGTCAAAGCAAAAAAGAAAATCTCAGAAATAAAATGGCCCGTTCACGCATGAGAACCGCCCTCAAAAAAGTATACAGCCTCAATAAAAAAGACGAAGCCACGCAAGCAATGAAGGAAGCAGTTTCCGTTTTGGACAAAAATGTTAAATTTCGCGTTATTCATAAAAATAATGCTGCAAATAAAAAGTCGAGATTGGTGCACTATGTTACGAAACTGTCTTCATAGTTAGTCCGACGGACCATCATCCTCAGGTACCATTCAGGCCCCATGGGCAAGAGCCACGTGGTGTGCCGGCCCCCCGCTTCTCCATCAAGTGCCGGCTCGGATTAAAGTAGACTCGCTGCGGGTTGTATTGTATAATCAGATATCAAAATGGATTCAGCGCTTAAATCTTTTACATTTCAATGAGTTATATTCAATCCTGACAATTGAATGTTGCTACCTAACGTATCGCGGCCCGCCTTCATGTATGCAGTAATTTCGCGCTCGGATTGGACTCGTATGTACCGATTATGTACGGCTGCATATATGCTGATCGCAGCATGTGCCGCAATGGCGGCTGGGCAGGTTCCATCCCGGCCCCACCGGATGTATCGCGAGCTTCCGCTGTTCTGGGAACGTGAATTCAAAGACGCACTCTCTCACAGAGATGCATATTGTCAACAGATTAACGTCTCCGTATCCGATGAATACTACGGCCTGGGTGAAGAGGCAATACGGCAACAGGTTTCAGAAGAACTGGGGCAGCATTATCATGAAAACAACGTCTGGTTCCATTTTTTTACAGGCGTGATCACCGCCTATAATCTCAAACTGGAGCGACAGGAAAACCTCATCGACTCATACGCGGGAGCTTCGTTTAATCGTGCATTAGAACTATGCGAAACAGCACCCGGAGCATGCTGGCTGCTTTACTTCGAGTTTTCACGCGTGGGGCTGGAGACCTGGGCCGAACAAGCGCTGCAAAACCTGGAAAAGCATTTTATCAGCAGCGGAGCTCAGGCTGCACCGATCATCAGCAGGCAACTGCTCTGGGAATCCGATTATCATGCCGCACATGCCGACGTCCCGAATGCACTTGACAAGCTCTTCTGGGCCGCTCAGTTCGACCGCAATCTGGCCACAGCACCACTCAAAGAAGCTCTGCTGCAGTTGCCGCAATCGCTATTGTCAATAAGCCAGTCGTTTCACTATTATTATCTTCGCTTGCGCGATTCATGGCAGGTGCAGCTTGGCGTGCTCAAAAAACTTTTCAGTTTCCTGCATACGTTCATTGCCATGCTAATCGTAGCCTTTTTCGTTACGGTCCTTTTGCGCCACCTGGTACGCATGCTGCATCCTGCTGCAGAACGGTACCCGTCACTGGTCAATTTGAAAATACGCACCGCGCTTGCCGGCCTCCTTTTCGTATGCCTGCTGCCGTTGGGCATTTTGCCCTTTTTATGGATAGCCGCCGCGCTGGTATGGCACTACCTTGCAAAATCCGAAAGGATCATTGTCGGTCTGGGGTGCGCAGCACTCATTGCGGCCCCGCTCAAAACCAGAATTGACGATCACCTCTATGAGTTGACCCGCGCAGATGCAAGCCTGTCTCTTTTCAACAAAGTTCAGGATGCCGGCTACTACCCCGAGCTGGAACAACTGGTCCATTTTCATATCGAACAAAATCCCGATGATTACCTGGCATACATTTGTGCGGCAAGCCTGTCCCTCAAGAACAAGGACGTCCAATCGGCAAAATCGTACATATCCCGCGCCGAAATCCTTAAACCGGACGACCCCATTGTCATGTTGACACATGGGAATATTCTCTACTTTTCGAACGAGCTCAAAGCGGCAAGCGATTATTTCGAACAGTGTCTTGAGCGATTCCCCGAGCTCGAAGCATCCTTTTTCAATCCCTGCCTGTATTATTTCGGAGAAATGAAATTCATGGAAGGCATTGACCTGATGGAGCAGGCGGCAGAATTAAATCCGGTTAAAATCAGCTCTTTTCTTAAAAAAAATGACAAATATTATGAGGGCAACTGGCCCCGTCTGCGCCACTTCCTGCAGCCCGATTACAAGCCTTCTATTTTCTGGAACAACATCGCACTGAAAATGGCGCCAAAATGGAATACAACCAATCTGCATTGGAAAAAGCATTTCCTGGGGCTCGGGGTTATTCCCTACGCCGCAATTTCAGGAGTGCTGCTGCTCGCAATGATATTTTTTTCGGGATCCGGCAGGCGCTTGAAGCAATTCTCCTGCAAAGTCTGCGGTATTCCAATTTGTCGCACTTGTCGACAGCAGGATCTTTGTCCACAATGCTTTGAAGCGCTGGGCGATCTGAGCGAAGGGCCGCTGCTGAAACATTTTGTCCGCAAAGCTTCGGCATTCAGGCGGAAGTACGCCGCATTTGCTCCGCAAATCATTACCATGCTTTTTCCGGGTATGGGATCCTTTTTCGAAAAGGGCGTGCTCAAACCGCTGGCATTTTTGCAAATATGCGTCACAGCCCTTGTTTACAGTTTACACATACTGGTACACGCGACAAAAGGCGACAGCAGCGGTATCCTCACCGCACCTCAGGCATGGAAAATTTCCGCTGTCCTGCTGATCTATTCACTGGCTTATCTCCTCATTGGCATCCGGAACATCATCAGAAACGGACGGACACTGATCTAAATGGCACTGAGTGGAAGCTTAAAAGAGTTTGATCTTGCCGACATTTTCCAGCTTATCGGCCAACAGAAAAAAACCGGCCGACTGGTTCTGGTTGACGGCAAACGCCAGGGCTACGCCGTTTTTAAAGACGGCTTCATCGTCGCAGCCGGATCGGATGATGAAAATCTCATCTCGCTGCTGGTTAATTACCTTGTAAGCATCAAGCAGCAACCATATACCAAAATCAGCGAGTTCTTAACATTCTGTAAAGGTTCGATTCGTCACTTTGCAGAAATTCTCGTTAAAATTCAATATCTGAAAGAGGATGAGCTGCTGGCAATTGCCGAAACCGGGATCGAAGATCTTGCCTGCGCGCTGTTTGCATGGACGAAAGGAGAGTATCGCTTTGACGCCCAGCAAAATGTTGACAGCTTTCAGATTTGGTCGGTATCGTTTTCGCCCGACGCCATCACCATGGAGGCAATGCGGCGCATAGACGAATGGCAACGCATGGGCGAGCACATAACCGATGATGCCGTTTTTGTTGCCGCAGATCCACAGATGGCTGCCGCCCTGCCTGCTGAAAGCTCTGATTTCGGCATTAATGACGCACCTCAGTACATTCTGTCCTTACTGGACGGCAAGGTTTGCGTGCAGGAATTATGTACCGACACATTTCTGTCCACCTATCGCATCAATGAAATCCTAAACGACTTTCTTGCCAATGGCACAATTGTACGGGCGGGAGAAGAATACCTTGCCAATATCAGGCCGGTCGAAAGATCGGGTCCCCGAAAGGACGATAACGAACGTATTCGACTGAGCGCCCTTTCTACACTGGCTACAATTATTGCAGCGGCAGTTATGGTCGTACTTGGTTCGCTGGTGCTGCCCCGACTTGCCTTTTTTGGAGCGAATATCAGTCTGAACTACCGCAATGCGGCTCTGGACATATCGCAAGCACGAGAGAACATGGCGATTGGACGCATCGGCTACGAGATTATGAATGGTGAACAAGCGACCGACATTCAGGCTCTTCGTAACAGTGATTTGTTGAGTGAAAAAAGTATCAAAGCATTAGTGGCAGCCCGAAAACTGAACAAAGCGATTGATGCCATGAAGTAAAATCCTTCATTATTTATCACAAATTAAACCGATTTAATTGCCGAGCGTTACAACTTGCGTGCTTTCGATTTAAAGAACTATATTGTATTTTAAACAAGTATTGTAAAGAGCAGGCTGTGGAATTCGCTAACGTTGAATACGATAGATAGGATTAATAAATGGCATCAATTAACTACGGTGCGAAGGAAATCAGCGTCAAAGTTGTGTACTATGGCCCGGGGCTTAGCGGCAAAACGACAAATTTGCAGGTAATCCACCAGAAAGTGCCCAAAGAGCACAAAAGCAATATGGTTTCTCTCGCAACCGAGCAGGACAGAACGCTTTTCTTCGATTTCCTGCCTCTCGACTTAGGCAAAATCAAGGGATTTTCGACAAAGTTCCAGTTGTATACCGTACCCGGTCAGGTTTACTATAACGCCACGCGCAAGCTGGTTCTGCGCGGTGTGGACGGCATTGTATTTGTTGCCGATTCGGCGCCCGACAAAATGGTTGAAAACGAAGAAAGCCTGCAAAATTTGATGGATAATCTGGCGGAGTATGGCTACAGCCGTGATAATATTCCCATTATCCTGCAGTACAACAAGCGTGACCTGCCGAACGCTTTGCCCATAGAATCATTGCAGCAGCTTAACAAGTACAGTTTTCAAACGACTGAAGCAGTTGCCATTAAAGGCAAAGGCGTATTTGAAACTCTGAAGGTCATCGGAAAAATTGTAATTGACGAACTCAACAAGAAATACTCACGACCGTCAGGAGCGGCGCAACGTCGACCCGCTTCACCCATGCCCCGTCCGTCGGGCCCCCAGGTTCCGCCAACGGCTCGCCCTGCGCAGCAGCAGGCGCCGGTGCGACCGCCGAGCATGCCGCCACAGCAACAGCCGCCACCGCCGCAGCGCCGGCAAAACGACCAGTTCGCCTCCCCGCCCCCTCCGCCTCAACAGCAACCACAAAGGCCGCCTGATCCTTTTGCGCCGCCCCCTCAACCGCAGCAATCGTCATCGACCCAGTATCACATTCCGGCAATCGGGCCGCAGGGGCCTGCTCTGCCGCCGCAGAACAAACCGGACACTTCCGATCCGTTTTTAGGCAATGCACCGGCAGCACCGCAACAATCTTCTGCTGTCGGCGATCATAATGCAATCAGCCTGGAACCGTTGAATCACGAATCGCAACCACTGCCTCCCAGCACCTCAAACCCACCTACATTTGAAGTTTCGACATCAGGCATGAGCCCATTTGACGACAGTAAAAGCGAACTGGACCTCGAAATAGAAAAGTACCAGAAAGAAATCGAAAGAAAAGATCCCGCGCCTTCGTCTGCCCCCACCTTTGAAGTTAATACCCCGTCAAATGGCCATCCGGTAATGCCGGAGTTGCAGCCCACCCAGCCGCCGCCTACTCAGCAGTATTCTCCCCCCGCTCCGCCGCCACCAACTAATGACCTGCCCACCTTCGATGCATCTGCCCCGCAGCAGAACCGGGAAGCGCCGCACCATGCGCAACAGCCTTCGTACCAGCAACCAGAACCACAGAATTATCCTTCATACGATGCACCGCAGGCCAATATGCCCCCACCGTCACCTTACGATTCGCAACAACACCAAATGCCCGGTGATAACCCGCACTCGCAGCAGCCTGCGCAGGGATCCAATTCACCTATGTATTTCACCTCAGTCAATACCGACAGATCGCGCAAACGGCCTAAAAAAATTGTCAATCCCAGAGACAAGACCAACAAGGGGCTTTTTTCGAAAATATTTCGCAAGAAAGACGTGAATGAATGACTTGATTCTTTATGAAGAAGACATCAATCAACTGAATGCCATTTTGTATCAGTTCATTCAGGACGCCAAACTTTCTTGCGCATTTCTTACCAACAAAGAAGGCCAATTGCTCACCTGCTACGGGGAGACGCAATCGATTGATTCCGAATCAGTAGCTGCACTCATCACAGGAAGCTTTTCGGCCACAGTTACCATCGCACATCTGATCGGAGAAAGCGAATTCAGTTCGATGTTTCATCGCGGCAAAAACCGGCACATACACATTTCTCTGGTAGATCAAAACCGCTATCTTGCGTCTATTTTCGGCAATGATTCCTCGGTTGAACAAGTTAGCTACTATGCCAGTTTGCACAGTGAGTCCCTGCGACAATACCTTGTCTCAATCAGCGATCACGCCGAAACGGCACGCCTTCCTTCGTTCAGCCTCAACAATCTTGACACTAATGAAAGTGAGCAGCTACAGGAAAGCTTTGAAACGTTTTGTGACACCATGCAATCCGAAGACACCGCCGCCTACGAATTTCACAAGGATGAGGCGGACGCCGAAGCGTATTCCCCGGGCGGTCCGGACAATGAAGCAGAGGTAAGTGAAAATGCCCTTCCACAGAAACCGGTTGAGAGCGGTGCCAGCACTGCTCAACAGACGGCTGTAGATGCAACTACGGGCAAAGAAATAAATCCGGATGAATATATGCCGCCGTCAAACACTGCCTATTTGCGCATTAAAATCAGGGAAGCCAAAGACTACAAAAAGAAAAAATCCTACCACCAGGATCTCATTTCAAAGCTTTTCGGCAAACGCGACGGTTGAATTCAGAATATGCCCCGAGACATATAGGCGACAAATAAGAGAATGAGAACTACTGCAGCCGCGATATAGATCACGGAAAAGCGCTTTTTCCTACCTGCAGGTTCGAATTCGTTTGCATATATCTCTTCATATTCACTTTGATCAGGAAGAATCGGGTCCATGTATGTATTATCCGACCAGCCTGTCTGATCATCAGATCCGCACTGCCGGCAGGCCCTGGCATTACGGGGTATTTCCGCTCCGCAATGAGGGCAGATAACAGTATCATCTCTTTTCGACATAGCCAGAAAAATACACTTTTGAGCGCACTTCTCCTATGAAATCGCGCGATATCCATGTATTTTCACTATCAGCAAATTATGCTTGGACTGCACTTGGCAATTCTAATACTGACGACACCGCTCCTGGCCGGTATAATCAGCGTATTGCTCCTGGGGCGATCCCGCAGAAATACCGATATCCCGCCCGGTATCGTTATCCATTCCGTAATCAACCATGCCCGCAGCGGCTTCACCTATTATAATTCTGCTCGATTCAGGCAATTGATTGCACGGCTGGATGAATTGCGCTACACGGCATGTACACTTAAAGCAGGCATTTCCAATTGTCGAGAGCAGATACAGCACGGTCGCATGCCGTTCATACTTACCTTTGATGACGGCTTTGCAAATTTCTTTGAACAGGCACTTCCTGTTTTGCAGGAATACGACTTCAAAGCAACCATTTTTCCTATTGCGGACTTTTTGGGGACGCGGGAAGCCTGGGATATCTTTTCTCCGCTTGAGCACTTGAGTGTCACCCACGTGCGTGAAATAGCAAGGCTGGGTTTCGAAATCGGCAGTCACACAGCCACGCATGCCTGTCTGCCGTTTTTAAGCGACCGGGATGCAATCGAAGAATTGCGCAAATCAAAAAACACGCTTGAAGATACCATTGGGGCAGAGGTGGTCAGCCTCTCGTTTCCCTATGGCTGCTGGTCACTGCGTATCTGGCAGTTGGCACAGGATCTTGGATACCGCTACGCCACCAGCTATCGCAGCCATCACACGACAAGCACGGGTATCGTTGCTGTGCATGGAGTGTATTCCCTTGATACCCCCGAAGATGTCGTACTCAAAATCACCAAGGCCCGTACGATCTCAAACAGTTTGGCACGCAGTCACATTATTCCTCATTTTGCAAAGGGCAGTACAATCTGGCGATTCCGTGCTGCGTATGCGGTCGAACGCTCCCTCCTGCAATGCTCGCACAAGTCAAAACCAAGGTAGTTCCCGCTTTTTTCTCTATTGAACTATATTTTATTTTTGCAGCCGGTTGAGCTGCTTACCCCCAGGGACAGCGCTTGTTGCGGCATTAAATTCAATGTGCTTTAACTATGACTCGAAGGACAGAAAGCCAACACGCGCATCCGGCAGCTTCACTCAAACGGATTGAATCGATAATCGATGCAGATTGCATATACAAAGGCGGCATTGCGCCTGAATCGCTGAACACCGGCAATTCGTGCAGAATCATATATCTTTCGCCATTTGCCGGATGCTTTTTCATGAGGTGCGAACGGTATTAATCGATTCGCTCAATGGCGCCGTAAGCGCGCCTTTCTCGGTGATAATGCCCCATATCAGCTCGTGCGGTGTAACGTCAAAAGCATAGTTGAGTACGTCAATACCCTGTGGCGCCGTTCTTCTGCCAAATCCTTCCGTAACCTCTTCAGCATCACGCTCTTCGATGGGAATATCCTCTCCCGAAGCAATCGCAGGATCAAAGGTTGAAGACGGCGCCGCGACATAAAAGGGAATACTATGCGCTTTTGCTGCCAGGGCAACCGAATAGGTACCGATCTTATTCGCCGTATCACCATTGGCGGCAATACGGTCGGCGCCGACGACAACAGCATCAATGAGCCCCCGCTTCATAAGAAAGGCGGCCGAATTATCACACAGCAGCGTTACCGCAATACCTGCGTGTTGCAGCTCAAATGCAGTAATGCGGGCTCCCTGCAGCAAGGGACGCGTTTCATCTGCATATACATGGAATGCAGTGCCGCTTTCCGCACCGACATAGATGGGCGCCAGTGCCGTTCCGTATTCTGCCGTGGCCAGTCCGCCGGCATTACAGTGGGTGAGTATGTTGGTATGCTGCTTCAGCAGTTCGTACCCGTGTTCACCGATCTTTTTTCCCATCTCACGATCTTCGGCAAGTATGGCATGCGCTTGCTCGAGCATACTCACTTTGATTTCAGGCACTGTTTTTGAATCCGCAAGTATATGAGCGTGGTTTTTAACACGATTGAGGGCCCAGAAGAGGTTGACCGCTGTCGGCCGTGAGCCGGCCAGATAGCGCTCGTTCTTTTCTATATAGGCCAGGAAATCAGATGATGTACGATCGTCAGGAAAATCACTGGCGGCAAGGTAGAGTCCGTATGCCGCCGCGATGCCGATGGCGGGAGCCCCACGTACCTTGAGCACCTTTATAGCGTGATGCATATCCTTGACATTTGTAATGTCTTCATACACTAGTTTGCCGGGCAGCAAGGTCTGATCAATCAACCTTACGGCTTTGCCCGTCCACTCAATAGTTTTAAGACGTGCCATTCTACTCCGCGCTTAGCTGCTTAACTTAATTGGTTGTTGCTGTCAGTGTTCTTCTTCTGAAGCTTTTTTGGACTGCTCTACTATCTTTGCAGTCTGATCCGGTGGCACCGGTTCGTAGCTGGAAAACTTTTTCGTAAAGAAACCGCGTCCCTGTGTGATCGATCTGAGAGATTGCGAATAATTCATGATTTCCGATTCGGGAAGCAGTGCCGTTATTCTCTGTTTTTTGCCAAGTGGTTCCATCCCGCCAATCTTGCCGCGGCGCGATGAGAGATCTCCCATGACATCGCCGGTGAAATCATCCGGAACGGTAACCTTTAATTCTGCAAACGGTTCGAGCAGAATCGGTCCCGCCATTTCAAATGCCTTTTTAAAGACTTCCCTTCCCGCTATCTGAAAGGCGATATCTTTTGAGTCGACCGGATGCGTCTTTCCATCAACCAGGGCAATTTTAAAGTCGACAATAGGGTATCCGGCCAGAATGCCCTCCTCAATGCGCGCCCGGATTCCTTTGTCAACACTGGGGCGCAGGGATTGATCGATAACGCCACCGACAATCTTATCCTCAAAAGCATAACCTTCACCACGCGGCAACGGCTCGAGATCGATAAATACCCGCGCATATTGACCCGCGCCGCCGGTTTGCTTCTTGTGAGTATATTCGACGTATTTAACCGGCTTGGTAATGGTTTCGCGATAGGAGATTTTTGGCGTTATTTTTTCCACCTCAACTTTGAAGCGGTTTTTAAGGTTGTTCAAGATAATGTCAAGATGCACATCCCCCATGGCAGAGAGTATTGATTGACGGATATCCGGATGGAACTGGTAGGTAAAGGTCGCATCTTCTTCACTGAGTTTGTTGATGCCGATGCCGATTTTGTCTTCATCCCCTTTGGATTTCGACCTGATGGCAACGCGTACCAGCGGATCGGGATAAGCAATTTTCTTGAATTGCCAATTCAAGCTCTTATCAACAAGCGTGTCGTTAGTGTGGGTATCTTTGAGCTTGAGCAGGCCGCCGATATCTCCAGCAACAATTTCAGTGGCGTCCCGCTTATCATGACCACAGAGAGTGTACATATTGCCGATGCGCTCGGAACCGGCTCGAACAGGATTAGCCAGTTCCATGCCGGTTGCAACCTTACCGCCAAAAACACGAATAATATTCAGTTCTCCAACATGTTCTTCCGAAATTGTTTTGAAGACGAATGCGGATGCCGGGTCGGCTGCCGAACAGGGAACCTTTTTCTCCTCACCGGATTCTACAACCGTTATTTCCTTTTTTGCCAGCGGTGAAGGACTCAGGGTGGTTATCGTGTTAAGCAGGATATCGCTGCCGGCATTCTGAGAAGCGCAACCACACAATACCGGAAAGACCAACCCCTGAGCAACGCCTTGCGAAAGGCCTTTGCGCAAATCATCATCACTGAGTTCGCCTTCTTCGAAGTACTTGTTCATGAGCTCTTCGTCACTTTCTGCAATCGCCTCCATCAGCTCACTGCGCTTGGCGGCAATGCTTTCGGCAAGCTCACCGGGAATGTCAATTCTTTTTCCGGTCCCGTTGCCTCCCGGAGTGTATTCGAATGCTTCTTTGGTTACCAGGTCGACAACTCCATTGAAGGAAGCACCGTCTCCGATGGGCCAGGTGAGCGGGGCAATCGAAGTCCCGAAATAATCCTTCAGATCGGCAATTGTTTTTTCGTAATCGACATTTTCTTTGTCGAGGCCGTTGACAAAAAAGAGTCTGGGAATGTCGGCTTCGTCGATATGCCCGCAAAAAATTTCGGTTCCAACCTCAATGCCGTCCGACGCGCTTATCAACACTACCGCCGATTCGGCCATGCGTAAGGCAGCAATTACATCACCCTGAAAATCGAGAAATCCCGGAGTATCAATCAAGTTTATTTTAGTGTCCTTCCACTCCAGACTGCCCACGGCCATGGAAATAGTCATTTTACGTTCTTTTTCATCCCAACGGGCGTCAAAAACACTGGTTGCATTGTCAACACTACCCAGTTTTTTGGTTGCCTTTGCCGTGAAACTTGCAGCTTCTGTAAGCGTTGTTTTGCCGACGCCGCCATGGGAAACCAAAGCCACATTGCGAATTGATCCGGCTTCGTATGTTTTCATGAAACCTCCTGAGAAAAGAACGAAATATGTACCTGGTGAATTTCACGCGGCGCAAAAAGTTAGCTTGAGGCCGGCATAAAATAGGCTCTGTAAAATACACCATCTACGATGAGGAAAACAAATAAAGGCCGGAAGATTCTACCGGCCTTGCCCGCAGACTAAAGGCTAAATATATCGCCCGATATGTCGATAGTTGGACTTCTTTAATTCTTTGGTCAGTTGTTCGCCAATCTCCTCAAAGACCTTTTCGGCACCTTCATAGCCCAGAGCTTCTGCGCCCATTTTCATCTGTACCTGTATAGGCAATTCGAGCCGGGCCTTTTCATTTTTCGTGCCATGGAAAAAGCTGAAAACGACTTTGGCGTTAATAACTTTTTTCAGTGCAGCCGAATTGACTACATATTCCTGTACGTCAGCTTCCATCATCAATGTTTTGCAGGGATCGGCAGCCATCACAACATCGGCACGCACCACTTCCGA
Organism: Chitinivibrionales bacterium; assembly: GCA_014728295.1. Taxonomy (GTDB): domain Bacteria; phylum Fibrobacterota; class Chitinivibrionia; order Chitinivibrionales; family WJKA01; genus WJLW01. The sequence goes on along the minus strand of WJLW01000091.1, from coordinate 31,407 downwards.
CTCTTCGGAGAACGCTTTTTCCAGAGCGTCAACCAGGATTGAATTTAGTTGCAACTCCTGAAAATAATCGAGGCGTATATCGACCAGCTTATTGGTAAAATCCATCTGCTTCATGAAAAATTTCTTACGGCATACCAACTCGTTTCGTCCGTAGGCATCTTCTATCTTGGCAAGCTCCTCACCGAGGCGATTTGAGATTTTTTTCATAACCTTCTCTGCATAAACGGCCGGTGTGGTCGCTCCTAAATGCGGCGCACCGGTCTCGTGAATCGTTATCTCAAAATCGGGAACGGATCCAATGCCCGTTTGAAATTTGAAGACAACACGCGCCTCGGCCATACGCAGCACCGCTTTTGACAGCTTTTGATAGAGCGCAATTTCAGGCTTGACTACAATTGCATTGAGACACGCGCCTTGATTATGTGCAAGCATCCCCTTAGAGACAAGCGTAACCTCGCGCTCAAAAAAATTGTTTAACGTTTCTACGAGTGAATTGTGAATCAGGCTCTTCTCAAACGGCACCGGCTCGAAACCTGACGTTTCCTGGTCAAGATTCAACTCCTGCAGGTAAATTCGTCCATCGCACTTTAAGGCCTTTTTATCTTTTTCGGTTATCTCGACCACTTCTTTCTTCTCTTGCATAGCCTTGACACTGTCTTTGAGAAAAGTGCGAACTTCCTCTTCGGCCGTCATTCTTTCTTCCGCTCCGGCAGAATCCAGAAGCTGTGATTTATACTGGTCACGCTCCTTTTCGAGCTCTTTGGCCCGAGACTCAGCATCTTCGTAGGCGGAGATGTCTTCACCTTTTTTCGCCAGAGCAATATTACCACTACCGAGCAAAACTCCTAAAAGAAGAAAGATGGCGATTTTTTTCAAAACGCCCTCCTTTCAAGCGTTTAAATTGTGAAACATATCCTTGTCGTGAATAACCCCTTGATATGCCAGTCGTCACATTTCTGTCCGACAGACACTCTACCATCGTGACAGCATTTGTTTGATACTGGATTAAGAGCTACTCACCTACTGTTGGTGTTTTGGTTAGGCCTGCGCGGTTTTGATTTTCGCCCAGGCATCCCTCAACGTTACCGTCCGATTGAATACCGGAATTGACTCTGTTGAAGTATCTCTACAAAAATAACCTATGCGCTCAAACTGGAACAGGTCTAAGGGCTTTGAAACGCCCAATGACGGCTCCAGTTTGCAATTTTTCAGTATTTTCAGCGAATCCGGATTCAGGTAATCGGTAAAAGCTTTGCCTGCTTCCACATCGTCGGGATTCTCCCGGGTAAAGAGCGTTTCATACAAACAAACCTGAGCGTCAAGTGCATGGGAAGCAGACACCCAATGCAACGTGGCTTTTACTTTGCGTCCATCAGGGGCGTTACCGCCACGGGTAGCCGGATCATAGGTACAATGCAATTCAACGATTTCGTCGCTTTCATCTTTGACGACATTCGTGCACGTAATAAAATAGGCATAGCGCAAACGAACTTCCCTGCCGGGCGCAAGGCGGAAGAATTTTTTAGGGGGATCTTCCATGAAATCATCGCGTTCCAGGTAAATCTCTTTGGTAAAGGGCAGTGTACGCGTCCCGGCCGCGGGATCTTCAGGATTGTTTACGGCCTCGAGCTCATCCACCTGATCATCCGGGAAGTTGTCTATAATCACTTTGATCGGCTTCAGCACCGCCATTACCCGTAAGGCATGCTTGTTCAAATTTTCGCGCAAACAGAATTCCAGCAGCGCATAGTCGACCATCGAATCGCGCTTGGCGACGCCAATTCGATCGCAGAAGGTGCGAATGGCCTCAGGCGTATAGCCTCTGCGTCGGAGTCCGCTCAGCGTGGGCATGCGCGGATCGTCCCAACCGTTTACCAACCCCCGGTCAACAAGTGTCATAAGTTTACGTTTGCTCATAACCGTAAAGCTGAGATTGAGTCGCGCAAACTCATACTGACGCGGGTGATAAACACCCAGTTGATCCAGAAACCAGTCGTACAGCGGACGGTGATCTTCGAATTCCAGTGAACACAGAGAGTGGGTTACCCCCTCAATGGAATCTTCGAGACCGTGCGCCCAATCGTACATGGGATAGATATTCCAGGCGGCTCCCTGGCGATGGTGCGGCGTTTTCTGGATACGGTACATGACCGGATCGCGCAGATTCATATTCGGGTGCGCCATGTCAATTTTGGCGCGCAGCACTTTTTGACCGTTATCGAATTCACCGTTTTTCATTTTTTCAAACAGCTCGAGATTTTCATCGCTACCGCGATTGCGATACGGGCTCTCTCGTCCGGGCTCTGTCAGCGTCCCCCGATATTCACGAATCTGCTCCCCGTTCAGGTCATCAACATAGGCCTTGCCCGCTTTGATAAGCCGCACGGCCCATGCATACATCCGGGGGAAATAATCCGACGCGTAACACTCATGCTTCCAGGTAAATCCCAGCCAGGCAACATCACGCTTTATTGCATTTATATACTCCCGGCTTTCTTTGCTCGGGTTGGTATCATCAAATCGAAGATTGGTATAGCCGCCAAATTCCTCGGCCATCCCGAAATCGATGCAAATAGCTTTGGCATGTCCGATATGTAAATATCCATTCGGTTCGGGCGGAAAGCGGGTGATGACTTTGCCGTCGTTTTTGCCGGCCTTGAGGTCATTCTCAATAATCGCACGTATGAAGTTCGGCGCCGGCGTCGTGTCTTTATCAGGTTTTTTCATTCGAATCACCGTATTTTTCGTTGAGAAAATGGAGTGCCTTGTCTATTCTTCGCCGTGTTGCGTCTTTGCCGATAAGCTCGAGCATCTCGAATAATCCCGCCCCGAACGTTACACCGGATACAGCCAGTCGAACCGGATGAACCATTTTTCCAAGCGGCAATTCATGCTTTTCGCTGTAGCTCTTAAATGTCTGTTCAAGTGAGGTTGCTTCAAAATTGGCGCACTCGCTCAGCATCGATTGTATTTGCTGCAGAACGTGATGCGCACTCGCTTTGAAATGCTTTTTGACACCCCGGGGATCGTACTCCTTGGGGTCTTTGAAAAAGTAGGTCGTGTTCTCGGCCAGTTCGGTTAGCTTTTTGCTGCGGCCCTTCATCATCGCTATGATTTTATTGACGTATTCATCATCGTAATCATCGCTGATCAATCCCTTTTCGTGCCAGAGCCGCATTGCTTCATCCCGCAAAGCCGCAACCGGTGCATCCGCCAGATACACTCCATTCATCCAGATCAGCTTCTGCTCATCGAACACCGCTGCTTTGGGGTTGACTTTATCAAGAGTAAATGCGTCGATTATTTCCTGTTTACTCATGCGCTCGCGGTCATCACCGGGAGACCAGCCCAGCAGGGCAAGAAAATTGAACAGCGCTTCGGGCAGATATCCGGCATGCTTGTAATCAAACACACCGGCTGCGCCCTTACGTTTTGAAAGCTTTCCTCCACCCGGCGCGAGAATGACCGGCAAATGGGCGATTTCCGGCATTTTCCATCCAAATGCTTCATAAATCAAAACATGCCGCGGCGTTGACGCAATCCACTCCTCGCCGCGCAGCACATGCGATATGCGCATCAAATGATCATCCACCACACTCGCAAGGTGATAGGTAGGAAATCCATCGGCCTTAAGCAACACCAGATCGTCAAGGACTTCGCTTTGATAGGATATTTCGCCGCGAATCTGATCGGTGAACGCGATTTCCCGGTTATCCGGAATTTTTAACCGGATCACATGCGGCGCGTGCGCCGCCAGTCTGCCGGCAACTTCTTCTTTCGTCAAGCTGCGGCAATGACGATCATAGCCACGCACATGCTGCTTGCCTGCATCCTCCTGCTCTTTGCGCATTTGCGCAAGCCGTTCGGGACTGCAGAAACAGCGATACGCGTGACCCGTGTCAATCAACATCCGGGCATGCTCCTGATATCCGTCAAGACGCTGTGACTGCACATACGGGCCGAAATCTCCGCCTTTTTCGGGTCCTTCATCCCATTCCATTCCCAGCCAGCGTAAGCTTTTGTAAATTTCCTCGCACGCCGACTCCTGATACCGGGAGCGATCGGTGTCTTCGATGCGCAAAATAAACGAGCCGCGATGATGCCGGGCAAGCAGAAAATTAAACAGCGCAGTTCGCGCACCACCGACATGCAAGTAGCCGGTTGGGGACGGGGCAAACCTGACTCGAATGGAATCGGACATGAAACTTCCTTTAAACTAAACGTTGCCTTTAACCCGGCATGGAAATTTTGCGAAAATTCAACAGCACTTAGACAAGACGATACCAGTTCCGGCACGTTAACAGGTATTGTTTCCGACTCAGACCGGCAAAGTCAGAAATGAAAATAATTTCCGGTGTACAGCGCTAAACAGTGATGTTGATCGATCCCCGGGAAGGATTCGGCGATTGAGGCGCTTGAATTCTTAACCTGTCCTCTTCAGATTCGGTGCGGATTATCTGCGTGCCATTGCGCACGCTCTCGATGTCTACGCTATCTCGATCCGGCCGGCGAACCTGCTGAATCGGTACTTGTTTGTCCGTCCTGCGAGCCGATTGTGTTTCGTCGCCATTCGCCGCAGTAAACCCCCTTTGGACTGCCGACGTTTGTGCAGCATTTCCGAGAGACGATACATTTTCGTTTGTCATACTGTTCCCACGTTAACAATAGCGGATATAAGTGAATTTGTCAATAAAAACAACCAGCCTCAACCGTGCCGAACGCTGCTGCCGGCGCCGGCCGGTTCAAGGAAAGCGGAATGACCTGCATCCACACACAGGTCACCCCTCCTAAATCTATAAATCCACTTCGGTTGTCCAGGCGCCGTGCAGATTGCAGCTTTCAACGGCACGAACCTTTGCGCCGGTTGCCTTTACATGAAAAACTGCAGCAGGATAGACACCGGGTGTCAGCATTTTCCGGGCGACATACGCATCATCCACATATAAATCTATATTGGTAATCAAGTGCTTTTCCTCCATCGGATGCAGTACTTCGCCAACCCGGACCAATACATCCACGCAGCTTTGTTCAGGTATCATGCCGCACTCTTTTTTAACCGTAACCTGCGGAATATGCTTGATGGAACCTTCACCGGTTTTGGAAGCCGATTCCACAAAAAGCTGATCGTTGCGGTCGAACTTCACGGCTGCGCACACAGGGCAGTTGTCCGGAGCGCTGCCGAATGCGACATGCCCACATACAGCACACACAAATAAATTCATACAAGTACCTCCGTTAAATTAAATGGCTTGGTTAGTTTTACCGCAAAGAGATAATATAGTGAATGCGCCCCGGACCTACATCGACAGCACGACCTTGCCGAACCGTCTTTCTTCAATGAGAAACCGCTGTGCTTCGGCCGCCTGTTCGAGCGGAAATATGTGCGAAAGGTGAGGCCGGATCTTGCCCATTTCTAGGTAATCGGTAATCTGCTGCAATGCAGCATAAATCATATCGGGCTGATGCTTGAGTACATCAATGAATTGCCAGCCGACAATCCGTTTGCTATTGCGCATAAGATCCTTTAAGTCAAGTGCAAACGCATCCCCCCCGTGAATACCGACATTAACTAATGCGCCGAATTCCTGCAAACATCGCATTGCCTGCCGGGTCATCTCCCCGTCAATCGAATCGAACACACACTCGACCCCCTCCCCCTCTGTCAATCGGATTGACACCGGACGCCATAAGCTTGACAAGAACAAAATCACTCGTTCCTTCAAACACCGGACGCTCAATATCAACGCACTTCAGAACATCGTAATCACCATGCACATCGTAGCGTATGGCCTCCATACCAACTTCCTTTTTCAGCTCATTTCTTCAATTGCAGAACCAGATCTATCGGACAGTGATCCGAGCCCATGACATCATGCAAAATAGATGCAGAAACAGCCATTTTTCTGAGACTCTCACTGATATAAAAGTAATCAATGCGCCAACCGACATTGCGTTTGCGTGCTCCGGTTTTTTGATCCCACCAGGTATACTTTTCCGGCTTCCGGCAGTAGGTGCGAAATATATCGATATACCCCCGAGCCAGAAACGAATCGATCCATGCACGCTCTACCGGCAAGAATCCGGACGTTTTTTCATTGGCTTTAGGTCGCGCCAGGTCAATTTCTTTATGTGCGGTATTCACATCCCCGCAGATGACGATATTCCTGCCCGCCTTGCGCAGCTTTTCTACGTGACGCGCAAAGACGTCGTAGAATGCAAGTTTATACGCAAGCCGCTCGGGCGAAGCTTTGCCGTTGGGGAAGTACACATTGTAAAGAGTGAAATCCTCGAAATGCGCAATCAGCGATCTTCCCTCGGTATCAAACTGCTTTTTACCGAATCCGTATTCAACTTCTACCGGCTCCTCCCTGCTGTAAATCGCCACGCCGCTATAGCCTTTTTTTTCGGCGGATGAAAAATATGATGAATAGCCGGCAACATTACGCACATCGTTTGTCAACTGATCTGGGTGAGCTTTCGTCTCCTGCAGGCACAGAATGTCCGGTTCCTCGCCGGCAAACCAGTCCAGCAATCCCTTTTTATACGCAGCGCGAATACCGTTGACGTTCCAGGATATCAGCCGTATTGTCTTCATTTGGGCTCCTGTGATTGATGAAAAGGGAAAATAAATCAGGATGGGTGATGGGAAGGGCCTGCACGTTCTTCGGGGCATGTAGCGTCAGGGGACCGGATCAATCCCACCGCGTGCAAAAGGGTGGCAGCGCAGGATCCTTTTCAGCGCAAGCCAACCGCCTTTTAGACTGCCATAGCGCCTGACGGCTTGCTCTGCATATTCCGAACACGTCGGTTGATATCTGCAACTTGGCAAAAGAAGCGGTGAGATGATTATGCGATAGAGCTTGACCAATAAAATCATCAGCCTGCCTGAGGCAACTGAAAGCATGCGCAGCAATCTGTTCATCACCGTTAAATATACGATTCGTCGATGTATATTAATGCTCCCGTAAAATAATGTACCGGCTCTACCTCATCAGGGCGCTCACACCCTACAATGAACGAAATATCGCTAACACAACGAAATTTGCTCGCGTTAGTGGCCTGCTTGCTCTGGTCTACTGCTTTCATTGGAATTAAAGCAGGATTGCAGTACACAACCCCCTTTCAGTTTGCCGGCTATCGCTTTATGATATCAGGGCTGATCCTGCTTCCATTTTCATATAAATCGATTCGCCTTTTTAAAAGCAGACCGGCACTAATTCTGCGCATTTTGCTCATTTCCTTTTTCAACACGTTTATGCTCTATGCCGCCTTTTATTATGGCATAACCATTTTGTCAGGCGCGCTTACGGCGATTACCGTTGGTTCCGGTCCGATTATTACCGCATTGTTGACGCACCTGTACATCCGGGGCGACAAGATGACCATGCGCAAATTAGTAAGTCTCATGTGTGGATTTGCCGGTATCACCATCATCAGCATCAGCCGCAAACCCTGGCAGGCGGCAGGACTACAGCAGGTCATCGGCATAGCCATAATTGTAAGCGGCAATCTTTTTTCGTCGATCGGCAACATTCTTGTTGCAAAACGGACAGCCGACGTCCCCCCCCTGCTGCTAACGTCAATGCAGATATTTCTGGGGGGCTTCGGCCTATTCATACTCTCAGTTTTTGTGGAAGGCCGTCCGGTGATTTTGTATCCCCTTCCCTACTACCCGGCACTGTTTTGGCTGGCCTTTATTTCTGCCGCAGCTTTCGGCATCTGGTTCAGCCTGCTGAAAATTCCCGGCACAAGGGTCTCCGAGCTTAACATTTGGAAATTCATCATACCTGTGGGGGGCGCACTGCTGAGTTGGCTGGTATTGCCGGATGAATCGCCGGACGCCGGAACCATCAGCGGCATGATATTCGTCGGGATTGGGATTATAGCCCTGAATTACTCAATCGCAAAAGAAAAGGCGCCCGCACCGACCTGATTAATCAGCATATCAATGCATTCTCCTCTGCCCGAATCGTATCATTGTGGACAGCACCAATGCCGGACATTTCAAAAGGTGCCTTTTTTCCAATTCATCCCGGCGCACAGCGGTCTATTTCAGAATACTCGCTATTCGCTCATCCAGCGCCTTCTGATCGGTTGCAAACGAGGCCAGCCCCGCAAGATTCAGCAGCGAATCAATGGCAGCCGCGCCTTTTCGGATATGATCGTCCCATGTGTCATGCCGGGGGATTTTTCCGTCGGCGGCGATACGTGCGAATTCTTCTTCAGTCAAGCCGGGAAATAAATCGCCAACCTTCATTTCGTTCGCCCGTTCAATCAGTTCCTCACCGGATTGGGGAGCTATATGCGCAATGCTGTCGGCGAAAGATTTGATTTCGTTCGAGATTTCCCAGAGTGCTGTCACCCGTGCATCCTCTTCAACGCCGGGTGAAGCAAATTGTACCGGGTAATCCTGTTTTCTATTGTTGCTCCATTTGCCGGAAAGCTCACCGGGAGCATCAGCCGCTACCTTTGCGGGAATGGTATGCACATCTACCCCGGCCAGTGAAGCAATTTGATCGGGTGACCTGAGACTGGCGGCAATCTGGCGCGTGTCAATCCCAAAATTTTGCCTGATTTCCTCCAGGCCGCGCTGACTGGCAAGCGTCGCCTTTTCGCCAATGTACTTGCCGTCACCCAGGCCATTGCTCTGGATGTACGAATTCAACCTGCCCAGAAATACATTGACATAACTCGGCTGGGCAAATCTGGCGGCAACATAATTCTGTCTGGCGCCGAATTCGAGCGTGAAGTTGATCGTGACGCCTTCCTGACGCAATATTCTCGTCGCAATCAACCCCTCGGCCGTCAATGGTATTTTAATGATAAAATTATCCGGATCAATTGCATGAAAGCGCCTGCCGTATGCCAAGGACGCTTCGATATCGTGAGCGCAGGCAGTGTGTAACTCAACGCTGACTTTGGCGCCGAATTTATTTACCAGTCGCAACCCATGACGAGCGTTGAGAATAAAAGCGGCTTCGATAATCCGTGTTTTCGTATCGAGATCTTTCAGCACATCCCGTGCATCTGCAACCAGGGAGTCGTATATGCCCTTCTGGATTTCTTTGTTGAGCAGCGTATTATTTGTTGTGAGTCCGCTGAACGCCGTGTTCCACAGCCCGTTGTCGACAGCTTCAATATCACCTGTGTCTAGCCAAAGCTCGGTGCCGGCATTGTTGAGTCCCTGCCAGAAATCGCTCTCAATATCGATTGAAGACGAACTTGTTTCGGCAAAATCCTGATTGATAAATTCTGCAATTTGTTGCTGATGACTGGAATCGATTATCTCCAAATGTGGCTTCTCGGATGAATCCGGCATTGCATTCCTCCATTATTTTCAGGTTTTGTTTTCATTGCCTTACCTGTAATATAAATGTCGCAATAGATGCGGCAATATTACAATCTGTCCGGTCGGATCAGAGCAACAACACAGCAAAGAAACCCAATTTCAAGTATATCGGAACATGCTCCCACTCCATTCCCCGTCGCCAGAATTAATGCAATTGCTCCGAAGCTGCCGAGGTGCGTATCTTGGTGAACCACCAGTGTTTGCTCACGAGTGCGTCTCAAACCAAATGCATCCGCCGTATCCGCCAGCCCGCCCTCCTGTCGGTCGGCAAATGCACGGTAAATCCGCTGTCATGCGTTGTGCCCGGGTCAAGCATTTCACGTACCTGTTACCCGGTTGGGATATTTGACTGGTCGGGTGATTCAAAGAGCACGAGTTCGATATCATCCACCAACAGAGCCTGCATGCGCACGTTGGGCAGGATATCATCGGGTATGATAAAAGAGGTATTTCCCAGAAAAAAAAGGAAGGCTGCGTACCTTTGATTCGTCAAACTTACTTTTCGATGCCGTCACGTGCTGGTACTCCTTTCGCATAGTAATGCCTGATTTCTTTCATTTCGGTGACCAAATCAGCAGCATCGACCAGTTGCTCAGGTGCATATCGCCCGGTGACCACCAGCTCGCAAGTATCCGGACGGGCATCAATAACGCGCAGCAATTCCTCAACCGAAAACAGATGGTAGTAGAGCGCAATACAGGCTTCGTCCAGAATTACGACGTCATAGCGTCCGGTTTGCACCTGTTCGCCAACCGATTGCAAACCGCGCGCAGCTTCGTCAACATCCTGCTTCTCCGGCCGATTCCTGATAAAGCAATCGCGACCGAATTGCCTGACGGTTATCAAATCATCGAACCGCTCAAGCGCGGCAATTTCACTATATCGTTGTCCTTTGACAAATTGGGCAAAAAGCACGCGCAATCCCGCACCGGCCGCCCGCAATGCAAGTCCGAGCGCTGCAGTGGTTTTGCCCTTGCCGTCGCCGGTGTAAATATGGAAATATCCTTTATTCATTTCAGATCTTACCTTGTATCGCGTGAGCACTTCACAGCAACAGTCTTGACTTTCGCTTGAACAGTATGAACAAGAAAAATGGTCCGCCGCAAAGCGCGGTAATAATTCCAACCGGTATTTCAGCAGGCGGCGCAATGCTTCTTGCCAACATATCGGATATCGTCAAAAAAGCGCCTCCCACCAGCAGCGAACAGGCTGCCAGTACTCGATGGCGAATACCCGGCATCAATAGGCGGCAGATATGCGGAGAAATAATTCCTACAAAGCCAATCGGCCCGCAAAATGCAACAATTGAGCCGACCGCCAGCGCGGTTATCACGATGAACAGATTGCGGCCGGCAACCGTATTTACGCCTCTGGAATGAGCCAGCTCTTCGCCGGTCAAAAAAAGATCAAGCTGCGGCAGCAATAAACCGACCACACCAAAAAAGAGTATCAGCGGTGCGGCCATTGTCAGCAACAACCGGTAATTAAATCCGTCAAGCCCCCCCATAATCCATTGCATAATTTGAAACGAGTGGCGCAACGGACTGACATAGTATATGAACATGATCAAACCCGAACACACCGTAGCGACAACCACACCGGCCAGCAGCAGCGTTGCGGAATTCCTCTCCTTTGACCAGGCAAAGCCATACACGAGCAAAACCGCCCCCAGTGCACCGGCAAAGGCGCCAATTGACACAAACGATAACCCCGCCAGTGAGCCGCCCAGTCCCAGCGCAATGCAGATTGCTGCGCCCAGTGATGCTCCACCCGATACGCCGAGGGTGTATGGGCTGGCAAGTGGGTTGCGAAACAGAGCCTGATAGATCATCCCTGCAACGGCAAGCCCGCCTCCGGCCAGAAAGGCAGCCAGTGTTCGTGGAACGCGCAGCGACCAGAAGATAAACTTTGCCTCCTCATTGCTCAAAACCTCCACCGGGTGAAACGGCACAATACCCATAAACGGGCAGACAAGCACAATCGCCAGGGACAGTATGCAGAGCAGCAGCAATTTGAGCATGCGTGAGGATCCTGGCATCAGGCTCGCTCCCACGTTCCATAAGCAATTCCGCCGTGACGCTCGTTGCGGAACCTCGTAAATGCAATGCCGAATATATCGGTGAGTATGCCGGGGCAGCGATCAGCAAATTCTTCCATCGTACCCTGATAATAAATTTCTCCCGATTTGAGCGCGCAGATATGCGTACATAATGAGAGCGCCACATTGATATCATGGGTTACCATTACGATAGTCTGTCTGCATTGTTCCTGGACACGTGCGAGTGCCTCAAGAAAGAGCTTTTCATGCGCTGGGTCGAGAAAGGTAGTCGGTTCATCCAGGAGCAGTATCGGCGTCTGCTGCGCCACGGCGCCGGCCAGAAGAACCCGCTGCATTTCTCCGCCGCTCAGCGTATTAATCGTCCGGCACATCAAATTTTCAACGTCGCATAGTGCAAGAGCCTGCTTAACTGCTGCGTAATCGTCGGCGGACGGCAATCCAAAAACACCCTGACGTGCATAGCGTCCGAGCATAACATAATCGTTCACCGTAAACGGGATACTTCCCTCGGGTTTCTGCGGAACGTAGGCAATCAGACGCGCGCGCTCTTTTGCTGCGTAGGCACCCACGATACGTCCCTTGACAGTTATCCTCCCTGCGCACGCGTGCAGCAGCGAAGCAATTGCTTTTATCAACGTCGATTTGCCGGCGCCGTTTTTGCCGATTAAAGCCCAGCGCTCACCTTCCCCGATTTCACAGGACACATTGCGCAAAACCGCAGAGCCGTTGTATGCTACCGTTAAAGAGTCAACTTCCAGGTGTGCTGTCGGATTGTGCATGAATCGCTCGTTAATCACCCGCTTGTTTGCTGTGGCGAATAATGCGCTCGATATCGTCGACCAGATTCACGATGCGCGGCCCGGGAAGTGTTGCATAATCCTTGTCGATACAGTAAGTGCGATGGTTTTCAACAGCCGGTATCATGGGCATATCTTTCCAGTCGGCAACCAGTGTGCTGCAGGAGTAGGCGTCCATCGCAGACGCGATATCGATTATAATATCCGGTTTGATCGCGATAAGGCCCTCGTGTGACAATTTTGGATATTCGGGAACGGAATCGCTGAATGCATTGACCCCGCCGGCAGCCTCGATAATATCATTGTAAAAAGTTGACGCACCGCCCAGGTAAACTGTTCGAATCGCGGCTCCGCCGGGATTTTCGCGACCGATGCAAAGCAATATTTTTGGTGAATGAGTACCCGTCTTCTGTGTAAGCCGGGCGTCAAAATACGCTACCAGGCTGTCCGCCTTGTGCTGCGCATCACACAATCTTCCAATCGCTGCGAATGAAGAGCATATCGATGCACAGGTGCCGTAATTGACAATTAGGGTATTCACCTCGTGGTGTCGCATGAATTCACGTTGCTTGACATGCTCTTTTTGCATGACAACCAGATCGGGCTTGAGGGCAAGCAGTTTTTCCAGATTCGGATTGGTGTAATCCCCTATGCGCTCGATACGTGCCGCCTGCGGAGGATAGCGGCAAAACCGTGTCACGCCGACGACGTTCCCGCCAAGCCCCAGTGCGAACAGTGATTCGGTGATGGCGGGGGCCAGGGAGATAATCCGCTTGCAGGCAACACCCGGTGCCGCATCCCTGCCCCGGCCGCACCTGATAAGCAAAAGGCAGCACAGCGCCGGCCAAATAAAACCGGCGCATTTCGCGATCAGATTAATTCTGCGTTTCATTGTTGGTAAATTCCCAGGGAATTCGGCGGTAATCCTACATCATGCGGGCCGCTTATTTTGCTGCCGGTTGCCGGATCAAGAATTACGATACCGGGATTGGTCAGGCTTCTGCTTGCAATATACAGATGCTCTCCGTCAAATGCAAGACATGCCGGCGCATCAGCCTGTTCCACAGGTTGACCAACAGTCTTATCACCCGGATTAAACGGAACAAGTTTGTTGACCAAGGATGAATCGGCAACAAGAGCAAAGCCCAGAGTATCACTTACAATAAGTACATCGGACACATCACCTCCGAGCACAACTTCATCAACCTGCGTACCATTGGCCGTTTCGCTCTGAAGGTCCACCGATACGATGCCGCCGTCCCGAGCTCCGTAGGCGCCGGTGCAGGCGACATATAACGTTGATCCAAAAAGATACATTCCCTGCGGATTATCGGCGCCCAGCAAGATCTCCCCCTCCACGGAATCCTTTTCAAAATTTACAACTGCGATACTGCCCGAACCAATCACGGTCATAAGGTCGTTAGATAGCTTTTGTAAACCAACATACACGTTGTCCCGGTAAACAGCGGTCTGGTCCATGTTAGGCGTTGATGATCCTGCCGGAGCAAACGCCGACAGCGAAATGGCGGCTGTACTTTTTGCGCCGGTCGAGGGATTGTAGACAGCGAGTTCCTCAGCATCATATTGCGTCACATATGCTTTTGTTGAACTTACGAAGGCAATGTCATGCAGGTTGACGGCATCGCCAATGTGTTCCTGTTTAACTACAGTACCACTTGAAATTGCGCCCGAATTGAATTTAATAATATTGTCCTTGCCCCATCGTTCTAAAATGTACACAGCGCCGTTATAGATTTTCACCGAGTTGTCGGAGGATATCGACAGGAGATCCGACGCGGCAATTGAATCAACAAGCGAAAAGGTTCCTACGTTTCCGGCAGAAAAATCAGCAGCGCTGGTGGTTGCAACGATCATTTTTGACGATGATCGGTAACCGGCTTGCGGCTCATCACTCAACAAATCACAATGCTGCACACATACGACGCCGGCAACTAAGAGCAGAGCACGACAAATCCTTTTCATAAAAAATCCTTTCTACAAGGTAAAAAAAGCGTATACAATTACACCAAAACAATTAATTACACCAAAACAATTAATTACACCAAAACAATTAATCACCAGCTCCATTGAGCAATCCCTCCCGTTTTTTTAAAACTGTCCCCGCAAACTGACAACATGCATTCTTCCCGGTTTGGGCGATCCGTAATAAATAAGGGCCGGATCAACGGATGTGCCGCCTTCAAGCGACTCGAATGCCTTTTTTTTGAGATAATTTTCCAACCTGTAGGTCACCGTCAACGGCCCAAGCCCTTCCAACGATATCGCCACGGACAATCGCGGTACCGGCTGGTAAAAGTCCTCTCTTACGTTATCCCCGCCGATGAAATAACCACTTGACACATTCAATGAGTTGGCAATGTGCAATTTCTTCCACGAAAATTTGAGCGACACATAATCCTGCCAAAACGGAATAAGCGGCTCGAAATTTCCATCCCAGCCGGTTATAACATCCGACGCTATGATGTTGCGCATCAGCGTGAGCAAATGAGTGATATCAAACCATTTTCCCAATGCCAGCGAGGATTCCCACTCAATTCCCATGCCGTTGACCGTACTCACATTTCTCGGTACGAATACATTCTGTGAATTGCTTATGAAAATGATCTTATTATGCATACTGCTGCCGAAAGCCACTATTGAAGTGCTTAACAGGGGCCACTGCAGTGAAATTCCCCCTTCATATTCAATCCGGCGCTCAGGCAACAAGGTATCATTGCCTCGGGAAACTTCGGTGCGCGCAAATTTTTCTACAAAGCTCGGACTTCTTTCCCGAAATCGTATCGAACTCAACAATGAAAGATGCTTGAACATCTTAATATTTGCTTGAGCTTCGGCGCCGGGAAATATGCCCGTCATGGTTCTCGGCTGTGCAGGCAAATCACCATAATGAAATGAGACGCCATTTGTCGAATCGCGCTCTGCCCGCAAAAACGTGGCGGCGGAAGCATGCACTATATCGCCATAGCTTGCGGCACATCCAAGCCCCGCCCGTCCGGTCAGTCGCTGAGAAAATGGCTTTATATGGCTATTGGCCCATTCATCGCGATCGCGGTATTGTTCATATTCGACCGCAACAATACCATATAAATTGAGCAGGGAATTCAGAGTATGGGTGATGTATGCGGAGCATTCCCCGAAAGGATTCCGCGCAACTCTTTTGCGTACCCCACCGATGAAATAAGCGCCTTTCCTCTGGAATGTATTCACCTGGTCACGTCCGGCCATTTTAAAAACGACATCGGTTTGCCGACCGGCAGGAAATTGATAACGTAAATATCCGCTTATTGCTCTATCCCTGATTGATCCATCATTGCTGCCGGCAACCGGATACCAGAAGATGCCATTGTCGGTAAGGGAAGTGGAAATATGAAATTTTAGCTCGTGCCCGCTGAGTGCAGGCCGAAAACTCAGCCCGTAGTGCGCCGAAAATCCGCTGAAATAGTGATTGTCCATTGTACGCTCAATTTCATCCCCGTCTTCGTATGCCGTTATATCCCAATCGTACGGGTAATCGTTCTCGCTATAAGTTGCATCAGTTGAAAACCAGTGAGAGAACAGATCGAGATGACGATTTATGAGCGCGCCGGCTTTTATATATCCATAGCTTCCCGCTTCGGCAAGAAAATTAGTCAGGTTGGCACGAACCTGCGGCGCGCTGACTAACTCTATGATTCCACCAGCATTGCGGCCGGACAGCTCCATCGGCGCACCAGCTTTGTAAATAGTCACCCGCTGTAAACTATTCAGGGGGATCTTGCTTATGTCAACGGCCCCGCCCCGTGCTGTGTTGAGCGGCATGCCGTCAAGAAAAATCTGCACTTGCTGAGTCGTACCGCCCCTTATGGATACCGACGAATAAGCTCCCAGACCTCCGGTACGATACACACTTATTCCCGAAACCGTGCTTAGCAGGTCACCCAAATCTTTATACTGACCCACAAACTCCTGCGCCTCGATCGTTGTGGTTGAGGAAGTGTATGCCCCAGTCCGTTTTTCATGTACAACAAGTCGATCAAGCGAAACAGCTTCACGGTTTGCCGAATCGGATTCCGCTGCCGGCACACAACCGGCAAGGATAGCCAGAATTATTGCTGTACGAATTGACACCAGATCAACTCCCGGATACCTCGATCCATGAAGGTCCAGAACAGATACACAGTGCAGGCAGGTCTCCTGGCTCTCCCGGTACTGTCGCCTTCCCATGCCGCAGAGCGACACAGTGGCCTGGATTGACAGCCCCTCCCGCATATGCGGGACAATGGGATTACAGTGGCAGGTCCGCTCCGGATTTTCACCGGATTCCCTGGCGCCTGATGTGTTGAGAACGGGTAGAAATATAATTTGGGTGTACGGGGGGATTCAATGGGGACATGCTGGATGGGTTGGTCTGGCACCGCGGGAGTGACGCATTTCATATCGTCATACCCACGGAGGTGGGGATCCACACCGTAGGCAGAGTAGTTCCCCGTCTCCACAAGAATGACACATTTCACATAAGCTGCATAATTACGTATTTTGTACAACTACGAGTACTGCATCATTCTAAATTCTAATCACCCCGTGGAGTCAAAACATCCATGAGCAAAGAAATCGAAGAAACCACGCAGCTCTCAATTGACTGGAACAAACTCGCTAAAATTGCCGAAAGAGACTGCAGTGTTGTCCCCGTAGCAGTGCAAAATGCCGATACGAAGGAAGTGATTCTCATCGCTTACGCGAATGAACCGGCACTTAATGAATCGCTTGCAACAAAAACCGCCGTTTTCTGGAGCACGTCCCGCAATGAACTGTGGATTAAAGGCAAAACATCCGGAGAAACATTCGAACTGCTGGACGTATATGTCAATTGTGAACAAAATTCGCTGGTGTATATCGTCCGACCGCGCCGGGGAAATATCTGCCATACGAAAAATAAGAACGGCTCACCACGCAACTGCTACTATCGCCGTATCGTAACACTGGACGGCAAACTGGAAAATATCGATCCTTAGCAGCATTGCCGGCGTCACCATCATTCAAAGAAGATTTGATCAAATGAAAATAAGACCCCGCCGAAACCGCAAAACGACTACAATACGCAACCTGGTTCGCCAAACATCAATTACCCCCCACGATCTGGTGCTGCCGCTCTTCATTATCGACGGTGACGATACCAGGGAACCAATCGCTTCCATGCCCGGCTGCTTTCGCCTGGGCAAAGCTGCACTGTTGCAGGAGGTCAAGCAGGTCCACGCGCTCGATATCCCGGCCATTGCCCTGTTTCCCAGAATTCAGGATCGCCTTAAAGACCGCCAGGCATCCGAATCACGCAACGACAACGGGCTGCTCCAGACACGAATCAAGCAAATCAAAGACGCATGTCCCGAGATCACGGTTATCACCGATGTTGCTATGGATGCCTACTCCTCGGACGGTCATGACGGGCTGGTGGTGGATGGAAAAATCAAAAACGATCCAACACTGGACATCCTCGCAGGAATGGCACTGGCGCAGGCACGGGCAGGCGCCGACATTATCGCTCCCTCCGATATGATGGATGGTCGTGTCGGATTCATTCGCGACGCCCTCGACCGTGAAGGGTACACCGAGGTGAGCATCCTCGCCTACTCGGTAAAATACGCTTCATCATTCTACGGTCCGTTCCGGGACGCCCTCGACTCGGCCCCCCGCGGCGGCGACAAAAAAACCTACCAGATGGATCCCGCCAACGCTATCGAAGCAATACGCGAAGTAGAACTTGACATCGTAGAAGGCGCCGATATCGTAATGGTAAAACCGGCGCTTGCGTACCTCGATGTAATCTCCCGCCTCAAACAATGCATAAACATACCGCTTGCCGCCTTCAACGTCAGCGGCGAATATGCAATGCTCAAAGCGGCCGCGCAGAACGGCTGGCTTGATGAACAATCCGTAATGATGGAGATGACACTGGCAATCAAGCGGGCAGGCGCAGATATGATTCTCACCTACTTTGCAAAAGACATCGCTCATCTGCTGCAATCCTGAGCACACGCTTCTTCTTATTGCAACTTTTTTGCATCTGCATTATTTTACAGAGTAAGCAAACCGGATTCTTGCATGACGGCACAAAGCGCAGCAATTCATTTTGACACTCTACGTAAATCGGGCGGAAGAATTACGCCGACCGTCAGGACAATCATCAATATTCTCTATGCCTCCAAACAAATACTGTCCCCGCAGCAGCTCAAAGATAAAACCAGCGACGAACTTGGATGCGCAATCGGATTTCCAACCATTTACCGGGTCATCGACCGCCTCTTGCAGGCCGGGCTTATTTGTCCCATGCATAGCACCGAAAACCAGACCTCCTACTTTCTCTGCCGCCACCCCCGCGACCGGCATCATCACCATTTCATCTGCAGCAAGTGCAAAAAGGTGCAGGAAGTCAATCTATGCACGGCGGACCGATTCGAGGAATTCGTCGAGAAAGAACTCAATGCGAAAGTGACGGAGCATATTATGCAGTTTGCGGGTATTTGTGGGGGGTGTCGAGAGGGAAAGGAAGGTTATTTATGCTAAGATCGGCTAATAGCCAATGGCTCTGCATTGTTGCACTCGCAGCTCTGCACATCGGTTGCAAAAAGCAGCCCGCATCAGCGAAACTGATTGCTTTTACCGGTATTGCACCGCATAGCTATTTTGTGCAACGCATTGCCGGGGACCGTTTTGAAACACACGCGCTCATTTCACCGGGACAGAATCCTCACAGCTACTCCCCCACTCCGGAACAGATGGCAAAACTCTCGGAAGCACAACTCTTCTTTCGAACCGGTATCGAATTCGAGCAGAGCGTCATAGCCAAAATCGAGCAAACCATGCCCGACCTGAACATTGTTGACCTGCTCGAAGGGATCGATGCGACTACCCATCCCGCAGCGCGGGATCATGCATACGATACCGGCCACTCCGCGCATGCCGGTGAAGAAGAGCATCACCATCATCATGCCGAAGACGTACATATCTGGCTGTCCCCGGTTCTGGCAAAGCAACAGGCGCAAACAATCAAGGATGCACTCACCAGGTTCGATCCCAAATTTGAAGTCGTTTACGAAAGCAACTTGCAGCAATTGCTCAAAGATCTCGATTCGCTCAATCAGGAACTTCACGCTATTTTTGGTCCTTATGAAGGTTCAGACCTCTTCGTATTCCATCCTGCATTCGGACATTTTGCCCAAGAATACGCGCTGCGCCAAATTGCGGTCGAGACCGGCGGCAAAGAGCCGGGAGCCAAAGCGCTTGCGCGGCTCATCGAACAGGCTCGCCGGCAACAGCCCGCCGCCATATTCGTGCAGCCGCAATATTCACGCAAAAGCGCGCAGACCATCGCCGAGCAAATCGATTGCGCAGTCGTGCCGATTAATCCACTCCCGGCGGACTACTTCCAGGAAATGCGTCAATTGGCACATGCGATAAAAACCGGCCTTGCAAAGGAATGATATGGATCCGGTAGTGGCATTCGATAAAGTATGTTTTTCGTATACCGACCAGGAAGTGCTGCATGACGTATCCTTTGAAGTCGAGCCGGGCTCCTTCATCGGCGTCGTCGGGCCGAATGGAGCCGGGAAAACCACCCTGCTCAAGCTTATTCCGGGCCTGCTCAAGCCCGGGCGCGGCGCCATTAAGGTATTCGGCAACAGTCCCCGCAAAGCACGCCCTCATATCAGCTATGTGATGCAGCACATGGATTTTGACGAAAAGTTTCCCGCAACCGTTGACGATATCGTCATAATGGGAAGAGTCGGTAAACAAAAGTGGGGACCGTACACTGCGGCAGACAAAAAAGTTGCGCAACAATCCCTCGAAAAGGTAGGCATGTCGGGTCTTGGCGATCGGCCGTTCGCTCAGCTTTCCGGCGGACAGCGGCAACGCGCGCTTATTGCGCAAGCGCTCGGCATGGCAATCGGTGTTACCTCCATCATGAAAACGCCCGGCTACAGCCAGGATCTCATGAGCTACCTCTTCGGCAGCATATTGATGGTATCACCGACCGACCTGGGATTGATGTTTATCCTTGATATCATAATCATCACCGGCGTGGTGCTTTTTTATAACCGCATACTCGCCGTGTGCTTTCACGAAGAAGCCGCCCGTGCCCGCGGCGTTCCGGTCGGCCTGTATACGTTTCTCATTCTCATTTTCACTGCCCTGACAACTGTTTTACTTGCGCAAGTAGTGGGCATTGTCATGGTCATCGCGCTACTGTCAATTCCGGCGGCAACGGTTTCACGATTTACCAACCGCTTGTCAACGATGATGATTTCGGCAACCGTGCTCAGCCTGGTGATTTCGCTGGGCGGACTGGTAATAAGCTATGGCCCGGAACTGCCGGTGGGAGCGACGATTATTGAACTGGCGGGAGTTTGCTATCTGGGGGCGATACTGTTTAAGAAATGATAACACTCTTCGGGAAATGGAATTGATCAGATGGACCACCTAACCAGATTCGGCGTCTCACTGCCGACCGATCTCCTTACCCGCTTCGACAAAGATATAAAGCGGAAAGGATACGCCAACCGCTCCGAAGCCGTCCGTGATCTCATCCGCCACAACCTCGTCGCATCTGAGTGGCAGCACTCCACTTCAGAGACCGCCGCCGCGGTTGTTCTGGTTTACGATCATCACAAAAAGGGCCTTACCGAACATCTCACTACCGAGCAGCACGCGCATCATGACAACATTATCTCAACCATGCACGCCCACCTCGATCACGACAACTGCATCGAAGTGATTCTTCTGCGCGGCAAAGCCAATGACGTCAAAACTATCGCCGAAAAACTGGCAAGCGCCAAGCATGTGAAACTGGGAAAATTTATTCCGGCCACGCTGGGCAAAGAGATCATATGAGCCCACGTCTCCGATTACCGCAACTGAACACTGCCTGCTAACAATATAGGCTGCAATTCACTGTCGATGAGGTAGTCAAGATGAGGACGGTTGCACAAAAAGATCGGGCACCCTTCGGCGTCAATTTTACTGTCGCTGATCAGCCCCGGCAGCATCCTGCACAATCATATACACTCAGACCACCTGCATGGACAGGCAGGTGCTTGTTCCCAGCAGAAGTGCTGGCGCCGATGAACGTGCCGTCCAGACTATACACCCGGTAGTTTCGTGACGCCGTTGTACGGACGCGCCCCGCATTCGCCCCGATCTTGACATTCATCTGATTATCCGGCAGATCACATCTCACCCCCGACATTACTGATAAAAGCCGTTTCCTATCGAAGCAGCCATTTTTTGTCTGCAACTATAATTTCGCCGGACGAAAAGCCTCGACATGAATTTCGTGCTCGCTGATAAGTTTCGTTAACCATTTCCGATCCACATCGAGTAGCCTGGCCGACAGTGAAACATTCCCTGAAGTCCTTTTCAAAGAATCAATAATTGCCGCTTTCTCCGCGGCTGCTTTAATTTCCTTTAACGCCGGCATTTTTGCGGTTGAAGGAATGCCCGGGTTTTTGCTTGACGGATCTGAGATTGACAAATCGGTATCTTCAATGCTGTTTCCGGAAGACAGAAGTAATGCCTTCTGAATAGTGTTCTCTAGCTCCCTTATATTTCCCGGCCAGTGGTACCAAAGAAGTGCAGCAACCGCCGAGTGTGATAATTTTTTTTCCTGAAAACCAAATTGCCGTCCGAATTTTCTCAGAAAATATTCAGCCAGCAAAATAGCATCTCTGCCCCGATCCCTCAGCGGGGGCAACATTACCTGCACAACATTAATACGAAAGTAAAGATCTTCGCGAAATCGCCCTTCGGCTACCTCCAGCGCAAGATCGCGATTGGTGGCGGCAAGGATACGCACATCGATATTGACTGCCTCATTGGCGCCAACACGAGTAATTTCACTTTCCTGAAGTGCACGCAGCAGCTTGACCTGCATAGTCGGCGGAAGCTCCCCGATTTCATCGAGCAGTATCGTTCCGCCGTCGGCATACTCGAAGAGTCCGATTTTTCGGGAATGGGCATTGGTAAAAGCGCCCTTTTCGTGGCCGAATAATTCCGTCTCAATCAGGTTTTCCGGCAGAGCGCCACAGTTAATTGCCTTGAACGGTTTGTCACTTCGATTTGAATGCGCATGAATAAAACGGGCAAATACTTCTTTGCCGGTGCCTGTCTCACCAAGAATCAGCACCGGCATAGTTGTACCGGACACTTTGCGCGCTAATTCAACGACATTGTGCATTGATGCATCCTCGTACATCAGTCCGCTTGCCCCGTCAAGGGTAGCTTCCTGAAGCCGGGATATAGCTTCCTGCTGACGAACATGCTCAGCATAATTAGTAACCAGCTCCGCGAACAGGGGCATAAGTACATCACAGAAAGCACGGTCGGATTCCACAAATGGCTTACTCATGCGGAGCCGGTCCAGATACACGTAGCCGATCGTTTTGCCCAGACTCTGTAGAGGTGTGCACAAAACTGTCGCAATTTCGTTTTTTATCAACGAGGCCTGCATATCCACTTCCTGGAGCCAATCAGATTCATGCATCAAAATAGTCCTTCCCCGCTCATGCGCCCAGTCAATAGCTCTTTTGGAAAACCGTTCTATCCCCGCTGCGTCCGGAAACCGGGCGATGGTTTCGCGCTGGCCGTCATCCCGCTCGATCACCAGGCGGGCAGCATCGCACTTCAGTAAACGCGCAACCGCGATCACCAGATCATGGTAAACCGGTTCGTCCCTCTTTTTGAGCAAAGAAACAACAACTTCTATCAAAGTCATCAGCGATTGGGGCTGTCTTGCAGAATCATGAAGGGTATCTGTTGAAATGCCGTGAGTATCGCTGAAGTAAAACTCTTCGGCTCCAATGCGAATGGTGTCTTCGGGATTAAGAATGATCCGGCTGCGCACCTTCTTTCCGTTCACCGCTATATCGATCTCATGTGTCAACACTTGAAAACTGAAACTCCCGCCCTTGAAGAGGATATGGCCGCAGTGTTGAGGTGCGTGAGTGTTCTCAAGTGAAATATGGCTGGCTGGAGCGGAGCCTATCGTGGCAATTCGCCCGCTGAGGCTATAAGTCTTGCCGCTTGAACGATGAACTAAAAAGCAACCGCGTTGTTTCATGGGATGTCGGCTCCTGGTGAATTGCCGACAGCTATGGCCTTTGTCTCAAAAGGCAGGAGGCGGATGCGCTCGCGCTGCACAATGGCATCCGTCGAATCAAGCACAGTTACCAGATGCGCACCGTAGTCCAGATCCAACCGGATTAAGCCGAGGCGATCCGGTTCGTACTTCACGCCGTTCGCCAGAGCAGTCGCCTCAGAATTTTCCGTATAGATAGTCAAACCGCCTTTCAGCGCAGTATTGTCTACCTCGGGCACTTTAAATGCTGCTCCGGTGGGCAATAATTTTATAGCCCGTCGCTTGCGGCTGTGGGAAATCGTGATTTTGCCGATCGTATCTGCGGATGTAAAGGTAGATCCCGCTTGTTTGAAGGTAGTACCGAATGCTAACAAATATACAGCAGCAATGCCTGCTGCCATGCAGACAGCAACGATAACCGACAGTTTTGCTGAAACGAAACGATGGTGGTGATGAGAAGGTTTAAAGTGCTCGATAGCCGCAATGGCGTCTTCGTTATCCGGATTTTCCTGCAGTGATTCGATGAGCAGCTTGTAGGCATTGTCTTCGCGTCGTAAAGATTTCTCCTTATGTGACGCACGATAGAGCGTGCGCGAATAGAATTCTGCAGTTGCCGTGCCGGCTATTTGCTTCCAGAAAACCGACTGCACTTGCGCACCCGACTCCTGCCATAATTCGAGCACTGCCCGGGCAGAATCTGGCCGCTCATCGGGCTGTTCGTTGATGCAAGCTTGAAGATGCTGATGAATCTCCATCAAACCCAGTGCCTTCAAAACCTTGCCGCATGCATAAATATCAACCGCGGCAGCATCTACCTGTGCGTCCGACACCATCAATTCCGGAGCAAGATACTCGGGAGTACCCCTGAGTACGGCCACATCATCCAGCGCTTTTCCGGCAAATCCAAAGTCAATCAGAAACAGACCGTCCTCCGGCGAGATCATGATATTGGATGGCTTGATATCTCCATGAAATATACCCCGATCATGCAGTTGAGCAAGAGATTGTATCAGAGCACCGGCAATTGAGCTTTGGCAATCTGGCGAGACCCCTCGCTTGAGTAGCCACTCAAGGGTAATGCCGCGTATCCATTGCATGGCAATACAAACGCAAGACTGCCACCTGAAGATATCATAAATGCGTGGAGTGCAGGAAATGTTCATCGCCGAAAGCGCCTTCGCTTCATCCTCTGCCTGGTTACGATGCACTTCGTTACCATCATGTATGATTTTGAGTACGACAAAACGGTCAAGGGAGACTTGTCGTGCACGGTATACAGATGCGAATGCACCGTTGCCCAACAACACCGGGAGCTCATAGCCCGAAGGAAATCCTTTTTTCATTGCCGCGCTCTCCTGGCCCGCTCTGCTAACGAAAACCAGTACAGGATATCTTCGTCTTCCGCATCGAAGTTCAAAGCTTTGAGCCACTGTTCATGCGCAAGGGTCTTTTTGCCTGCCTGCCAGAAAACCATACCAAGGTTGAAATAAGTATGCGCATGCGTGCTGTCAATTCGCAGTGCTTTTCTAAATAGCACTTCCGCCTTCTGAGGATAGCCCGATGCATGGTAAATAATGGCAATAGAATTTATCAGACCCAAATCGAGGGGCTGGTAGTGCAATCCACGTGAATAGGCCTGCAGGCCGCCAACGGTATCAGCAACGCTTAGCCTCGTTCGTCCGGCCTCTCTCCAGGCCTGTCCAAGCAAGGCAATATCAAATGTGCGTGGCCGCAATGTACGCGACGCCTCAAGGTGTATCAACGCCTTTCTCCAGACCGAGGTATCCTGCGATTCGGCAACAGCCTGCTGCAACAAAGCCTTTCCCATTCCCAGCCGGGCATAATAGTCATCGGGATCGCGCATTAGAGATTTGCCAAAGAATACCTGAGCCTGATGATAATCACCCAGCTTCAGACAGGAATTTCCCTTGGAAATGGCAGTATTAGTGCAATTTGATACTACGCTGCCGACAATTACAGCGACACGGCAAAATTTCAGCGCTCTTGTCATTCGATAAATCAATATCTATTAATGAGTTACCTCTATAGAGTATATATTATTTGAAACTGAATTGGTGAGAAAATGCTGCAGTGAAATACCATCGGTATTGAGAAATGTGCACGGGTACAGCAGGTGACAAGCTCGTAACAATTCTGCTGAATTCGCCGCGCATGTTGATACTGCTGCTTCTGAGAACTTTTCTTGACAGGCGAAGTTGGACGCCTATTTCATGATCTATGCGCCTCTGCTCCCGGGGTCGGTTCGGCAACATCAGAGGTCCGTCGAAAAATTGCCGGGTAACTATGGTGTTTATCCGTTCACCGTCTGTATATCCATAGCAAGCATCATCCATCCGGGAGCAGGCCACAATATCATACTGTTGTGCGACGGAGTCATTGTGCCAGATGTAGGCATCCGGATAGTATGAAAAAGAGTACTGCAGCCCTGGCTTAAACTCCAGCTTCCAGGGAAGTGCCGACGCATAGTGAATCGTCGCAGAAGTTTGCCAGAATGTCTGCGGAAGGCGATCCTCATAGGCGACCGCATCGAAGCTTTCATTTACTTGATTGAGATAGGCAAGATTTTCCAAGATAGTTCCGGTCATGGGAAGAGGAATCTGATTGCTGAATGTTGAATCGCTGTAATGGCGTATGGTATCGGCATTTACATCGTCAATGTACATTTTTTTATATTCCCGGATTGTAGTCAGCGGATCGGAACGAAACAATGAATTGAACAACGTGATCCCCACTCCGGCCTTCTTCCTGCCGCGCAAATCAAGATAACTGATTGCGTATACCTGATCGTAACCAATGACGTTTCCCGTCTTTAGAGAAAGGAAGTAATTCAACGAGGTATAGAATATCCGCTCCGGTGTCAGCATGCTCAGCGAAAAGTCTGAATTTGTCACATAATTTTGATATGTGTCTCTTTTGCGCATTACCTCTGCGGAAAGGGCTAGTATGTCACCGATACCGTGCAATGCGGCAGCACCGCCATAATAGTAAGAAAGCGTATCAGTAGCAAATTGTTGGCGGGAATCGAAATAATTTCTTGCCAGTTTACCGGCAAATCCCAGCGAGAGCCGCAATGAGTTGCGAAGCGGCACGCTCCACATAAGCTCAGCACGGCCGGCATAACTTAAGCCCGCAACGGTATCAAATTCCTGCTCAAGCGGTTCGAAACTCCAACTGTATTTGCTCGGCGCGATCTGACGTTCCCAGCCGTAACCCATCGACGCAGACAGATTCAGGTCCGGAAACAGCACGAACGGTATGCTTCTGTCAAGCTTGCGCAATGAATCCAGCGTTGCATTGACATAGTTGTCAAGCTGCAAAGCAGAATAGATCGCATATCGCTGGTAGAGCAGCTTTTTGTGCAGGGCACGATTTGTGCCGGGCCGTGCGGCAAGATTCAGCGCAATTGCGGTATCGAATACCTGTTTAGCATAATTGACATTAGACAGCAAGTAAAACAGGCTGTCTTTGCTCATGCCTTTAAGATGGCCGTTCCAGTAGCAGACAATTGCCGAATCAAAAAGACCTTTGGCCAAAGCGCTTTCGCCTTGTTCAACCATAGCGCAAACAGATGCATCGCAGCGCGCATCCGTTTGCACTTTCAGCAGCACCCCCCAGACTATGAGTGTGATCGCTTTCAGTGTCATTGCCGACCGTCGGGCATTATTATCGCCGCCTTTTTCGAATACTTCCGAATGAATATTCCATCAGGCAAATAATCCAATTCCGTCATTCTTCTTCCATTGAGAGTAATTACGGCAGTGCGCTCGAACGGTTTTATCGTAAAAGACGCCTCATAGCTCACTATTGGACCAACATACTTTTGTATTGACATATTGGCGCGTAAAATATCTATCGACTGCAAAATGGCGCCATACACGGGAAGATTGGTACGCATATCCGCTGTATCCCCCATGGCATAGAGCTCATATCCGTTCTCATTTGTCGCCGTGTAGCGCACATATTCGTCCCAGGTAAAATTACTAGTGTCATCCGTAAAGAAGCGAATGAACAACTCTGCAGCCCACAATCCGTCTTGTGTAAGCGTTGAGGAGCTGTCGAAATACAAGACGGTACCGTATGGATAATAATCGATGTACATTTTATACGCGATAAAATTAGCCCGCGTCCAATCATTTCCCGTTGGGAAATCCACATTGCTGTACGAATGCTGCACTATAGACAGATACGCAGGATAGGCGCCGGATGTATCCAGAAATACATCTTGTGAATCATTAGCAGCACTACGTTGCCAGTTCTCAGGCAAATAGGCACTGTAGCCAAGTGTGCTGTTTGTAAAAGATTGCTGGGCATATCCGAACGAAATAAGAAAAAGAATTATAGCTATTTCAATGCGTGGAAAATGCTTGATCATGCTGCTTACCTCCTGAATTCGAGTTAAGCGATTAGTAAGGCGGGCATAAAAAATGCCCTCCACATCGTGCACCGATGGCGATTCATGCAAATTTGAAATTGCGTACTATTTTGCGTTTTGCCGGCTATTTTTAAAACGCATTTGTTTATCATTTCTTCTTTTGTCAACCTCGTCTATCATCTTTTCAACCCGCGCTTTAACATCCGCAGGTAAATTCTGATACGTCTCACTGCTCCGGATCTGCTTTGCCTCGTTGTCTGTACTAACAGACTTTATTGAAGGAGTATTCACATCAGATTTTTTTGCAGCCGACAGTGTGTCAATGCGCTCTACTACATCGGCAGGTAATGCATTCATGATGTCCCCGTATATTTCCTCAAGTGAAGTTCCAGACGAATTGCCGGCATTATTTCCGGTTGTTTCCTGCGCAAATCCCGTAGAAAAAATAATGGCAAAAATCAATGTGAAGAATTTAAGTGCGTTTTCCATAATTACCTCTTAAAATATAATTGAGAGAGGGAGTGTTCCCTCTCTCGTGAATTGCCTGTACCGCCATCGGTGCACTCAGGTGGTCAGGGCAATTTATTTGGTGGAGCCACCTTTGCCGGTTCCGGATCCGTCATGAAGTCTTTTCTGTTCCTGAATTTTCTTCATGTCGGCTTCTTTAGTCTGCAGTCTTTTTTGCACCTGTTCTTTAGCCTGCTCGACCTGGGCTTTTACTTTGGCGGAAACCTGCTCCATATTCTGAATTGCTGTTTGCAGTTGTTCCTGCGCCCTGGTGCGAGTTTGTTCCATTTTTGCATCGATAGCTGCATCTGATTTACCTTGCTGCTTCATCTGACGCAATTCATTCTGGGCTTGCTGTGCAGCCTGCAAGGCAGCTTGCAGTTGCGTTTGAACCTGAGCGGGAAGATGGTCTAATGACGCATTGACCTGCTCCTGAATCTGCAGCTTATACTGCTCCATCTTCTGCTCCTGAGTCTGTTCGGGATTTGCAGCAAAAACAGCAAACGAGCTGAGGATAAGTGCAACAACTAGCTTTTTCATAATTCCTCCTGATTGAGGGTTTAAGATTTTTAAGTTCTTTCGGATCTGGGCCCGGATTGAGATCCACCAATAAACAAAGCAAGAGCTATGCCGTTTTTTTATGCTTTTATTATCAGTGACTTACAAAGTTCTGCGGCAGACGTAGGTCGCTTCTAGTGTGGTCAACTCCCCCCACACGATGCTCCCTTGCAATGTGTAGTCTTCGTATCTCTTTATTTTTAAATAAGTTAAATGAAATGCACCGTAGTGTGGTGAAAACACCCCAGGCTCGATTGTAGAGAAGAAATCCCTATTTGCCCTTCCCAAGCGTTTTGACGCTGGCCTGTTCCCCGGCAGCATCCTGCACAATATACACACTCAGACCGCCTGCATGGACAGGCAGGTGCTTGTTCCCAGCAGAAGTGCTGGCGCCGATGAACGTGCCGTCCAGACTATACACCCGGTAGTTTCGTGACGCCGTTGTACGGACGCGCCCCGCATTCGCCCCGATCTTGACATTCACCTGATTGTCCGGCAAATCACCGAGCCAGAAATCGGGGTGTGCCGGACTGTGAAGACCACCCCAGTTTCCGACAAACCGTTTCGCATTGCCGGTGGAAATCTCCAGCACGGCAATGCCGTTGTTATCATCGTAGGTGTACACATAGTGATCATTGCTGTTGGCGGCGAACCGGCCGCTGTTGATTCCGTGCCCAGACGGTTCATCAATATCCTTAAGCGGATTTCCGGGGGAATCTCCCCAGCGATACACATTAAGCCCGTTATGATCACCCTGGTTCGCACTGAGATACTGCCCGTCGGGTGTAATACTCGATTGACAATGGGAATCATATCCCCGGCGCGTACCGTGGGAAACCTCGATCTTGTAAAGATGCCTGACACTGTAGCTTTCGGAGCTGCGCGCGGCGATTCGATTTCCATCGGAGCTTATCGCAAATTCCCCGATATATGACTTTTGCTGATCGTTGTAAACCACGTCCTTATTCCCGTCAACGCCTACTTTGTAAAAATTATGTCCGTTGACGTAAAAAACAAATTCATCATCCGGGCGCCAGGTTGCAATGCTGGTGCGTCCATGCCACTGATAGGTTCCGGGTATCTGGACCGGCTCGGTGCCATCATTGTTCAAGCGCCATAATGTTCCGTCGCCGTATTGATCTTCATTCGATCCGCGGTTGCCCTGTGGTCCGTCGGCGATTGCATATATGAAGGTCCCTTCAGCCGACCAGCATGCGTTGCGCACATCCTGAACCGTTGTGATTTCCTCGCGCGTATTTCCGTCGGCCACATACAGCTCACCACCATTGCCCCAGACTACCCATCCATTAGTTTCACCTGTTGCAGCGTTCACGCTACAAAAAAGCACCACAATCGCCACTACTTTTAATGATGTATGCATTACAGAAACTCCTCAGGTACGAGTTAAGTGTTTTAAGCGTTTAAAACAAGGCAATTTTGCCTTTGCATAAGAACCACATTACCGCTATTTCAGCTACTGAAACTAATCGTCGGCTAAATCAGGTTCGCAAATTGGTGCAAAAACTGATTTGCTATGCATAAAATATAATGTAGCGATGCTGACAGAGTGAATATTTTGTTAATTCTTTGCAAAAAAAATTGCTAAGTTTGCATTTTTCCGGAAAAAAGCGACGGTAGATCATTCAGCCTGATCGTAATTTGAATCGGTGGCCTACCATATAGCTTTTATGTATGTAGCGGAGCAAATGGCATATTGGGCGTGTTGTGCGTCTGTGCGATTTTGCTTTGCCACTTGTCTCTGGGCCGGGAGTGTTTCTAGTCACCTTCGCATGCAGGTATGCTCCCTTTGCATCCGAAACTCATAACCTCGATACTAGTTTTCATTCCTGTGCAGAGCAGAAATGCTTCAACACTCGCATGGCTCGAAGAGTATTCCATCTACTTGGTGCCCCTGCTTTCTCCATCGCAAAATGGACTTTGCCCGGATGCTTTGCCTGCATATTCCAGGTATTATCCCTATTTCTCTTCCTGAGCAGCACACCGATTGCTGGCTCAAGTCGGCTATCATATGGTATTCCGGCATATTGTAGGTAGTCAAGGGCCCTGAGAATGTCATAGCGCCATCTGCCGGGATACGTTAACTTGAGGAATTCCTTGTTGATTATCTCACCGGTGCGGTCCGACATGTGCAGTTGATGTTTAAGAAGAAACTCAACAGAGGACTCCTTCACTGGCGCAAGTTCCTTCAGGCGATAGGTGTATCGGTTCTTCTCATAATCGGTAATTCCTTCCAGTACCGAGATTGTTGAATGCATGGAACTGTGCTTTGCTCCAATGGTGTTGGAATTGCAGTTGAATCCGCCGTCCGGCATCTTCTGGCCAAGTATGCAGTCCACAATAGACCGTAAACTCGTTTCCGCTGTATGGAAATACGAAGCATAGTTCAGAAACATTCCATTTACGCAAATATCACTATTCAAAGAGTCGCAGTTTTAGCCCTTGGAGCCATGTGGTATCAATGGTTTTTGCACAGCTTTCTCACGCCCTGAGTCTTAATGATGTTTGTGACACCTTGCGTTTACACCAAGGAGCCTTGGCCACCGTTCGAGAGGCCACCCCGCCATCTCGCAATGGTCTGTCGCATGCCAATCGGGT